>DASZIV010000101.1:0-83639 GCA_035948775.1 Bryobacteraceae bacterium
TGCCTGCGCGCGGCGCACTCTTAGCGCCCTCCCAAAACTGCATTGATTCGCTTGCATTGTGCACCGAACCAGGGCCTACAAACCCGTCCGCCAAAACATCCGCAGTCTTATTTCGCAAGTCCCTCTAAAGCCCGCCCCACAAGAACCCTTTCACCCGGTCTGCCTATTAGGCATTACTCCTTGCTGACTTAAGTGACTGCTTCCCCCTGAGGGTCACCCCGCGTGGTGGCGCTTGGCCTTGCCATGATATACTGGCCCATCCGCCGATACTATTGTTTGCGAACGCGTCACGTCTCCCGAAATATCTCCGGATGGCGCTCGCCAGGCATGGAAGTTACAGGCGGATGAATTGGAGATCACAGAAATGAAACACATGTTACCGATCGTTGTCAGCATGCTGGCGGTTTCGACCGGCGCGTTCGCGCAATCGCCAGAGATTGATAAGGCGTTGCTCGCTGCACCATCACCCCAGATGAAAGATGGGGCTACGGTGATCAAGTGGAAGGCCGATTTCACGTACGAGACGCTGAAGAAGGGCACTAACCGCATGGTGTGCTACGACAAGTCAGGAATGCCTGGCGCGAACCAGCCATTCTTTGTGGAGTGCACCAGCGTGGGCAACCTGGATCGGGTTGCTCAAAACCTGAAGTTCGAAGCGATTGCCGACAAGAAGGCAAGTCAGGCGGCATTCGATGCGGCCGAGAAGGATGGGACCAGGGTGAAGCCAGAGTTCGGATCGGTGTGGTATCACGCCATGGGCGCCGACGCCGATCACACGCGGAAGCACATGACGATCGCCGTGCCGGGCGCCACCGCACAGTCGCTGGGGTTACCCGACAATAACAAGCAGGGCGGCGTGTGGATTATGAATGCCGGCACCACGACTGCACACCTCATGACGCCGGGCGAATAAAAGATTAAAAGCGGAGGGCGGCCTCACCGGCCGCCTTATGAAGCCCGTAATCCTCATTTTTTTCATGGTTAGCGCGCTGGCTGCGGCGTCGGGGCAGCGGACGTTCACTGGTACCATCACGGATAGCATGTGCGCTACAGCCGATCATTCCCGGATGCGCATGGGACCGACAGATGGGGAGTGCACCATCGCCTGCGTCGAAGCGCACGGGGCGTCCTACGTTTTGTTTGACGGGAAGGAAGCGTACACGCTCAGCGATCAGAAGACGCCGGAGAAGTTCGCGGGGAAAAAGGTGAAGGTCACCGGGTCGCTCGACGGTAAGACTAAGACCATTCAGGTGGAATCGATCGTTGCGGTGAAGTGAGGTAAAGGTGCTCCCTTTACTGGCCTGGCAGGTGCGGCAGGTCGCGGTTGTTTTCGTTGCAAATGAATTCCAGCAACTCTGTGTTGGGCAGCAGGTGCACTTCTTGCGTCACGGTCCACGGCTTTGTGTAAGCCTTGGAGTCGTCAATGGTAATCCGCAGTTCCATGTGCCCAAAATCCTTCCGCCGAAAACGTTCGGTCACGTGCAGCGCTTCTGTTGAAGGGCGGCCCAACTGGTCCAACCATGCCTTGCCATTGAAGCCTCGGGTGTCCACCACCAAAGTGTCGCCATCCCACTTGCCCGTCGAGTAACCCATCCAGGTTGGATTGACGTCGCGCTCCACCTCGCGGCCGTCCACGAAAATCTGCCGCCAGAGATTGAACGCTTCGTACACGATCACCACGTACCCGGGCGTCTGGACCACCCTCCAAGGGGCAGGGGCGGCGTCGATCTTGGGCACCCCTTGGGGAAGACAGTTGGCGTCGGGGTCCTCCTTGGAATGCGATCCGTCGGTGCGCTGATCGAACACGGCCTTGGCCCAGGGCTGGAAAGGAACGTCCTCAGGCTTGAGGTCGGCGGCAATATCGCGGAGGTATTTGTTCGCGCTAGGTTCCCAGATGCCGGACAGATCCGGCTTGCCGTCAGCGGCCTTGGGCACTGGGCCGGAAAGGTTGGTTGGCCGTGGTGGAACCTTGGTCCACTGCGCTAACGCGGCGGTCGACAGGAAGGATGAGGCCGCGAGCAGGGCGGCGGCCCGGAGCAGGCATCCGGCGTTTACTGGGATTGGCATAAGCTCTCGCAATCAGCGGCGATTATACACCCAGCCAGCGTTTGCGGTTCCAGTGGACGATCAAAAACAAGACGGCGAATCCGGCCAGCGTGCCCGCCGAGGCTCCTATGCCTAGAAATTCCGGCTGCGAAAGGCCGAGCCGCAGCGTGAGTGTGGCGTTCACCAGGACCGGGATGAACGCCGCCAAAACGGGCGGCCAGGGGCGATCGAGCGCGAACAGAGAACGCGAGGTGATCTCAATCAGGCTCCAGCCGATCAGGGTCGGAGCCAGTCCCAGAAATACGGCCGCCACCAATTTGGTGGATTCGGGAGTGAAGCTGCCGCGCTCAAACAACAGGGCGATAGCCGGCGTGCGCAGGAGCATTGCAAAGCCGCTGCATGCTACCGCAACGAGACCTGCCAACGCCATGGTGCGATCGATGAGGCGGAACGCTTCGCGCAACCGCAGAGCGCTTTTCAAACGCGCGATTTCGGGCAACAGAGAGTTAGCCACTGGATTCACCAGAAGAGCCAGCGGTACGCCCACGCCTCGCAGGCAATACTCCATGGCCGCCGCCATGCCTGAGCCAGCGTGAGTGGCGTAGGCCCGCGTGAACGTAATGTTCAAACCCAAACCTGCGGCATACACCATGAAGAAAGCCGGCTTGGCGAGAATGTCACCCCAGCGGATATCGGATTTGAGAGGTTCCTGGTGTTGCAAGCTGCGGCGCGCGGCGAAGTGGACCAAGGCGAGCTGCACACAAGCACCCGCGGTATAGCCGACGGCGAACGCATAGACACCCAGGGCTTGCCATAAACTCACCGCCGCGACAACCGTGCACACGTTGAGAGTGGCCTGGTAAAAGGCTGTTGGTCCAAAGCGCCGTTCGGTATAGAGGAGCGCCCAATACAGAGACGCCGCTCCGCCCGCCATGGTGGAGAGAGCCAGAATGCGGAGAAGGCTAACGGCCGTGCCAAAGGATTCAGCGCTCAGACCCGGCGCCAGCGCCCGCATCAGCCACGGCGCCGCCGCGACTACCGATACCGAAGTGGCCACGAAAACCCAGGCGAATACGCGACGGAGTTGCAGGAACAATGCGGTACGCTCCAGGCCGGTGCGCGCCGTGAGCATGGGAACGAACGCGAACAACATGCTGTTGGCCAGCACGGAGTTCAATGTGTCGATGGGACCCATGGCCACTGCCAGAGAGTCGGCACGACTATGGGTCCCCAGGAAATACGCGGTGATGGCGACGCGCAAAACCCCGATGAGGTTGCCTGTGAGAACACCGCCCGCCAAGGTCAGCCCGCCCCGCACCAACGGGTTTTCTACTGCCCGGGTGAGAAGGCTTGCGGATGTCGGCGCGGAGCTCAGGCAATCCTCAAGAGGCCTGCGGCGCAGCTAGGCCTTAGCGGCGGCAGCGCTTTTCGCGGCGGATAGCGCTGCTTCGTAGTTCGGGAAATCGGCCACTTCCTTCACGTACTCGGCGTGACGAATTTTGTTCTTCTGGTCGACCACAAAAATCGCCCGGCTCTCGATCCGCATGTCCTTGATCAGCGTTCCGTAGTTTGAACCAAAAGAGCCGTCGCGATGATCGGATAGCATTTTCACCTTGTCGACGCCGAAGGCTCCGCACCAGCGCTTCTGGGCGAAGGGAAGATCCATGCTCACAGTCAGGATGTCGACGTCAGGCAGCTTGGCGGCTTCTTCGTTGAACCGCTTGGTTTGGGCGTCGCAGACGGGCGTGTCGAGCGATGGCACGACACTGATGATCCGCACGTGGCTCCCGGTATCTTTCAACGTTACGGGCTTGAGCGAGCTATCCACGACGTTGAAATCCGGGGCGGCGTCGCCGGTTTTCAACTCGGGCCCGATGAGAGTTAGGGGGTTGCCCCTCATAGTGGTTGCGCCTGGTCTTTCCATGAATTCCTCCTGAAATGGATGGTGAAGAGTTCATTGTAGCAACTCGGCCAGCCGCGCAACTTCGGAAACGGGCAGTTGACAGGTGTAATCGCGGCAAACGTAGGCGGCCGCACGGCCACCGAGCCGGGTCATGGCGGCAATCGATGGAATGCCCGCGGATAGCGCTCGGCGAGTCTCGTCGGAATCCAGCAGAAGAATGATCCGCTGCGGATCGAACTGAGAGTGGACCGTGCGGATCAGCTCGATTGTGTCACGCGTGTTACGATCCCCCACGATGATTACTTGCCGTGGATCGCTCAACCAGAAATTGCAAGCCACCAGCATTTTCGGGATGGCCACGGGCGCATTGGAGAGGCGCGGGCCGAAGGCCGAGATCAGGCGTTCCGCGGACTGGCGAAACGTCGCGCGGCCGGTGAATTGAGCGAGCCGCAACAGATTGATCGCCGCCACCGAATTGCCCGAGGGTTCGGCGCCGTCGTAATCCTCTTTGACGCGCAGGACAAGGGTTGCATCGTTGGCGGTGGTGCTGAAAAAGGCTCCGTCCTTGTGGTCCTCAAAAAGTTCGATCTGTTTTTCAGTGAGCTTGGTCGCGAGTTCCAGATGGCGGCGATCGAACTGTGCCTCGTAGAGATCCAACAGGCCCTGCGTGAACAAAGCGTAGTCATCGAGAAATCCGGGGATGAACGCGTCGCCTTCGCGGTAGCGGCGCAGCAGTATGCCGGTGGCGGGATCGTACATCCGGGCGATCAGGAATTCGGCTGCCGTTCGGGCGGCGTCGCCATATCGCGGCTCGTTCAACACCGCGCCACCCAAAGCGAAGGCCGAGATCATGAGACCGTTCCAGGCTGTGAGGATCTTGTCGTCGAGATGCGGGCGCACGCGCTTGGATCGGGTCGCGAAGAGAACACGCGCGGCGTCCTGGATTGCGGCGCGCACTTCTTCGATGTCGCGGCCGAAATGCGCGGCGGTCTCTTCCACCGTGTGCGCCTGATACAGGATGTTCTTGCCGGTGAATTCTTCGTGGGGATCGTGATCCACGTTGCCGCCGGCCTCGACGCCATAGCGGTACCCGAACCAATCCGCGGCAGGCTGACCGGCGCGTTCGCGGACCTCGTCAGCGGTCCAGATGTAGAACGCTCCCTCGCCTTTTTCATTGGGCCGCGCCGGGTCGATCACACTGTCGGCGTCTTCGGCCGAGTAGAAGGCGCCGCCCTGATCGGTCATGTCGCGTAATACATAATCGAAAATGGCGCGTGCGGTTTCGGCGTACGTGGGGTCGTGGGTGATCTGAAATGCTTCCAGATACGAGATCGCCAGCTGCGCCTGGTCGTAGAGCATCTTCTCGAAGTGGGGAACGAACCAGCGGTCGTCCACGGAGTAGCGATGAAACCCGCCGCCCAATTGGTCGTTCATCCCGCCTTTGGCCATCTCGCGCATGGTCTGCAGAACCATGTCGAGCGCTTCCTGGTTCTTCGTGCGGACGTGATAGCGCAGCAGGAAATCGTGAACCGAAGGGCGCGGGAATTTGGGGGCGCCGCCGAAACCGCCGCGGCGCGTATCGAAGCTCCTGCGGAAAGCGTAGAACCCGCTATCGAGCATCGCCTGATCCACCGACGGCGGTCCCGGCCGCGCTGCGGAAACGGAGACGGCTTTCTTCAGTTGCTCGATCACCTCGCGGGCGGAATCGATAATTTGTGGGCGATCAGTCCGCCACGCCGAAGCGATTTGCGTCAGGACGGAAGCGAAACCGGGCTGCCCATAGCGATTGTCGGGAGGGAAATAGGTGCCGCCGAAGAATGGCTCCAGCTCAGGAGTCAGCCACACCGACATGGGCCATCCGCCGCCGCCGGTAGTCGCCTGCACAAACGTCATGTAGACGCGATCCACATCGGGGCGCTCCTCGCGGTCGACCTTGATGGGGAGGAAATTGGCGTTCAGCAGCGCGGCTACTTGTTCATTTTCGAACGATTCCCGCTCCATCACGTGGCACCAGTGGCAAGTGGAATAGCCGATGGAGAGAAAGATCGGCCGATTTTCCGCGCGGGCTTTCTCGAACGCTTCCGGCCCCCATGGGTACCAGTCCACTGGATTGTGCGCGTGCTGGAGCAGGTACGGACTCTTCTCCTGTGCGAGCCGATTGGTGTGCATGGGAGTTCCCATTGTAGTGCGCCTGCGCCACTACCGTCCGGCAGGTCAGAATAGTCACATGAGCGACTCATACCGAACGGAACGCGACACCATGGGCGAAATGCGCGTGTCCGTTGATGCACTGTACGGCGCGCAAACCGCCCGAGCTATCGTGAACTTCCCTATCAGCGGAAAGCGGTTTCCGCGGTCGTTTATCCGGGCCCTTGGGCTGATCAAGAGCGCGGCCGCGAAAGTGAACGGGCTACCTAAGATCGAAGCCGCTGCTGAAGAGGTGATGGCGGGCCGGTACGACGATCAATTCGTGGTGGATGTCTTTCAGACGGGCAGCGGTACTTCCACCAACATGAACGCCAACGAAGTGATCGGGCGGCTGGCGGGAGCCCATCCCAATGACGATGTGAACCGCGGGCAATCGAGCAACGACGTCATTCCCACGGCGATGCACATCGCCGCCGCGGAAGCGGTGAACCGGCGCCTGCTTCCGGCCATGCAGGAACTGCACGCATCTCTTGGGCGGAAAGCTCATCAGTTTCGCGACGTCGTCAAAATAGGCCGCACCCATTTGCAGGATGCCGTCCCTTTACTGATGGGACAGGAGTTCAGCGGCTACCTGCGCCAGGTGGATATGGCGCGGAAGCGTGTGGAAGCGGCCCTACCCGGAATTTACGAACTGCCGCTGGGAGGGACCGCCGTAGGGACGGGCCTCAACGCGCCGCCGGGTTTTCCGCAGGCGGTGACGGCGGAAATCGTTCGCCGTACCGGCCTGCCGTTCGTGGAGGCATCGAATCATTTCGAGGCCCAGGCAGCGCGCGATGCCGCATGTTTTCTGAGCGGTGCGTTGCGTAACTACGCCGTGGCCCTCACCAAAATCGCCAATGACATCCGCTGGCTTGGCTCCGGACCGCGATGCGGGTTGGGCGAGCTCATCCTGCCCGCGGTGCAGCCTGGCTCCAGCATTATGCCGGGGAAAGTGAATCCGGTGATCGCTGAGAGTCTGCTCATGGTTTGCGCGCAGGTGATCGGCTATGACGCTACCATCGCCTGGTGCGCCGCCGCGGGGAATCTCGAACTGAACGTGATGATGCCGGTCATGGCCTACGATCTGCTCGAAAGCATCGAACTGCTGGCGGCCGGCAGCCGCAATTTTGCTGGGAAGTTGGTGGATGGTCTGGAAGCCGACCGCGCTCGCGCTGAAGGGTTCGTCGAGCAGTCCCTGGCCATGGGCACAGTATTGGCGCCGGAGATCGGATATGAGAGCGCCGCCGCGCTGGTGAAGGAAGCTTATGCAACGGGGCGCACCATCCGCGAATTGGCGCGCGAGAAATCAGGAATTCCCGCCGAGCGACTGGAGCAACTGCTCGATCCCCGCTTGCAAGTGGGTTAAGGTGAAAACACAATGACCTACTACCAGCAGCACCAGTCCGACTTCGTGGAAGGCCTGCGCGCATTTCTGCGGATTCCCAGCATCAGCACGCTGTCCGAACATAAGCCCGATATCCAGCGGGCAGCGGAATTCGTGCGGAAGGAACTGCTGGCCGCCGGCATGACCAAGGCCGAGCTGATCGAAGGCCAGGGCAATCCATTGGTTTATGGCGAGTGGTTGGGCGCGCCGGGTAAGCCGACCATCCTCTTTTACGGCCACTATGACGTGCAGCCGCCAGATCCTCTGGACGAATGGAAGTCGCCGCCCTTCGAGCCGGAAGTGAGGGGCAATGACATTTTCGCGCGCGGCTCATCGGACGATAAGGGCCAGACCTACATCCAGATCAAGGCCGTGGAAGGGCTGCTGAAGACTACCGGACGGCTGCCGGTAAACGTCAAGTTTTTGATCGAAGGCGAGGAAGAGAGCGGCGGCGAGCACATCGAAGAATACGTGAAAAGCCGGCCGCCCCGGCTCAAAGCCGACGCCGCGGTGGTTTGCGACACCGAGATGTTCGCACCCGACCTGCCGACGATCTGCATCGGGCTGCGGGGAATCGTCTACGGCGAGTTGGCGGTGGAAGGCGCGAATCACGATTTGCATTCGGGCGTTTATGGCGGCGCCGCGCCCAATCCGATCCAGGCCATCG
The DNA here is from genome assembly GCA_035948775.1 of Bryobacteraceae bacterium. GTDB lineage: Bacteria > Acidobacteriota > Terriglobia > Bryobacterales > Bryobacteraceae > PSRJ01. The sequence continues at coordinate 8,188 of DASZIV010000101.1, forward strand.
CCGAAATCCTGTGCGCGTTGAAGAACCGCGACGGGCACATCCGGATACCGGGTTTCTACGATCGCGTGGTGCCGCCAACGCCTGAGGAGCGCGAGGCTTGGGCGCGGCTGCCATTCAACGAAAAGGAATATAGGGAAAAGGAAATGGGAGCGCGGGAGTTGGTGGGCGAGCCTGGAGTTCCGCTTCTGGACCGTCTTTGGGCGCGCCCCACGCTGGAAGTGCATGGCATTCGCGGCGGATTCACCGGGGAAGGTGCGAAGACCGTGATTCCCGCCCGAGCGGTAGCGAAGGTGAGCACGCGCCTAGTCGCGGATCAGCGTCCCAACGAGGCGGCCGAGCAGCTGAAGGCTGCAGTCAAAGCCGCCTGTCCGAGGGGCGTGAAGGCGGAGTTCCACGTGCTACACGCCGGTGCGCCGTCGCTAACGAACCCGGACAACCGGTTCATCCACGCGGCCGCGGAAGCCATGAACCAGGTGTTCGGCAAGGAGACGGTGTACATTCGCTCCGGCGGGTCGATCCCCATCGTAGGTGTGTTCGACCAATACCTGGGCATCCCTAGCGTGATGCTGGGCTTCGGTTTGCCCGACGACAACCTGCACGCGCCAAATGAGAAATTCCACCTGCCGAATTTCTTTCGCGGTATCGAGTCAGTCGCTCGCTACCTGGAAATTCTGGGCAACTGACACTCCGTTAGCGCCAGTGGCCTTCGTGGTAGCGCCAGCCATGGCCCTCATGCCGCCAATCGCCACGCACCCATTCCCGGCGCCCGTACGGAGGGCGTTCCCACCTTCCGCCGACCCACGCATAGTTGTTGCCGCGCCAGCCCCAATAGCCATCGATCCAAACATAGCCCGGGCCCGGTGCGACTCCCACTACGCCGTATCGCGGGGCCGGAGGACCATAAGCTACATACGCGGAACTGTAGCCATAACTCCCCGCACACCCGGATAAAACCGTGCCGACGAGTATGAGTGCGCCGACGAGAAATCTTTGTCTCACCGTGATTGCCTCCTACTATTTCGACCGCACAATCGCCCTGCCAGGTTGCGATCTGAACCGGACTTAATGTGAAGGGGACTTCATGCACAATGGAACCATGCCCCCTGTTTCCGCCGAAGCACTGCACCAGATCTTCCGGCAAGCGCGGACGTCTCGCGCATGGCTACCCGAACCCGTACCCGAAGCACTTCTCCGAGAGGTATACGACCTGACAAAAATGGGACCGACCAGCGCCAACTGCTCGCCGGCGCGGTTCGTCTTCGTGGTCAGCGAGCAAGCCAAGCAGCGACTGCTGCCTACGCTCGCTCCAGGCAACGTAGAGAAGACGCGCGCCGCCCCGTGACCGCAATCATCGCGTACGATCTCGAATTCTACGAGAAGCTGCCCGAACTGAACCCCGGTATGGACTTTCGGTCCAGCTTCGTTGGGAAACCTGCGCTGATTGAGGAAACCGCTTTCCGCAACAGCTCGCTGCAAGGCGGCTACTTCATTCTGGCTGCTCGCGCCCTGGGTTTGGATTGCGGGCCGATGTCCGGCTTCGACGCGGAAAAGGTGAACCGCGAATTCTTTCCGGACGGCAAGTGGAAGGTTAATTTTCTGTGCAATCTGGGCCACGGGGACAAGTCGAAGGTGCCGCCCCGAGCGCCGCGGTTGAAGTTTGAGGAAGCTTGCCTGGTGCTCTAATGCTGCGACCGCGTGAAATAGTGATGTGGGCTTCAGCCTGCGGCGGACTTTTAGTCCGCCATCCGAACCAGCGGGGCTGAAGTCCCGCGCAGGCTAAAGCCCGCCCCACAAGAACCTTTTCACCCGGTCTGCCTACTAGCGAAACTCCAAACCACGCAGGACACCGCCGGTCGGACCTGAGGCGGCGTAGACCACCGACACGTCGCTCGGCGGTTGCGGGCCGCAGGTGAATTCGGAAGGTGCATTGCGTATCTGCACGTGGAACGGATCTGGAATCGCGAGCCGCAAAGTGCCGCCCGCCGTCTCCACCTCAAACACCGTTTGCACGCCACAATCGATGGTTCGCAGCTTGCCCTCAACACGGCGGACCTGATCGTCTGGTTCAATGAAAGGGTTCCAATCGGGCGAACCGTGAGGAGTGCGCGTATGCACAAGCTTCATCTGGCCATTGGCGTCGCGCGTCATTTGCACCACAACGTCCGTCTGCGCGATTAAGCGCAGCTCTCGGGCGTGCTCGCGTTCAGCCGCATTTGAGGCGTATGTCAGCGCGTTCGTCGCGGCGGCCTCGGCATCCGCTCTTCTGCCCAGTTGATTCGCCGCGTAGGCGATGGCAGTCCAGTACGCGAATTCGCGCGCCGGAGCGACGTGGCGCATCGCGTGGAGATCCGCCAGTGCAGCCTCGTGGGCGCCCGCGTTGTTGTCGAGTAACGCCAGGTTGAAGAGGGCGTCGTCGTCTTCCAGGCCCTGATCCACCATGCGGCGCAATAGCTGCCGCGCCGCCGGGTCGTCACCCTTCTTGAGCGCGATCCTCGCCAGCCCAGCCGTGATATCCGGGGCGTCGGGGGCTTCCCTGGCAAGTTTGCGGTAGATCGATTCGGCGCGGTCCAACTGGTCGGCTGTTGCCAGCAGGTCGGCCAGAATCGCGCCTGAATCCACTGCCGACGACTCTACAACCTCGATGCCGGCGTTGTCCGGCGCAGCATCCGGAAGCACGACCGGAGTAACGCCGCGTTTCTCAATCCACGCCCGCAGATCAGCTCCGATCACAGCCAACGATTTGGCATACACCGAGGGCAGCGCGCCTTGGCCCGGCATTCCCGAAGCCAACGCCGTGAAGAGTTCCGGAAAACCCGTGCTGTAAGCGGGATCGGCAAGAAGCATTTCCGTCAGAGCCCAGCTCTGCGCGTAAAACAGGGAAGCTGCCTCGTGATCATTGCGGAGAGGCGAGTCTTTCGCGAGCGCCAGCAAGTCGGCAAGCGGCATCCGGGCTTGGCCGTGCAAGGTTCGGAAGCGCGAGGCAAGCTGGTCCGCGGCCGAGGTGTCGCGCTGGTCCAGACAGATGTTCGAGAAGTATTGCGCCATTCCTTCTTCCAACCAGAGCGGCAGTTGCAGATCGGAATCGCGCACCACCAGGTGCCAGTATTCGTGCGCTGCTACATGCGGGTCGCGCGGCCCAAGCGCCGGCATGACGATGTAGTCGCGGATGTGGCTTCCCATGTAGTACGCGCCCGCAGAGAGCCCGAGACGATATGGCCCGTACTCTTCGGTGGATCGAAAAACGACCACTCGTACCGGCGGACGATGATCGGGGGACGGAGCCACGGGCGAGAAGAAAGCGTGCAGCCGCTCCATGAGCAATGCCATGGAACGGGCGTTGGTTTCTCCCGCCTGCGATAAGACTTCCGAGTGTGCGCTGCGGGCGAGAGTCCAGTCCGATGCCGCGAGCGCCGTAACGCACCAGAGACCCACCGCGATGACAGCCAACCGCCGACTAAGTAACACGTCCTTGCCCAAACGATAACACATGCATCGTATACGGGATAAACTGGTTAACCTCAGAAAGGGGTGCAATGAATATCCACTTCGTTTCGACAGCCGCGGTGGGTTTCGGCGTAGTGGCGGCGCTGGCATTGGCCGGGCCATCCATTCATCTACGCGGCGACCGCTTCAAACCGCTCACCTATGAGCAACTGACGCCGCAGCAGAAGACTATGATGGATCACCTGCTGGCCGGCGAACGCGGCGGGTCCACCGAGGGACCGTTCAACGTATTCCTGCGCAGCCCGGAAATGGGCGACGCGGCGCAGCAACTTGGCGCGCAGGTGCGGTTCCATAGTTCCCTGCCCCGCAAACTGAGTGAAATAGCCATCCTTGTGACCGCGCGCTACTGGGGCGCGCAGTTCGAGTGGACGGCGCATCGCAAGAACGCCGCGCAAGCGGGTGTGAGCAACGCGATCATCGACGCCGTTGCCAACGGCAAGCGGCCAACTGGAATGCAAGCGGACGAGGAGGCCGTCTACAATTTCTGCCACGAACTGCTCACCAACAAGCAGGTAAGCGACGCTACGTTCAAAGCCACGGTTGGCGTGGTTGGCGAGCGCGGCGTGGTCGATTTGATCGGCGTGATCGGTTACTACTCGCTGGTGGCGATGGCGCTGAATGTGGACCGGTACCCAGTGGGCGAGGGCGGCAAGCCCGAGTTAAAACCGCTGCCGTAGAATCGCGGTCTACAATGGAAGTTTCAAACCTATGAACGACGTATTCATTTGCGATGCTATCCGTACGCCCTTCGGACGCTATGGCGGAAGCCTCGCCACTATACGCACCGACGACCTGGCGGCGATTCCCCTACGCGCGCTGATGGAGCGGAACGCCAACGTGGACTGGGGCGCCGTAGACGATGTGATTTTCGGCTGCGCCAACCAGGCCGGCGAAGATAACCGCAACGTGGCCCGCATGGCGCTGCTGCTCGCCGGTATGCCGAAAGACGTGACCGGCAACACAGTGAACCGGCTGTGTGGGTCGAGCATGGACGCGGTTGGGATCGCGGCTCGGGCCATCAAGTCCGGTGAGGCGGACCTCATGATTGCCGGGGGCGTGGAGAGCATGTCGCGCGCTCCGTTCGTCATGGGGAAGGCGGACACCCCGTTCAGCCGGAGCGCGGAAATCTTCGATACCACCATTGGCTGGCGTTTCGCTAACCCGCTCATGAAGAGCAAATACGGCACCGACTCCATGCCCGAAACGGCCGAGAACGTTGCCGAAGATTTCAAAGTGGCGCGCGCGGATCAGGATGCGTTCGCATTCCGCACGCAGCAGCGCTGGGCCAAGGCGCACGCAAACGGCTTTTTCCAGTGCGAAGTGATTCCAGTTTCGATTCCGCAAAAGAAAGGCGATCCCAAGAAGTTTGCCACTGACGAGCACCCGCGTCCGGACTCGACTCTGGAAGATCTGGCCAAGCTGAAACCGGTAGTCAAGCCGAACGGGACGGTGACGGCGGGCAACGCCTCAGGCGTGAACGACGGATCGTGTGCTCTGCTACTGGCGTCCGAAGCTGCAGCCAAGAGGTATGGACTTAAGCCGCGGGCGCGCGTGCTGGCCACGGCCGTAGCTGGTGTAGCTCCGCGCATCATGGGATTCGCCCCAGCGCCCGCCACGCGCAAGGTGCTGGCGAAGGCCGGAGTCTCCCTAGGGTCGATTGAGGTGATCGAGCTCAACGAAGCTTTCGCCGCGCAGGCGCTCGCGGTAACACGGGACCTGGGTCTGCCCGACGATGCGGCGCACGTGAACCCCAACGGGGGAGCGATCGCAATCGGCCATCCGCTGGGAGCGAGCGGCGCGCGGCTGGTGACTACCGCTTGCTACCAATTGGAGAGGATCGGGGCGCGCTACGCGCTGTGCACCATGTGTATTGGAGTGGGTCAGGGGATTGCCACGGTTCTGGAAAGATGCTGAACGGCGCATGTTGAGCCGAACCGACTCGCTAACCCGTTTAGGCTCAGGGATGGAAGCCTGCGATTGGCTAAAGTTGAGCCGCCGGCTGTTTAATGAAACGGAAAACGTATGACTTGAAGGATCGTTGGCCGCGGCCGGCCTGCAAGGTGCTGTCTGGGAAAATGACCTTGGGCGGCGCAGACCTTTGAATGAAGTCCACTAACGCCGTTTTTCAACCGTTATCGGGTACCGCGCTAATCGACGCTCCGGTGTAATCACTACTCCAGGCCCAGAATTGAAACTCGGTCGATTGGTGTCGGCGGGGCTTTTTTTATTGCTTCGAATAGATCACCGACCCGAAAGGCCCTGATGGACGTAGGTATTGCACTCGGACGGAAAAGGCTGACAATGTCAGACAAGTCCCATCCCAGGCCCTCACTGTGAAAAAGGAACTCGTGAGGGGCCAGGTTGAAAGTGCGGCGGTAACCCTCTTCGGGAGACGAGAGACAAACACCAAAGTGTTTCTCCGTGGCTTCCAGTAGCTCGCAGCCGTCATCGCCGGTGATCCCAAGGTCATCTTCGAACAGCGTCTCGGGCACTATCGGCTTCCGCCTGGAAATTGCGGCCCGCTCGCGTATGAAGTCCGCCAACTCCTCGAACGACGGCGTTGCTCGTCCTCGGCTGGGTTCGATATGTTCCATCGATTCCGTCCGTCTACATCTGCCAGCGTACATCAACGGCTGTGAAGTGGCGTTTGTGGAAAATGACCATGGGCAGAGCGGCCCGAACGGAGCAAATCCACAAACGCTGTCTTCGCCCGTGGCGGCTAGTCGACGTTCGGAACTCGCCCGCTCCCACATGCACAGGTGCAGTAGCGGGCGTATAATACCTGCAACGCGCTGGAGGTGCTGGCCATGCCACGGGAAATGCCTGTTTTTACAGTTCGCGAGACCCACGGGCGCGTACTCCGGCCAGGCAATCGTTTGCTCGCGCATAGCCCGGAGGCCGGCTGGCGGTCGCTCTACGCGGCCATACTGGAAGAGGCTCCGTTTCAGGCAACGGAGGCGGCCATCCAGCATCCGTCCCTGATTTACCATTTGACGCGACCTACGGAAGTAACCCGCAAGATCGAGGGCGCCTCGCAAGAGACGGCGCTGATCGGGCCGCGGCGAATCTGCGTAACTCCCGGCACGGCGACCACGAAGTGGCAGCACAGCGGGCACCCGGAAATCCTGCAGGTCTACCTGCGCCAGTCCATCTACGAGGCTGCGATCGGTGAGATGTATGGGTGCGATCCCGCCCGAGCCGAGATTGTGCCGCGATTCGCGATTCTTGATCCGCTGCTGGAGCAACTGGCGATCGCCATCACTGCGGCGTTGCGCGATGGCACGGCCGAGGACGGACTCTACGTCGACACGCTGGCCCAGATGATGGCGGTACACCTGGCGCGGCGGCATTCTGCGCGTTCGCGTTCGGTGTTGCCGGCCGCTGCACAGCAGATTTCCGGATGGCGCATGCGGCGTCTCATCGAATTCATCGAGGCTCACCTGGAAGGCGATCTCAGCCTGGAGGCTATGGCCGCCGAAGTAAAAGTAAGCCCGCTCTACCTGGCGCGGGCGTTCAAGGCCGCTATTGGGCAGTCGCCGCATCAGTACGTGCTGGCGCGGCGGTTGGAGCGTGCTAAGGAACTTCTCCGGGGGACGGATGCGCCAATCGTGGAAGTGGCGTTGTCGGCGGGCTTCTCGTCGCAGAGCCATCTCTCCAACTGGTTTGTGCGCCAGGTGGGAGTGTCACCCGCGCTCTATCGGCGGCAGGGCCTACACTAGTGGTGAGAGGGTTCTTGTGGGGCGGGCTTTAGCCTGCTCGGGACTTGAGTCCCGCTAGGTCGGATGGCGGACTAAAGTCCGCCGCAGGCTGAAGCCCGCCCCACACAACACAGGAGTCAGGATTCTGTTCTTGAGAGTGCGGTTTCTGTAAGCGGTGGAATTCGAGGTCTTCTAATATGTCAGTCAGGAAAGTTATGCCGAAGATTGCGGGATTGCTGATTCTGCTGGTCAGTGCGCCGGCATTCGCGCAAATGGATCCGTCCGGTGAATGGGCTCCCCGGTTCCACGAGGACCAGCCCGAGCGTATCCCAGGCCCCGACATCGGCGACTACCTGGGACTGCCCATCAACGACGCCGCCCGCATGCGCGGTGATATCTGGGACGCGTCGATACTGACGCTGCCCGAGCATCAGTGCAAGCCACACCCCGCCGACTATGGGCCGCGCGGTCCCGCCAACCTTCGTATTTGGAAAGAAGTGGATCGGGATTCGCAGCAGGTCATCGCGTATCACACGCACATTTCCTGGCAGGCGCCGGAGCGCACCATCTGGATGGACGGACGTCCCCATCCGCCAGAGTACGCGGCGCATACGTGGCAGGGCTTTTCCACTGGGAAGTGGGAAGGCGACATTCTGACCGTGACCACCACGCACCTGAAGATTGGATGGATTCGGCGAAATGGGATTCCGCGCAGCGACAAAGCGACACTGACCGAGCACTGGATCCGGCATGATGATTACCTGACACTCGTCAGTATCGTGACCGACCCTGTTTACTTGACTGAGCCCTTCATTCGAACTACGGACTGGGTGCTCGACCCGCGCCAGGCAATCGCACCGTATCCGTGTGAGCCGGTGACGGAGGTGGTTCGCGCACCGGGCGTGGTGCCGCACCACTTGCCTGGAACGAATACTTTCCTGAGTGAATTCCCCACAAAGTACAAGGTACCTGCCGCGGCGGCGCGGGGCGGCGCTGAAACCATGTATCCGGAATACCAGCAGACTCTCGCGAAGGCGGCCAAGTAAATGCGCTTCGTGCTGCTACTGGCCTTGTCCACCATTGCCTATGCGCAGCCCGACCAGAAAGCCGGTAGCTCCGAGATCCATGTTCTTCCGGTGCAGGGCAACATCTATATGCTGGTGGGCGATGGCGGGAACATCACCCTGCAGGTTGGCAAGGAGGGCGTTCTGCTGGTAGACACGGGGGTCGCGCAGATGAGCGATCAATTGCTGGCGGCCATCCGCAAGGTAACTGACAAGCCGATTCGCTACATCATCAATACCCACGTACATGCGGATCACACGGGAGGCAACGAGAAGATCGCCAAGGCCGGTATTACGATTACGGGCGGCAATGTGGCCGGTAACATCTCCGATGCAGGCGAGGGCTCCGCGGTGATCGCTCACCAGACGGTACTGGACCGGATGAGCGCAAAGCCCACCGGCAACCAACCGGCTGTGCCTTTCGGCGCACTGCCTACCGACACTTACATCACTGATGAAAAATCCATGTTCTTCAATGGCGAGGGGATTCAGCTCATTCACCAGCCGGCGGCCCACACCGACGGCGATAGCATCGTTTTCTTTCGCCGTTCCGACGTAGTGAGCGCCGGAGATATCTTCGTTCCCAGCAGCTATCCGATCATCGACCTGCAGCGGGGTGGCAGCATCCAGGGTATTCTCAACGGGCTGAACCGTCTCATCGAAATGACCATTCCGGCGGAAAAACAGGAAGGCGGCACATACGTGATCCCGGGGCACGGGCGGCTGTGCGATCAGGCCGACGTGGTGGAGTACCGGGACATGGCCACCATCATTCGCGACCGCATACAGGACATGACCAAGAAGGGGATGACTCTCGAACAAGTGAAGGCGGCCAAACCCACGCGCGACTTCGACCCGGAATATGGCGCGACCACCGGTTTCTGGACCACCGACACGTTCGTTGAGGCGGTGTACCGAAGCCTGAGCCCCAAAAAGTAGCTGCTGCGCACACGCTCCGCTCCAGCCGTCATAGAATGGGAGGTCGCGTTCCGGGCAAGCTACAGCATGCCCACCGCAGGAGGATATGTTGCATTCCCTTTTGTGCGCCCTGGCGGTTGTCATATCGCTGGCCGTTTCAGGCTGGGCGCAGGAGCAGGCCAAGCCCCTCGACAAATCGGCGGTGGAAGCATATGTGCGCGATGTCTATGGGTTGGAAAAGGCAGCGGCGGTCGAAGTGGGCGATCCCAAACCGTCGTCGACCGCCGGCTATCGGAAGGTAATCGTCTCGATCTCCCTGCAGAACGTTCGCCAGGATATCCCGTTGCTGGTTTCCAACAGCGGACGGAAGATCATCCGAACCACTTCCTCCACGGAGGTGGCGCACGTACATTTCTGGCTGAATCACTTTCCGACTATCGGCTTTCTGATTGGAGTCGGCTTGTTCGTTGCGGCCCTCATTTCCAAAAGTGGTGAGCTGAAACGCGCCAGCCTGGTGATTTTCCTAGGCATTGCCCTGATTTCGATTCCTACCTACGTGACCGGCAACGCGGCGCAGGAAGCGCTCTGCAGTACGTCGCCGGACACACCGTGCCCGGAACCCGGCATATCGAGAGCGGTAATTCAGGCGCACGAAGGCGCTGCCCTGGTGGCTATGGCGTTCATGGAACTCACGGGAGCATTCGCCTGGCTCGGACTTTGGCAATATCGACGGACCTCGCGTGTGCCGGCCTGGAACCTCACGGCCGTGCTTCTGGTTTCCATTGTGACGTTCGGCCTCATGACACGAGCCTCGAACATCGGCGGCGAGATCCGCCATCCGGAAGTTCAGTCCGCCATGGCGGTAGCTACCACTGGACCGCCGCTGGCGCGCATCGTCGGCTCATTCGTGACTGAGGTGTCATGGATCTGGCCAACGTGCGAGACCCTGCATTTCGTGGGACTGTGTCTGCTGTTCGGCGTGGCGCTGGTAGTCGACCTGCGCATGCTGGGCACGCTGCGGAAGGTGCCCTTCGCCGCTTTGCATCGGTTAATGCCCTGGGGCATTCTCGGGTTCGGACTCAATCTGGTTACGGGCATGTTGTTCTTTGTCGGCGACCCCGGACAATACACGCAAAACATCGCATTCCAGTGGAAGCTTGCTCTTATTCTGCTGGCCGGGATTAACGTTCTCTACTTCACGGTGTTCGACGCTCCGTGGGCGCTGAAGGCGGGCGAGGATGCGCCGTTCATCGCGAAATTTGCCGCCGCCTCGGCCATCATCCTGGTGCTGGGAGTGATGTATTTCGGGCGCATGTTGCCGTTCTTGGGGAATGCTTTTTAGGTTTCCGTTTCGAGGTAGAAAATGCCTTTGGCCTTGACCGTCAGTCTCGTGGTGTTCGGTGTTGTCGGGCTGGTTGCCGTACTGGGGTATTTGATCGACAAGAGCGAGGAGAATGATGGAGTTTCTTAGATCGATCGAAAACTTGAGCTTTTTCGCGTGGGTACGCGAGTCCGGGTCCATATGGGGATACCCGTCCATCCTCTTCTTGCACACCGTCGGGATGGCGATGGTGGCGGGACTCAACGCCGCGATCGGCCTGCGGCTCTTGGGTCTCGCGGCCCAAACGCCCCTCCAACCGCTGGACCGGCTCTATCCGTTAATGTGGTTCGGATTCTGGATCAGCGCCGCGAGCGGAACGATTCTGTTGGCCGCCGATGCCTCCACCAAACTCACCAACCCGGACTTCATGATCAAGATGGCGCTGGTTGCAGTCGCCATGGTGACCGCGGTCAAGATCCGAAATGGAGTTGTACGGACCTCCAGCGCATCGTCGAACGGCAAGCTACTGGCGGGTATTTCCCTCTTCTGTTGGGTGGGCGTCGTCACCGCCGGGCGATTGCTGGCTTATGTGGGGACGGTCTCGGGCGCATCCAGCCTGCGGCATCGATAGCATTCGGCATGACGCGAACTTACACTGCCATCACCAACGAACTGGCCGACTACATTGGCAACGTCACTCTGCGCGAGCCCGAACCGTTGAAGCGCCTGCGGGAATCGACTCAGGACCATCCGCATGCCAGCTGGTGTTCCGCGCCCGAGCAGGTTCAGTTCCTGAACCTGATGGCGGTGATGCTGGGCGCGCGAAAGACCATAGAAGTGGGCGTGTTCCTCGGATACAGTTCCGGGTGGGTGGCGCTGGCGCTGCCGCCTGACGGGAAACTGGTAGCCTGCGAGCGCAGCCCCGAATACGCCGCCCTGGCGCGCAGCACATGGCAGGAGCTGGGAGTGGAGCACAAGATCGATTTCCGGCTCGGCCCGGCATTAGATACGCTCGATAGCCTGATCTCTGGAGGGCAGGCGGGAATGTTTGACATGGTCTTCATCGACGCCGACAAAACCAACTACGCCAATTATTACGAGCGCGCCCTGGTGCTGTTGCGAAAGGGCGGCTTGATTGCCCTCGACAACGTGCTCTGGGGCGGCGACGTAATCAACCCGGCCGTCCAGGACGCCGACACGCGCGCGATTCGCGCCTTCAACGAGAAAGTGCATCACGATACCCGCGTAGCGCTCAGCATGGCGACCATGGGCGACGGGTTGACGCTGGCCTGTAAGCTGTAGTGGACGTCCATCTGATCGACGGCACATACGAGCTCTTCCGGCACTACTACGCCGTGCCGTCCGCGCGGGATCAGGACGGCCGTGAAGTCGGCGCAGTGCGGGGCGTACTCCATTCTGTCCTGAGCATGATTCGCGGCGGCGCGACGCATGTCGGCGTTGCCACCGATCACGTCATTGAATCCTTTCGCAACGGACTCTGGCCAGGCTACAAAACCAGCGAAGGCGTGGAACCGGACTTACTGGCTCAGTTCGAGTTGCTGGAAGAGGTACTCTCGGCGGCGGGCGTTGTGGTCTGGCCAATGGTAGAGTTCGAAGCCGACGACGCGCTCGGAGCAGCGGCGGCAATCGCGGCTCGGGATGCGCGCGTCGAACACGTGGTTATCTGCACGCCGGATAAAGATCTCGCGCAATGCGTGCACGGCACACGCGTGGTCCAATTGAATCGACGGACGCGCGTTACGGTCGATGAGGCTGGCGTCATCGCGAAGTTCGGCGTCTCGCCCGAGTCCATTCCCGATTACCTGGCGCTGGTCGGCGACGCGGCGGACGGCTACCCCGGCTTACCGGGCTGGGGGGCAAAGTCGTCAGCGGCCGTTCTGGCCAAGTTCCTCCACATCGAGTCCATCCCCTCCGACTGGCAGGAGTGGCACGTAAACGTCACCAGTGCCGGCGCCCTGGCTCATACTCTCTCCACCCAGCGCCAGCAAGCGCTGCTTTTCCGCACGCTGGCAACTCTACGGACGGACATCCCGCTGTTTGACAGTGTGGATGAGCTGGAATGGCACGGGCCGAAGCCGGGGTTTGACCAGTTGGGGGCGCGGCTCGACGCGGCGGTTAGAAGCGGTGATTCCCGGCGCAGGAGTTAGGTCATAGATACTTCGCCAGCCAGTCCATTACCTCGCGCATGTGCTCGCGCGAGTCTTCGCCCTTCATGACCCAATGATTCTCGTCCGGGAAGATCACCAGGCGGCTCGGAACACCGCGGCGCTGTAAAAGCTTGTACATCTCAAGTCCTTGATTCACCGGCACTCGGAAGTCCTGTTCGCCCTGCGTTACCAGCATCGGCGTCGAAAAATTGGCGGCGTAGGTCGAGGGGTTCTGTTCCCGCCACGCCCCTTTCTGTTCCCAGACCGGGCCGCCGTTCCGCGTCTCCCAGTAGTACGAGTCATCGGTCGCACCCCAGAAGGAAGTGTTGTCGCTTAGACCGGCATGGCTCACCAGGCATTTGAATCGCTTGGTGTTTCCCTCAAACCAATTCATGAGATAGCCGCCATAACTCGCGCCCGCAGCCACCTGGCGTGTGGCGTCGATAAACGGAAACATCCGGATCGCTTCGTCGGCTGCCTGTTCGATCTCCGCCGCCGGGCCGCGCAGAATATCCTTGTGAATTGCCACGGCGAACTCCTCGCCGTAGCCCGTTGAACCGGTGTAGTTAGTCATCAGCAGCACATACCCCGGAGTGGTCAGCAAGTGATAGTTCCACCGAATGAAGAAACTGTCTTTGATCATGTTGTGCGGACCGCCGTGCGGGAAGACTAACAGCGGGTACTTTTTGGACGCGTCGAACGCCGGGGGCAACACCACCAGGCTCTGTATTCGTCTGCCGGCTTTCGAAGTGAACCAGAATTCGCGCGGGGGCTGCCAATCGATCTGGGTAATGCGGTCTTTGTTGAACTCCGTCAGGAAGTGGTTCTCACCCGTCTGGGCATCCACCCGCACCAAATCGGCCGGATGGATCATCGACTGCCAGCTCGCCACTAAGATCGGCGACGCGGCATGGGCCGGAATTACCAATCCGGAGTATGCGCCTTCCTTCACGGGAAACGCAGGCCGCACTTCGCCGCCATCTGCCGGCAGTCGGAACACACGGTCGTGGCCCTGGTCCTCGGCAGTCACATAGATTGTGCGGCTCTCGGGGGTCACGGCGATGGAATCCACCGAACGGTCCCACGCGCCCGTGAGCATTTTCGGTGGTCCGGCGGGCGGCCAGTCGATCTTCACCAGGCGGTTCAAGCTGTAGAGCGCGACCGCTTCGCTGCGTTGCGTCGTGGCGTAGAGCACCTTGCCATCGGGCCGAAACACCGGGTGGCCATAACTGTCAGGTCCCGTGGTGAGTGCCACTGGCTCGCCGCCTTGCACCGAGATGCGGTAAAGCTCGGACGTAACGGGTGAGGTGACGGCGTGATTCAAGTCGGTGGTGGCGGTGAAAACGACGTCGTTGCCATCGGGGCTCCACTGAGCATCCAAAGTCGCGCCACCAGTCTCTTCCAGCTCTCCTTGGAAGCCCGCGAGAGCGGCCAATTTCGTACCCGCCAGCAGGTCGCGCGCAACCGCGCCTTCCTCCAGGCTTTGCACGAAGACGTGCGGGCGAAGATCATCCAGCCAATGATCCCAGAAGCGAATTGGAAAACTGTCGAAGATGCGCGCGTTGTACTTGTGCGCTTTGCGCTCGGCCGCGATCTTGCGATTGTCGTCGTCGTTTTTCGCGCCCGGGTAGACCCGGCTTTCAAACAGTATGGCTTTACCATCCGGGCGCCATTGCGGATCGGTAGCGCCGGTGGAAATATTGGTAACCCGCATGGCTTCGCCGCCATCGAGCGGCAGAATGTAGATCTGGGTGGTCTCGTCGCCCTCGCGCTTGGTAGCGAACGCCAGGCGCTTGGAGTCCGGGGAAAAAACCGCGCCCGTCTCCGGCGCCAGCGTGCTGGTGAGCCGCCGCGGGGGCGTGCGACCGTCGAGCGGAACCAGCCACAAGTCCGAAGCGGTCTTCGCGGCCTCATAGGATGGCTCGGTCACAGAGGTGACGGCCCATTTGCCGTCCGGACTGACCTGGGGGGCGCCCGTCCGTTTCATGAGCCAGACGTCCTCATGCGTAATGGGGCGCTTCTGCGCGATCAAAGCAGAGGAAACCAGGGCCAGCGCGACGATAATCCGCATGCGAGCGATCTTAACAAACTTTCAGTCAACCAGCCCGTGCCGCACCGCGAAGCGCACCAGTTCGTTGATGCTGTGCAGGTTCAGCTTCTCCATGATGCGCCCACGATGGGCATCCACTGTGTAGACGCTGAGGTTCAATACGGTGGCGATCTCCTTGTTAGTCTTGCCCTCGGCCAGCATCTGCAACACCTCGCGTTCGCGGCTGCTGAGCAGATCGATGGGATCACTGACGTGCTTCCGGTAGTCGTCCAGAACGGCATTGGAGACGGCCGGGCTGAGGTAGCCCTCACCCCTAGCCACCGCGCGCACAGCCGATACCAGCTCGCCCGCGTCGGAATCTTTCAGCAGATAGCCGCGGGCCCCGGCGCGCAGCACTTCGCGCACGTAGACCGAATCCTTGTGCATGCTCAGGGCGATTACGCGGGCGTGGGGCACGGATCCGGTAACGCGGCGTGTAGCTTCGATGCCGTTCAGCTCCGGCATGGCGACGTCCATCACCACCACGTCGGGTTTCAGTTGTTCAGCCAGCTCGACCGCCTCGCGGCCGTTGCCCGCTTCGCCCACGATTTCCATGTCCGGCTGCGCCCCGAGGATCATTTTGAAGCCCTGGCGGACCACCGCGTGGTCATCCGCGAGTAGAATGCGAATCGGTTTCATACCGGAACGGAACGGGTGTTAGCCAGGACTTAACGCTAACACAGCGGCTAAACGCGGATTCGTTAGGCCCGGGCCGCGAACTAGCACTGTTTGCGTGGGGCGGGCTTCAGCCTGCGGCGGACTTTAGTCCGCCATCCGAACCAGCGGGACTGAAGTCCCGCGCGGGCTAAAGCCCGCCCCACAAGAACTTTTTCACCCGGTCTGCCTACTAGTGGAGCATAGTTAGGGGTATCGCAAGACGTGTATCCGAAGGAGACTCCGCTCAGGAATCGTTGGCGGGAACAGGCTGCATAACACTTCGGGTAACCGGATCCTACGCCGGTTACCCGAGGATGTTAGAGGTTTGACACAATAGCTAAAAACTAAGGAGTTACTGAGCCTTATTGGCGCCCTGCGCGCCCGGATGGCAGGAGCCGCAGATACCGAACTTGCTGCCGTCCGCTTGGATGAACCCGCAGAAGCTCGTCATCTTTGCCAATTCCGAACCGGGACCATTGCTCAGGCCGACCTGCGAGAATTCGGTCTCGGTCACGGCAAACCCGCCACCCGGAGCAGCGTGAAGGGTGGTGCCCCAAGCGCGCAGACCGGAAACGAGCTTCGTCGGGTCAACGGTGGCTGCGTTGCAGCCGGGCGTGCCCGTGTCATCACTGGCCACGATCCCGATCGTCACACCAGTCGGCACGCCAGGAGTCAGCGTGTTGTTGATGAGATCGTTTTGGACCGAGAGCGTCTGCAGATCGTTGGGGCTCAACGGGCAGGCGCAGCAAGAGATGAGCTGCTGATCCTGAGCGAACACATACACGTTCGCGCAGATGAAGTCAGTGGTGTCATCACCGCCGTTGGTCCCAGCGTTCGTGAGGTTGACCACGGACTGGCCAGCTCCCAGATTGGCCGCATAGCGGATCTGGTACGAATCAGGATTCCCAACGATCGGGGGTGCGGCGAGAGCTGCCGTCGCGAGTAGCGTCGCGCCGAGCAGTACTCGAAAAATCTTTTGCATGTTTAAATCCTCCATGGGGAAGTTACCATGCAGTCATACTTATAGATACTGTCCTTAGTGACTCGCCAGAAAGACTAGTCCAAAGGGTTAGGTCCTGCCGGGGCGCGAAGCTCACATCACAGCTTCCTCTTGAGCCGGGGCATGCCAATTACCTATTTTGAGATAGCCTAGTCAAAAGGACTAATGCCATCAGTTGAAACAATATTTATCGGAAAGATAGTAGGGCACGAGGCCCGGCCCCGTAACTGGACGTGGCTAGTCGCCGATTCCAGAACTGGCCAGATCGGGTTTAGTACCCGCTAAAAGGGGCGCTCGCACTTCAACTAGAACCCCCTCGCCCGGGCGCGACTTCACGCTCACATCACCACCGGCGCTGCGTGCGCGGGCCCGCATTCCGATCATGCCCATGCCGCGGCCGTTGGCGGAAGCTGCTGCCGGAAGCCCTCGGCCGTCATCTTCAATCGAAAGACAGATCCCCTCGCCGCGGGTTTCGAGCTTCATGCGCACGCGTTTCGCGCCGGAGTGACGCGCTACGTTGGTGAGCGCTTCTTGGGCGATGCGAAACAGGTGCGTCTCCGTCTCATCCGGCAACCGTCCGGAGAAATGCGATTGGAAATCCACGGTGATTCCGGTCCGAGTGGCAAATCCTTCCCCCAGCCAGCGGAGCGCGGCTTCCAAGCCGAAATCATCCAGGATCACGGGCCGCAGCAGTTGCGAGAGCTGCCGCACGTTGCCGATCGCTTCATCCACTAATCGCCGGCAGTCTTGCAGGCGTTCGGGAGTGGCCTGGCCGCCCGATTCGAGGGCCGACAGGTTGGTCCGGATGGCCGTGAGCGCTTGACCCAGCTCGTCGTGCAGCTCGTGCGAGAATCGCCGCGCGGTGGCCTCCTGGTCTTCCAGCATGTGCCAGGAAACGCGCGCCAGCTCGGCGGTCTGCCACTCCATTCGGCGAATCAGAAACGAAACCAGGCGCACCGTGAACACGGCGAAGATCAGGCCCAACAATACGCTGGCGGACGCGACCAGGTACGAGCTCTGCAACAATCGGGAAGAGCGGTTTTCCATCCGTGCCTGCGCCGCATTCGCCTTCCGGTAGTTGGCGGCCAGCAAGCGCCCGATCACCGAAACGAACGCTTCGTGGTAGCGGAAAAGGTCGACCGTAGCATAGGTTTCTGTAGAGTCATCGCTGAGCAGCCGCCGCGCCTCGGCCGAAAATGCTAAAGAGGCCTGCCGCAACCCGCCCCAGAGGTCGCGCTCGGCGGTCTGGGCTCCCTCGGCTGTGATGCGGTTGATGTTGCTGTCGGCTTCCGCGAGCTGACCCATAACCTGCGTGTAATTCACCGATTCCGGATGGCGCGCGAGCAGAGAGAATACCTCGCGGACACTGGTTTCCTGGTGCTGCAACTCATTGATGAGACGGTTGGTATCGGCTTGCTCGCGCACGATATCGGCGGCATTTGCCTGAATGGAGCGAATACTCCGTACCCCTACCACCGCCGCCGCTAACAGCAGTAACATCACCACGCCAAATCCGCCGAGCAAAACCCGGAAGATGTTCTGATGGGTGATCTGACGCTGCCGCATAACCGCCGTTTACAGTATCGCGCCGCGGTCCTGGTTCGGCCATCCCGAAGACAGGCTAGAAACCAATCCTAATAAACATTAACCGCGGTACACCCCAATTCGTCGGCTTCCCTAGCCTGCGCAGGCTATCGTGTTTCCGGCCGTTCTACCGCACTATGGGATTGTGAGCGGGCACAAGGGCCCGCCAGGGAGAAAAGGAACCATGAAGAAGACTTTGATCGCGATCGGGCTGGCCGTTGCTGCCATGCCGTTGACATTTGCCGCTCAGGCCCCTAGCGCGCCCCCGGCCACCAGTGCACCGGCTACCACCAGCACAACCAAGCACGTGAAGAAGCACCACAAGAGCAAGAAGACGCAGACCCCAGCCAGCACTCCGTCGGCTACCAAGCCGGCCTCGAAGTAACCGCTCTTAAAGGGGACTAGCCCCGCCCGCCCGTTCACGGGTTGGGTGGGGCTTTCGTTTTAGTGGGGAGAAGGCGCCTCCCCTGGCTCACGGCAATAATGCCCTACTGCGGCTCTTTCACGTTAATCGTGCCGCGGCAGACCCGCGAGCCGCAACGGCAACGCACGCGCTGGATCTCGTCCGAAAACAGGTAGTCCACCGTCAACTCCTCTCCCGGTCGAATCACGCGCTTACTCATGTAGAGAATGTGTCCGCGCACGATCCGGGTGTAGAGATTGGGATCGCAGCAGTGGTTGATAATCTCGGCGCCGCTGCCGCCCACCGCACCGTCTATGGTCCAGTAGTTGTCCAGCGTGAACAGATAGGTGACGCTACCCTGGCCGCGCCGCTTGGTCTCTCGCCGGCTGATTCTTTCACCGGTATACTCGATCACCTTGCGTCCGGGCGGAATGCGCTGGAGCGCGTACACGCCCCATCGATGAATGCTCGACTCCCGAATCTCGAGCCGAAAAGAGGTACACCGAGGATTGATCGCGGGGGATTTGACCAGCGCAGTTGCCATTTTTTTCGTAATTGTACCGGATCGCGGTGGCCCGAAGACAATCATTTTTTCCACATGCCGCCCGCAGCAACAAAAAGTCCTATCACACAAATAAAAAAATCCAATTACGCCTATAGAAATGTTGCGTTTAAACGGCTCGGTGCAGCATACGAGAATTGAGGGTATAGTAGAAAGCCCAATCTCAAAAATGGGTTCCAAGATGAAACCACTGATCAAGCTCTGTCTGCTTACTCTCGCTACCACGCCCGCCGCCCTCTGGGCGCAGGCTAATCCCGATATCCAAGCCAGGCTCACGGCTGTCGAGGCTGCTGCCAAATCCGCGCAAAGCGCCGGAGACAACGCCTGGATGTTGACCAGTGCCGCTCTGGTGCTGATGATGACCGGTCCCGGCCTGGCCCTTTTCTACGGTGGCCTCGTCCGCAGGAAAAATGTCCTTTCCACCATGATGCACAGCTTCGTCCTGATGGCCGTGGTCACGGTGATCTGGGCGGTAGTTGGCTATAGTCTGGCCTTCGGAGGCGATTCCTCGTTTATCGGGGACCTCCGGTTCGCGTTGCTCAACAACGTAGGCAGCGCACCCAATGCCGATTACGCTCCCACCATCCCGCACCAGACCTTCATGATCTACCAGCTCATGTTCGCCATCATCACGCCCGCCCTGATTTCGGGCGCCTTTGCCGAGCGGATGAAATTCAGCGCCATGCTGCTGTTCATGACCCTCTGGGCCCTGATCGTCTACTTCCCGATGGCGCACATGGTATGGGGAAAGGGCGGCCTGCTGAGCGCATCCCTGGGAGGCAAAATCCCCTGTTTCGATTTCGCGGGCGGCACGGTGGTGCACATCACGTCGGGGGTTTCCGCGTTGGTTTGCGCCCTCTATTTGGGAAAGCGGGTGGGCTTTCCGAGTGATGCCATGAAGCCGCATAACCTGGTGATCAGCGTGATCGGCGCCTGCCTGCTGTGGGTGGGTTGGTTCGGGTTCAATGCGGGAAGCGCCTTAAACGCGTCCGGGTTGGCCAGCAGCGCCTTCGTGGCGACTCACTTCGGAGCGGCCGCGGCGGCTTTGGGCTGGATGCTGGCCGAGTGGCTGCACAATGGCAAGCCGAGCATGCTTGGCGGCATTTCCGGATGCGTGGCCGGGTTGGTGGCGATAACCCCGGCCTCCGGGTTTGTTCGTCCCTTCCCGGCCCTGGCCATCGGGTTTGCAGCCGGCATCGTTTGCTTCTTGATGGTAACCAAGGTCAAGCAGATGTTCGGCTACGATGACGCGCTGGATGCCTTCGGTGTGCACGGTATTGGAGGGACCCTGGGTGCAATCCTCACCGGTGTGTTCGCCACCAACGCAGTGAATGACGGCTTCAAAGACAGCGCAGGCAAAATGCTGCCCCTCGGATGGGTAGATGGACATGCCAGCCAGGTGGTCAATCAGCTCATCGGCGTGGCCATCTCATGGGGACTGGCAATCGTCGGCACGCTCATTATTTTGAAGATTTGCGACGTGGTGCTGGGAGTGCGCGTTCCCAAGCAACAGGAGATTGATGGGCTCGACATCACCCTGCATGGAGAAGAAGGATACATCCTAGAATCGTAACCGCTGGATGATAGTGCGGTAGCTTAGGAGGAGCCATGAAGAAGATCGAAGCGGTCATCCAGCCATTCAAACTGGACGAGGTCAAAGAGGCCCTCAAGGGCATCGGAATTGACGGCATGACGATCGGCGAAGTCCGCGGCCATGGACGGCAGAAGGGCCACAAAGAGGTCTATCGCGGCCAGGAATACAACGTGGATCTGCTGCCGAAAGTGAAACTGGAGATGGTGGTCTCCGACTCGCGCGCTGACGAAGTGATCAAAACCCTTGCAGCCGCGGCCCGTACGGGCAAGATCGGCGACGGAAAGATCTTCGTCTACGATGTAAAAGAGGCTATTCGCATTCGAAACGACGACCGTGGGGAATCCGCACTCTAGTGTTGGCAGGGTAACCATACAGCAGGAATTTCTGGCTACCGGCGATTCGGTCCGCGCACTAGCGCAGCAGACCGCGGAGGTGGACCACGTCGTCACAGAGGCCGCCTCTGGCTCTTTGTTTCCCGCAGCGCCAGCGGGCGTGGCCCTCCTGGCCGTGGGCGGATACGGCCGGCGGCAACTCTTTCCCTATTCGGATGTCGATGTGCTGTTGCTCTTCGAGTCGGAGAATCTCGCTCTGGCGAACAAGGATGCCATCGCTGCGTTTCTCCAACGGCTCTGGGACAGTCGCCTGCGCGTCAGCCATTCGGTGCGTACTCCCTCGGAATGCACCGAGGTGCACGACCGCAATATTGAGCTGAATATCAGCCTGCTCGATCAACGATATCTGTGCGGCGACCGCGGCCTGTACGCCAAGCTGGTGGAGAAACTGCCGCGCTTTATCACCGGGAACCGCAACGCCCTGATTCGCAATCTTTCGCAGCTCACGCGCGAGCGCCACAGCAAATACGCCAATACCTTTTATCATTTGGAGCCAAACGTCAAGGAAACCCCCGGGGGCCTGCGGGACTATCAACTGCTTTGCTGGCTCGAGCAAATGCGCAACTCCGAGCCATCCCGCCTGGCGGCGGCCGAACCGGCGCCGGAACTGCAGCAGGCCTTTCGCTTCCTGGCACGCCTCCGCTGCTACCTGCACTGCGAATCGGGCCGCGACAATAACGTTCTTACGTTTGACGCGCAGGATGCCGCCGCCGAACAGTGGAAGTTATCGGACGCGGCGCACTGGATGCGGGAGTACTACCGGCACGCGCGCAACATCTATCGCGCGGCCATGCGCCAACTGGAATCCAACGAAGCCCAATCCAGCTCCCTGTTCTCGCAGTTTCGGGACTGGCGTTCGCGCCTGGCTAACGCCGATTTCAGCGTCCACCGAGAGCGCGCGCACTTCCGCTCTCCGCAGGCTTTGGACGCCGACCCCGAGGTGCTTCTGCGCCTGTTCGAATTCGTGGGTCGTCATGGCATACAGGTCTCTCCGGAAGCCGAACAGCAGATCGAGGCGCGGCACGCGAAACTGCGCGAGTGGTTTGCCGAGCCGAGGCCGATCTGGCCGGCGCTTATCTCCATTTTCGGGTTGCCGCATGCCCCCCTGGCAATCCGCGCGATGCACGAAACCGGCATGCTCACGATTTTGTTCCCCGAGTTGGAGCAGATCGAGTGCCTGGTGATCCGCGATTTTTTCCACCGCTACACGGTAGACGAGCACACCCTGGTGGCCCTGCAAAACCTATGGAGCCTGCGCAACGCCCAGGAAATGCCACTGAAACCCTACGGCGACCTGTTGCGCGAGATGCAGCAGCCGGGCGTGCTGGCACTCGCGGTACTCATGCATGACTCCGGGAAAGGGACATCCGGCGAAGGCCATGTGGATGCGTCGGTGCGTCTGGCCAAGACCGCAATGGCGCGCATTCAGACGTCGCCGCAGCATCGGGAAATGGTCGTGTACTTGATTCAGAAGCACCTGGAACTTTCCTCCGTCATGCAGTCTCGCGACCTGTTTGACCCCAAGACGGTGCGCGACGTCGCTCATCAGGTGGAGACGGTGGAACGTTTGAAGGCGCTAACGCTCCTGACCTACGCGGATATCAGCGCAGTGAATCCGCACGTGATGACCCCGTGGCGGGCGGAACAGTTGTGGCAGCTTTATCTGATGGTCTACAACGAGCTGACGCGCGAGTTGGAAAGCGAACGCATCGAAATCGAAGCCTCGGGCCCGCCCCAGCGCCTCGAATTCCTGGAAGGCTTCCCGACTCGGTACCTTCGCACGCATACCGAGGTCGAAATCGACGAGCATATGACGCTGGAAGAGCGCAGCCGGAGGCGCGGGGTGGCGGTGGATGTCCGAAAACTGGAATCGGCCTACCAGCTGACCATGGTGACCACTGCCGACCGGCCGGGGCTCTTCGCCGCCGTCGCGGGTACGCTCTCCAGCTTCGGGATGAACATCCTGAAGGCCGAAGCGTTCGCCAACCGCCGGGGCTTGATTTTGGACACCTTCACCTTCACCGATCCTTCACGCACACTGGAATTGAACCCCTCTGAAACCGACCGGCTCCGGACCACCACCGAACGCGTGATCGGCGGTAAGACGGACGTGCGCGCGCTGCTGCGGAACCGGCCGAAGCCAAGCCTACCGAGCCGCAACGCGCGCATCCAGACCCGGGTCGTTTTCGATGGCGTCGCCAGCAGCACCGCAACACTGGTTGAAATCGTAGCCGAGGACCGCCCCGGGCTGCTCTACGATCTGGCGTCGGCATTCGCGACAAATGGCTGCAACATCGAAGTGGTTCTCATTGATACACAGGCCCATAAGGCGATTGACGTGTTCTACGTGACAGCCGCCGGCGGCAAGATCGAGCCGGCGCAACAGCAAGTGCTGGAACAAGGCCTGCGGCGCGCCTGCGAACCCCTCACTGAACCGCGACCGTAAGGGAGCGACCGCTACGGCCGCTTCTGCGTGAGGCTCTTGTAAGCCGCCTCGACAAACATGTCAGTCGTCCAGGGTCCGGCGGTTGCTCCGTACTCCGGATCGTAATCGCTGGTCGGGCGAGCCGCTTTCACCTGTTCCAGGGTCAGACCCTTCTTGATCATTGCCTGAATCCGATCCCGAAAGATCGTAAGCATGTCGCGGTATTCCACCACGTCGAACTCGTCGCAAATGCGTCCGCGGCCGGGAATCACGTAAGTGCCGCCTTCCTCGTGGTGCGCGGGAATAGCCAGGTCGAGGATGCGGTTCAGACCGTCGATCACGCCTTGCAAGCTGCCACCGCGTTTCAGGTCGATCACCGGATAACTGTCGGTCAGGAAGAGGTCGCCCGCGCTCACCACATCCGACTTTCGGAAATACACGATCGTGTCTCCATCGGTGTGCGCAGCGGGGATGTGAAACATCTGGATGCCCTCGCCGTTGAAGTAGAGCTCCTTCTCCTCACCGACGTAGGTGTCGGTGGGCCACGCTGCGGTTGGCCGGGCCGGGTAACCGCCATCGGGCGCACTCATCCGGTTGAGGACTTTCTGATGCGCGAGAATGGCCACGGTCTGCGTTGCCGTCGCGCCGGGCGTGTTGACGACCGATACCGCCGTAGCCGATCCGAACACCTTGGCCAGACTCTCGTTCCCGCCGGTGTGATCCAGATCGGCCTGTGTGTTAATGATGTACTTCACGGGCTTGTTCGACAGCTTCCGTATGGCGGCCAGGATTTTGTCGGCTTGAGGCGCGACTCCAGTGTCCACCATCACCACGCCCGATGGACCCACTTGCAGGGTTACGTTGCCGCCCTTGCCCACCAGCATGTACACGTTACCTTGCACCGGCAACACTTCGACATCGGCACTGGGTGGGCTTTCGCTCGGCTGCTCTTGAGACAGTCCACTCAGGGTGCTGGCGAACATCCCCGCCTTAGCCTTCAACTTTAACTGGTACTCCGGATAAGTCTGCTCCGCGCCGCCAAGCGCAGTCTCTTCAGGTATTCCGTAGCGTGTCGGAAATTCCTTGAGGAACGGGTTCTCTCCCGGCAGGAAGTTAGGCACTTCGCCTTTCGGACGTCCCGTAATTTCTTCCACGTATTCACACGGCCACAACCAGTTGCCCGGATCGTGATCGGCTATCACAAAGTCCTCGGTCTTGATGAGAGTCTCTGTGAGATAGACCGGGTCCGTGATCAACGAGACATGCGTCAGGTAGTTGCCGTGACGGATGAAATGCTCCACCAGGGTGGCGCGGTCGCTTTCGGGAAGTCCATTGCGCCGCAGCCAGCCCATCTTGAGGTGAGTGGTGTTGACCGTCAAGATGTCGCCTTCCCACTTCCCGGTGGAGAAGCCCATAAAGGTGTGAGCGGCACTCGGGGAGGGGTGCGGGCGGCCATCCATCCAGATAGTGCGCGACTGTTCGTACGTGCTGATGTAGTTCCGGATCGCGATCACCTGCTGCGTCTCGGGATCTTTCTCCTCCCAGATGCGCAGGCTGAGCGGCCCACGGTAAATGTAGGAGACGATATGAACGCGGCACTGGTGCTCCTGCAGTGTTAATCGGGAGGAGTCCCAACTTTCGCCGCGAAGGCGAGCGGCATCGTTGATTGGCAGACCCAGGTAGTCGCCCAGATCCGGACCGGGTCCCCGCTCGATTTGATCTTCATGCTGAAGCGCGATCCAGTCGCCGGACAAGAGGATCTGCGCGGAGGCGGGAATACCCGCCAGCAACGCAATCAATACGACGGCTCTGAGCCGACTGAGAGGATTCATAACAGCTTCCTGAGAGAATACACCAATCACGGAAGATGCTGCAGGAATCAGTGACCGTTGCGGGTCTGACGATTGAGGAACGTTT
The DNA here is from genome assembly GCA_035948775.1 of Bryobacteraceae bacterium. Lineage (GTDB taxonomy): Bacteria > Acidobacteriota > Terriglobia > Bryobacterales > Bryobacteraceae > PSRJ01. Next base: position 33,484 of record DASZIV010000101.1, read on the forward strand.
GCATTTTTTTCTCGGTGACCTTCTGCGCCGCTGCCAACTCTTTCAAGGCCTCGTCAGTACGCAACTGCGAAGCGATCAAGGCGTTGATTTTTTGGTCCGTTTCTTTCTTGGAACTCACTAACAGTCGCATCCCCTGCTGGATGAGCTTGGTCACGCCATTCAACCGTTTGTCAATCGCAGCCATCCGCCGTTCGTGGGCAGCCATCCGGACCTCCGCCTTCGCCTGCGCGTCCAAGATGAACTCGATAGTCCGCTCGACATTCATAGTGTCAGCTTATCTCACCACGACCTTGTCCGCCCCCTGGTTGTCGTAGTCGTCTGCCGCGCGAACAGCGATGGTGTGCTCTCCCGGCGAGGCATCCACATTGAGTTCGTAGTCGAGTTCCTGCGAGTCCGACAAGCCGCTGGTGGGGGAGACCACCGTCCAGTCGCCACCGTCGAGTGAGTATTCGGCCTGCGCGATATCGTTCAGCGCATCCGCCGCGTGCCACCGGATTTGCAGCTTTCCGCCAGTGCGCGAAGCTGCCAGGCCTGTGATCTTGGGCGGGGTGTTATCGATCAGGAATGGATCGCTCTCCAGGCGCGTCGTCAACGCTTCACCTGGCGGGTTGGACGGCGCGTCCGAAGCCGTAATCCGCAACCGATACTCGCCGTCCGGAAAGGCCGTGGAATCAAAGGAAAAGTATTTCTCCGTCACCTTGTCCTTCAGCGGCTTCCATTCAGTTTCATTGACGCCGCGAATTTCCACGGTGTAGATCAAGTTATCGTCGTTGGGATCCGAAGCCATCCAGCGGGCGCCCAGGAAACCCTTGCCGGGCTGCATGGCCGGGGTTGTGGTGGCGGGCGTCTCAACCACGGCGCTTCGCGCTTCCGTGTGCGACGACTTACCGCTCAGGGGTGGCAGCGAAAGCGTCGCCGGGCTCGAAGAATTGGAGGGAGGCGGAAATTTGTAGTTGGCCGGCGTGATTTCAATCTGCTCGATGCGCGGTTCCACATTCCTAGGCAGGTAGGCAACGCCCACTGACTCCAGCTCCGGCGAATTACTGGCGGCAGCCGTCAAGGTTGCCCTCCATTGCACGAACCGCGATGCCGGTGAGGTGACACGGCCGCCCTTCGCCGAGGTGATCGCGTCTGACCAAGGGCTCCAGTTCTTCTGCGGCTGATCGAGGTTGCCGCTGCGCGTCTCGATGGCGATACGGCCGCCGTTCAGTTTGGCTTCGAAACTCACGCGTCCCCACTGTGTAAACATTCCCGCGTCGAAAACTTCACTTTCGATGGTCCCCTGCTGTTCGAGCGCGGAATCAATCTCGTATACCTTCCCGATGTTGCCTGTAACGGCATAAAGGCGGCCGCCGGCACCGGCTTGGAAAGCCGTAACCTGTGTCACCGGCAGGGTTAGCACGTTGGTATAGGTAGTCGGCGATTCAATGCGGAAGATGTTGCCGCGGTTGCCGGCGCCCAACAACACCCGGCCGCCACTGTCGAAAGCGATGGCATAGATGATGTCTTGACCACTCGACCAGATACGCCGCGGTCCTGTGGATGAATCGATTCGGTACACGTCGCTGCCCCCGACAATCCTCAGCGGAGCGGCTGTAGCCGGTGCGGGAGCGCCCGGCCGCGCAACAGCCTGGCCTCCGACCGTGACGGTCAACTGTGTGGGAGTGGGGGCTGGAGCCGGCGCGGGCTGCAGGATGGAGCCACCCGCCTGTCTCGATCCCACACCGGAGGCGTAGATCGAGCCATCGCCGCCCAAGGCCACGGCAGTCACTTCCTGCTTCGACATCTGGTACAGCACGAACCCTTCTCCTGCGGGCGAAACACGCAGCACCAAGCCGCCCGGCGAGGTGCCCACAATCAGATTGCCCTTGGGGTCAATGGCCAGCGAGCGGACGTGGGTCTCCTCGCATTGAAAAAAGACTTTGCCCTTACCATCGGGCGTTACGCGGTGTATCTCACCTGGGTCGCCGGTAGCCACGAAAAGATCGTCCTGGCGGTCGAGCGCGAGTGCCCAAATATATTTGCTCTTGGGGTCGTAGTAGATCTCGGGTTTGCCGTTCCCGGACACCCGAAACACTTTGCCGTCAGGCGCCGTGGCAGCGTAAACGCGGTCCTTTGAATCCACGGCGATGGCGTGTATTTCGAGCCCGTCCAATTCTGCGAAAAGCTTGCCTTTGCCATCCGTACCGATGCGGTAGAGCTTAGCCCCGCTGCCGCCGCCCGTGTACAGGTTGCCTTTAGAATCGCGCGCGATGCTCCACAGGTACATGGCCGCGGAGTCATAAAACTCCTTATAGCGCGGGGCCAGAGTCAGTATGCCATCGCTGCGCAGCGACAGATTCTTGATGGCGCCTTTTTGGAAGCTCGCGTAGTCGCTTTCGGACCACGTGTGTGTCTGGCCCGCGAAAATGGCCGAAGAGAATGCGCACACCAATAGCGCGCGTTTGAAGAAAAGAACAGAATTCATCATGTTAAACGTATTTGGCAGGTAAGAACCCGCCCTCTAATTCACGTGGATGCGGAGTGAGTAGCTGCCGTTTACTACGTAATCGAACGGCAAGGCCATCTGCTCCGTAGCAGTTTCCGGCGAAGTTACAATGCTCCGGTTTGACACCCGTCCGGCCTGCATCACATTCAGCACCGACGATGGCAAGCTGGGAAGCGTCTTGTCGTCCAGATAGGCCGTGGGGTTCGGCTCCACCAGCGAGACATACAGCTTGTTGTTAGAGCGTTCCTGATTGATCAGCGATACCGTCTCCGGCAGATCGAGGAAGCGATTGGCCGCTCCTGCGATGCTCTGCAGACGATTCACAGTATCGGCATCGCTTAACAAAATGCGGTAATCGCCGCGCGCGATGCCCGCCGGAATACGGACCTTGAATTCGCGCTGAAGAGTATCGCCACGATAGGGGCGCAGGAAAACCTTCACTGGGACTTCGTCGCCGGGCTGCACGTCCGGGTTGCCCACCCAGGCGTTTTCGATGGCGGCCACCCGGCGTTCCGGAATCAGATCGACAGTCACGCTCACACGCTTGATATCGGGTGTTTTCACGTTATTCAGGTAGAGGCGGCTGAACTTATCGCCCCACCAGTTGGCCAGCGCCATTGGTGCAGGAACAGGCAGCTCACCGGAAGCCTGCATGGTTGACAAGGACAGGTTGCTCCCGCCGTTCATTTCAACTTTTCCCGCCAGGCGGTAGGTGGCCTCATCGGCGAACTCATTCAGATCGGACAACGTGTTGGCCAGCGTGAGCATCATCAGACTGGGCGTCCACTTTTGCTGCACAAACACGTTGAAGTGGAAAATCTTCTCGCGTGCCACGCTCGCGTTCTCGTTGAGAGCGCGGACCGTGACAGAAACCGGGATCATGTCCGACTGCGCTCCCAACACACCCATGATGCCGCTGTGGCGATCCTGGTGTAACGCTCCTACAATCTCGGTCGCGTTCGCCATCTTGTTCGGTTGATAGGCCGACGCCAGTGTCATGAGTACTTCGCCCTTGCTCATCGGCATGTTCACGGGGCCGAGGTTAAAGAACGAATGGCCAAAAGCCAGCACGTGATGGCCGTCGTTGTATGTGACGGTGCCTAGCCCGGTGAGGCTCATATCCCCATCCACCAGAACTCCGGCTACGGATTCTCCGGGATTCAGCGAATGCTCCCACCCTGGCGCCGGTTTGTTGGTGTGGAGCCCGCTTCCGGCGCCGCCCGACTGCACGGCGGTGATTCCCAGTTGCTGAAGCATGGGAGTGAATTCGCGCAACACGCCATCGTTGAAACCGGAAAATGTCAAAGGCGCCTCGATCGGCACCATCATCGGATTCTGCAGCGAGGCAGGAACCGCTGAACCGGAGTTGGCCGCAACCAGCTTGTCCGGAGTCTTCGCCTCCTGCGGACGTGACTGATCGAATTCGTTAATTTCGAGCATCGACTCAATCGGCGTGATGCCGCAAATGGCATCCGGCGAAAAGGTGCTCAGCCGCAGGGCGATGGCCCCCACCAGTTTTCCATCGATATAGACCGGGCTGCCACTCATGCCGCCCGCAACATTGGTGCGGATGGCCTTGCCACCCATCTTGGCGATTAGGATGTCCTGATTTGGCCCCCACTGATTTTTCCAGCGGCCGATGATTTCGATCGGTACAGGCTCGGGCTCGGTCCCTTGGAACACCGTCCAGGCGGTAGCCTTCATACCGGGTTTAATTTCGCTCAGACGAAGGATCTCGACCTTACCGGCTTTGGGACGAGAGGGCGGTGGATCGGCCGCAGTGACAGGCAGCGTAGCAGCCGCGACACTGATCAGAATCGCGGCGGTTCGCAATTTCATCGGGTAAACAGCTCCAGTTAGTAATATTGTACACCGCGCTCAGTCACCAGCTTTACGCTCCAGCCATACCTCTGATTCGCAATGAATTACGTCATGGGCCGCGCTTCTAACCCCGGGACCAGTGGGTACGATGCGGGTGTGGAACGCATCACCAAAGCAGATCACGCGTGTGCGATCGCCGCGGCAGCCGCACACGACTTCAATGACGAGCTGACTGTCATCCTCAGCAGCGTCTATAACTCTATTTCAGCCCTTGAGCCCGGGCATCCCGCACGGCCTCACCTTCTCCAACTGCAGGATGCCGCGCAACGTTGCGCGCGCAAGACCTCCGGACTCCTGAGTTTCGGCCTAAGCGGCAGCCCCCGCGCGGTGCGCGGACCTCTGGAAAAGTTACTCCTCGTGGACTAGGTCAGCGAGCGAGCGGACACCCCATCGTTGATCAACGCGCTACCGTAATACAGATGCGTGTTCTCGGTATTGAATCCTCGTGCGACGAAACGGCGGCCGCCGTGGTGGAGAATGGCGAAGCGGTGCTCTCTTCGGTGGTCGCATCGCAGATGAGCACGCACGGCAAGTATGGCGGCGTGGTTCCGGAACTGGCCTCGCGCGAGCACTTGCGCGCCATAGTCCCGGTGGTGCGCGAAGCGCTCGAGCGATCAGGTTCCCAGTGGGGAGATATCGCCGCGATCGCGGCCACGGTGGGTCCGGGACTGGTGGGGTCGCTACTGGTTGGTCTGACCTACGCCAAATCGCTGTGCTTCGCCCGCGGTCTGCCGCTCATCGCCGTGAATCACATCGAAGGCCACATCCACGCCGTGATCCTCGAGGCCAAGCGCGCCGGAACGCCTGTGGAATTCCCCGCCCTGGCGCTGGTGGTGAGCGGCGGCCATACTCACCTGTTTGAAGTCCTGGAAGGTTTCCGCTACCGTCTGCTGGGAAAGACCCGCGACGATGCCGCCGGGGAAGCCTTCGACAAAGTCGCCAAACTGCTGGGGTTCGGATATCCGGGCGGCCCCGTGATCGATCTGCTCGCGCCCTTCGGAAATCCGCAAGCCGTCCGCTTCACCTTCGCCAAAATGAAGGGCAACGCACTGGATTTCAGCTTTAGCGGCCTGAAGACCGCCGTGCTGCGCTGGGTCGAAGACCGCGACATGGACGCGGAGATCGCCGCGCGGCGGGCTCTTCTCCGCGACCTCCCGAACCCCACGCTTGAAGACTGGCTGGCCGCCACTCCTCCGCGCACTCTGGACCTTGTGGCTTCATTCCAGCACGCGGTGATCACTGAGTTACTCACGCGAGCGGCGGCGGCTGCGGAAGCTATAGACGCCCGCTCGCTAATCATTTCCGGAGGTGTAGCGTGCAACAGCGGTTTGCGCAACGCGGCGCAGGCGGCCCGTCTTTCCCACCCGGTCTACTTTCCTTCTCCTGCGCTCTCCACCGACAATGCGGCCATGATCGCGGCAGCGGCCTTCCCCAAGTTACTCCGCCGGGAGTTCGCCGGGTTGGACGTGCTCGCCCAAGCTAATCTGACTTTGGCTTAACGCTTTCGTCAACAGGCAACGTTCGGTTAGGGGGCATGAAACAGGGGCACATGGCCAGCTCTTCCAGATCGGCCTCGTTCAGATGGGACACCGCCCACCAATCCATCCCGTAGGCGCGCCAACTCACCACATGGAAGCCATCCACCGTGCGGTTCTGCGGTGCGCGGTCAGGCTGTCCCGACATGGGCCAAACGAAAACGTTGACGAACTGCCCGCCGCGGTTATAGACGAGCGCCGCCACTGCGCGGCCGCCCAGATAATCCAGACGTCCCCCCATCAGCGTGAACCCTCGCCATGGCATACTTTCCACGGCCGGTGAATAGTCCAATTTCTCGGCAAACCATGGCTCGACCTGCTGGCGGGCCGCCACATCGAGTAGATGGTTCGCCATGAGCGATCGGACGTGATCCTGAACCACCTCTTCCGTGAGTACATCGGCGGTTTGGGTCCGAGCCGGTACGTATCGCCAGAGCAGCAGGCCAGCCGCTGCCAGTCCCGCGGCCAGAAGCAACCACGGCGACGTTTGCAAGGAACGGCCCCGCGATCGATGCTCCAACCTGCGACGCAATTTTTGAGGTGCAGGAAACCGTGGCGCCATCGATACCGCCGTCGAGAGCTCCTCGAGACGCCGGAGGTCCTGCGCACAGGCCTCACATCCCTCCGCATGCGCTTCGACATCGAGACTGCGCACCAGGTCGAGCTCTCCATCGACGTAGGCTCCAAGGAATGGTCGAGCGTCCGAGCAATTCATGTCTTCTCCTTCCGCACACCGCCCGCCAGCATTTCCTGCAAACGCCTGCGCCCGCGTGCCAGTCGGGACATCACCGTACCGATCGGAACCGCTGTCATACGCGCGATCTGCCGGTAAGACATCCCTTCCATTTCCCGAAGCACCAGCGCTTCGCGCAACTCGGTGGGCAAGGCTTCGAGGCACTGCTGAACCTTCAGCCGGTCAGCCTCACGCAGGTGCATTACTTCGGGATCCGGCCCGGTGTCGGGCGTCAATTCCAAGTCCTGACCCGATTCGGTACGTTCGACTCCGCTGCGATTCTTGCGCAGCCAGGCATAGCAAGTGTTCCGAACGATAGTCAGCAGCCAGCCCCGGCCGTCTTCGCCGTGGAAGCTATCGAAGTAGGTCAGCGCGCGCACGTAGGAATCCTGCACAGCGTCTTCCGCATCCTGGGAATTCCCGAGCAGCCAGCGAGCCAGGTTATGCGCCGCATCCAGGTGCGGCAGCAGGACCGCCTCGAACCGACCCAGCCGCATTCGTTCGTCCAGATGATGCCCCTCTAGTGCAGTATCGCGGGGGCCGACGGAATATTCCCGGGAAAACCGCCTACTTCCCCGGCTGCAGCTTGCTCAGAATCCGGTCGTGAATCCAGTGCTCGTCCCACCACTCCCGCGGATTGATTTGCACCCCGTCAATCTGCATCCCGAAGTGCACATGCACACCCTCCGCCAGCCCCGTCGATCCGGCCAGACCCAACGATCCGTTCTTCATGACCATGTCGCCAACCTTCACATCGATGCGCTGCATATGTCCATAAATCGATTGCAGGCCGTATCCGTGGTCGAGCACCACGCAATTTCCGTAGATCCCCAGGTTGTCGGCCCATACCACTTTGCCGTCGTTGGCGGCGTGTACGGGGGCATTGGCCGTGTCCGACAGGTCGAAGCCAAGGTGTACCTGCCGGTCCACTTTCTTGCCTTTGTACATGTAGTCGCGGACATCGGCGAAGTTGGCTTCCTCCTTCCCCCAGTGAATGAAGGGCCCATTCCACAGGATCTTCTCTTCGGTCTTCAAACGCAGGTCCGCAAGCTGTTGGTTATTCTGGCGGCGCATGTCGCCATTGATCTTGAGGAACCGCGAAAGCAGATCCGGCCCGGGCGCCAGCGTGCCGGTGGAATCGATATTGTTCACCAGCTTATCCATCAGCGCATCGTCGAGCACAAAATCACGCTCCCGGAATTTCTTGGGAAAAAGCTTGAACCAAAAGCGGCCGGTGGCTTCCGTGCCGGCCTGGTTGCGCGCGTACACCACCGGCGTAATGTCCGGCGGCAGGTCCCACGCATAGGCGAACATCGAAAATCGCTGTTCCGGATGTCCCGGCAAAGGAAAACTGCGGAAAGTGTGGGGTCCCACTTTTACTCCTGCCTGGTCCCAGGACCCGCTGGGAGTAAACGTGACCAATTCCATGCCGGCCTGATTGATGTAGTGCTGCAGGTCATCCGGGATAACTCGCGGTGCCGTAAGGATTACGGTAACGTCGGAGGCGACCGAATCGGTGCTGGCGCGGAGGTCGTTCGACACCGCCTCAACCACCAGCCGGGCTTTGCCATCCTTCAGGTTCGGCGCATTCTTCTTGCCGGCTTCGAAGGTGACGTTGGCGGGCGGCTCGTGGCTTTTCCAGAACAGGCGGCGGGCCGGCGCGTTCTGCTCATACACCGGAAACTGCACGCCGTTCTGTTCCAGGTAAGCGCTGACGTGGCGTACGCCGTGCGGATTTGTCAGGTGGACTGTAACCGGGGTGGAAACGCCCACCGAAGTGACAGCGGGGCTCATGCCTAGTTCCGTATGCGAAGACAGGAGCAGAGGTACGGCGATGGCGGCAACCACCACCAGCACAATCACAATTATGATTACTTTCACTTTTTCACCCAGGAGTCGAGCCAGCCAAGAACGGTCTTGTACCACAAGACGCTGTTTTGCGGCTTCAGGACCCAATGACCTTCGTCGGGAAACACCATCAGCTTCGAGGGCACTTTTTCGAGTTGCAGCGCCGTAAAGAACTGCAGCGACTGCGTATATGGCACGCGGAAATCCAGCTCACCGGCAACTACCAGCATGGGGGTATGAAAATCAGTAACGTAACTACTCGGCGACCACTTCGAGTAAAGCTCTGGCTTCTCCCAAGGTGTGCCGCCATTCTCCCAAAGTGGAAACCAGAGTTCTTCCGTGGCGCCGAATTCACTCGTGAGATCGTAGACCCCCGCGTGCGACACCAAAGCTTTGAACCGCTGGGTGTGCCCCTCGATCCAGTCCGCCATGTAGCCGCCATAAGAAGCTCCCGCAGCGGTCATACGAGTGGCATCCGCGTAGGGCATGTTGACCACGGCATAGTCGGTGACGGCCATTAAATCGTCGAACGGCTTGCCGCCCCAATCGCCATTGATGTCATCGATGAATTTTTGTCCGTATCCTACTGAACCACGCGGGTTTGGCTCGATCACGACATATCCGGTCGCGGCAAATACCTGCGCGTTCCAGCGATACGTCCATTCATGTCCCCAGAATCCCTGCGGTCCCCCGTGCACCAGAAAGATCACGGGATACTTGAGGTCTGCCTGGAAGCCCGGCGGCTTCACCAGGAAGCTTTGGATACGCGCGCCGTCCAGGGCATCCACCCAGAATTCTTCCGGCACCGCCAGTTGGTGGCTGTTCAGCACAGAGTCATTCAGGTGCGTGAGTGCCACCGGGGCGCCGCCTGCGGAAGAGGCGCGATAGATCTCGGACGGGGATGCGCCGGTCTGCTGCGTGTACACCATCGACTTGCCGTCGCTGGTGAGCTGAATCTCGTCCAGCACGCTGTCGCCGCTGGCAGCCACGCGGGCCGCGCCGCCTTTGACGGAGATGAGTTGGATCGCCTGGCGCCCGCGGTCCACGGTGGTGAAGAAGATATTGGCAGAATCGGGGGACCAGGTGAAGTTGGTCACCCAGCGGTCCAGGTTCTCGGTCAGGTTGGTCACTTTACCGGATGCCCGCTCCAGCACCATCAAACGCCAGCGATCGCTCTCATAGCCCGGACGGAACTGCGCGCGCCAAGCCAGGTACTTGCCGTCCGGAGAATAGCGTGGTTCGGTATCCGCGCCAGGAGTGGCGGTAATCTTGCGAGTCTCGCCGCCGCCGATCGGCACCACGTAAAGATCGCTATTGGTGCTGGTGGCCGGCACAGGATCGGCGTTCATCGCAAAACAGACTTCCGTCCCGTCCGACGAAATCTGGTAGTCGTCGATGCCCTCAAGCGAGAAAGGCGGCACATCGCGCGTGCCGGGCGTCAGATCTTTGGGAGCGCCTCCAGTTACCGCGATGGAAAATAGATGGTTGCGGCGTTTGGATTGCCAAGTGGTCCAGCGGCGGTAGAGCAGCTCGGTGTAGATGCGTGCTTTCGGGCCTTCCTTCTCGGCATCGAGGTTTTTCTGGTTGCACGCATCATCGGCGCCACAATCCGGATAGACAGCCGACGTGAACAGCAGGTTCTTGCCATCGCCGGAGAATAAAACGCCGTCGGCCTCTGCGTGAAAATTCGTAGCTTGCTTGGCGTCGGAGCCGTCCGGGTCCATCAGCCAGATCTGCGATGAGCCGCTCCGGTCGGAGACGTATGCGATGCGTTTGGAATCCGACGACCAACGCGGCCGCTGATTGTTCTCGCCCTCGTGCGTGATCTGTTGCGGCGCACCGCCCGCGAGCGGGACCATCCAAATCTGTTGCGGCTTTTTGTTCGCCGCTACGTCCACGCTCTGAACCGTGAAGGCCACCCAGCGGCCGTCGGGGGAGATTTGCGGATCGCCGATCCGTTTCAACTCCATCAGCGCGTTGACATCAAACGGCCGCTTCTGCGCGTATGCCAAAGCCACCGCGGCGAGCAGCAGGACCAGCTTGCGACGCATATGGAAGATTGTAACCCGCAGCTTATACAATGAGACTTCCATCATGTCGCGAGAACCTGAGCGGGTGCGCTATCCGGCGCGCATTGTCGTGGGCATCGCTGTGGCGATTCTGTTGTGCCTTTGGGGTGTATTCCAGTCATATGCATTCGAATCCGAGTACCAGCGCCAGTCGCCGGACCCTTACCAGATCTCGGCTCAGTTCATGAGGCTGGCGCCGGTGCTCTCCACCTTGCCCGAGAATACAGTACTGGGTTACGTGACGGACGCGGAAGCCGGTAGCACGAGTGACTCGGCGCTGCTGGCAAGCGCGGAGTACGTGCTGGCGCCCCGACTGTTGACCAGAGGCACGAATCACGATTGGGTTCTCGGCAACTTCACGCGGCCGGCAGACTTCGCCGCGTTTGGAAAGAGCCTCGGCCTTCGCATGCAACAGGATTGTGGTAACGGCGTGGTGCTATACCGGAAGGAGCACCAGCCATGACGGGCTTAATTTGGGTGTTCGAGGCAGTGCTGCTCGGCTGCCTGCTGGTCTACCGCTGGACTGATCTGCGCTCGCTGCGGCCGGCATGGGCTGCATGGTTACTGATCTTCGGCGCCGGTGCCGCTGGTGGCGTCGGCCTGACGTCGTGCGTGTTCTTCGTTGTCGGCGTGCTGCTGGGGAGTCACGTGGCGGCACTTGTGCTGGAAATCGCCCTTTTGGCATGGTCGGCTTATGAGGCTTTCCGCCACCGCGCGAGGATCGATCAATTCACCACCGAGGTCCGGCCGCCGGTAGCACTTCCCTGGATTGCTGGAGGGCTTCTGCTGGCTCTGGGGCTTGCGACCGCTGCCATGGCGATCGCCTGGGATCTGACCCCCAACGGCAATTGGGACGCCTGGGCCATCTGGAACTTACGAGCGAAGTTTCTGGCGTCTCCGGGAGGGTTCGCGTCGCGCGCGTGGTCGCCCGTGCTCGGCGCGATCACACATACGGAGTACCCCTTGCTGGTTTCTGGTTTTGTGGGCCGCGCATGGGCCGACAGCTCCACGCTCGCCAGCACGGTGCCGGCTGCCACTTCATACGTGTTCTTCCTGGCTCTTCTCTCGCTCGTAGGAGGAGGCGCGACTATACTTCGTGGATCGACGTTGGGTTTGCTCGCGGCGCTCGGGCTGGCCGCCACGCCGCCGCTGCTCCGCGAAGTCCCGGCCCAATACTCCGATGTACCGCTCGCCAGCTATATCGCCGGTGCGCTGGTGTTCGCGCTATTGGATCGCCCCGTCCTGGCGGGCATTTTGGCGGGATTCGCGGCTTGGACCAAAGATGAGGGGGTGTTGTTCTTGGCCCTGTTTCTGGCGGGAACTGCCGTTTTCCGCCGGCGAGATATCCGGGCGGCAGTATTCGGTGCGGCGCCGGTTGGCGTATTGGTTGCCGCCTTCAAATTGTTTTTGTCGCGCGGCAATGGCTCGCTCCTCTCCACCAGCCTGCCGGGCGTCGGCCACCGCATCTTCGATGCCAGCCGCTATGCCACCACGCTCGCCGCATTCGGCCGCGAATTCATCGGGATGGCGAGCGGCTGGTACCACCCGATTCTGCCCTTAGCGATACTCGCAGTCGCATTGGGCTTCGAGCGCGACCGCCGGCGCGACCTGGCATTCTGTGGCGCAGTTCTGGCGGCGCTTCTGCTCGGCTACTTTGGGATTTATATCCTCACCGTGAACGATATCAATTGGCAATTGCAGACTTCCCTGAGCCGTCTTTTGGTGCAAGTGTGGCCGGCGCTGGTGTTGGCCGGGTTCCTCGCCCTGCGCTTGCCCGAAGCGGCGGCAATCATCACACGCACGCCGCAGCCCAAAGAGCGCCGGAAGGCACGGGCGTGAGGGCCATCCTGCTCGCCGCAGGCGAAGGTTTGCGTCTCGGCGCGGTCACGGCCGATCGTCCCAAGCCGATGATCGAAATCGCGGGCAGACCGATCCTTGAACACAACGTCCGGCTCCTGGCCAGCAACGGCATCGAACACCTTATCATCAACTTGCACTATCGCCCGGAGATGGTGATTCAGCATTTCGGTGACGGCGCCGCATTCGGCGTCCACATAACCTATTCGCAGGAGCCCACCCTCCTGGGAACAGCGGGTGCAGTGAAAAAGGTCGCGGACAAATTGACTGACACATTTCTAGTGATCTACGCGGACAACCTGACTGACTGCGATTTGCGCCGGTTGCTGGAATTTCACCGCGGCAAACGCGGGGTCGGAACCATCGCGTTATTCCATCGCGAGAATGCGACGGCCAGCGGTATCGCCGAGTTGGATGCCAACGACCGGGTATTGCGCTTTGTGGAAAAGCCCAAACCCGAGGAAGTCTTCAGCTCATGGGTAAACGCCGGCATCCTTGCTTTCGAGCCCGCGGTTCTGGATTGGATACCAACCGATCGAGCGAGCGATTTTGGACGGGAGGTTTTGCCGGCGATCCTCGCGGCGGACCAACCGCTCTACGGTTACCGGATGAGCGAAGGCTTGTGGTGGGTGGATTCGCCCGAAGACCTGGAGCGCACCCGGCGCCAGTTTGAAGGTTAGCTGGCGCGGCTGCGCGCCGGCGCTGCCAGCACGGCTCCGGAGAGCTTGTCCTGCAACAGTACCTTCAAACCGCGGCGCTCGACAAGTTCCGTGTCGTTGAACAGGAGGATGTAGTAATCGTTGTCACCGTCGGGACTCTCGCGTTCCACTTTGTTCAGCCAGTCGAGCCCCCAGGTAGTGCGGTAAAAGTTGACCCCCGGTTCCAGTTGCCACGTGACGCCGAGGCGGATCTTATCCCCGGCCCTGGCTGCATGTTGATCCCGGATGATCGCCATAATGTCCTTCGTGGCAGCGCAGTAGGCCCATTCCGAGTAGTAACGGGTGTTGAACTGCGTCACGAACTGCGCGATGGAGAGCACGACAAAAGCCCCCACGGGGACCGCTAGAATTCGTCCCGTCCGCCCCGTATCGTTGAGCCATTTCATCATGCTCAGGCTGGTCAGTCCGAGCAGCGGTATCCAATAAAGCACCGTTCGCTGTTCCGGATAGGGCGCATGAAAGATGTACCGACTTGCCATAATCAGCACCAACGCGGCAGGCATCGCCAAGCTGAGCAGGAGCAAGAACCGATCGATGATGGGCAACTCGTCCAGGCGCCGCCGCTCGATCCAGTTATAGACGATACGGATGGCAATCACTATAAGCGCGACCAGCCCAACGGGTATAACGAAGTCCGTAACCATGCGAATCCCGAACTCGGGTGAAAACCACGTCGCCAAACCCAGCCCCCCTCGCGGAGAATGCAGGTAGGACGGTCGCACGATGCCTTCCAGGATGGCACGCAACGAAGGCGGGCCTTCGTATCCGACTTCGAGGTAAATCAGGGAGCGCGGCAGGGAAACGATGAAACCACCCACTACAACCGCCGGCAGCACGAAATGCAACATTGCCTGGCCCAGATTTCTCCCCACGGGCATCCCCGAGGCCCGCTCCAACTTTCGTTTACTCTGTTTCTTCTTTTTGGAATTATGCGCAGGAACGGCAGTCTCAACCGGTTCGGGCGCGGAAATCATGCGGTCGCCAAACAGGATCACCAGGAATGCCGCTGTAACAGCCGCGCACGGAAAGATCATGACAACATTGAAGCCGACGGCAAGCCCAACCGCCACGCCGATGAAGTTCAGAATGCGAGTGGGGCGGCGTGGCTCGTGCTGGTTCCAGGTCAGCGACAAATACCGCATCGCTTCATAAATGGCGAACAGCAGAAAACCCAATCCGGAAGCATAGCCGCGGGAGCAGGAAAGGTAGTCGAGCAGGAATGGGTTCAGACTCAGAAGAGCGACCGAAAGCAGAAACAGAAATCCTTCGCCGAACAAAAACGCCGAAGTCAGGTAAACGGTATAGAAGTAGAACAGGCCTCCGAGCAAGCTGGGGATACGCAACGAAAACTCGGAAAGGCCGAACAGGTCCGCCGACAACTTGGCGAGGAGATTGTGGAGCGGATGGTGGTTGGCGGTGGTGGAGTCGAAGAACTGTGAGACAGAAGTACCACCGGAAAAGGGCAGCCATTCCCAGGTTACGGCCTCATCGTGCGTGATAGCCTGTGTGGCTGCTCGGTACACGTTGACGCTAAACAGAAACATTAGCAGCGCCACCGCAGCCAGGCGCCAGGGATGACGAACCAGCTCGCCGATAGATCGCGAGACCCGTTGCGATTTCTCAGCGGTAATCATGAATTCTTTCATGATAGCGTTTCCCTGGAATGCATCGGCCTGGTTATGCGGTTTCGCAGTAGTATGGTTGGAAGACCGCATGAAATTGCCGCCAGCTTCTGCAACTCGAAAGGAATCGTCTGCGTGGACCGAGGCGTATGCGCAGCCCGGACAGGCGCAGCGTCGTCGGGCGACTATAGCTAGAAAGCTCGCTCTGCTGGGGATTGCAGAGGCCGATCGGGGAACCGCGGTCCTCGACCTTTGTTGTGGAAACGGGGAAACCCTCGACGCCCTGTACGAGTTGGGCTTCCGCGACCTGCGCGGTTCAGACATCGAAATGCCACCGGAACTGCAGGCAGACCAGCGCTTCACGACAAATATCGGTGACGCCGCCGAGGTGCCGCTAGCCTCCGCCTCCGTGGACTGGGTACTGATCATTCACGCGCTTCACCATCTTGGGCCGGTCAGCCATATCCAAGCCGTGCTGAAGGAGTGCTATCGCGTGTTGAAACCCGGCGGCAGATTAGGTTTAGTGGATTTTCCGAGCAGTCTTCAGATCCGCCTGGCGTTCTGGTTCTTCCGCCAGAATGTGGGTTTGTGGACACCGTATCTGAGGAATTTCGGCAAGCTGATTCAAGAGGAATGGGGGTTTCTTCGCGAGTACCTCGACGATTGGAAGGCGGTCGAGCGGCTCTTACAACAAGGGCCCTTCGAAATCGAGTCCCATCGGCGAGGATTGTTTTACTATTACCGCACGTTACGGAAACCGATCACCGATGAACAAGCCGGTTGAACAGCTCGAATGGGCTTCCATCCACAGGAAGGATGCCTCGTGGCGCAAGCAGCTGATCGGGGAGATCAACGACATCTTCGTGGTGCCGCGTTACGTCAAACTGTTTTACGACACTTTCGGCGGCCGACTGGGCCAGACGTTTTTGGAAGTCGGGTCGGGTAACGGCGACCTCTCGCAGGCCGTCCTGGCGGCTAACCGAGGCGAGATCGGCAGCTATACCGTCTCGGACTACACGCCGGGGACGGTGGCTTGGTTGCGCGAACTCGGCCTGAACGCCATCCAGGCAGACGCGCAGGCGTTGCCCTGCGGCGATGCCGAATACGACGCGGTTATCGATTTCGATGTGATGCACCATGTCGACGATCCCCGCGCCATGGCGCGCGAGATGATGCGCGTTGGCCGCGGCAAGGGCCTCCTGGTGGAATCCAACGGGCTCAGCCTCCCCCGCCGGCTGCTAGAGCTCACGCCCGGCCACCGAGCAGCGGGCGAGCGCTCCTACACGCCCGGCCGATATCGAAGTTTTTTTCAGGGGCACGCCGGATATACGCTGACGCGCTTTACCATTTATCCGTTCCTGTTTCCCTTCAAGTGCCCGCCAAAAATGCTGCCGGCTCTGGCGTGGTTCAACCACAAGGTAGAGCGGCTGCCGCTAATCCGCTGGCAGTGCTCGAGTGTCGCGATCGTGGTGGAGTATGAACGGACGACGGCATAGCCCCGATTGGCGGTCCGACCGGTCATTGTCGGTCGTGCTGCCCGCTTTCAACGAAGCACACCGGTTACCGGCCACGCTCACATCGATCCGCCCATACCTGGACGCGCACTTCCGCGAGTACGAAGTGATCGTAGTGGATGACGGAAGCGCCGATCGAACACTCGGCGTGGTTCGCGAGCTTCAGGCGGCTTGGCCCAACCTGCGTCTGTTGGTGCAAACGCACAACCAAGGCAAAGGCGCTGCCGTGCGCCGCGGCTGCCTGGCGGCAACCGGCGACCTGGTGCTCTTCATGGACGCCGACCTGGCCACCCCCATCGAGGAAATCGAGGGCATGCTGCCGCATTTGGAGGTCGGCAGCCATGGAGCCGTGGTCGGGGTTCGTACCTACCAGGAGGATGAGTCCAAGTGGCGTCGGGTGCTCGGACTGACGTTGCAGATGCTGGCACATCTGATCGTCTTCGAAAGGGCCGTGGTGGACAGCCAATGCGGGTTCAAATGTTTTACGCGAAATGCATGCCGGGAGACGTTCGCGCGTTCGCGCATTAATGGCGGCATGTTCGACATCGAGCTGTTCTTCATCATGCATCGCCTGAGGATCCCCGTCTATTACGAACCGGTTCACTGGAAGAATAAGCCTGGATCTACCATCAATATTCTTCGGTGCATCTTACTCGATCCGATCGATCTGATTCGCATCCGCGTAAACGGCATATTGGGACGCTACGGGCACGCCAATGATGGGTGGACCGTGGCGGCGGTCGATGGCCAGACGGAGACGAGGTGGCGGCCCTGAAAAGCCTCGTGCTGACCGGCGTTCCCGGCTGGCTGACGACGGCGCTTCTGGACGACCTGACCCGGTGCGAAGACCCGCAGCTCGATACAATTCGCGTGCTCGCCGCTCCAGCCATCGATAGCTCCACGCTCGCCCGGTGTCAAAAACGCTGGCCCCTGATCCGCCAGATCATCCCCTACGACTTGGCTGTTCCGCATCCGGTGGAGCGGAATCTGGAAGGCGCCGATACGCTTCTCCACAGTGCGGGGGTCATCCATGTCCGTCATACGTCGGACTGGTATCGGGTGAATACGCAAGGAACCATCGCACTGGCCCAAAGCGCCAAGGCTGCCGGAGTCCGCCGATTCGTGTTCATCAGCTCCAATGCAGCGGGTGGGGCATCTGACAGCTTCCACCAGTTGCTGGATGAGGGCACTCCCGCGAGACCTCGCAGCCACTACGGCAGAAGTAAATGGCTCGCGGAACAAGCGCTGCTTCAGTTGGCCGTGCCGGAGCAGTTTGAAGTGGTGATTCTGCGGCCTTCCATGTTCTATGGCCCTCCGGTGCCGCCGAGGCACGTTGAGGTCTACCGGCGCATTCTGCACGGCCGCATGCCTTTGGTGGGCAATGGAGGGTTCGCGCGCAGCATCACCTACATCGACAACCTGGTCCAAGCGTGTAGACTCGCCTTATGCCACCCGGCCGCCTCAGGGCAGATCTATTACATTGTCGATGCCCGAGTCTACACGACGAAAGAAATCGTGGAGGAAATGGGCCGCGCCCTAGGCGCGCCAGTTCGCTACTGGAAGCTGCCGCGCCTCGTTGGCCCCGTCGCAGGCGCTTTGGATCGCGCTCTCGCTGCACTTGGCATTTACTGGCAACCCTTACACCTGGTGGGCGAGTCACATTGGCATGTGGGAATCTCGTGTGCCAAGGCCATGCAGGAGTTGGGATACGAGCCCGAGGTGGATCTCGCCGTGGGTATGCGGCGCGCCGTGGAGTGGTGCCGTGAGAGTGGCGCCCTGTAGTAACTAGCGGCCCAGAGCTGCCGTGAGGTGCTCCCAGACAAACGCCAAACTTCCCCCCAGCAAATTTCCCGCGCCGCACATAACCACACCGAAGGTTACTCCGGCCAGGAATCCGATCAGCATGTCCTTCATGTCGTTGGTTTGCGCCTCAGCGAATCTTCCATCAGTGTCCGAAATAAATAGCCTGTTTGCGGGTCGCCGAGGTACCGTAAGCCGTACCATTACGGCGGCCGCTCTTCGTAAACTGCCCGGCCGTAACCCGTGTGTTAGCATGGGTCTTCCGAATATTTTGATCAAAGCCGTCAAAGGAACCAGGGACTTACTGCCTCCAGCCACGGAAGTCTGGAACCACGTGGAGGAGGCTGCCAGGGCCGTTTTCCGGGCCTATCGCTACCACGAAATCCGCACACCGATCCTGGAAGAGACGCAACTGTTTGCGCGCGGGGTGGGCGCGGAAACCGATATCGTCACCAAAGAAATGTACACATTTGATGACCGCGATGGCAGCTCCTTGACCTTGCGGCCCGAGAACACAGCATCGGTCATTCGCGCCTATATCGAGCACCGGCTCGACCAGCTTCCCGGCGTGCAGAAGCTCTACTACATGGGTCCGATGTTCCGGCGCGAGCGCCCGCAGAAGGGACGCTACCGGCAGTTCTACCAGATCGGAGCGGAGGCCATTGGCTCGGAGTCGCCGATGATCGACGCGGAGGTGATCGACATGGTCATCCGCATTCTGGAGCGGGCGGGGCTGACTGGATATCAACTGCTGATCAACTCGGTGGGCGATGCGAACTGCCGCCCACAGTATATACAGCGTCTGAGAGAAGAGCTGAAAGCAGTGGCCCCGCAAATGTGCGGCGATTGCCAGCGGCGCGCCGATACCAACCCGCTGCGCGTGCTCGATTGCAAGGTGGAAGCGGATCAGCCCATCATCGAGAAGCTGCCTGCCATCGTCGATCATCTCTGCGAGCCGTGCCGGGTGCATTTTGAGGCGGTCAAGAAGCATCTCTGCGATCTGGGAGTGCCCTTCGAGGTCCGCCCGCGGCTGGTGCGCGGCCTCGACTACTACATGCGCACCACCTTCGAAGTGGTCCACGGATCGCTAGGAGCACAGAATTCGGTGTTGGGCGGCGGTCGCTATGACGGCCTCGCGGAATCGCTCGGCTCGAAGATCCATTCGCCGGGCATCGGATTCTCCATTGGCGAAGACCGCCTGGTGATGAGCGTGGAAGCTACCCAATCCCCCGAGCGGCTCGCGCTGCTCATCGCTCCATTAGGCGAACCGGCGCTGGAGCGGGCGGTAATTCTGGCGCGCGACCTGCGGCGGACGGGTATCTCCGTTGAAGTGGCGGAAGGAAAACTGAAGCGCCAGATGGAGTTGGCCGATAAGCTGGGCGCCCGCTTTACGCTGATTGTTGGCGAAAACGAGCTGGCTGCCGGACGCTACGCCCTTAAGAACATGTCTACCGGCGAGCAGCAGAATTTGACATTCGAAGAAATTGGCGCTGCCCTGAATTGACGACCACCCTATGGAAACTTCCCTTGCATTGGACTTTCTCGGCGACCTTCAGAGGACTCACTCCTGCGGCGAGCTGCGCGACGTTGACGACGGGAAGCATGTCATCTTGATGGGCTGGGTCCATCGCCGCCGAGACCATGGCGGCGTAATCTTTGTGGACCTGCGCGACCGCGACGGCATTACCCAGGTGGTGTTCCACGAGGACGTCGGCCCCGATGTTCACAAGCGCGCCGAAGAGGTGCGCCCCGAATATGTCATCGCGGTGGAAGGGAAAGTCGCGCCGCGGGGCCCCGCCGCCGTGAACCCGAATCTGGCCACGGGACAGGTCGAAGTCGTGGCTTCGCGTATCTGGATCTTGAACGAATCGCGCACACCGCCGTTCCCCATGGAAGAGGAGGTAGATGTCGCCGAGGACGTGCGCCTGAAATATCGCTACGTGGACTTGCGCCGGCCCCACATGCAGCGCAATATAATTCTCCGGTCGAAAATTGCCTTCGCCACGCGCGAGTTCCTCCACTCGCAAGGTTTTCTGGAAATTGAGACGCCCTTCATGACGCGCTCCACTCCCGAGGGCGCGCGCGATTACCTGGTACCCAGCCGCGTGCAGCCGGGCAATTTCTACGCCCTGCCGCAATCGCCGCAAATTTTCAAGCAGCTTCTGATGGTGAGCGGGTTCGAAAAATACTTCCAAATCGTGCGTTGCTTCCGCGACGAAGACCTGCGCGCCGACCGTCAGCCGGAGTTCACGCAGATCGATCTGGAGATGTCGTTCCCCCAGCAGGAGCGCATCTACGAAGTAGTGGAGCCGATGGTGCAACGGATCTGCGAAGCGGCCGGAATCAAAGTGCCCTACCCGTTCCCGCGGCTCACCTATGCACAGGCCATGCAGAGTTACGGCAGCGACAAACCGGACCTGCGCATTCCCGCGATGCACCCGGCGGAGGACCTGCTGCCCGAATTGGCCAATGCCGGCCTGCCCTTGGTGGCTATCCACATCCCCGGCACCGGCCCCGCCAGCCGCAAAGAGCGCGACGAGCTCAAAGCATTCGGCCAGGAACGCGGACTGCGCGTGTACGACGATGCCAAGCGTCTGGAACGCGACTACCCCGGCCCCATGGCCAAAGTGCGCGAGCGCTGTGGCGCCGGCGAGAACGATCTGCTGGTGCTGGCCGCCTGGGGTGGCGAGCCTAAGGGCCATCGTCCCGAGGAGACGGTCTACATGGCGTGCGGGCAACTGCGCCTCCTCTGCGCCCAGAAGTTCAACGACCGGCACAAACTCCTCGACCCGCGGAATTTCCAGTTTCTTTGGGTGGTGGACTTCCCCATGTTCGAGTGGGATGCAGAAGACAACCGCTGGATGGCGGCTCACCATCCGTTCACTTCGGTACACGATGAGGACCTGGAGAAGCTTACCACCGAACCGGCACGCTGCCGCGCCAAATCGTACGACATCGTGTTGAACGGCGTGGAACTGGGTTCGGGCTCGATTCGTATTCACCGCCGCGACGTGCAGGCGAAAGTTTTCGCTGCGCTGGGCTTCAGCGATGAGGAAGCGCGGCGGCGATTTGGCTTTCTGCTGGACGCGCTCGAATACGGCGCACCGCCGCATGGCGGGATCGCGCTCGGCTTGGACCGCCTGGTGATGCTTCTGTCCGGCGAGACCTCCATCCGCGAAGTAATCCCCTTCCCCAAGACCGCGCGCGGCACGGACCTGATGTGCGATGCCCCGTCGCCGGTGCCCGAGAGGCAACTGCGCGAGCTAGGCATCGCCATCCGCGGACCAGCCAAATGACGCAGCTGCGAAGCCAACGCCTAGGCCGCGTAATCGTGCTCCAAGGCGCGCCGCACCAGCGCGCACAGGTCGCCCGGGCCATCGGCGTGCAGTTGGGAGCCGTAGTTTCCAAATACATCGGCGAAACCGAAAAGAATCTTTCTCGGATTTTTTCCCGGGCAAACCAGTCGGGCAACATTCTTTTCTTCGACGAAGCGGATGCCTTATTCGGCAAAAGAACCGAGGTAAAGGATGCGCACGACCGCTACGCCAATCTGTCCCGCCTGCTTCCAACATTTCGGGGAGTGCTCCTGCTAGGAGTGGATAGCATCCGGAATTTGCCACCCACCCTGCTTCGGAAGTGCCAGGTTATTCCGGCGCGGTACTATCGCCCGCGGCGATAACCGCACCGCAGCGCCAGGCGCCGCGCGCGATACTATCGTTAATGTGATGAAGCCACTGGTATTGCTGCTGGCCGCCGCTGTTATGCCTGATCTCACCCAACTCAAACAGATGAGCGCGCGATTTGCGCCTGTCAAACCGAAGTACGACACGTCCACACTGTCCACCGGCGACCGCAACGCTCTTGCCAAACTGATCGAGGCCGCACGGGTTCTCAATTTCCTTTTCATGGACCAGCTCTGGAGCGGAAACCGCGCCCTGTACGAACAGCTTCAGAAAGACACGAGTCCCCTTGGCAAGGAGCGGGTGCATTACTTCTGGTTGAATAAAGGCCCGTGGTCCGACCTCGATGGCCATACGGCTTTCATTCCCGGCGTGCCCGAGCGCAAACCTCTGGGGGCTAACTTCTATCCGGGCGACATGACACGGGACGAGTTCGAAACCTGGGCCGCCAAACTTTCTACGGCGGAGCGCCAGCACGCCGAAGGCTTCTTCACGCTCATCCGGCGCGACGCTGCGAAGAAACTCACCCTAGTGCCTTATAGCAAGGCCTATGCTGCGGATTTGGGAAAGGCTGCTGGCTTGCTGCGCGAAGCGGCGACGCTCACCGATAACGCCTCGCTCAAGAAGTTCCTGACCCTGCGCGCGGACGCATTTTTGTCCAATGACTACTACGCCAGCGACCTGGCCTGGATGGAGCTGGATGCGCCGCTCGACATCACGATTGGCCCTTACGAGACATACAACGACGAATTATTCGGCTATAAAGCGGCATTCGAAGCTTATGTCACCATCCGCGACGACCGTCTGACCGAGCGGCTGAAGACTTTCGCCGACCATTTGCAGGAGATCGAAAACAACCTGCCGATGGATCCGCGTTACCGCAATCCGAAGCTGGCTGCCGCGGCGCCGATTCGCGTCGTAAATGAGGTCTTTGCTGCCGGGGACGGCGCACACGGCGTGCGTACGGCTGCCTTCAATCTTCCCAACGACGAGCGGGTGGTCCACGAAAAAGGCGCCAAGCGTGTGATGCTCAACAACATTCAAGAGGCCAAGTTCGAAAGCATCCTGAAACCGATTGCAGGGCGCGTTCTTTCCAAAGCAGACCAGCAGCACCTCAGTTTCGATTCGTTCTTCTCGCACATTCTGGCGCACGAGTTGAGCCACGGCATCGGGCCGCAGCAGATCCAAGTTGCGGGCCGCGGCACCTCCCCCCGTCAGCAATTGAAAGAGCTATACGCGCCCATCGAAGAGGCGAAGGCCGACGTGACCGGACTCTTCATGTTGCAGTACCTCTACGACCACGGCTTCCCCCATGCCGCCGATGCGGAGCGCCAGCTTTACGCGACGTACCTGGCCTCCACTTTCCGCTCGGTGCGGTTCGGACTCACGGAAGCGCACGCACGCGGCACCGCTATACAGTTCAACTACCTGACCGACAAAGGCGGGTTCGTCGCGCATTCGGACGGCTCGTTCGCCGTGGACTACGGTAAGATCAAGAACGCCGTGCGCGACCTCGATCACGAATTTCTGACGCTCGAAGCCGAGGGCAACTACGCCGGCGCGAAAAAAATGCTGGAAACGCTATCGGTGATCCGGCCGGCGATGCAGAAGGCCCTCGACGGAATGAAAGACATTCCCACCGATGTCGACCCAACCAACGAGTAGCCACATGCGACAAATTGCAACCGGTCTGCTGGCCGCCCTAGTGCTCCAATCCTGTGGCTGGGCTCAGCAGGACACCCATCCCATCACGGGGCGTCAATACGCCGGCACCATGGGGATGGGAGGCGCGCCCTGGCTGGTGCGTTCGGAGCGTGAAGCGGAAGAGCGGCCCGACCTGGCGCTGGATGAACTCAAGATTTCCAAAGGCTCAACCGTCGCTGACATCGGCGCGGGTGTGGGCTACATGAGCTGGCGGCTGGCCGAGCGAGTGGGCCCCACTGGCAAGGTGTACGCCAACGACATTCAGGCGCCCATGCTCGACCAACTGCGCCGCAACATGGAGCAGCGGCATCTCGCAAACGTGGAACCCGTCCTGGGAAATCCCGACGACCCGAAGCTGCCACAAGGTCGCATGGACCTGGTGCTGATGGTGGACGTCTACCACGAGTTCAGCGAGCCGCAGAAAATGCTGCGCCACATCCGCGAGTCACTGAAGCCGGACGGCCGCATGGTACTTCTGGAATACCGCGCCGAAGATCCCAAGGTGCCCATCCTGCCGCTCCATAAGATGACCGTCGACCAGGTGAGGGCCGAGATCGAGCCCGAAGGATTTCGTCTCGACAAAGTGATTGAAACGCTTCCGCGACAGCATATCCTGATCTTCCGCCGCAAGCCCGATTGAACCATTTATTTCAGACCTGAAGGTCTTTATAATGGAATCGAGCTAGGGGAGGTCCAGGATATGATTTGGGTCGCCTTGTTATTGTGGGCGAACAGCGCAGCGCCGCAGCAGGTCCAGCGCGGGGAGGCCCTCTTCGCCGAAAAATGCACGCAAATGCCACGCGCTCAAGGGGCGCGGCACGGCGCTGGGCCCCGATTTTTCCGTGATGTGAAAACTGCCTGCGCCGGCCATCGCGACGGCGATTCGATCCACCGCAACCGAATATGTGCAGGACCTGCAGCAACGAAAACTCCCCGCGAGGCTGGCGGAAACAAGACTGATCCAGCCTAACGAAGTGTTTAGAGGTTCAAGTTGACGGTTTGTCGCCACTGCTGACATTGGCACAGCCAGGTGCTTGCTGACGCCATTTCGCTTCGCCTGTAACCGAACTCGAATTTTGAGATCCGGACGTTTGGTTAGGTGAGCTCTTTGAATGGATTAAAAACCGTGAGTCCAGGACGCCTGAAATCTCGGTCATTGCCGGTGGCGATCGTCAGCCCATGCCGGCGGGCTGTCGCAGCGATGTAGCTATCTTCGACGGGCATACGCCTTCCGGCCTTCTCGAGCAACCGCTCTTGTTCCGCCCACACATGTGCAACTGACACATTGAACCCGTGAATTCGCCCCCCGAGCGCTTCCACAAGCCGTGTCAGCCAAGCCTGCAGGGCCTGACGCTGATGTCCATCCTTGGTGCGCACCCAGTAGGCTAATTGCGCGATGACGACGGCGCTGGTGTAACACCGATCTTGTTCCTCGTCGAGCCAAGCGATAACCCGTGCATCCCCGTGGCGCTTGGCCGGCTGGCAGATGACGTCTGTGTCGAGCAGCCAGTTCATAGCTTCCGGCGCCTGGGACGCGCGCGCCGGCGCCGCGGCAGATCGTCCGGGCTGACTGGGCAGGCTTTCAGGACAGCAAGCCAATTCTCCTTACCCGGCAGCCGCCGAAACACCAGCACATCTTCTTCCGCGTCGAAGCTAGCATCGAAATAATCTCCGGGAGAAGCCGGAGCAAGGCTAGCCGGGACTGTGAGGCGTCGCTTCGCGTCGAGCGTGACGATCATAGTGGGATTATCCCACTCCCTCACCAAACGCGTCAAATATCGGTAGTTCGTGGGGCTTCGATCCCGCCGCCGGGCTTCCGCCCGACGCAAGTTCCTTAGGCAGTTGCGCTGGTCTCGAACTCCGATGAGCCGTGGCCAAAGGGACCAGTCATTCGGGGTCGTACACTGGAGAGGATGTCGTCGCCGTCCTCGCCCGCGATCCTGGTGCGCGATCTGAAGAAGTACTACGGGTCAAAAGCCGCCGTTAATGGCGTAGACCTGGAAGTCCCGCGCGGTTCCTTCTTCGGCTTCCTGGGCCCCAATGGCGCCGGTAAGTCCACCACCATTCGCATTCTTACCGGCTTAATTCCGGCCGATAGCGGCTACATCGAAATCCTGGGGCTGCGGCTGCCCGAGGATGAGATGGAGATCAAGAAACGCATCGGCCTGGTGCCCGACGAATCGCTCATGTTCGAACGCCTCACAGGCTTCGAATTTCTCGAATTCGTAGGCAGAATGTATGGACTGGCGCGCGATATCGCCATCCAGCGAGCGCGCGGCCTGTTGGATCTGATGGAGTTGGCCAACGACCGCAAGGTGATCGGTGAGTATTCCAAAGGCATGCGCAAGCGCGTGGCCATGGCCGCCTCGCTGATCCATCACCCCGAGCTGTTCCTGATGGATGAGCCGTTTGAGGGCGTCGACGCCGTGGGCGCG
Organism: Bryobacteraceae bacterium; assembly: GCA_035948775.1. Classification (GTDB taxonomy): domain Bacteria; phylum Acidobacteriota; class Terriglobia; order Bryobacterales; family Bryobacteraceae; genus PSRJ01. The sequence continues at coordinate 59,369 of DASZIV010000101.1, forward strand.
CGGCTCATGAAAGACATTCTGGTGGATCAGGTCCGTCGCGGCGCAACCATATTTCTGACGTCGCACGTGCTCGAGGTGGTGGAGCGACTCTGCGACCACATCGCCATCATCAACAATGGCGCGATCGTGACTGCGGGCACCCTGGAAGAACTTCGTTCCAGCGGAGAATCCCTGGAAGACGCGTTCGTCCGCGTGTTGGGCGCGGACCGGCAGTTGGAACGGCTCGACTGGTTATGATCGCCGCCATTTTGCGCGCGCAACTGTTGAGCATGCGCATGGGCGCGCGCCGCGGCGCCATCTTCGGGCTGATCACCGGCTTGCTTTGGTATGGGTTTTGGTGCGGCGCCGCTGTCGGGATGTACAACCTGGCCGTGCACGCCGGCGCCTCCGTATTGCGGCAAGCGCTTCCCATCGGGCTTCTGCTATTGCTTGGGTACTGGCAGGTGGTCCCTATCATTTCCGCCAGCTTCGGTTCGGCGCTCGACATGCGCAAGCTCCTGGTTTATCCGGTACCGCACCGGAAGCTCTTTCTGGTGGAGGTGTTGCTGCGGCTCACCACCGGCGCGGAAATGGTGCTCGCGGCGGCCGGAGCCACAGCAGGCCTTTTGCGCAACCCGGCAACCGGCGGCTGGGCAGCCGTGCCGCGAATCCTGACGCCGATCCTTACGTTCCTTCTGTTCAACCTGCTGCTGGCATCCGGCCTGCGCAGCCTGGTGGAGCGGCTCCTCTCTCGCCGCCGTATTCGCGAGGTGCTCGTGATCCTGATGCTATCTGTGGTCACGGTTCCTCGCCTTCTGATCTTGACCGGCTCGCGCCCTAAATCTTGGGATGGTTTCGGCCCCCTTATCCACACCTCGATTCTGCCTTGGGTCGCGGTTGCCAACACGATGCTGGGCGCGTCCGGGTTGCGGTCGCTGCTGGTAATTGCGGCATGGACCTTGGCCGCCGCCTGGTTCGGCCGCACGCAATTCGAGCGCAATCTCCGCTACGACGCCGTGGCTGCCCAAGCCACACCGCTCGATCGGGTTCCCTCAGCGAAGCCTCCCTGGCCGGACCGGTTCTATCGTTTGCCGTCGTTGCTGTTTAGCGATCCCCTCGGCGTCCTGATCGAAAAAGAACTGCGTTCGCTCGCCCGCACGCCGCGGTTTCGTATGGTCTTTGTCATGGGCTTCACCTTCGGCCTGATGGTATGGCTGCCGCTCCTGCTGGGCCGGCAGGCCGATCGCAACGGCTTCATTGAAGAGAATTTTCTGGCGATGGTATGCGTCTACGCGCTGACGCTCCTGGGCCAAGTCACGTATTGGAACTGCTTCGGTTTCGACCGCTCTGCCGTGCAAATCTATTTCTCGGCGCCACAACGCATGTCCGTGACGATGTACGCCAAGAACATCGCCTCCCTGATCGTCATTTATGTGGAAGTGCTGGTCCTCACCGGCTTGACCTGGGCTCTCCACGTCGGCGTTGGTTTTGGAAAGGTTGTAGAGACCCTGGTCGTAGTCGCGGTGTGTTCTCTCTACATGCTGGCTTTCGGGAATATCAGTTCCGTCCACTACCCCCGCGCGCTCATGCCCGAACGAGTCTCACAAGGCGGCGCATCCAGCCGGTTCCAGGCGCTGGTTTTCATTCTGTATCCGCTGGCGCTCCTGCCGGTGCTGCTGGCGTATCTGGCGCGATACGCCTTCGCCAGTCAAACTGTTTTTGTAGTGGTGCTCGGTTTCGCCGCCATGCTCGGCGGTTTCTTGTACGGCCTGGCCATGGAATCTGCAGTCAAGACCGCGACCACGAACCGCGAACGCATCCTGCAAGACCTGTCACGCGGTGAAGGCCCGGTGGCGTCGAACTGATCAGGGTTTCGAAAGATCCGCTACTTCTTCTTAAGCACGTCTACCAATTCCTGCACGGCGTCGGCGCTTTTCTTGAGCATGGCCTGCTCCTCTGCCGTAAGCGTCACCTGGTAGATCTGCTCGATCCCACGCGAGCCCAGCTTAACCGGCACACCCACAAATAGCCCGTTGATCCCGTATTCGCCTTCGAGAAGAGCAGCGCAGGGCAGCACCTTTTTCTGATCCTTCAGAATCGATTCCGCCATTTCGACAGCCGCCGCCGAAGGCGCGTAGTAGGCGCTTCCGGTCTTCAGATATTTAACGATCTCGGCGCCGCCATTGCGTGTGCGGTCGACAATCTTGTCAATGGTGGCCTGATCCATCAGCTCGGTAATCGGAATTCCAGACACGTTGCTCAGCCGTACCACCGGCACCATGGTGTCTCCGTGTCCGCCCATCACCACCGCCGTCACATTCTGCACCGACACGTTCAACTCCTGCGCGAGGAACGTGCGGAAGCGCGCGCTATCGAGCACGCCGGCCATGCCGACGACGCGGTTCTTGCTGAACTTTGACACCCAGTATGCCGCCTGGCACATCGCATCCAGCGGATTCGTCACCACAATCAAAATGCAATTCGGCGAGTACTTGACGAGCTGCTCGGTGGCGGTGCGCACGACGTCGTAATTGGCCATCAGCAAGTCGTCGCGGCTCATCCCCGGTTTGCGCGGAAAACCGGCAGTGATGATAGCGATATCGGACCCGGCCGTGGGCTCGTAATCATTGGAGCCCGTGACCATCACGTCATAGCCCTGAACAGGGCCGGACTGCAGCAGATCGAGCGCCTTGCCCTGCGGGACCCCCTCGACGACGTCGACAAGCACCACGTCGGCCAGCTCCTTTTCGGCAATGCGCAGCCCGCAATTCGCGCCGACATTGCCGGCGCCCACAACCGTAACTTTCTTTCGCAAGAGAACTGCTCCTTTGGGATGGGGAATGGAAAAACGATTATATCAGCGTAGGGCCGCTTCACCCGAGTACGAGCTTGATCCGCAACTCAGTACCAGTCGCCCGCCGAGTGACCCATGTCCATCATTAACTGGAAGTCTCTTCCACAGCGGGTGCACCGTAATGCGTAAAAGTATTTGTCCTTCACTGGCCAGTCGCGGCGAACCTCCAGCAGTGGCGAACTGGCCTGCACCACCTCGAGCGCTCCGTCCTCGACCAGAGGAGCAAGCCGTTCCACCAGATCGAATAAATCGGTGGACGACCGGAGTTTGGCGGACCGGGTCAGTCGGGAACATTTCTGGCACATGATCAATCGGCGCCGAGTCTCTAACCCGTCGCCTTTTCTCCCACTACCAACATAGTCTCCAGATAGGGCACTTCCTGCTCTCGGTAAACAATCGCCGTCTCCAGCTTCTCAAATCCGGCGGCCTTCAGGTATTGCTCGAGCTCCAGCTCGGTGAAGCCGAGCCACAAATCCGCGTACATCTCTCGGGCTTCTTCGAAGTGGTGACGATTGAGATCCAGGATAGCGATGCGGCCGCCGGGTTTCAAGATGCGCCACGCTTCCGCGATGGCCCGCTCTGGGTGGCGCGCGTGGTGCAACGCCTGGCTCAGAAACGCCAGGTCCACGGTTCCGCTGCGAATCGGTACCTCCTCCAGATCCCCCAACCGGTATTCCAGATTCTCGATGCCGTGTTTGCGCGCCAGCTCCGAACCGAACTCCACCATCTTTTCCGAATTGTCGATGGCGATCACTTTTTTGGCTCGCTGCGCCATCAGCTGCGAAATGGTGCCCTCCCCTGCCCCCAGATCGGCGATTACCATGGGCGGCAAAAGCTTCAAAAGCGCCTCCGCAATTCCCTTCCAGGAGCGCCCGGGAACATACTCGCGGCCGAAACGCCCCGCCAGCTCGTCGAAGTAGCGGCGCATCTTGTCTTTTCGCTTGCGAAGTACTAACCGTAATGCCTGCCGGTCCTGCTCTGCCTCTGGAACCTCGGCCGCGGCCTTCCGCAATAAATCCATGACATCCACAGGCGCTTCTAAGCGATAGAATGAATTCTTCCCGGTCCGGCGGTCGTCCACCAGGCCAACTTGCTTGAGTTGAGCCAGATTCGTTGAAATCTGGCTCTGGCCTTTACCCAGAATTTCCTGGAGTTCGGCCACAGAAAGCTCTTCCTGCTCCAGAAGGAGCAGTAGCCGCAGGCGGTTCGGATCGGCGGCCAGGCGCAGGGATTTCAGGATTGACGCCATAGTACGAAATGATCTAGTATCAATCTATCAAGATTTATAGATGCGAGGAGAGAAATGGGTTCTGCCACCACGATCACGGACTTCAAAGTAGCCGATATGGCGCTGGCCGAATGGGGCCGCAAGGAAATCACCATTGCCGAGCAGGAGATGCCCGGGCTGATGTCGATCCGCCGCAAATACGCGAAGGAAAAACCGCTCGCCGGCGTGCGCATCACCGGTTCGCTGCACATGACCATTCAGACCGCCGTCCTGATTGAGACCCTGGCCGATCTTGGCGCTTCGGTGCGATGGGCCAGTTGTAACATTTTTTCCACTCAGGATCACGCAGCAGCGGCGATTGCGGCGGCGGGTATTCCGGTCTTCGCCTGGAAGGGCGAGACGCTCGAAGAATATTGGTGGTGCACCTACCAGGCGCTGAGCCATCCGGGTGGCAAAGGCCCCCAGTTGATCGTGGACGATGGCGGCGACGCCACGCTCCTGATCCACAAAGGCTACGAGTTGGAAAACGGCAGCGACTGGGTCAACTCCAAGTCTGACAGCCACGAAGAGACGGTAATCAAGGATCTGCTCAAGCAGGTGAAGAAGGAGAATCCGAAGCGGTGGCATGAGCTGGCCAAGGAATGGCGCGGCGTTTCCGAAGAAACCACCACGGGCGTGCATCGCCTCTACAAAATGCACGAGGCTGCCACCCTGTTGGTTCCCGCCATTAACGTTAACGACTCCGTCACCAAGTCCAAATTCGACAATCTTTACGGCTGCCGGGAATCACTGGCCGACGGCATCAAGCGCGCCACTGATGTGATGGTGGCCGGTAAGGTCGCCGTCATTTGCGGTTATGGCGATGTGGGCAAGGGCTCCGCGCACTCGCTGCGGGGTATGGGCGCCCGCGTCGTGGTTACGGAAATCGATCCCATCAACGCCCTCCAGGCCGCCATGGAAGGTTTCGAAGTCACCACCATTGAGGACACCCTGGGCCGCGGCGACATCTATGTCACCTGCACCGGCAACCTGGATATCATCACGCTCGATCACATGCGGAAGATGAAAGACCAGGCCATCGTGTGCAACATCGGCCACTTCGATAACGAGATTCAGATGGATCCCCTGAATGCATCCGAGGCGAAGAAGACCAACATCAAGCCGCAGGTGGATATGTACACCTTCCCCAACGGCAACAGCATTTTCATTCTGGCGGAAGGCCGCCTGGTGAACCTGGGCTGCGCCACCGGCCATCCCAGCTTCGTGATGAGCAATAGCTTCTCCAACCAGACGCTGGCTCAGCTCGATCTGTGGAAGAACAAAGACACCTACAAGCCGGGCGTTTATACGCTGCCCAAGCGGCTCGACGAGGAGGTTGCACGCTTGCACCTGGAGAAGATCGGGGTGAAGCTCACTACTCTCAGCAAGCGGCAAGCGGATTACCTGGGCGTCCCGGTGGAAGGGCCCTACAAGCCGGATCACTACCGGTATTAGGAACGATTTTTACACTCGCAGGAGGATAACTTTGGCAGAAGCTCAGAAATTTCTATTCACTTCGGAATCGGTAACGGAAGGCCATCCCGACAAGATCGCAGACCAGGTCTCAGACGCCGTACTCGATGCGGTGCTCGCGGAAGACCCCACAGGGCGCGTCGCGTGCGAAACCCTGGTTACTACCGGCGTGTGCATCGTGGCCGGTGAAATCACCACTAAGACGCATCTCGATATACCCAAGCTGGTGCGCGGCACGATCGAATACGTCGGCTACAACGATGCCAGCTACGGCTTCGATTGTCATACTTGCGGCGTGCTCAATTTGATCCAGACGCAGTCGCCCGACATCGCGATGGGTGTGGACACCGGCGGCGCCGGCGACCAGGGCCTCATGTTTGGCTACGCCTGCGATGAGACCGACGAACTCATGCCGCTCCCCATCGAGATGGCGCACAAACTGTGCCAGCGCCTTTCGGTAGCGCGGCGCGAAGGCATTCTCGAATTCCTCCGGCCCGATGGCAAGAGCCAGGTTTCGGTGGAATACGTGAACAACAAGCCCAAGCGCATTGAAGCAGTAGTGATCTCCACGCAGCATGCACCGGAAGTCAGCACCGAAGAGTTGCGCAAACAGGTCAAGAAGCACATCATCGACGCGATCGTCCCCGCCGGCATGGTGGACTCGCAGACCAAGTTCCACATCAACCCGACCGGCCGTTTTGTGGTCGGAGGTCCGCACGGCGACACCGGTCTAACCGGCCGTAAAATTATCGTCGACACGTACGGCGGTATGGGTCGTCACGGCGGCGGTGCCTTCTCGGGCAAGGACCCCACGAAGGTCGACCGCTCGGCGTGCTACATGGCGCGCTACATCGCAAAGAATATCGTGGCCGCCAAACTAGCCAGCCGCTGCGAAGTTCAGCTGGCTTATGCCATCGGCGTCGCCGAGCCGGTCTCGGTCACGGTGAACACGTTCGGAACGGGAACAATCCCCGATCAACGCTTTACCGAGCTGGTCCGCGAGAATTTCCAACTGACGCCGAAAGGCATCATCGACACCCTCAATCTCCGCCGGCCGATTTATCGTAAGACCGCCGCCTTCGGCCACTTCGGCCGCAACGAGCCGACGTTCACTTGGGAGAAGACCGACAGGGCGGAAGCCTTGAAAGAGCATGCGGCTGCGGCCCACGCAGCGGCAAAGTAGTGTTTCCTCGCGTGCCCGGCTATGCCGGGCACGTTTCTACCGGGCAGTGCAAAGCCGGCAGGGAATCCGCCAGCGCCTCATCACGAATCCAGCAGCTTAGCCGCCGCTTCGTCCAGAAACCAGGTGGCACCCTCGGGATGCTCGAGAGCGATTTGCGACGGCAATTTCTTCGGGTTGGGCGCTTCCGTGAATACTGCGCGCAGCGTTTGCGCCTTGTCCTCGCCGGTCACCAGATACAGCAACTGCCGCGCGGCGAGCAGTGGACCCGGCAGCAACGTCACCCGCCACTGAGTAAACTGCGGCGCATAAACTGCCGTAGCTATTCCCTTCCGATCATCCAAGAGCGGCTCCCCGGGAAATAAGCTGGCGGTATGGCCATCCGGACCCATGCCGCATTGCACCAGGTCAAACCGTGGCATTTCGTCAGCTTTCAGTTGAAAGAACTTTCGAATATCATCCGTGTAAATCCGGGCGGCCTCGTGGGGGTCGAGCTCACCCTTGACGCGATGGATGTTCGCCTCCGGTATGTGCGCGGGGGCGATCAGATTTTCCTTCGCCAGTCTATAATTGCTGGCCGCATCATCGGGCAGAACGCACCGCTCATCCACCCAAAACAGATGCACTCGCCGCCAGTCCACGGCCAGGCGCGCCAGGCTTTGAAACATCAGCTTAGGAGTATGACCCCCGGAAACCGCCAGGGTTCCCCAAGCCCGCGCCGCGAGCTTCTGCTCCAATTTGGCGGCGACGTAGCGGGCGCACGCGTCGGCAGCGCCTTGGGTATCCGGAAAAACTTGCCGCCGCGCGCTCATAGTCGGGCAGCCGACGCCAATGCGCGTTCAAAGATCTCGTCGCGCCGCATGATTCCCAATTCCTCGCGCATGAGAAGGTAGTCGGTTGCTGCCGGCAGGCTGTTGCATTGCGAAAGGCCGTCCACCGTAGTCACCAGCAACTCTCCCTGGCGAGCCAATTCCACCCGAAATCCGCCTCCACCGAGCTCCACTGCGGAAAAGTGTCCCGCCGGAGCTTTGGCGTCCTGCTCCAAGCTGACTTCCACCCGCACGTCCGCGGTTTCCAGCGCGTTTCCTAACCAGGCGCCCATATACCGCGCCGCTACCGTGCGGTTTCGGCCGCCGTATGTAACGCGCACTCTCGAAATTTCGGGCAACCGGGCAGCATAATTGCGGTTCTCGAAAAGCTGAGAGAACATCTCGCGCCACCGTGTCAACCGCGTCCACGAGAGGTCCCCCAATACGAGCCCACCCCCGGCCAAGGCGGCTAACCGTTGAATAGAAGCCTGGGGATCCGGCCAGTCGGCTGTATCCACAATTAACTTTTCCGCCATGCGGAACAAATCAGAACATCCCGCGCTCTCGACGGAGGGCCGGCTGCGGCACCACACAACCAGGGGCAAATCCGGCGCGGAAATGGGAGAGATCACCGATGCCACATCCGGCATCGATCCCTCGGGCGCGGTGATCTCAATCTGTTCGCAGCAGATTTGACGCCGCTGCCCAAACGGCATCCAGCATTGTGCGGTGACCCTTGCCGACAGCTGCTCATTCCTCCTGGGCCAGATGACGATCGTCCGCGCGGGGTGTTCCGGCATGAGCGCCGCGATGGTTTCGCCCAACGACATCGCATCTTCGCCCTCCTGCGCAATCACCACCAGGTTCATGGAGCAGGAGCGCAGCACCCCCGCGCCCGCGTCCCCGTCAGGCTGCTTGGCGAACTGCCCCCAAATCTCGGCCATCTCTTTCAGAATTCGTTCCGGCGCCAGTGTTGCACTCACTATGGTTTCCTCCAGACGTGCCCGCGCCGCGCGAGCATCTCGTCGGCCTCTTTTGGCCCCCACGTTCCCGCCGCGTAGTTCGGGAAATCGTACTTGGTTTCGCGCCAGACTTTTTGAATCGGCTCCACCACCATCCAGCTCGCTTCCACCATGTCCTGCCGTGTGTAGAGCGTGGCGTCTCCGATGATGGCATCCAAAATCAGCGTCTCGTAGGCCGACGGTGACCGCTCTCCGAAGCTCGACCCATAGTTGAAATCCATCGACACGGGGCGCAGCTGCATTCCGGTCCCAGGCCTTTTCGAGAGAAACTTCAGCGAAATCCCCTCCTCCGGCTGGATGCGCACGATGAGAAGGTTCGGCGCGGTGCCTTCGCCGTCGAAAATCGAAAGAGGTGCGGGGTTGAATTGAATGGCAATCTCCGTGACGCGTTTGGGCAGGCGCTTGCCCGACCTTAAATAGAACGGCACTCCCGCCCATCGCCAGTTCTCCACGAAAAACGTGACGGCGGCGTAGGTGTCGGTCTGCGAGTCGAGATTGACGCCTTTCTCCTGCCGGAACCCCGGTACATCCTCTCCCCCGATTCGCGCAGGACCGTACTGTCCCGGTACAGCGTTGCATCGGATCTCATCCGGTTTCATATGGCGAATCGATCTCAGCAGCTTGGACCGTTCGTCGCGCACCGAAGTTGCCTGGAAGCTCGCGCTCGGCTCCATGGCGATAGTCGCCATGACTTGCAGCAAGTGGTTCTGGATCATGTCGGCGAGCGCGCCCGCTTCCTGGTAATATGCGCCGCGACCCTCAACGCCGATCGACTCGGCCGCCGTGATCTGCACGTGGTTGACGTAGCGCCGGTTCCACAGCGGTTCGAAAATCCCGTTGCCAAATCGAAAGGCCAGAATATTCTGCACGGTTTCCTTGCCCAGGTAATGGTCGATGCGGTACACATCGCTCTCCTCGAACACCTGGTGCAATTCATTGGACAGCGCCTGCGCGCTGGCCAGATCGTGACCGAAGGGCTTTTCCACCACCAGTCGACGCCAGCCGTTGCCCTTTCCCAGACCCGCGGAGCCGAGTCCCAGCGCCGCCTGCCCGTATTGGCTGGGCTGTGTCGACAGGTAGAACAACACATTTCCGCCGGTATGCCGCGACTGTTCGATCTCCGCCAGCTTGGCCGCAAGGCGCTGGTAGAGGCCTGGATCGGCAATATCCCCAGGCACGTAAAATAGGCCCTGCGCGAAGGCTGCCCAGACATTCGCATCGAACTCCGTATCCTCGGAGAATGATTGGACCGCCTCCTTCATTTTTTCGCGGAACTGGTCATCGCTCATCGGCGTGCGAGAAATCCCGACGACTGCGAAACCCGCCGAGAGCCTGCGGTCGTAAGCCAGCCGGAACAATGCGGGCACGAGCTTGCGCTTGGTGAGATCGCCAGAGGCCCCGAAAATGACCATGGCGCACTCCGGCACGCGCCGTTCAAACCGCAGCGGATCCTGAAATGGATTGTCGGGCATCGAGTCCAAAATAGCATGTGAGCCTTGCTTGCCATTGCCGCAATTCCATCAGTGCGCGGAAAAATACACCTGTGATCGAACTGTTACCAAGCGAACCACTTTCGAACCTGGTTTAGAATGATGATCTGTGGCAACCGAACTGACCTTCACCAACTACAACAGTCTCTGGGACTATCGCACCACCGATTACAAGATCAAAAACGCCGGTACCGCTTTCGCCGGCTCTAACCTACCCGGCGTTGCCATCATGAAGTCGCTCCAGGCTCTGCTGCGCCCGGGCGACACGACGGATATGAAGGTGGAAGGTCTTTTCCGGGTCTACGTCGAGTACTCGCGCAGCCATAACTGGAAGTGGTCCGGCGGCGGAGCTTGTGGAACGCCGAAAATCCTGGACGCCGTGCAACCGCCGCTGGAATGCCAGGCCTTTGCCGTTGGCCTCATGATGCTCATGATCGCCAAGCCCCCCTTCGGCCTCGGCATTCCCATCGCCGACGTGGACAGGCCGACGTTCGTCGGGGATCTGGTCAAAGCCAACAAAGTTGGCTTCGTCGCGCATCATCCTTCCGATGGCGTGCTAGACCTGCCACCAAACGTCCATGCCCTCAAAGTAGACACGCTGACGCCCGGGTACTACGTTTGGGCCAATCACAAGGTGGTGTCCTATGGGGGCAAGTTCTTCGACCCCTCCTACGGCTGCCAATACGCGAAGCTGGCAGACATGGTCTACCTGAAGATCGACGACTTCGGCATCCAAGGGGAAGAAAATGTCGACTACAAAGCCTGGGAATCCAGAGCATCCACCGACGAAGAAGGAAAGTGCTATCTCAAGTGCAGCAGCCAGAACAAAACTTACTATTTCAAGGTCCACCCGGCCACAACCAGATCGGTGGCAGGAAAGTTGGAATATGATGGGCCTTTCACGGCGCTGTGATTACGGAACAGCATCCTCCGACAGGCGGGTGTCAGCCTGGAAGACTTCGTGAACATGCTGTAAAATGCCTGGACATGACTAGCCGACTCTTGGCGGTGGCAGCGTGCCTCGCAGCTCTGTTCGCAATCGCGTACCAGATTGCCTCGGCCCAGACCCCCAGCTCGACCGCGATAACCATCACTCTGGCGGGTCAGTCTATGATCCGATCCGATATTCGCGAGACCGCACCGGCGGCAGTGTCGGTGATCCAGGGCCTGCTGAAGGGCGACGTAGTGTTCACCAATTTCGAAGCCGCCGTGGCGGAAAAGGGCGAGACGGTCCATGAGGGCAGGGGCTTTCTCTCTCCGCCGGAAGCACTCGATGCGCTGAAGAAGTTCGGTTTTAACTTATTGTCCTTGTCCGGAAACCATGCATTCGATCTGAAAGTCGCGGGCATTCACAACACCATCCGCGAAGCGGATAGCCGCAACATCGTTCATGCCGGCACTGGAAACAACTTGCTCGCAGCTACAGCCCCAGGCTTACTGCGTACGCCGAAGGGCGCCATCGCCCTCATCGCCAGCGCGTCCGGGCTGATTACCCCCGGGGGGAGTGCCACGCCCGACCGTCCGGGCGTCAATGAGCTTCGCGTTGAAGCGGGTGACAAAGAAAACGAGGCGACTATCGATCTGCCCGGCGCGCCCGGAAACACGCCCAATCCGGAGGATTCACAGCGCATCCTGCAGAGCATTCGCGACGCCCGTAAGCAGGCGGACCTGGTGATCGTGTACCAACATAACCACGTCTTTGGGAATCATTCGTTCACCACAATTTTCACCGAAGGCATGGAGGAACGCCTCGCACCGAATGAATGGCTCAAGAAGTGGACGCATGCCGAGGTGGATGCAGGGGCGGACATCATTGTCATGCATGGCGCGCCGCTGTTGCACGGGGTTGAGATTTATCACGGAAAGCCCATCTTTTACGATTTGGGCAACTTCATTTACAACGTGCCGCCGACGTTGACATACATCCACGAACCGATGAATTGGGAGAGCGCCGTCGCGTCGGTCCAATTTCAAGGGAGAAACCTGCACTCGATTTCGTTTCGGCCCATCGTTTTGAACTACGTGGGCGAAGGCCAGGCCGAAATGCACAACGATTACGCCAATAACCAGTTCCTCCAGACGCGCGGTTTGCCATCGCCCGCCACCGGCGCGCGAGCCGGCTATATCCTGCAGCGTCTGGCCGACCTTTCGAAGCCCTTTGGCACCAAATTCGAAATGAAGGGCGAAACCGCGGAAATCAAGCTGAAACCCTCGAATTAGCCTTACTTGCGGCGCGCGCCGTTTTGCCGAGCCGCGACCGAAAGGAGCGGTGCTTCTCGCGTTAGAATACGTTCCATGGCCGAAAACCAAGCTCCCTCCCAACCCGTGGAGTCTTTCGAGGCTTGCCTGGATGAGTTGGAGCAGGTAGTCAAACAGCTCGAGGCCGGCGACTTGCCGTTGGAGCGCTCGCTGGAACTCTTCGAGCGCGGCATGAGCTTGAGCGACCTTTGCCGCAAGCAGCTCGAAGAGGCCGAAACGCGCGTGGAAATGCTCATCCGCAAAGAAGGCAAGATCCAGCCCGAACCCTTGCGCCTCGAGAAGGACGACAAGCCATGAACCTGCGCGAATACCAGCAACTGGTGGACGCCGAGCTCGACCGGCTGGCGCCCCCGGAGACCACTCCCCCCGAGACCATTCACCGCGCGCTGCGCTACAGCCTCTTCGCCGGCGGTAAACGAATCCGGCCCATTCTGTGCATCGAAGCCGCGCGTTCCGTTGCCCGGCCGCCCGGCGGCATCGTAGCGGCGGCCTGCTCGCTCGAGCTGATCCACACCTATTCGTTAATCCACGACGACCTCCCCGCCCTGGATAACGACGATTATCGCCGCGGCAAGCTCACCAATCACAAAGTGTTCGGCGAAGCCATGGCGATTCTGGCGGGCGATGCCCTGCTCACCCTCGCGTTCCAGGTTCTGGCACAGCTCGATTCCCCGCCCGACCGCAAGACCAGGCTCATCGCGGAACTGGCTACGGCAGCCGGCACCGTAGGCGGCATGATCGGCGGCCAGGTAGCCGACCTGGAGGGCGAAGGCAAGCCTCCCGACGCCGCTCTGCTCGAAAGCATTCACCGCGCCAAGACCGGCGCTCTGCTCCGCGCCAGCACCCGCATGGGCGCCATCTTTGCCGGCGCAACCACGGCGCAGTACGAAGCGCTCTCCTGCTACGGGGAGCACATCGGGCTGGCTTTCCAGATCGTCGACGACATTCTCGACGTCGAGGAGTCTTCCGAAGCCTTGGGCAAGACCGCCGGGAAGGACGCCGCGCAACACAAAATCACCTTCCCCGCGGTCTACGGCCTGGAAGCCTCGCGGCGCATGGCGGAAGAGGAATGCGCGCGGGCCCACCAGGTGCTCGATCTCTTCGGGAAGTCCGCCGCCGGTTTGCACGAGCTCGCCGACCTGATCGTCCGCCGCAAATCATGAGAGTCCGCCTGGACCGTTTGCTGGTGGAACGCGGCCTGGTGGATTCGCGGCAGAAGGCCCAAGCGCTCATCATGGCGGGCGATGTTCTGCTCAACGGCCAAAAGGCTCAGAAGGCCGGGCAGGCGGTGCCGCCCGATGCCGCCATCGAACTGCTGGCGCGTCCCCCATTCGTTAGCCGTGGAGGCCTCAAACTGGCGGCCGCTCTCCGGAATTTCTCGCTGGATGTCTCCGGACTGGTCTGTCTGGACATCGGCTCGTCCACAGGCGGCTTCACCGATGCCCTGCTCCAGGCCGGCGCCAGCCGCGTCCATGCCGTCGATGTGGGAATGGGACAGCTCGCCTGGTCGCTGCGAACCGACCCGCGCGTGGTGGTTCATGAAGGCATCAACGCGCGCGAGCTGCGGCTCGATGACATCGGCGAACTCTCATCGTTCCTCACCTGCGACGTCAGTTTCATTTCCGTCACGCTCATCCTGCCGGCGGTAGTACGGCTGTTACACTCAGACGGTCGAATGGTTATACTGGTCAAACCGCAATTCGAAGTTGGCAAGGGGCAGGTGGGCAAGGGCGGCATCGTTCGCGACCCGGAACTCCACACCGCCGCCTGTGAGCGCGTTACCCGAGCCGTGGAAGAATTCGGATTCACCACCAACATTATGGATAGCCCCATCCTCGGCGCCGAAGGGAACAAGGAATTCCTGTTGTATGCCCGACATTAAGACCGTTGGCATCATCTCCAAGCCGGGCGCGCCGAAGGGTGCCGAGATAGTGCCCCAATTGATCCAATGGCTGCGGCAGCGGGGCATCGTGGTCCGCTTGGATGAAGAGACCGTGGTCTACACGCGTGGCGAGCAAGGCATGCCGCGCGAACTGGTGCCTGAGGGCTCCGACCTGGTCATCGTTCTGGGTGGCGATGGCACGTTGTTGTCCGCCGCTCGCGCCATCGGCAGGCGCGAAATCCCCCTCTTCCCAGTCAACCTGGGCGGGCTTGGTTTTCTCACGGCCATTACCATCGATGAGTTCTTTCCTGAGTTGGAGCGGGCGTTCCGCGGCGAGCATCGTGTGGCCAAGCGCAAACTGCTCAACACAGAAGTGGTGCGCGATGGGAACGTGGTGGCATCCTACGATGCCCTCAACGACGCCGTGCTCACCAAGGCTTCCATCGCGCGTATGATCGACCTCAAGGCCTTCGTGGACGACCAGTTCGTCGCTGACTATAAGGCCGACGGTTTGATCATCTGTACTCCCACCGGTTCCACCGCGTATTCCCTGGCCGCCGGAGGGCCGATCATCTTTCCTTCCGTGCCCACTATCTGCATGACGCCCATCTGTCCGCACATGCTGACGAACCGCCCGGTGCTGGTGCCGGAGACCAGCGTCGTTCGTGTGATTTCACTTGGCCCGGATGCCAGTGTATTTCTAACGATCGATGGGCAGACCGGACTTCCGATCGAGGAGGGCGATACCATCGTGTGCCGCAGCTCGCAGTTCGCGCTGCACCTGACGCGCCCTCCCCGGGCGATGTTCTTCGACGTCCTGCGGCAGAAGCTCAAATGGGGCGAGCGGTGAAGCGGCTATCGCTCACCACCTGGATTTTTGCAGGCATGGCCGTGGGCGTCGCGTTGGGCATTTTCGCGCCTGGCTTCGCCGCGCAGCTTAGCCCCGTTTCCAATATCTTCCTGCGGCTGATCCGCTCCATCATCGCTTTGCTGATTATCGGCACGCTGGTCTCCGGAATGGCTGGCGCCGGCGACCTGCGTCGCATGGGACGCGTGGGCGTCAAGGCGCTGGTCTATTTCGAAGTAGTCACCACGCTGGCGCTGTTTCTCGGCCTGGCCGCGGTCAACCTGGTGCGTCCCGGCGACGGCGTTCCCATCGCGCGCGTGCCTGCGGAAACCATGGTTCCCCAGAACCAAACCAGTTTCTCCACGCTGATCGAACATACCTTCCCGACCAGTCTGATCGACGCCATGGCCCGCAACGATCTGCTGCAGGTGGTGGTGTTTGCCCTTCTATTCGGGGCCTCCTGCGCCGCCGTCGGCGCCAAGGCCGCTCCTGTGGTTTCGTTTTGCTCCGCACTGGCCGAAGTGATGTTCCGCTACACCCGCTATGTCATGTACCTTGCCCCATTTGGCGTAGGCGCCGCCATCGCCGTAACCATCGGCAGCAAAGGGACCGCCGTGCTGTTTGGGCTGGGCAAACTCATTCTCACCATGTACGCCGCTCAAATTGTGTTCGTGGTGGTGGTTCTAGGCAGTGTGATGGCGTTGTTTCGAATCCCTGCCGCGCCGTTCTACCGGGCGGTTCGCGAGCCGTTCGTCATCGCCTTCTCCACCGCTACGAGCGAAGCCGCGCTGCCCCTGGCCCTGGAGAACATGGAGCAGTTCGGCGTGCCCCAGCACATCGTCGGATTCGTCCTGCCCGCCGGTTACAGCTTCAATCTCGATGGCACAACGTTGTACTTGTCTCTCGCTTCGGTATTCGTCGCCCAGGCCGCCGGTGTGCGCCTGTCCTTTGGCGAGCAGTTGCTCATGATGCTCACGCTCATGCTAACCAGCAAGGGCGTCGCCGGCGTGCCCCGCGCCGCGCTCGTCATTCTCGCTGGAACCCTAACCACGTTTCGGTTACCAGCGGAAGGCATTGCCATTCTGTTGGGCGTGGATGCCCTGCTGGATATGGCCCGCACTTCCGTCAATGTTCTGGGGAACTGTCTCGCCAGCGCGGTAGTCGCCCGCTGGGAAGGATATTCGCCCGGCCCAGCAAACGAGCGAAAATAGAAAACAGCGCTTTCGTCCGGAAGGAAATATGCGGTAGCGCCCGGCGCTGAGGTTCACTCCGCGGCGCGAACGCGCAGTGGGTTATCCAGTTGGAAAGTCAGAACCGTTTCCACTGGCACCTTGATCGTGCCCTTGGTCAGGATCTGCGTCAACGCACCCGCGCCCGCACCAGACCCCGCGCCGACAGCGGCGCCCTTGCCGCCCCCGGCGATTGCCCCGATGATAGCGCCGACCGCTGCCCCGCCGCCCGCAAACTCACCAGTGCGACGGTTCGCGCCGACTCCCGAATGGCCCTTCTCTTCCAGATCGGCCGTGTTCAGTTGATACTGTCGGCCGTCGATGGAAACCGAAGCCAGGTCGAGCACGAGGTCGGATGATCCCCGGATTTTTCCGCCCTTCGTTGCGGAACGAATCACGATGAGTGCGTTGGAACCGCGGGGGATCACCACGTTGCCGGCGGCATCCAGCACGTCTTTCGTCACTTCCGCCGGAAAAGTCTGGCCTTCCACGGCCTTTCCTGAATCGATGGTATCTTCGTTGCGCACCGAGATAGACGTACCTGCCCGCAGCATATAGGTCTTGCTGGTAATCGCGGCTTCGGTGGGGTGCCGATGCTCGTGATGTTCCGGCTCGTTCTCGGGCGCGGATGCGCTGGCAGGAGCGCCCGGGGCCGGAGGCGCTGCCACCGGTTCGGCCGCGTCGCTGTATTCGATGGCGCGCACCTGGCTCATCGGGATGGTGTGCGTGACTTTGTCGTCTCCCGCGATCTTAACCTCGTCGGAGGAGTTGGAAATCACGGTTCCACTTACGCTGGTTCCGTCGCGCATCTGCACGGTAGCATGCTGGCCACCCGTCGGCTTAGCGCACGACGACAGCAGTAGAAGCGACGCGATCGCAAGAAGAGAGCAGACACCACGATGCATAGCAGATGTAGTATAACCTCATCTCTTTAGCGTGGAACAGGTCTCTCAACCATGGCCGCCACGCGGCTGTGCTTTCGGCCATACGTGAAGTACACCACCAGACCGATGATCAGCCAGATGAAGAGCCGCGCCCAGTTAAGCCAGCCCAACTTATACATCATGTAACCGTTCGTAATCACACCAAGGATTGGCAGGACCGGGACCCACGGCGTGCGGAACGGCCGTGGCTGGTCGGGATTGGTACGGCGCAAGATCATCACGGCGATGCAAACGATCACGAACGCCAGCAGCGTCCCGATGTTCACCATCTTGCCGATGTCGTCGATGGGCGTGAGGGCGCCCACGATGGCCGCCAGCAGCCCCACCAGCATTGTGTTCTTCCACGGCGTACGCCACTTAGGATGGACGGCCGCAAAGAACTTTCCGGGCAGCAGGCCGTCGCAGGCCATGGCGTATAGCACGCGCGTCTGGCCCAGCAGCATTACCAGCATGACACTGGTGAGCCCCGCCAGCGCGCCCAGGGTGATGACATGGGAGGCTGTTGTCAGACCGCGGTCCAGGAACGCGCGCGCGATGGGCGCTTCGATATTCACCTCTTGCCACGGAACCATCCCTGTGAGCACCCCCGCCACCAATATGTACAGAGTCGTACATACCAGTAGCGAGGTGATGATCCCGATGGGTAGATCGCGTTGAGGATTGCGTGCTTCCTGCGCGGTAGTCGAGACGGCATCGAAGCCGATGTACGCGAAAAAGATGTACGCTGCACCCGCGCCTATGCCCGAGAACCCATACGGTGCAAACGAAGACCAACTCATCCCCCAGTTCGCGGCGTTAATGTATCGGAAGCCCAGCACGATTACAAAAAGCACCACAGACACTTTGATCACCACAATAACGGCGTTGAAACTGGCACTTTCCTTTATGCCGATCACCAAAACTGTCGTGATGACTAGGGCAATCAAAAACGCCGGCAAATTGAAGCCGATTTCGTATCCGAACAGATGGGGCGCAGCCAGCAACTCGTGAGCGCGCTGTACTAACTCGGCGGATTGCGCTGCCGTGATCGCCGCAACGCGGTCAACGAAAGCCTGCGTGCCGGCAACTAATGAAGCATCGGAGGCATGGGCCATTTGACGGGCGATGGTGTCTTGGGCGTTCCGCAGGCCGGTCCAGTGATCGTACGCCAACCACAACGGAAACTTGATGTGAAGCACATCCATCAGCTCCACAAAGTGATTCGACCAGCCGGAAGAAACAGTGCTCGCCCCCATCGCGTATTCAAGGGTCAAATCCCACCCGATAATCCAGGCAAACAACTCGCCCAGCGTGGCGTAGGCGTACGTGTACGCACTGCCGGCCAGCGGTATCAGGGCCGCGAACTCCGCGTAGCAGAGGCCCGCAAAGGCGCAGCCGAAGCCAGACAGCACAAAGGACAACATGAGCCCCGGCCCGGCGTAATGGGCGCCTAAACCGGAGAGCACAAAAATACCGGCGCCAATGATCGCCCCCACTCCCAGCGCCGTTAGCTGAAACGGTCCCAGGGTTCGCCGCAGGCTATGCTCGTTATCCTGGCCGCACTCGTCCAGAATGAGTTTCAGAGGCTTACGAATTAAGATACTGGCCATAACATCACCGTGAAATATTCCAAGCGTAGCAAAATTCGCACCAAAAGCCTCTTTCGCACGTAAAATCAAGATAGGAGTCGACTCGCTTGCGACATCTTATTCTGCCAGTATTTCTGTGTCTGGGAACGCTTTTCGGCCAAAATGCTTCCCAGTCGCCCAACCTGCACTTCGATCTCAACGCCCTCGATCGGACCGCCAACCCTTGCGTCGATTTCTACCAATATGCCTGCGGTTCGTGGATGAAGAACAATCCGATTCCGCCCGACCAGTCCCGGTGGGATCGTTTTGACGCGCTGCAGGAGCGGAACCGCGAGATCCTCCACGAAATCCTGGAAGCGGCAGCGGCGCCCGATCCGAAGCGCGATGCCCTTACACAGAAGATCGGCGACTACTTTGCCGCCTGCATGGATACAAAATCAATCGACGCCAAAGGTCTGGCACCCATTCAGCCGGAACTCGATCGGATTCGCGCGCTGCCGGATAAAGACCGCCTGGCCGCTGAGATCGCCCACTTGCACCGCAACGGTATGGCGGCGCTGTTCGAGTTTGGGTCGGGACAGGACTTCAAGAATTCCAGCGAAGTGATCGCGCAAGCCGGCCAGGGCGGGCTGGGCCTTCCCGATCGCGACTACTACCTCAAAGACGATAAGGATACGTTGGATATCCGCCAGAAGTATCTTGCCCACCTGGAGCGCATGTTTCAACTCGCTGGTGAGCCGCCCACTCAGGCTAAGGCCGACGCCCAGACGGTGCTGAAGATCGAAACCGAGATGGCCAAAGGCTCCCTGGACCGCACGTCGCAGCGCGATCCCGAAAAGATCTATCACAGGATGAGCAGGCAGGATCTGGCCAAGCTCAGTCCCTCGTTCCGCTGGAACCAATACTTCACCGATAGCAGCGCCCCGGAATTTCAGGACATCAACGTCGACTGGCCGGATTTCTTCAAGACCCTGAATTCCGCTATCGGGACCTTCAGCCTGGATGAATGGAAAACCTATCTGCGCTGGCACCTGCTGCATTCGGAAGCGGGCCTGCTGCCGACGCCTTTCGTGGATGCCAACTTCGATTTCTACGGCAAGACGTTGACCGGCGCCAAGGAACTGCGGCCGCGCTGGAAGCGCTGCGTCGATTTCACTGATAACCAATTGGGCGAGGCCCTGGGACGCAAGTTCGTGGAACGCACCTTCGGCGCGGAAGGCAAAGAACGCACGCTCAAAATGGTGGATGCCATCGAAAAGTCCCTGGGGCAAGACATCCAGGGCGTTACCTGGATGACCCCCGCCACCAAGCAGCAGGCCCTGCTGAAACTGAAGGCCGTCACCAACAAGATTGGCTATCCCGACAAGTGGCGCGACTATAGCAGCGTGCAGATCCGTCGGGATGACGCCGTGGGCAACGGAATGCGCGCGGACCAGTTCGAGTTTCAGCGGGAGCTGAATAAGATCGGCAAGCCAGTCGACCGCCTCGAATGGAGCATGACGCCACCCACCGTGAACGCCTATTACGATCCGTTGATGAACAACATCAATTTTCCGGCCGGTATTCTGCAACCACCGTTTTTCGACAAGACTGCGGACGACCCCGTCAACTATGGCGCAATTGGCATGGTGATCGGCCACGAGCTGACCCACGGCTTCGACGACCAGGGCCGTCAGTTCGATGCAAAGGGAAATCTGCGCGATTGGTGGACCCCGGCCGACGCCAAGGCGTTCCAGGAACGTGCCGCCTGCGTTGCCGACGAGTATGCCAGCTTCTCGCCGGTGCCCGGTGTTCACCTCAACGGCAAACTGACTTTGGGCGAGAACGTCGCGGACAATGGCGGCGCACGGCTGGCTCTGATGGCGCTGCTCAACACCATCGGCAACAGCCGCCCCAAGACCGACGGCTTTACGCCCGAGCAACGCTTCTTCCTGTCGTTCGGCCAAATCTGGTGTCAGAATACTCGCGAAGAGGATCTCCGTCTGCGCACCCGGACTGATCCTCATTCCCCCGCGCGATTCCGCGTCAACGGAGTCGTGGAGAACATGCCGGAGTTTCGAAACGCCTTCGCCTGCAAAGTGGGACAACCAATGGCACCTGCCAACGCATGCCGCGTATGGTGATAGCGGCTAACCTCCGCTCCATAACGGTCGCGGTTCTTGGCGCTTTACTGTTCCTTAGCGCCGCGGCGGCGCCTGCGCAGGAGTTCTGGCCCGGCGCGAACTATGATCCCCATATCCCCACGTTCCACCAGGTGCTGGGCTACGAACCAGGAGAGCGCATCACCAGCCACGCCGGGATCGTCCGCTATCTCGAGGCTCTGGCCGCGGCCTCTCCGCGCATCAAGATCTTCGAATATGGCGAAAGCTGGGAAGGCCGCAAGCTGGTCTACGCCGCCATCAGTTCCGAAGCGAACATGAAGAAACTGGCAGGCATCCGATCCTCGCTCGCGCGCTTCGCCGATCCCCGGCAGACTTCCGAGGGTGACGCGCGTAAGCTGGCAGGCACACTGCCCGCCGCTGTCTGGCTGTCTTACGGTGTCCACGGAGACGAAATCTCATCGCCCGAAGCCGCCTTACTCACCGCATATCACCTGCTGGCTGCGCGCCACGACGCGATGGCCGACACGATCCTGGCCAACGATCTGGTGCTCCTCGACCCGATCCAGAACCCCGACGGCCGCGACCGCTTCGTCAATTATTACGAGCAGACACGCGGGCCAGAGCCGGACCCGAATCCGTTGGCGGCCGAGCACAATCAGCCATGGCCCAGCGGCCGCTTTAACCATTACCTGTTCGATTTGAACCGCGACTGGATCGCGCTCACGCAGCCCGAAATTCGCGACCAGGTGAAAGCGCTGCGCGAGTGGCTGCCGCTGGTCTACGTGGATCTGCACGAAATGAATGGCGATTCGACGTACTTCTTCAGCCCCGAAGCCGACCCATACAATCCCAACTTAACCACCGCGCAGCGCGAAAGTCTCACGCTCTTTGGCCGCAACAACGCCCGCTGGTTCGATCGCTACGGATTCGACTACTTCACTCGCGAAGCCTATGACGCCTTCTACGCCGGCTATGGCGCGAGCTGGCCGTCCTACTATGGCGGCATTTCGATGACGTATGAGCAGGCGTCCGCCCGCGGCCTGATGAGGGACCGGACGGACGGCACGGCGCTGAGCTACCGCGACACCATTCGTCATCATTTCGTAGCTTCTTTGGCAACGCTCGAAACCGCCGCGGCCAATCGCGAAAAGCTGCTGAACAATTTCTACCGCTATCGCTCCAGCGCCATACAGGAGGGCTCGCAGGAACCGGTGAAGGAGTACATCCTACCGCGGGGCCGCGACGCATCGGCCACCGACAAGTTAGTCGCGATTCTGATGCAGCACGGAATCGAAGTGAAGCACGCCACCACCTCGTTCCGATCCGGCGATCGGGAACAGCCGGCGGGAACTTACGTGGTCAGTCTGGCGCAACCGGCAAAGCGCCTGATCCGCACGTTACTCGATCCGCAGACCGCTATGGACCAGCGCTTTGTGGCGGCGGAAGAGGCTCGCCACAGGCGAAACGAACCGAGCCAGATTCCGGAAGTTACCGCATGGTCGTTGCCCCTGATGTTCAACGTGGAAGCGATCGCCAGCTCGCAAACCTCAGAGGGCAAATTCGAGCCCGCCAGTCTTAACTCTCGCCCCGGTGAGATGCACAGCGACCAAGCCACGTTGGCGTACCTGGCTCCCTGGGGCAGTCAGGCAGCGGGCCGCCTGTTGGCCTCTGCACTGCGGCAAGGCATCCAAATCCACTCGAGCGACCGCGCCTTCACACAGGATGGCCGAAGTTATCCGGCCGGCACATTGATTTTCAAGGTGAACGGGAACGCTGCCGGACTGGCGCCAAGTCTGGCTGCGCTGGCCCGCGACTCCGGCGCGGACATCTACGGCACCAACAGCGGATGGGTGGAGGAGGGCGTCAACCTCGGCAGCCGCTCCGTGCTGCCGGTGCGTAAGCCGGCGATTGCCCTGGCGTGGGACGCGCCGGCCGTCGCGGCGGCCGCGGGCGCCACGCGATTTGTTCTCGAGCGCCAGTACGGATACCCGGTCACCACCGTCCGCACGGCACAGCTGGCGACTGCCGATCTTTCCCGATTCAACGTTTTGATCCTGCCACCGGGAGCCGACTACGCGGTCTGGTTCGGCGACGACGGAATCGAGCGACTGAAGAGCTGGGTGAAAGCTGGTGGCACGCTCATCGCGATGGGGGAGGCTGTGGACTTCCTCACCGACCCCGAGGTGCAGTTGCTCGATATCGCTCAGGAAACCGCCCTCGCATCCGGCGAAGAGAAGAAAGACGACGCGACAGCAGACCAGAAGGAAGAGCGGAAGCGTGTTCCTGGCAGCGAGATCGCAAACGACGTGCAATACGATCAGGCCACGCGTAGTACGGCGGACCTTCCCGACAACGCGCCCGGAGCCATCGTGAAGGCGCGAGTACAGAGCGACCACTGGCTAACGGCGGGCGCGGGTGAGCGCGTGAATGTCATGGTCGCCGGCCGTACGATCTACGCCCCGATTAAGTCTGACAAAGGAGTCAATGCCGTTTATTTTGAAGCAGCGGACCAGTTGCTCGCCAGCGGCTACTTATGGGATGAGAACCGGCGCCAGATGGCCTACAAACCACTGGTGGTCGCGCAG
The DNA here is from genome assembly GCA_035948775.1 of Bryobacteraceae bacterium. Lineage (GTDB taxonomy): Bacteria > Acidobacteriota > Terriglobia > Bryobacterales > Bryobacteraceae > PSRJ01. The sequence continues at coordinate 82,859 of DASZIV010000101.1, forward strand.
CCTTCCGGCCGCGGCACGGTGGTAGCTTTTACCGCGGACCCCAATTTCCGCGGCATGCTGGACGGCCTGAACGTGCTGTTCCTGAACGCCGTTTTCCGCGGGCCGGCGCACGCCGCTGCCGCTCCGTCCGAATAGGTTACTTGGCCAGCCGCAACAATGACGCAGCGACATCGGCGAAAACCGGTCCCAACTGATTGGCGTTGTCCACCTGCCAGAACTGCCCTTGGGACTGGGTCGGGGACGCCACGAACGACGTCGAATCGGCCTCGTTGGCCAGGCGTTTGAGCAACACAACGTCGGTGCCACCATTTCCCGTGTAGCCGATCGTGAGAATCTTGATCGGGTTCATAGCATTCTGGGTCCGAATGGTTTTGCCGACGTTGTCCACCGTGTTCCAGATGGCGATACCAAGCTGTACCGCATTCGTCGGTGAGTTGTTGGGGTAGTTAGTGTAGGCAGTTCCGTTGTAGACGCTGGTCGATTGTTGATAACCGTTGTCCGAGCTGTCGGTGGAGTTGCCGTAGATGTCATACTGAGGGATCTTTGCGAGATCGCCCAAGGTCGGCACCACTCCGTTTTGCCAATCTGTTGTGCCGCTACCAGTAAATGTGTTCATCGAACCGCAATTCGAAACGGCGCTGGCTGGGACGCTCCTTATCTCATCCACATTGGCATACCCGCTGGTAGTCCCAGTCGAATAACCTAGCCACTGCGTCAGAGTATAGGCCGTGTCGTAGGCCGACAGATCCCATAAGCCATAGGGGTTGTAGCCGGCTTGGCT
>DASZIV010000102.1:0-24826 GCA_035948775.1 Bryobacteraceae bacterium
CAGGCGACGGCTTCCGTGGTGGGCGTCCTGGCGAGGAGATCTTCCGGTTTTCGAAACAACGTCCGCAGCCCGATCCGAAAATACGCCAGGTGATTGCTGAGCTGATTGTGCGAAACGCCCTCCGGCCGCTCGCGCCATACAGTCGGAATCTCAGCCACGCGAGCGCCCAGCCGCAGCGGTTTCACAATGGTTTCGAGCATGAATGCGTGGCGCTGCTCTTCCCATGCAATTTTCTTGACCCACTCTGTTTTAAAAAGGCGATAGCCGAACGTGAGATCGGAGAGCGAAGTACGGTAGAGCAGCCCGAAAATCTTCTGAAACATCAGATTGGCCGCGTATTTGGCGGGATTGTATCCGTGAAATCCGCCGCGCTCCGTCCAACGCGTGGCAGTGACGATGTCGTATCCCTTTTGCGCCACCGCGATCATTTCTTTCGCCGTCTCGGGATCGGTTTCCATGTCGCTCGACATCATCAGGACGTGCGAGCCCGTTGCCCACTCAAAGGCGTCGCGCATCGCCCCGCCCAGAAACGGACGTTTTTGAAAGTGGATGCGGATCAACGCCGGATATTCGTTCGCTAGCTCGTTGCACGTAGCGAGCGCCCCCTCTGTTGTTTTCTTGCAGACGATGATCAGGATTTCGGAAACGTGTTCGCGGTTCTGCGCCAGCACGATCTCAACAGTCTTCCGCAGGGACACGGTTTCATCGATAACCGGCACAATAACAGATAGGTTCATGCGAGTCGCCTGCCGCTTGCGCAGCTTGAAACCTATTGTGTGGGAGTAGGCACACCCGGCAAAGTCCTATTTGGTACTCCACGGTTCATTCACTTTGGTTAAACGCCTAACGTCATCCGCAGTTATGGCCCCGGGCGCACACCTTCAGTCACCTTGAACACGAGGGACCCACACACTAAGATTGCGTTTGGTATGGCGCCTCCCAAACCCGTGCTTGGTAAGTGGCTGTTAGTTGCCTTACTCTGCCTGCTCGGCATAGGAGTGAACTGTTTCCTGAAGTGGCCTATCCTCGGATATATCATCCACGGAGACAACGACTTCATCGGATACTACGCCGGTGCGGAGTTGGCCGGCTCACCCGATCTGTATAACGCCGACGCGGTTGCCCGAACCGAATTGCCGCTGTGCGAGATCCCGCGTTTCCTGGCCTGGATCCGACTACCGTTCTACGCAACCTTGATCTCACCATTGCGCCTTTGGAGTTTTCAACACGCCTACTGGGTCTGGCAGTTCGTCTCGTTGATCGCGCTCCTCGGCTTTATCTATTACTTTCCGGCGCCGCGGTGGATGACTATCCTGGCGTGTTGCTGGAGTGTGCCGCTTCTAGAATGTTTCATCATGGGTCGCGATGTTGTCTTCGTGATGGTAGTGCTGGCGGTCGCGCTTTCGCTCTTCACACGGGGCAAACACTTCGCAGCGGGGTCTGTATTGAGTCTGTGCCTAATTAAGTACAACCTATTTCTTCTTCTGCCGCTTCTGATCGTGGGAAAGCGCCTTTGGCGGCTCGGGACGGGATTCATAGCGGGTGGGGCTGTGCTTGCTGTCGTTTCGTTTGCCGTGGCTGGTTGGGCCTGGCCTATCCACTATCTTGAGATTCTGCGGCTCCCGCCCACAACACCTCAGAGCGACGGCTTGCCGAACCTTCACGGTCTCTTCGCGTTGCAGCAAAATAGTCTCCTATGGCAAGCAGCCGGCACGGTTTTGGTGCTGGTTGTGACATGGCTCGTAATACGCCGTGCAGATATGGCACGGGCCTTCGCAGTAACACTGATCGGCGGCTTGCTGGTGAGTTACCATGCGTTCTTCGGTGATACATTCATTCTCTTACCGGCTGCCCTGTTCTTAGTCAGCGCCCCGGCTGGTGAGTTGGATCTGCCGACCGGAATCTTTCTGCTTTCTCCCATAGCTTCTCTGCCATTCCTGTTACCGAAAGCTCCGTATCCTCCGGCCGTTTTGTTGGTGGCGATCCTGGTGCTATTGGCTGCCCCAGACCTATGGAAGAGTTTGCGGTTTCCGGTACTCAAGAGTGCGAATTGATTTCTGTTGAGCCGTCCTCTAAGCCCTCCGCGACAGCTCTTACACGTACGCGTCCCGGTTTCCCAGGGAGTGACCGCACAATCAACAGAGCCATACCACTGAACGCCTTTCGATAGTCTGCGTGAAATGGTTCGACTGTGGCCGGGTTGCCGTTGTCGACGCCCGCGATCAAGCCAACACCCGTGATTTGGAAGCGTACCAGATGGTCCGCTGCTGGACAAAGAGTCCCGTCCTTATCTTCAATCCGAACGGTGACAAAGGATACGTCGTCACCATCAGCCTGGATCGTGGCGCGGTCAGGAATCAGGTTGACTCTGGCGGGTGCGCCAGCCGTACGCCTCTCATCGCGTGCGATGGGTTTGCCGTCTTTGTAAGCAACCGCCGTGAGTGTACCCGCTTGGTATGGCACTTGCCACAGCAGACGGTACTTACTTGTAAACTTACGTTCGGGAGTGACCACAACCCCCACGGGGAGTTCCATTGGTTCAGAGAATCGCTTCTTGCGGCCCAGTGACTTGCCATTGAGTAGTAGTTCCACTTCATCGCCGTTGGAGTAGCACAGGACTGGAATGTTCTGGCCTTCGCGGCCTTCCCAATTCCAGTGCGGCAACACGTGTACCATCGGCTTCTTCGACCATACGCTCTGATAGAGGTAATAGCGATCCTTGGGAAAACCTGCCAGGTCTACCATGCCAAAATACGAGCTGCGGGCTGGCCAGTCGTGGCTGTTATCGGAGTCCGGATAGTATCCGAAATAAGGTGTTGGCTCGCCTAAGTAATCGAAACCGGTCCAGACAAATTCGCCCAGCACATTGGGCAGGCGGTCCTGGTAGCTGAATTCGACATCCGGTGGGTATGCCCAGCGCGCTGTGATGATGTCATAACTGGATAGCTGCAAGGAGGGATGCTTTTCGTACTTCTCCAGCATAGGCAGATGGTATACTCCGCGGGAGCTGACGCACGACGATGTTTCCGATCCGACAATCATCCAGCTGGGATGGTCCTTCTGAATCTGCTCGTAGAGCCACGGGTGGTAATTGATTCCGGGCACATCCACCTGTGCCGCCAATTGGTTCTTGATCGCTCCGAGGGGGTCGTTGAAAGCAGACGTTGTAGGACGGGTTGGATCCTCCTCGTGAAAGAACTCTACCAATCGCTTGGCTTCCTTCCAGCCGTCCGGCCGGCCCTGCTCGGTGACCTCGTTGCCGATGCTCCATAGGATGATGCTGGGGTGATTGCGATCGCGGTGCACCATGTCGCGTACGTCTCGTTCCGACCATTCATCGAAGTATTTGGTGTACCCGTTTATCATCTTGGGAATCCGCCACATGTCGAAGGCCTCGTCCATCACCATCAGGCCCATCCGGTCGCAAAACTCCAAAAGCTCCGGCGATGGCGGATTGTGGCTGGTTCGGATCGCGTTGACTCCCGCATCCTTCATAATCTGTAGCTGGCGCTCAGTGGCCCGCCGGTTGACGGCCGTCCCGAGCGCGCCCAGATCGTGGTGGTTGCAGACGCCCTGTAACTTCACCTGCCGTCCATTGAGTGAAAAGCCGGTGTCCTTATCGAACGCAATCGTGCGGATGCCGAACGGAGTGAGATATCGGTCTACTACGCGGCCGCCGTCTTTTACTTCGCTGACCAGCATATAGAGGTACGGGCGGTCGATGTCCCAGCGCTGCGGATTCGCCACGGTAAGTTCGGAAGCCATGGTCTGAGCGCCGCCGGGCGGCAGCGCGGCCGCGCTGCTGGTGCGGCTTACTTGCTTGCCGGCTGCGTCCAGAATCGTGCATTGTAGAGTGACTCTCCCTTCACCGTCCGAGCGATTGCGAAGATCAGTCCGAACTGCGACAGTGGCTCTATCGCCGGTGACCTGTGGTGTGGTGACGTAAGTGCCCCAATGCTCCACATGTAGCGGGCCCGTAACATGAAGCCAGACATTTCGATATATACCCGCGCCCGGATACCACCGCGACGATTTTTCCTCTGGTGTCAGGCGTACTGCCAGCACGTTGGGGTGATCGCCAAACTGGAGGTGGGGCGTCAAATCGAAAGTGAAACCGATGTACCCATAGGGACGGCCGCCCATGTCCTGGCCGTTCAACCACACCCGCGAGTTGGCCATCGCGCCATCGAACTCGATCGTGAAATACCGCCCCCGAGAGCTCTCCGGTAGAGTGAACGCTTTGCGGTACCATCCGGTACCGAAGGCGGGCAGCGCTCCGGCGTGCGGACTGATATGGGAGTCGAATGGCCCTTCGATGGCCCAATCGTGCGGCAAACGCATTTCGGCCCAGGTGGAATCGCGGAACTCGGGCCGCTCCGCCCCCTCGGCTTCACCTTTAAAAAACCGCCAGCCATCGTTGAATGGCCGCCGTTCGCGCGCCTTCGAAACCGCGCCCGCGGCAGGGGCCCTTCGCGAAAGAAGAGCGGGGGTGGACAGACTCGCCAGAAAACGGCGGCGATTGATCATGACCGCATCTTAACTCGCGGGCGGTGCGGTTTACACTATTAGGGCAAAGGAGAAATGAGTGGATCGCGAAACATTTGAGAAGGGCCTGGCCATTCGCCGCGCCGTGCTCGGCGCCGACTACGTAGATAAGGCCATGTCGACGGCCGATGACTTCAATCGCCCGATGCAGGAACTGACCACCCAGTATTGCTGGGGTGAGATTTGGGGCCGCCCTGGCCTGGACCGCCGGACGCGCAGCATGATCAACCTGGCGATGATCTCGGCGCTTAACCGGCCGCACGAGATCAAAGCCCACGTCAAAGGCGCGCTCAACAACGGGCTCACCAAAGACGACATTAAAGAAGTGTTTCTGCAAGTGGCGATTTACTGTGGTGTGCCCGCAGGCGTCGATAGCTTCCGCGCCGCGCAGGAAGTTTTCAAGGAGTTGGGGATCTGAGGCGGGCGGACCCCTGGTCCGCCCTACCCCGCTACTTCCACCATCTGCGGTTTTCGCACCTTCGTCGTCAGCCACAACCAAATCCCCGTGCCCAAAATCGGGATCAGGGTCAAGGTCACGAACGTCGCCGCGTACATTCTCTGGTCGAACCAGGGGCCGTAGACCAGTAGCACCAACGCCAGCACCGCTCCCCAAGCGCCGGATCCGATGCCCGCTACCATAGCGCTTCGATCGCGCGGATAGGCGCGGGCGGCCACGTGCAGCGACAGCGTGATGAATCCGACGGCGATGAACAGTCCCCAGAAGAAAAGCGCAAGAACCATGGCTCGTGAGGTACTCAACGTCACCAGTGCCAGAGGCAAGATCAGGGCTGCCAGTATCAGATAGAGGCGCGCAGGACGCGGGTCGTTGCCCACATACCGGTCCCCGATCCATCCGAAGAAGTAATAGCTGACACCCCACCCCAGCGTCGGAATCCAGAGAACCTGGCCGAGTTGCAACTGAGTCATGCCCAGCGCGCGGTTCAGATACAACGGGCTCAGAGTGAGAATCACGCCCAAAGGAGCTCCGCCCAGTCCCATGCCCGCCACCAGCATCCAGAAACGGCGCTCTTTCAAACTGGGCCAGGTCAGTTTCACGGTCCGCTCGGCGGACCTCAGCCATGGCGGCCGGGCGACGGCCCACCACAAGACCAGCCATAAGGCGCCGAGAGCGCCGGTTACGAGGAATGCCGCGCGCCAGCCAAAGGCCAGAAAAATCGGTGTGACGACGAGCGGCGTAACAATCGCGCCCAATGTCGAACCACTGTAGGCGACTGCCATGCCTCGGGACTGGCGGTCCGGCGGCAGCGAGTCCATGGCCGAGCGCAGAGCTCCGGGATATGTAGCGCCTTCACCCAGCCCGAGCACGGTGCGCGCGACCGCAAAGCCGAGGAAGCCGGCTACCCAAGCGTGGGCAGCGCTGGCGGCCGACCAGATGGCCACTGCGACCAACATCCCAATGCGCAAACCGATGCGGTCCAGTATCGAGCCCCACACCGGATTGGCGATCATGTAGGCGAAGTTGAACGCGGAGACCGCCGTCGCATAAGCCTGTACGCTCAGATGCGTATCCTGCAGTATGGACGGCGAGAGTACGGCCAGCGTCTGCCGATCGACGTACGAAAGCCACGTGCACAGACTGATCGTTACGGGAGCAACCCACATTCGCCAGCCGCGATTGGCAGTGTCCGTCATATTTTGGCGGTTCGTGCGGCCAGTCTATCATGGTTGAGAGCCAGCCCCTTGAACATCGCACCCCTGCAAGAATGGATCGGACGGACCGAGAGCCGGACCGACCACGTAACAGCCGCGCCCATCGCAGCGTTATCCGCTACACTCGACCGCGACGACCCGCCCCCGCAGCCCGGCGACCCCCTGCCGCCGCTCTGGCATTGGTTGTATTTTCTGCCGGTGCACCGTCACTCGGAGCTCGGTGAAGATGGGCATGCGAAGCTCGGCGGGTTCCTGCCGCCTGTGCCCCTGCCGCGCCGGATGTGGGCCGGAACCCGAATCGAATTCCATCATCCGCTGCGGGTGGGTGACACCATCACCCGCCAGTCTAGAATTGTCAACGTCGAACACAAGCAGGGCCGCACCGGTTCCCTGGTGTTCGTGCAGGTGCGCCACGAAATCAGCAACGCTGCCGGGATCGCGCTGACCGACGAGCACGATATCGTCTACCGCGATAGTCCGCGGCCGGGCGATCCCCCGCCGCCGTCCCCGCCCGCAGCCCCCGCTGATCCTGCATGGGAGAGGACTATCCGACCCGACGACGTGTTGCTGTTTCGCTACTCCGCGCTAACCTTCAACGGCCATCGCATTCACTACGACCGCCGCTATGCTACAGAGGTCGAGGGCTACCCGGGCCTGATCGTGCACGGTCCACTCCAGGCCACGTTGCTGGTGGATCTGCTGCGGCGTTCCCTTCCGCAGGTCGACGTGAAGCGCTTCACGTTCCGCGCCATGAGTCCCCTATTTGACACAGCGCCCTTCGCCGTGTGCGGCAAGCCGGAAGCCGACGGGCGGATGGTGCAGCTTTGGGCCATGAACGCGACCGGGGGCCTGGCAATGTCCGCCACCGCGGCCATTTGAAAGCCGTGACTAAAGTGCTTTTGCTTCAATCCCGCTACGGCTTCCCCAGCGAACACAGCGGATCCCCCAGCAGTACCCCCTGCCAGCTCAACCACTGCACCGACAGATAATAGCTCTCCGCCAGATTGCGGCCATGAAAGTACGCCGGCAGCAAGTAATCCGGACGTGCGCAGCCCACCAGGAACGGCTCATAGGTGTTGCCGGTGGCGGCGGTAGCTCCCTGGTCAATATAGTCGGCCGCCAGGCTTTGCGGAGACCCGTCGAACATACGGTTCTTTTCCAGCCAGGCGCCAAAGGTCCAGTCGGTCGGCGGCCGCTGCAGTGTGCGGGCGTTCGTCGATACGAATTCCGTAGCCACCGCGCCCGGCAACCACTGAAATCCCAAGTTGCGCTTACGGCGGCTCGCGTCGTTCGACCCCCAGGCCGCGTAGCCGATCACGTCGTGCTGATCGTACAGCACCTCCGACGTCTGGTCGATCACCACGCGCGAGGCAGGCAGCAGGATGGCCGCGTTTTGAAGCCAGTCATCGCCCTGGTCCTTACGGGAAGTGCTGAGATCGATCACGAATTTGCCCCGGTTGTGTGCCGCCAGGGACCGGTCGATCATGCCCTTCACCTCCGCTATGTCGAATGCCGCCAGCCGTGCCACCAGATAGATGGGAAAGCGCGGATGCCGGAACGGCTCGTCGCGCTTGCCGAAGAAGGGATTGTTCAGCGCCCCCGCGCGGTTGATCGCTGTTCCGTGCAGCTTACTGTACAGCAGCGCTAACTCCGAATCGACCGAAGCGTGCTCCACGCCAAAGCCACGGCCGCCGCCCGTCACCTTGAGCGGAACTCCCAGGGTCAGCGCGATATAGAGGATCTTCTCCTTGAGTCCGCCGCGCTCCAGACAGGCGGCGATGGGCCGCTCAATCTGCTGTTGGAAGACCTCCCACGAGATCTCTTCTTGGGAAGTGGTGTCGAGCCAGCACACATTACCAACCGGGACCGATCGCCGCGGACGGTAATAGTCCGCCACCTCGCGCGACGCGGCGTCCTTGCGGTTCGCCACCAACAATACCTGATCGCCGGTTTGCGCGCGTCCTGCCGCCAGAACCACCAATCCCAGTAGCAGCAGGTACCCGATCACTGTAGTGTCTGGAGATGGGCCCTTACGGCGAGCCTGGGTGCGGCCAACCCGTAGATCAGAAAGCCCAAAAAAGAAGTTCCCACCATCAACTCGATGGTACGCGGGCCGGATGGGGCCGCGCAACGGGTAAACCGATTCCTGCGGAAATGCAGTGCCGGATGCTGCGGCTAGCTGGAGCCGATGTTACAATACTTACCAAATAGCGCGGTGCGACGGAAATTGATTATTTCTATCCCGCCGATACGAAATTTGACTGAGAAGCCGGCCCGGGCCGCCCGGTTTGGGTACGGCCGTATATGGATTTCGACCAGCTCCACACTTTCCTGGAAATCGTTCGGCTGAAGAGCTTCTCCAAGGCCGCGCAGACGTGCTACCGCACGCAGCCGGCGATCAGCGCCCAGGTGCGCCAGTTGGAGCAGGAACTGCGCGCCGAGCTGTTTGAGCGGTTCGGCAGCCGGATTTCGCTGACCACGGCCGGCCGGATCTTCGGCGAATATGCCGAACAGATGCTCGATCTGAAGCGCCGTGCGCAAGACGCCATCGCCGAGCTGGAACAGAACCCGCGCGGCGAAATCGTCATTGCCGCCAACGAAGCTACCTGCATTTACGTTTTGCCGAAAGTCTTCTCGCGGTTCCGCGAATTGTTCCCGGCGGTGCAGCTTCAATTGGACCGCTCCTACGGCTCGCGCGTGGTGGAGGCGGTTATGGAGAACTCGGCCGATTTCGGGCTCACGCAATTGCCGGTGGAAGAAAAGCGCCTGCAAGTGGTGAGCGTCCATTCCGATGAGGTGCGGCTGATCGTACCGGCACGGCATAGGCTGGCTGAGAATATTACGGTCTCGCCGCAGGATTTGACGGAAGATTTCCTGTTGCTGCCGAAGCACGGCAAGACGCGTACACGGCTGAACGAATGGCTGGAGCTGGTGGAGGACCAGGTTCGGATTTCCATGGAATTGGATTCCACCGAGATGATGAAACGCTTTGCCATGGCCGGTCTGGGGCTCACGTTTCTGGCGATGTCGAACTGTCGGGAAGAAATCGCGGCGGGCAAGTTGCGTGGCATTCCCCTGGCGCCGGAGCCCATGATCCGCCGCCTCGGCTTGATCTATCGCAAAGACAAAGCGCTGCCCAAAGCCGCGTTGGGATTCATACAGGTAGTGCAAGAGAACGTGGGCGAAGATACGGGACCCGACAAACCCGGCGCCGATAAGCGCAAAACCCCGCCGGTGGTGGTCGGATGACTTGCACGCGCTGCCGGAAGAGCATCGACGCGAATGCGCCCAAATGTCCTTATTGCGGGCAGCCTCGCCCCGAAAACAGTTCCGGAGTCTTCCAGACCTCTACGGTTCTAATCTCTTCGCAAGGGGCCGACATGGTTTACCGGTCGGTGGAAGAAATACCGCCTCCGCTGCGCAACAAGCTGCTGCAATCCACCAACAACCCCAATTCGCGCACGATTCTGATCGCCGACCGCCGGGGCCGCAAAGAAATCGCCAACGCCATGCGCCAACTCTCCCGCGTTACGCCACACCCCCACACCCCGACGGTGCCCGCCTGGCTCACACCCACGCGGAAGAAGGTAATTCTGGCGGTGATTGCCTCGCTCGCCGTGGCGCTCGTCGCCGTCCTGTTTGCCCATCGCTAGGCTAGTTGTTACGGCGTCATCGACGAGTTGCAATTTCGCCGCGCGTTACCGAGCCGCGACCAAAGGAGCGGCGCTTTCCTGCCTTTATCTCCCCGGGCACCCCAGCACCCGAGTCCAACGAAAGCTCTGCAATCCCCCCAAGCTCGTCCACGTAGTGTGATACCGCCCGTAAATTTCCGGGTAATGCGGATCGCCCCAACTTCCGTCCGGATTCTGCCGGGAGAGCAAATAGTCTACTCCCTTCTGAAGCAACGGATCGGCAAACGTCATCCCAAACGCCTGCAAGGAATCCATGTATTCCCCGAGCGTTTCCTCGTCACGGTCGCGAATTGCTTCCGTCAAATTCGCCTTCAAATAAGCAAACTCCTGCGGGAAGCAGCCAGGCGACAGAAGGTTTTGATTGTAGTTGTTATAGGTATAAACCAGGTGCGTGACGCTGTACACCGCGTCGTAATATTCCTCGTCACTGACCGTCCGACGCGCAGGGTAAGGACGCATCGAGGGGACCCAGCGCAGCACGTCCGCGTAGCGCCCTCCCACCGGGATACCGTACTTGTCGCCGCTGAAAGTGTCGATCAACGCGTCGGTGAAAATGCCATAGCGAGTGCGCATGGTCAGCTCAGTCCCACATCGCGGGCACTGGCGCACCCCCCGTGCATTCTGGCGCCCGCACCGCGGGCACTCGTGGGGCATGTCCGCGGGAGGAGGCTCGCGCCCCGGATCGAAGTAGAGATAATCGGCTGGCGTGAAACGCGCCGCCGCCCGCCGCAGCGCCTCATGCATCGCCGGTTCGGGTACGCCCAACAGGTCGGCGGTATAGCTTCCGTACACCAGATCGGCGATCTCGTCGGAACTTGCGTTGGGAGGCACCTTGGGATACAAACGCCGCCACTCCCGGGCGCGCTCGTGCCCCATTCTCCAGGCGAGCTCGCTCAACTCACGATTCCCGGAAGTAGATTCGATGTTGTGGAATGCCCACATCAAATCCGCCCCCCAATCGCGAAAGTAATTGGGGTCTGCAGCCACCGAGTAAATGTAAAACAGCCCCCGCCGCACCGCACGGTCGCGGTCTGCCGTAGTGTATCGGGAACCCGGCCAAAGGGGCGTCCCACGCGCATCATATGCTGCCGCCAGGCCTATCGCCACCAATACGCCGGTCACCCCCGCCGCAATCGCCGCGTTATGTCGGCGCTTCATTCCGATAGTCTGGCACACCGCGAACCGAGGGTCCGCCCTCAGACATTCGGCTAAGATACAGAATGGGCGTCGCTTGAATCGCGCAATCGCTGCCGGGTTCGCCGCTGCCTCAGGAATCTGATGCCTCTCAACGGACAACACTTTGTCGCCATCATCGGCGGCGCTATCGCCGGTTCCGTGGCTGCCGAAACGCTGGCGGATCACGGGATTCGGGTTGCGGTCATCGAACAGAACAGCCGTCCTTACGGGAAGGTGGAGGACGGTCTGCCGCGCTGGCACGCGGAGCAGCGCAAGCAGGAATACGGCCGGATCGATGCCCGTCTGAAAAAGCCGGGTGTCTGGTTCATTCCGTCTACCAAGATCGGCCGCGAGCTGGATTTTCAGTCGTTTTGCGAGGAGTGGGGGTTTTCGGCGGTGATCTTGGCCAACGGCGCGTGGCGCGACCGGGAGCTGGCGCTGCCGGGCGCGGAAGAGTTCGTGAACCGCGGATTGGTATATCAGAACCCTTTCATCTACTGGTACAACCACAAAAACGAAAAGGGCTACACTGGACCGCAATATGCCACCCCCGATGAAACCTTAATCCTCGGTGGCGGACTGGCATCCATCGACGTCGCCAAGGTGCTGCAGCTCGAGAACTACGAGCGTGCCCTGAAGGCTCGGGGCTTCCAAACGGACCTGCACGAGCTGGAAAGGAAGGGCATCCCGGCCGTTTGCAAGAAGTTCGGGATACAAGCGGAGGAGCTTGGCGTTAAGGGATGCCTGCTGATCTATCGCCGGCGCGAGCAGGATATGCCGCTGACCCAACCTCCGGACAACGCCACGCCCGAGCAGATCGCGAAAACCGAATCGGTCCGTCAGAAGATGCTTCGCCTGGCGCGCGAGAAGTACTTATTTCGATTTCAAGAACGCCGGGTTCCCGTCGGACTGGTGGTGGAAGACAGCTGTCTGGCAGGCCTGAAACTGGCGGAAACCAAAGTGGAAGGCCGGAAAGCCGAACCAATCCCCGGGTCCGAACGCGAACTGGGCGCCCCATTGGTGATTTCCTCCATCGGCTCTGTACCCGAGGCCATTCCGGGCATCAATAGGAAGGGCGAATACTACACGTTTAGCGATGAGGTGGTGGCCCAGTACACAGGCTCCGAACGCGTGTTCGGTGTGGGGAACGTCGTCACCGGGCAAGGTAATATCCGCGCCTCGCTCCTCCACAGTCAGGAGCTGACCACGCGACTGATCGAAAACTACATCGGCGTGGGAAGCGGTGAACCGGATGTCGGCGTCTTTTACAAAGCTTCCGAAGCCCGGAGCTCTCGACAGGCTGGGGCCATAGAGGAGCGCGTCGAGGCGTTGCCGGCCCTGTCCGAGAGCCAGGTCGCGGCGATCGAACAACGGATTCGCGCCCTGCAAGAGCGAGTCGGTTATACCGGCGATTACGATTCCTGGATCGCTAAAGTGACGCCGCCCGATCTGGAATAACGCCACGCCGAATAAAGCAAATCCCCACCCAGGCCGATAAGTAAAGCGAGGTCATGGCCTCGTCGAGGTGAACGTGTGTTGGGAAGGTAGCATCGAGCGGGCGGGTTTGGTTGCGGCCGTAGAACAGGCGGCAGATGGTGTCGTCATCACCGACACCGGCGGAAGCATCCAGTACGTGAATCCTGCGTTTACCGCGATGACGGGATATACCCGCGACGAAGTGACGGGGCAGAACCCACGCATCCTCAAATCGGGGCGCCACTCCCGTGAGTTTTACGAAGAAATTTGGAGCAGCATCCGCTCCGGGCGGGTTTGGTACGGCGAGGTAATCAACCGGCGCAAGGACGGAACCTTCTATACCGAGGAGATGCGCATCACCCCAGTGCGGAATTCCGAGGGCGAAATTGTCAGCTACATTGCGATCAAGCACGACGTGACCGAGCGGCGTGCGGCTGAGGAAGCGCAAGGACTCCTGGCTGCAATTGTGGAAAGCTCCGAGGACGCAATCGCTGCACGTACACCGGCGGGCATCATCCTAAGCTGGAACCGAGGCGCGGAAGCACTGCTTGGATACTCCGCCACTGAAGCGGTCGGCCAGCACATCTCCATGTTGGTGCTGCCCGAGAGACGGCACCACCTTGAGCATCTTACAAAGCAAGTGCTCGAGGGCCAAATCATCACGCAACCCGAGGGTTTCTGCCTGCGCAAAGATGGCACCAGGGTCCGCGTGTCCCTTACGGCTTGCCCCATTCGAAACTCCGCCGGAGAAGTGGTGGCCGTCTCCGTCACGTACCGGGACATTTCGGAGCGCGACGAGGCGGAGCTAACCCGGGCTTTGCTGGCATCGATCGTGGAATCTTCGGAGGATGCCATCCACGCGGTGAAGCTGGATGGGACCATCGTCAGTTGGAACCGCGCTGCCGAGATGCTGTTCGGGTACGCCGCCCAGGAAATCATTGGCAAGAGTGGCGCCGTCCTCGCTCCTCCGAGCCGCCGCGATGAAGTGCGTCAGTGCCTCGGGATCATCGCTCAGGGGTGCACCGTCAGCCCCTTCGAGACGGTTCTTCAAGGAAAGGATGGACGCGAGATCGATGTCTCGCTCTCGATTTCCCCGATCCGCAATCCAGCCGGCGAGGTAGTGGGCGCGGCAGGGATCGCCCGTGATACCACCGAACGTCGGAAGACGGAGGAGGCGTTGCGCGAGAGTGAAGAGCGCTTCCGCATCATGGCCGACGGCTGCCCGACGAGCCTGTGGGTGACCGACCGAGAGGGTGGGGCTCAGTTCGTCAACCGGGCGTATGCGGAATTCTTCGGAGTAACCCACGAACAGGCGGAAGGACGCAAGTGGCACGCGCTGATTCATCCGGACGATGCGTCGGAGTATGTCGCGGCATTCCAACGCGCGGTTCAGGACCATACGCCCTATAACGCAGAAGCACGCGCCCGGCGCGCCGATGGCGAGTGGCGGTGGATCGCGTCGCACGCCGAGCCGCGCTTTTCGCCGAGCGGCAAGTATCTGGGGCACGTCGGTCTCAGCCCGGACATCACCGAGCGCAGGCAAGCCGAAGAGGCCCTCCAATTTCAACACTCGCTAATTCACGCTATCCATGAGGTGTCGCTCGACGGAATTCTTGTAGTGAGCAACGAGAACCGTGTCGTGTCGCACAACAAAAGGTTCCTCGATGTTTGGCAGATCTCATTAGATCGAATTCCCGATGCTGCGCTTGATCCAATTCTTCCGTTAGCCGTCGGCCGCGTGAAAGATCCCGGCGGCTTTTTGATGCGGATTGCCGAGCTTAACGCAGATCCGTATGCAAAGGACCATTGCGAAATTGAATTGAAAGACGGCCGCACCCTCGAACGCTATTCCACCGGTTTGCGAGCTGACAGCGGACAGTATCTGGGCCGCGTCTGGTTCATTCGAGATATCACCGGACGTAAGCAAGCCGAGCAAGCTTTGCATCGCAGCGAAGAAAAGTTTCGTCAGTTGGCGGAAAACCTGCGTGAAGTCTTTTGGATGATGCCCCCGGCAGGCGATGAGATTCTCTATGTCAACCCGGCGTATGAACAGATTTGGGGCCGGACCCGCGACAGCCTGTACCAGAACCCGATGTCCTGGATTGAATCGATCCACCCCGCTGACCGCGAACAGGCATGTTCCGTGTTTGGGCGACAAATTCAAGGAGAAGCGCTCGATTCGGAATATCGCATCCGGACACCAGACGGGTGCGAGAAATGGATCCGCGACCGGGCTTTTCCCATTCGCGACCAAGCGGGGCAACTGATTCGAGTGGCCGGAATTGCGGACGATATTACCGAGCAGAAACGCTACGAGGCGGAACTGATTCATGCCCGCAAAGGAGCGGAGGCCGCCAATGAGGCGAAGAGCCGTTTCCTGGCCAACATGAGCCACGAAATCCGCACGCCCATGAATGGCGTGATCGGCATGATTCAACTGCTCGAGGAAACCGATCTCACTGCGGAGCAACGACAATACGTCGACATCGCCGAGGCGAGCGGTCGGGCGCTACTGTCACTCATCGATGACATCCTGGACCTTTCCAAGATCGAGGCGTGGAAGATGAAGCTCGAGAGCAAGACCTTCCACCTGCGCACTGCGGTCGGGGATGTCGTTCAGCCGATGCGGCTCCAGGCCGGCGCGAAAGGGTTGACCTTCCAGACACGCGTGTCTCCGGCAATTCCGGAGCTCCTCACCGGCGATGTGTACCGCCTGCGCCAGGTGTTGACCAATCTCTGCGCTAATGCCATCAAGTTCACCGAGCACGGAGTGATCGCTCTGGATGCGGCATTGGAGAGCCAGGACGACGGCAAGGCAACGATTCGTTTCAGCGTCACAGATACCGGAATCGGGATACGGCCGGACCATGTCACGGTGATTTTCTCTCCCTTCACCCAGGCCGACGATTCCACCACTCGCAAGTACGGAGGGACCGGGCTCGGGCTGACCATCTGCAAGCAGATTGTCGAGATGATGGGTGGAGCAATCGGAGTGGACAGCCGCGAAGGAGAAGGCTCTAGTTTTTGGTTCACCGTGGTTTTGGCGCTGCCTGTTGGCGAGCCACAGCAGCACATGAGCGAGTCGCTTCAGAGGCACTCTGTCGGGCCGCGCGCAACGACGCGGAAGGGGCGGCAGGCGCGAATCCTGGTGGCGGAGGACAATGCCACCAACCGCCAGGTTGCGCTGGCTCAGTTGAAGAAGCTGGGATACCAAGCTGACGCGGTAACCAATGGCGCCAAGGCCGCCGAAGCTGTGCGGCAGGAACATTATGACCTGGTGCTGATGGACTGCGAAATGCCCGTGATGGACGGTTTCGAAGCGTCCCGCCGCATCCGCCAGTCCAATCAGCCGAACATCCCGATCGTCGCCCTTACAGCCGATGCGATGCCAGAGGACCGGGACCGATGTTTGCGCGAGGGAATGAACGACTATCTGGCGAAGCCGGTGGATTTGGCCCGGCTGGAAGAGGTGCTTGCCAAGTGGCTGCCGGTATCCGGCGCCGGGGACCCTGCGAAGCCCGTCTTCGATGAGGCACCCTTGTTGCGCCGCCTCATGGGAGACCGGGAGCTTGCCGGGACCATCGTCGATAACTATCTGCAAGAGGTTCCCTCCCAGTTGAACAATTTGCGCGATCGGCTGGATGCCGCGGATCTGCCCGGGGTACGGCTACAGGCACATGCGCTCAAAGGCGCATCCGCCACTGTCTCGGCAGTCAGTCTGCACGCCGCCGCGTTGGAGATGGAACAAGCCGGGAAAGACGGACAGTTGGATCGATGCGGCGAGATATTTCCGTGCGTGCTTGCTGAATTCGAACGCTTCAAGCGCGCTTTGGAGCACGCTGGATGGGCGTAGAACGGAATGACAGACGCGGCGGGAGATGACCTCATGAAATCCTATCAACTGGTTCGGTAACGCCGGCGTTTCGTCCCGCGACAGGGCGGCAGGCGTGCTACTGTCGTTTGGAGGTACCTATGGCAGACGAACCGAAGCCAAAAGCGCGCAAGAAGCCCGTTGAGGCGGGGGCCGAAGGCGCCGTCGCGGCACCGGCACCAAAAACGAAAGGCAAGGCTGCAGAGAAAGCCGATAAAGCGGAGAAAGCTGCAGCGCCGGTGGAAGTGGCGCCACCACCGCCGCCCGCGCGAGCACCCTCCAAGCCAAAGCCGCAGAAACTGCAGAAAAAGAATAAGTCCAGGTTGCCGCGCAAACAGAAGAAAGCGCTTCGGAAGGGTTTAGCTACCCCGGTCACTTGAAAGCATCCGGCCGGCGACCTTCTCGCATCACCGCGGCCGGGCGTCTTCAATGACCGTATGAACGAAGTGCAGCTTCGCCACCGCATCGCGCGATAGGATGAACGGATAAAAATCGGGCAGCCCCATACTTCGCGAAAGCTCGTTGAGTACCGCCGCCAACTCCGCCCAGAAGTTGAGGAACTCGAGAAAGTCCGTTCCGTTTCGGCCGTAGAGAGATGCGGGAGTGAATGGTTCAAATTCGATCTGGACATCGTTGATACCGAACCGTCGGGCTGTTTCCAGGGTATCTGTCATGTGCAGGTAGTGAGCCCACGTTTCGGCCCAATCCTCCCAAGGGTGGGAACTCGCATAAGCGCTCACATAGTGAGCCTGCCAGTCGGGGGGCGGGCCTTGCGAATAGTGGGCCTGCAACGCCGCGGCGTAATCCTGCTGCTCGTCGCCAAAGATCTTGCGAAACTCCGTGATCGACTCCGTGCCTCCAATGAGCTGGTCCCAATAGAAGTGTCCGATTTCGTGGCGGAGGTGTCCCAATAGCGTCCGGTAGGGTTCGTGTAACTGCTGCCTGATTTGCTCCCGGGTGGCATCGTCGGCTTCATCGATATTCAGCGTAATCAGCCCGTCGGAGTGTCCCGTCAAAACCGGCGAGCCCCCGGCTGGGGAAGCTAGAAAATCGAATCCCAGACCGTTTTGCGGATTAGCCGCGCGCGAAATGATCGGCAGACCAAGCCTCACCAACGACGAAATCAGGCGGCGTTTCGCGATCTCGATGCGTCCCCACTTCACTTGATTCTCAGGTATGGACAGGTCAGGAATCGTACGGTTCAATCCGCAGGAAATGCAGAGCTGGGGAGGCTCGCCCTCTGGAGGGACCGCGATCAACCAGTTACAACCCGCGGGCGATTCGAGATTGCCGCAGCGCCGATAAACTTTGGCGTCCACCGACGTATCGCGCTCCAGTTGCCACCTGTCGGGCTCCTGCGCTGGCCGTAGGGCGCATACTTCCCCCAGTTCCGGTTCGTAGCCGAGAGGTGTCTGGCATGCCAGGCATACGCTATTTCGAAAAAACACGGGACGCCCGCAAACGCAACGGAAAGTACGCGCGCCGATCGTTCCTTTAGCGGATCCAGTCACAGCAAGAGTAGAGCACGTAGAGGGCCTCGGTGGCACTACCCCTTGTGCACCGTTTTCGATTACGATGTGTCTCTGCGCCTGGGCATCCACACTTTTACCGCCGGCTCCCTGGAGAAGGCCGCTCTGAAAGCCGCGGAGCTGGGGGCGAATACGTTTCAGATCTTCTCTGCCAGCCCGCGAATGTGGCGGGCCCGCGTGCCCGATCCGGTCCAGGTGAAACTTTTCAAAGCCGCGCGCGAGCGGTTCGACCTGCGCCCACTGGCCATCCATGTGAACTACCTGGTCAACCTGGCCTCCGTCGATCCCGTGATCCGCCCCAAATCGATCGAAGCGTTTCGCGGCGAGTTGGACCGCGCCGCTGCGATCGGCGCTGAGTACCTGGTGCTGCACCCTGGCAACTATAAGGGCCGGTCCGTAGAGCAGGGGATTGCGGCGTTCGCGCAAGGCCTCAAAGAAGCTGCGGAAGGTTTCCGGTCTCCCGGGCTCACCGTGCTTTTGGAGAACACCGCGGGTTCCGGAGCGAGTCTCGGCAGCCGCCTGGAAGAACTGCGCTTCCTTCGCGATCTGGCCGGCGACTTGACGGAGCTGCCGATCGGCTATTGTCTCGACACCTGCCACCTGCTGGCAGCCGGATTCAACGTCGCCACCGCCGCAGGTCTCCGCACTACGCTGTCACGCATCGAAAACACCATCGGACTTGACCACGTGCACCTGTTCCATGCGAACGACTCCAAGACCCAACTCGGCTCCCGGGTGGATCGTCACGCTCACATTGGCGCCGGGCACATCGGTCTGGAGGGTTTCCGGCGTATTCTGCGCCACCCCAAACTGCGGAAAAAGCCGTTCATTCTCGAGACTCCAATCGACCAGCCGGAAGACGACCGGCGGAATCTGGACGCGCTGAAGCTGCTGGCTACGGCTGCTACGATGGAATTCTGCACTAGCCGTCTATGCCGGAAAAGCCGTACGACCACAACCAAATCGAACTGAAGTGGCACGAGCGTTGGCAGAACGCCGACTTCTACAAGGCCGAGGAGAATTCCACCAAGCCGAAGTTTTACGTGCTGGAGATGCTGCCGTACCCCAGCGGCACGCTGCACATCGGCCATATCCGGAACTACTCGATCGGCGATGCGCTCGCGCGCTACAAGTGGATGCGCGGCTTCAACGTTCTGCACCCCATGGGTTGGGACGCGTTCGGTCTGCCCGCGGAGAACGCGGCCATTGCCAATCAGCGCCCGCCGCGCGAATGGACGCAGCAAAACATTGCGTCGATGAAGAAGACGCACCGCCGCTTCGCGTTCAGTTACGACTGGGACCGCGAAGTTTCCACCTGCGAACCGGAATACTATCGGTGGAACCAATGGTTCTTTTTGAAGATGTTCGAGCGCGGGCTGGCCTACCGCAAGAAGGCGTTGGTCAACTGGTGTCCCAAGTGCGTTACCGTCCTGGCGAATGAGCAAGTAGTGGAAGGCTGCTGCTGGCGGCACGAAGATACGCCGGTGGAGCAGCGTGCGCTGGAGCAGTGGTTCCTCAAAATCACGGATTACGCCGACCAGTTGCTGGACGACATGCGCCAGCTCGAAGGCGGTTGGCCCGACCGCGTGCTCACCATGCAACGCAACTGGATCGGCCGCTCGGAAGGCACGGAAGCCGACTTTGCGCTGGAAGGCTCCAAAACTCCCATACGCGTCTTCACCACGCGCGTCGACACGATCTTCGGAGCTACCTGCTTGATCCTGGCGCCCGAGCATCCGCTCAACGAAACGCTGCTCGACGCCAATGGACAGGCCCGCGCCAAGGCCATGGTGGATGCGCGCGCCGGCCGCGATCCCGGGGATATCGAGAAGGAAGGCTTCTTCACCGGACGTTACGCCGTCAATCCGTATAGCGGTGAAAAGGTTCCGGTCTGGGTCGGCAATTTCGTGCTCATGGGCTATGGCACGGGCGCGATCATGGCCGTGCCGGCGCACGATGAGCGCGATTTCGAGTTCTGCACCAAGTACGGCATTACGATTCGACCTGTGATTCGTCCCGTGGATGGACCGCTTGACACCAATCCCAAGCAGGCGTTTGGGGAATACGGCATCGTTGAGAATTCCGGAAGGTGGTCGGGCCTCGCCAGCGAAGAAGCGCGACGTCAGATGAATGACTACGCCGAGGAAAAAGGTTTCGGCAAGGCCGCCATCACGTACCGCCTTAAGGATTGGGGCATCTCGCGCCAGCGCTATTGGGGCACGCCCATCCCCATGATTCATTGTCCGAAGTGTGGCGTGGTGCCGGTACCTGAAGATCAGCTTCCGGTGGTGCTGCCCGACCGCGTGGAAATTACGGGCGCGGGGCGCTCGCCTCTGGAGAACGTGCCGGAATTCGTGAATGTCAAATGTCCCAAGTGCGGCGAGCCTGCTAAGCGCGAGACCGATACCATGGACACGTTCATGGATTCCTCCTGGTATTTCTACCGCTACTGCGACGCGCATAACGATCGTATGCCGTTCGATCCCGCCAAGGTTGCTTACTGGTTTGAAATTGACCAGTACATTGGCGGTGTAGAACACGCCATCCTGCATCTGATCTATTCGCGCTTCTTTACGAAGATGATGCGGGACATTGGGCTGATCACAAACAGCGAACCCGCCCGCCGCCTGTTTACGCAAGGGATGGTCATTGCCGAGGGCGCCAAGATGTCCAAGTCCAAGGGCAATGTGGTGGGCGCGGACATGTTGGCGGAAAAATACGGTGCCGACACCGCGCGTATGTTCGTGCTGTTCGCCGCGCCCCCGGAAAAGGAAGTCGATTGGCGTTGGGAAGGCGCTGACGGCATCTACCGCTTTCTAGGACGCGTGTACCGGTTCGTGACGCGCAATATTGGCCGCGCCGATTTTCCGCCGCCCGGCGACGCGGACCGCAAAGTAATCCGGAAGCTCCACCAGACGTTGAAAAAGATCACCGAGGATTTCGAGACCCGGTGGCATTTCAACACGTGCATCTCATCCGTCATGGAACTCGTCAACATGCTCTACGCTGAAGAGAAAGGAATTTCCGCGGAGCCGATGTGCGAGATTCTAGAGAAACTGGCGTTGGTACTAGCGCCTTTTGCGCCCTATGTGGCGCAAGAGATTTGGGAGGAATTAGGCAACCAGGGCCCCGTGTTCCGCCATCCCTGGCCCTCGTTTGACCCGGAATTGGCTAAGGAGGACTTGGCCGAAGTGGTGGTGCAGGTAAACGGCAAGCTGCGCGGACGCATCCACGTACCCTTCGGGACGCCCAAAGAAGAATTGGAAGCACTGGCGCAGGCCGATGATAAAGTGAAACCGTTTCTCGAGGGCAAGCAGATTGTCAAAATCATCACGGTGCCGGACAAGCTGGTAAATATCGTGGTGAAGTAGACGGGAGCGGTGCTTTTTCGTGCGCTTCCTAAAATCCGTTCCCGCGGTGATTGACCAGCGACAGGAACTCGTCTCGGGTCTTCTTTTTGTCCCGGAATGCGCCAAGCATCGCGCTGGTCATGGCGCCGGAATGCTGCTTCTCCACGCCGCGCATCATCATGCAGAAATGGCGCGCTTCGCAGATGACGCCTACGCCTACCGGGTCAATGGCCTCTTGAATCGTCTGCGCCACCTGCTGGGTAAGCCGCTCCTGAATCTGAAGACGCCTCGCAAATGCGTCGACGATGCGAGGAATCTTGCTCAGCCCGATCACGCGGTTGTGGGGCAGATAGGCAACGTGCATCTTGCCAAAAAACGGCAGCAGATGGTGTTCGCACAAACTGAAGAACTCGATGTCCTTCACCACCACCATCTCGTCGTACTTCACGTCATAGAGAGCTCCGTTGATGAGCTTCTTGACATCGGTTCGATAGCCGCTGGTGAGAAACCTGAGTGCATGATCCACCCGCTCGGGAGTCCGCACTAATCCGTCGCGCTGCGGGTTCTCTCCCAGCCTTAGCAACGCTTCCTTAATGAGCGGAGCGATGCTCTCCCCATCATTGGGGCGAATCACCTTCACGACTGCTTTATTCGACTTCATCGGCCCTGATTTCAAAGATGTTTCGTGGCGTCTCTTCGATTCGGACCTTTTCCAGCCGCGGCCACTCGCCGGAAAAGGCCGCGTTCCAATTGTGCTTCAGCCTGCGGCAGATCTCGATTCCGAGGTTCTCCGACGTAGGCACCACCGGGCCGAACCAATCCACATCAGCGTTTAGGTTCCGGTGCTCCAGGGGCTCGAGAACCTGCCGAGACACCAGCCGGTCGAGCAATCGAGTATTCACGGCCGATCCCGCCAAAGGGTCGAGCGGCCCCCGCGCACTCACTTCCAGCACGTAGTTGTGTCCATGACCGTACGGATGATTGCACTTACCATAGACGCGCCGATTCTCTTCGTCGCTCAACGCCGGCGAGTGCAGCCGGTGAGACGCTGCGAACTGATACCGGCGGGTTACGTGGAACATGTTTCCTCTCCGTGGTAGTCCACGTATAGATCGGGCGTTTCGTATAGCCGTACCATACGCAGTTGCCGGCCCGGACGGTTCAACTCCGGCTCCAGGCGCACCCAGATATCGCGGGCGATGTTTTCGGCCGTAGGGATCACGCGGTCGAATGGCGGCACTTCGTAGTTCAGAAATCGATGGTCGTACGGTTCTACCACCTCGCGGTTCAAAACGTCTTTCAGTTCCTTAAGATCCAGCACCATTCCGGTGACGGCGTCGGGCGCGCCCTCAACGCTGACTTCCAGTACATAATTGTGACCGTGCCCGTGGGGATTAGCTGCCAGACCGAACAGTTCGCGGTTTTCCGCATCGGATAGAGCCGGGTTGCGACACATGTGCGAAGCCGAAAATTCGATTTTGCGGGTAATGATCATGAGTGCCCTCTTAAGACCAAAGGGTCCGCGAGGAGATACAATTGATTATAGATTTCAAGCATGCAAAGCGTCAAAACCGACCATTTTTTGCGAGCGGCCATCGGTGTTTTGGTCATCGCGTTAGTGTACGTATTGTACGGGGCCATCCACGAGCATGTTGTGGTAGCCGGTGACAAAGCCCCCGACTTCGCCATTACTACTGATAACGGACGCCCCATTTCGATCCCGAATTTCGGTGGCAAGCTGTTGGTCCTGAACTTTTGGGCCTCCTGGTGCGGCCCGTGCGTGGAAGAAACGCCGTCGTTGAGCGCCTTCTCCGACCAGTACCGTAACAAGGGTGTGGTGGTGTTGGGCGTCAGTGTCGATCAGGACCCCAACGCCTACCAGAAGTTCGTGGAGCGGTTCCACCCGGACTTCCTGGTAGCGCGCGACCGCAAGATCCACGAGGATTTCGGGACGTTCATCTATCCCGAAACCTACATCATCGATTCGAGCGGGCGGGTGCTGAAGAAGTACGCCGAAGCGGTGAACTGGATGAATCCCGAAACCACGTCGTACATCAATTCGCTGCTGTAGCTGCCATGCGATCTGCGCGCGCCGCCGCCGTTTTCCTGTTCGCCGCCGTCTCCATATGGGCCGCTCTGGTGAATGATGTGCAGGCGTTGGTGGCCAGCCAGAACCTACCCATTGCGGAGCGCCTGGTGCGGGCGGCGCAATCCAAAGAGGGCTCTACTTCCGAAGTTGCCGCCGCTCTGTCGTGGCTGGCGCGCGGCGCGCTCAATGCGCGGCAGCTTCCCCAAGCGGAATCCTATGCCGCCGAGAGCCGCAAGATGGCCATGGCTTTACTGGGTCCGCGCCGGATCGATTCCGATCCGTACCTGCCCACAGCCGTCGGAGCCTCCATCGAAGTTCATGCCGGCGTGCTGGCGGCGCGCGGTGAGACGGCCGAAGCGGTGACCTACCTGCGCACTGAACTCAAGACCTGGGCCAATTCCTCGATTGAGGAGCGCATCCAGAAGAACATCAACTTGCTCAGCCTGGAAGGCAAGCGTGGTCCGCGCCTCGAGGGCTTTGATTTGACTGCCTTACGTGGCCGTCCGGTGCTGCTGTTTTTCTGGGCGCACTGGTGCCCCGACTGCAAGGCGGATGTCCCCATCATCGCCGACGTCGCCCGGCGCTATGCTCCCAGAGGACTGGCGCTCATTGGTCCAACGCGTTTGTATGGGTATGTGGCAGGAGGGGAACCAGCGGCGGCGGCGGTGGAAAAGCAGTACATCGAACAGGTGCGCAGCCGCTATTACGCCCCGCTGGCCGGGATGCCCGCGCCGTTGAGCGAGGCCAACTTTCAGGCTTATGGCGCCAGCACAACGCCCACCGTGGTCTTGCTCGACCGCGCAGGGATCGTGCGCTTCTACCACCCGGGTGCCGTGAGCGAACCGGAGCTGACCGCTCGCGTGCAAGCCCTGCTGCGGTAGAAGCAGCGGTCAAGCTGTCTTTTGCTTGTGGATTTCGACGGGCCTGCTAACGCGATATCTGTCGTAACGCTCCAGAGAATGAATCAGAGCGTCAATGGCCGTCCGTCGAGCATACAGGGTCTGTAACTCTTTCTGATCCTGTATTCTGGGCGTGAGAGCGGGGGAGGCTTTCTTCACGATCATAGTAACAGATGTACCAGAAGTTCTAAGGTATTTCAAGAGAAAGCACAGGATTCGCCCTAGGGTAATCAAAAATCGAGTACTACTAAAGACTAACCCGTTTGGGGGTATCACTCCAGGATTTCCCTGAGGAGGCATGGATTTCCGGTATGTACCCCTCGAGAAAGCATTCCACAACCGGTTGCGGCGTCAAGACTGTGACCTTCATGCGATCTGGCCGACGTCCATCCATGTAAGTCGTTTGTCAAGAGAAAACAGAATTCTCCTGAGCGCGCCGTTGAGGAGCGCGCAAAACCGAATATCTTCAGAACTCCCAGCCCGCATCTGTGCCTCTCGGCAGTGGGTTCCTGCGATTCGCAGAACCGG
>DASZIV010000103.1:0-39413 GCA_035948775.1 Bryobacteraceae bacterium
ACATTGAATGGAGTGAGGAATGGATTTGGCCCGATCAGTCTACAGTCGCGATCTGAAGATCGCCGCTATGCGCGCCTTGGATACCGGCTCTACCGCCGGTGAAATTGCGCGGAAATATCAACTGAGCCCTAAACTGCTGGAACGCTGGCGCGGAGAGTGGCGCGCCAGAGGGGAATCGGCCTTTCCCGGCATTGGTCGGCGCGTCGATCCGCCGGCGCTCGACGATGCCCGACGGATCGCCGAGCTGGAGCGGAAAATCGGCCAGCTCACGATGGAGAATGATTTCCTAAAAAAAGCGTTACATCATTTCAGGGATCATCACCCGCCGGCCGTCGTCAGTGGCGCGGATGCCTGTTTCAAGAAGTCCAGCAAGCCACGGCGAAAGGCCAAGCCGTGAACGCGCTATGCCAGATGACCGGCCTGAGCCGGGCCGGTTTCTACCGCTGGCGCGTGCCGCGCCAAGCCACTCCGGTCGAAATGGAACTGCGCGACCAGATGCAGAAGGTCGCGCTGGAATCACCGGCGCATGGCTACCGAAGGATCACACATGAACTGCAACAGCGAGGTTTCGAGGTCAACCACAAACGCGTGCTGCGGATGATGCGGGAAGACAATCTGCTTTGTGTGCGGCGGCGTGCGTTCGTGGTCACGACCAACTCGCGGCACAACCTGCCGGTTTACCCAAACCTGGCCCGGGAGATGAAGCCCACGGCGATCAACCAGCTTTGGGTCGCCGACATCACCTACATTCGACTGCGCACGGAGTTCGTCTACCTGGCTGTGGTGCTGGACGCATTCTCGCGTCGAGTGATCGGCTGGGCACTGGGCCGCACGTTGGAAGCCGAACTGGCGGTTAGTGCGTTGCGCATGGCGCTAATCGAACGGCGACCGTCGCCCGGCCTTGTGCATCACTCCGATCGCGGCGTCCAGTATGCGTCCCACGACTACACGGAGATGCTGAAGCAACATCACACCACCATCAGCATGAGCCGCAAGGGAAACCCATACGATAACGCAGCCTGCGAATCGTTCATGAAGACCCTCAAACAAGAAGAGGTCTATCGCAACGAATACCGCGACTTCCATGATGCGCGCTCCAGCATTGGAGAATTTCTGGAGCGTGTATACAATCGGAAGCGGCTTCATTCAGCTCTCGGATATGTTCCGCCGGCCGAATTCGAGAGTGGCGCCACCTCATGAGACGCGAGCCACCCAACAAACGGGGACTCTGTCCCTGCGACCCTGGGATTTAACGCAGTTGCGCCAGAATGGTCCTGCTACGGGGCGGCTTTCGCCGCCCCGGCCACGGCTGCGTGCGTTACCGCATTCCGGCCGCTGAGTCGACGCTCGGGGCGCATCCCTGCGTTGCCCTATCCTCCGCTCAGGTGCTTCCAGAGTGGATCAACCGCAACCTCGCCGCCAACGGCTTTCTACCGAACGGCGATTACCCCCTTAACTTCGTGTCTCACTCCAGGGGTTCACTTCAGTTGGACACCTTCGCCCCATTTATGCAGCCGCACTTTCGTCCTTAGATTCGACCTCTACATATGTTCAGCGGATCACTGCTATATGCTCGCTGTTGACGTGCCGTTCGTAGGCGACGCCCCTCTTAGGACGCGGTCGATCTCGACAGCGATCTTCCGATAATTTGCCGCGCTCCGGTGCGCGATCGCGTGATATGAATTAGCTCCGAACCAAAGGTTTCTCGCGGCCTCGTAGTCCTGCTTGCGGACCGCCTCCAAAACTTTAAGCGCATACGCTTCTGCCTGCTGGAATTCGCTAACTGCTTCCTTGCTGGTGCCCTCCTTGTGGAGCCGTACACGGTCCTCTCTGATCCGCTTTATGAGTTGTACTACTTGTTTCTCTTGAGATGTCAGTGTAGCCACGCGGTCGCGCAGGAAAGAAGCGAATAGCGCTGAGATGCTCTCGCCAAGTTCTTCGGAAGCCCTTTCGAGAAGCGGTACATCCGCGTCGCGCACGTAAATTGTCTTGTTGGGCATATACGTACAATGTATACGTATATGTGGATCTTGTCAAAGGTCGAGCGAATGAAGAACTAGCAGACCACTGCGTCTCTCAGTTCGCGCACGACCTGTGCGGCACTCCGTATGTGCGGAATCGGCTTGGTTTGCTGCGTGCGTTCCAACCACTCCCGCATCGTTGGATGTTCCACAATGTGCTCCAATTCTCTCTTGATGAAGTTGGACAGGCTCATGCCCTCGCGAGCAGCGTGAGCCTTCAAAGCTCTGTGCAACCGCTCCGGAACATCTCTGACCTGGATCGTCGTTGCCATGCACTCAGCATACAAACATGTGCGACACAGTTCTGACCCCTACGCTGCGCGCGCCACACTGCGGTACTCCTGTTCCGACGCTGCGGGCAGCAGAACCCACAAGGTGTAGATACCCAGAGCTGTGCCGAAAGGCATGTGGAGCAGATTCAGGAACGCCATCACAATGGCCAAAGAGCGCGCCCACGGCTCGCGCTGCAGCAGGCCCCAGCCGGTCACGATGCCCAGGATGCCGCTCGCCAGCAGCACCCATCCGATCGCGCTCAGTATGCCATGTACGAAGGCCGGCACTACCGGCGGCAGAAACCACATCCCATGTGCGGCCAGAGTCACCAAGGTCAGGCCTGGAAATACGTGAAGCGCCGAGAGAGCCAGCCAGAAAATGCCCAGTAGCCGGACATGCCCGGCGATTCGGCTCTCGACGGGCATCATGGTCGTGATCCCCGCGGCCTTGCCACAGTTGGCACAGAACCGCGTTTGATCGGAAAGCCTGGTCCCGCAACGATCGCAGAACATCTGACGCCTCCTCGCTTCCCTTCTAGATACGACGGTGGGGGAGGGTTTGTTCCCGGAACGCTGCGGCCCTCATGGTGTAATGACCACTGAATGACCCGTTCCGACATGTTCCGGCGGTTCCATGCCCGCACCAGCCCGTGGGACATCATCGTGGTGGGTGGAGGGGCCACTGGAGTTGGGGTCGCGCTCGATGCGGCTACCCGGGGCTATGACGTGCTATTGCTGGAGCAAAGCGATTTCGGTAAAGGGACATCGAGCCGCAGCACCAAGCTGGTCCATGGCGGCGTGCGATATCTCGAGCAGGGCAACGTCGCGCTGGTCATGGAGGCGCTCAAGGAACGCGGCCTGCTGGCGCAGAACGCGCCGCACCTAGTTCGCAACCTGGGCTTCGTGGTGCCGAACTACGACTGGTGGGAAGCTCCTTTTTACGGAATCGGCTTGAAGCTCTACAACCTCCTCGCGGGCAAGTACGGCTTCGGGGCCTCGCGAATTCTTTCGCAAGAGGAAACTCTCCAGCGGCTTCCTACTCTCAACCCGGAAGGTCTGCGTGGAGGCGTCATTTACTTTGACGGCCAGTTCGATGACTCGCGGCTGCTCATCAACCTGGCGGCCACGGCCTTCGAACAGGGTGCAGTGCTACTGAACTACGCCAAGGTCACGGGAGTCACTAAGGATGCGGAGGAGTTCGTGGATGGCGTTGCTTTCCATGATGCGGAGACCGGCGAGGAATTTGCCGTAAAGGGGAAAGTGGTGGTCAACGCCACCGGGCCGTTCACCGATGCGCTGCGCCGCATGGCCGACGCCGCGGTAGAGCCAATGATCGCGCCCAGCCAGGGAATCCATCTGGTTTTCGATGGGACCTTTCTTCCGGGCGACAGCGCCATCATGGTGCCCCACACGAGCGACGGGCGGGTGCTGTTCGCCATTCCCTGGCATGGGCACACCGTGGTCGGCACCACCGATACGCCGGTTGCGCAGGCTGCGCTCGAACCCATCGCCACCGAGCAGGAAGTGGAGTTCATTCTTCAGACAGCGTCGCTCTACCTGGCACGAAAACCTGCACGAGCTGATGTCCTCAGCGTTTTTGCGGGAATTCGGGCGCTGGTGCGTTCGGGTGAATCCGGCAATACGTCAACACTCTCGCGCGACCACACTATCCGCATTGAAAACTCCGGGTTGTTGACGATTTGTGGCGGGAAATGGACCACCTACCGGCACATGGCGGAAGACTGCGTGGACCAGGCGGCTACGCTGGCGCGCCTGCCCGATAATCCCTGCATCACCGCTCATTTGAATATCCACGGGTTCCACTCAAGCGCAGAGCGGTTCGGCGCGCTGAGCGTATATGGGTCGGACGCGCCGGCACTACAACAGTTGATGAAGGCCCGTGCCGGGCTGGCGGAGCCCCTCCATCCGTCGCTTCCGTATACCGGCGCGGAAGTGGTGTGGGCAGCGCGGGAAGAAATGGCGTGCACCGTGGAGGATGTGCTGGCACGGCGCACGCGAGCTCTGTTTCTCAACGCCAGGGCAGCGATCGAGATGGCTCCGAGAGTGGCGGACCTGCTGGCCCGCGAGCTAAACCGCGGTGAAGAGTGGAAGGCCGGGCAATTGCAAGCCTTCCGTGCTGTTGCGCAATCCTACCTGCTGGGCCCGGCCTAGCTCTCGCCGTGACCGCGATAAAACCTATTCCACCCAATCGAACGAACGCGTGACCGCCTTCTTCCAGAGGGCGTACATCTGTTCCCGGCGCGCTTGGTCCATGGCGGGTTTCCAGGCGTGGTCTACGGACCAACGCGAGCGCAGGTCGTCCAGGCTTGAGAAGAAACCCGTGGCAAGGCCGGCGGCATAGGCTGCGCCTAACGCGGTTGTCTCTTTCACAGCGGGCCGCACTACTTCGCGGCCGAGGATGTCCGCCTGGAACTGCATGAGCAGATCGTTTTCCACCATACCGCCATCGGTCCGCAGAATGGCCAGCGGGATACCGGAATCCTGCTCCATCGCCTCCACCACTTCGCGTGTCTGGAACGCCGTTGCTTCGAGCACGGCGCGGGCCAGGTGCCCCTTGTTGGTATATCGGGTCAGCCCCGCGATGACACCGCGCGCATTATGCTTCCAATACGGAGCGTACAATCCCGAAAATGCCGGCACGAAGTAGATCCCGCCGTTATCCTCCACGGTACGGGCCAGGGTTTCAATCTCCGCGCTGTGGTGGATCAGCCCGAAATTGT
This sequence comes from Bryobacteraceae bacterium, assembly GCA_035948775.1. Lineage (GTDB taxonomy): Bacteria > Acidobacteriota > Terriglobia > Bryobacterales > Bryobacteraceae > PSRJ01. Next base: position 5,035 of record DASZIV010000103.1, read on the forward strand.
CGCGGATCCATTGCACCAGGGCGCCAGTGATGGCGATGCTGCCTTCGAGGGCGTAGTTGGCGGGCTGGCCGCTCAACTGGAATGCCACGGTCGTAAGCAGACCGTAGCGCGAAGGAACGAGGTCGCGCCCCGTGTTCATGAGCAGGAAACATCCGGTGCCGTACGTGTTTTTAGCTTCGCCGGCGTGAAAACAGGTCTGCCCCACCAGCGCCGCCTGCTGATCGCCCAGAATTCCGGCAATGGGAACCCCTCTCACGGGTGTGAGCGTAGCCGCGCCGTAACATTCACTGCTCGAGCAGATCCGCGGCAGAATCTGCGGCGGGATTTGGAAGGCGCTCAGAAGCTCCGGGTCCCAGTCCAACGTGGCGAGGTTCAGCAACTGGGTGCGGCTTGCGTTGGTGCAGTCGGTAAGGTGCAAGCCGCCGGTCAGCCGCCATAGCAAAAACGTGTCGATGGTGCCGAAGAGGATGTCGCCCGCTTCCGCCTGCGCACGAACACCGGGAACGTTTTCGAGCAGCCAGCGAATCTTGAGACTGCTGAAGTAGGTCGATAGCGGCAGGCCGGTTTGTGCCCGGAAGCGATCAATGCCGCGATCGGGGCCGCCCGCGCGCGTGAATTCCGATACGGCGTCGCCCACGCGCGTATCCTGCCAGACCAGGGCGTGGTGCACGGGCCGTCCGGTGTTGCGGTGCCACAAGACCGTGGTCTCCCGCTGATTGGTGATGCCGATGCCCGCCAGGTCGCGGGGCGCGAGGCCGCGTTGGGCCATCGCTTCGGAAATCACTTCCTGAGTGCGGAGCCAGATCTCCTCTGGATCATGCTCCACCCAGCCCGGTTGCGGATAGATCTGCTGGTGTTCCTTTTGCGCGGATGCGGCAATTTTGCCGGAGCGGTCGAAAACGATGAACCGCGTGCTGGTGGTGCCTTGATCCAAGGCGCCGATGTAATCGGGCATAAGACTAAAATACCGGGTCGCCTTGGGTTGCGCCCCGGTATTTAGATCTCAGCAATGAGAGGTGGTGTCGAAACACCGATTACCGTGAATTCCGTTTCAGCAAACGAAAGTTCAAATTTCTTTTGAACCGGCTTACAGTCCCTTTTTGGTAAGGAACGCGATCAGGTCCACCACCCGGCAGGAGTAACCCCATTCGTTGTCGTACCAGGCGACCACTTTGGCGAGATTACCGTCCAGTACCTTGGTCAAGTCCGCGTCTACGATGGAACTGTTGGAGTTATGCAGCATATCGGTGGAGACCACGGGGTCAGTCGTATAGGCGAGGATCCCTTTCATCGGCCCTTCCGCGGCGGCTTTCAAAGCGGCGTTGACCTCTTCGGTGGTAGTCGATTTATCGAGCACCGCGACCAGGTCCACCACCGAAACGTTGGGCGTAGGCACGCGCATGGCATAGCCGTCGAGCTTGCCTTTGAGTTGCGGCATGACCAAGCCGATGGCTTTGGCGGCGCCTGTCGTGGTGGGAATCATGTTCAACGCGGCCGCGCGCGACCGGCGCAGGTCCTTGTGGGGGAAATCGAGCACGTTCTGGTCGTTGGTATAGCTGTGGATCGTGGTCATGGAGCCCTTCTGAATCCCGAACTTGTCGTACAGAACCTTGACCACGGGTCCCAGGCAATTGGTGGTGCAGGAGGCGTTGGAGACGATGTTGTGCTTGGCGGGGTCGTACATGGCGTCGTTCACACCGAGCACGAGGGTGACATCCTCGTTCTTGGCGGGCGCCGAGATGATGACTTTCTTCACCGTCCCGCGGATGTGCTTGCACGCCTCCTTGGCGTCCGTGAACCGGCCAGTGGATTCCACCACGATTTGCGCGCCCACGGAGTTCCAATCGAGTAACCCGGGATCTTTCTGCGCAAAAACTTTGATCTTCTTGCCCGCTACGGTGATGGAGTCAGCGTCCGAGGTGATTTCTTCGTGAAGCTGCCCTAGGACGGAGTCGTACTTCAACAAGTGCGCCAGCGTATGCGTGTCGGTCAGATCGTTGACCGCTACGAATTCGATGTCTTTTCTGTGCAGACCTGCACGAACGACGTTCCGGCCGATCCGGCCGAAGCCATTAATCCCAACTTTGACTGCCATTTCTGCTCCTGTTTTTGTGAACACAAATGGTAACAGATTGCAGTTTTTGGGCAAAGAAGAGCCTAACCAAACCCGCACCGGGAGCGTCTACTCTCTGTCAACACCTGTCAGTAACTGAGGTAAGAGCCATGAGCAAGCCGAAAGATCTAGTGCAGGGCACTTTGGACCTGCTGATCTTGAGAATCGTCGCCCTCGAGCCCATGCACGGTTGGGCGATCGCGCAGCGGCTCCGGCAGATGTCCAGTGAGGTCCTGCAGGTTGGCCAGAGCGCACTCTACCCTGCGTTGCACAAGCTGGAGCAGCAAGGCTGGATCAAGGCCGAGTGGAAGATCTCCGAGACCAACCGCCGCGCCAAATACTACTCGCTCACCCGCGCTGGACGCAAGGCCCTTACCGAAGAAGCCGCCAACTGGGAGCGGCTCTCGACGGCTATCTCCGCCATCGTCCGGGCCGTTTAGAGGAGGACACAAGATGCCGCGCTGGTTCACACAGTTTCGTCTGACCTGTCGCTCCCTATTCCGCACAAAGCGCGTGGACCAGGAACTTGACGAGGAACTCCAGTACCACCTGGAACGGCAGATTGCCGAGGGAATGAATGCCGGCTTAGCGCCGGAGGAGTCGCGCCACGCCGCGCGGCGTGCGATGGGGGCCATTACGAAGAGCAAGGAGGAGTGCCGCGATATGCGCCGCGTGAATTTCATCGATGACCTTTTGCGCGATCTCCAGTATGCCGGACGCAACCTGCGCCGGAGTCCAGGTTTCGCCACCCTCGCCGTTCTCATTATGGCGCTCGGCATAGGCGCCAATACGGCTGTTTTCAGCGTCGTAAACACCGTGCTGCTGAAGCCGCTTGCGTACCGCGAGCCCGATCGAATTGTGACTCTCACCAATCCTTTGACAACCGGACCAGCCCTCACAGCGCTTGGCGTAAAACTGGTCTCCATCCTCAACTTCCAGGATTGGCACGACCAAAGTTCCTCCTTCGAGGCGATGGCCTACTACCAATCGGCTGAAGCCGCGGTGATGGCCGGCTCGACGGCCGAGTATGCCCGAGCCACGAAGGTCAGTCCCGAGTTCTTTCGCGTCTTCGCTGTCGAGCCGATTGTAGGGCGTTTCTTCACTGATGAAGAAATGAAGCCGGGCAGTAGCGGGGCGCTGATAATCAGCTACGCGTATTGGCAAAGCCATTTTGGCGGAAGCGCGCGCGTGCTGGAGCAAACAGTTCGTCTATATGGCAGAACGGTACCCATCGCAGGCGTACTGCCGCCGGGCTTCGGCTTTCCCGAGAAGACGGATCTCTGGCGTCCAGTCAACACGCCGATTCTGGAACCCACGGCGACCTTCCGCGGGGGCCAGAACTACTTCGCCGTCGGACGGCTAAAACCGGGCGTTCCACTCGAGCGGACGCAAGCCGAGATGACCTCCATCGCCAGGCGCCTGGAGCAGCAGTATCCCGAGTTCAACAAAGGCCGGACCGTCGCCGTCGCGCGAATGCGGGATGAGATGGTGGGCGACGTCCGCCTTACGCTCTATCTGCTGTTGGCGGCAGTGAGCGTGGTGCTTCTAATCGCTTGTGCCAACACCGCGACGCTGCTGCTGGGCAAGGCTACGGCTCGCACGCGCGAAGTCGCGGTTCGCTTTGCGCTGGGCGCGAGTCGCCGGCGTATCGTCACGCAATTGATCACAGAGAGCCTGCTGCTGGCGTTCCTCGCGGGCACGTGCGGGCTGCTGCTAGCGTATTGGGGATCGAAGGCGCTGGTAGCGCTGGCCCCCGCCAACCTGCCGCGGCTCACCGAAACCGGCATCGACGCCTGGGTGCTTGCATTCACTTTTGGCATGTCGCTGATCACGAGTGTGCTCTTCGGTCTGCTCCCTGCGATCTACGCATCGAAAGTGGACTTGCACGACGCGCTAAAGCAGGCAGGAAGGGGGCCTGTTCCTGGCGGTGGAATGGTCCGCATGCGCGGAGTTCTCGTGGTGTCCGAGATCGCACTGGCCGTGGTGCTTCTCTCCGGAGCAGGCCTGCTGATTAAGAGCTTTGTGGCCTTGCACAATGTAGCCTTGGGTTTTCGTCCCGAAAACGTGCTCGTCATGAAGGCTACCGTGCCTGCCCCGATTACGGTGGCCAGCCAATTCTTCAAAGACGTGCTCTCTCAAATTGCCAGAGTCCCCGGCGTGTTAGCGGCTGGCGCAACCATGGTTCCTCCGGGAAACGTCGGGTCGATGGGCCCTTATTACTTCGATCACATGCCGCAGCGACTGGACCCGAGCGACCCGAGCGCTGTGATTTCCGTCGTGGCCCCGGGCACGTTCGCGGCGCTCGGAATTCCACTGAAACGTGGACGCGACTTCAGCGATCGCGAAACCAGCGACACACCCTTTGTCGCCGTGGTCAACGAGTCGCTGGTTCGAAAATCCCTTCCCGGTGAGGACCCCATCGGCAGGACAATCTTTTGCCTGTTCGATTCTCCCAAAGCCATGACCATCATTGGCGTTGTCGGTGATGTGCGGGAGCGTGGCCCGGCCCGCGAACCGATCCCGGAGTGCTACATTACCTATCGGCAGCACGCGTACAACGGCAACAGTTTGAGCATCGTCGCACGCACCGTCGGCGATCCAACCGCACTTACGGAAACACTGCGGCGCATAGCGCATGAGAGGTCGCCGGATGTCCCGATGAAGTTCACGACGATGGAAAGGGACACTTCGGAGAACGTGTCCGCCCCCCGATTTCGCACCCTGCTTCTTGGAGTCTTCGCAGGACTGGCCGTAATGCTTGCCATGGCTGGTGTCTATAGCGTGATGGCCTACGCGGTAAGCCAACGGTCCAACGAAATCGGCCTGCGGATTGCTTTGGGCGCCAGTACTGGTTCCGTGCTTCGACTCATCCTAGGCGAAGGGTTGGCCTTGGCGGGCCTTGGTCTGGCTTTAGGCTTGGCCGCCGCTGTTGCCACCACTCGATTGCTAACGACTCTGCTGTTCCAGGTGAAACCGAATGATCCCCAGGTGTATGTGGCCGTCGCGGTTCTTCTGGGTCTGGTGGCACTAATTGCCGGCTGGGTTCCGGCAAGGCGCGCATCCAAGATAGATCCGCTGACTGCCATACGACAGGAGTAGAGCGAGCGGAAATACAACACGTATACGCGCGTCGCAGTTTAGGTGAGGCGCCACTCCTGGCCGATGCGGTGAACAGCCACGCGCTCGGGGTTGCGGCCGGCCGCTCCTGAGACGCGCTCAATCGGCTCGAAATATGGTTCACGGCTTAACGCGAAAGTCTGATGGTGCACGGGAAGGAAGAATTCGCAACCGGCGTCGTTGGCCATTTGCCAGGCCTGTTCAGGAGTGCAGTGGTAGCGAATCCAGGGATCGTAAGCGCCCACCGGCATAATGGCCAGATCGAAGGGACGCGTCTTTTTGAGCGCGCGGAACGAAGTAGTTGCGGCCGTGTCGCCTCCGAACAACACGCGGTAGCGGCCGGTTTCGATGGTGTAGCCGTTGTATCCGCGATACGTGTCGCTGCGGAGGCGCGCTCCCCAGTGGTTGACCTCGAATGCGCGGATCGTAAGCGGGCCGGCGGTCGCGCGCTCACCCCAACCGATCTCCTCCACATGCCGGTAGCACCGTACGCGCAACAGGTCGCTGGTTCGGGGCGCGGTAACGACGGTCGTGCCGCGGTTCTCCAGATGCCGCAACGTGGGACGATCGAAATGGTCCATGTGCGCGTGGGATAGCAGGATGACGTCGATGTGCGGAAGTTCGGAAACCGCCAGCGCGGGCTCTACCAAACGCTTTAATCCAAGAGTTACGGGACCCAGACCGATTCCCACACGCGGGCGGAGAACCGGGTCGGTCAGAACCGTGACGCCGTCGATTTTCAATAACACGCTGCTATGGCCCAGCCAGGCGGCGAACAAACCCCGATCGCTCCAGCTTGCGATATTGGGACGATACGGCGCAGGCAGGATCCGCCGCCGCCGATCTTCGGAATATCGCCTCCAGTACTGGGGTGCTGCGCGATAAGCCCAGGCGGCCCGGAGCATTGCGTTTCGCGGCATCTCCTCTTTAGATGCGGTGAACTTGACAGTTGTTTCGAATTTACATATGGGGATTTGCCCCCACGCCTGCAAACCAGAGATAATAGGAGTAAATCCTGTGTCACTGCCGAGGCACTCCGCAATCCAGCACTCGGCGATTCGGCGGCAACTCGAAAAGATCCTGGCCCATGGTCTATTCATACGCTCGAATCGCATGGGGAGATTCTTGCGCTTTGCGGTGGAGCGGACAATCGAGGGCAAAGCCGATGAATTAAAGGAGTATCTCATCGGAGTAGAGGTTTTCGACCGCAAAGGCGCCTACGATCCGCGAGTGGATCCCATTGTCCGGGTGGAAGCGCGCCGCCTGCGTTCCAAGCTGAAGGCTTATTACGAAGGCGACGGGTGCAATGACCCCGTCATCTTTGAATTCAACACGGGATCCTACGCACCGGACATTGAAGAGCGGCACCCAACGCCCCTATCGGCCGAGGCGAGTGTCCACACGGTGGCGGTGCTCCCCTTCGCCAACCTCAGCAGCAGCGCCGACCATGACTATTTCAGCGACGGGCTGACAGAAGAGCTGATTCATGCGCTGACCAAGCTGAGCGGTATGCGCGTAGTGGCATGGAATTCAGCGGCCCGTCTCCGGGGTGTGGAGCAGGACCTGGTGGAGGTGCGGCGTCAATTGAATGTCGGCACAGTCCTGACGGGCAGCGTGCGAATCTCAGGGACCAGCCTGCGGGTGCGGTCCCAACTGATCGATACACAGACCGGCTTCTACCTGTGGTCGGAAACCTTCGACCGCCAGATGCAGGAAGTCTTCGCAATTCAGGAGGAGATCGCCCGCGCCATCGTACGGACGCTGCGCGTGCAGCTAGCTGGCGCCGCGCCCGTTTTACAGACCCGAACGAGCGTCAAAGCGTACGATCTTTACTTGAAGGGCCGCTATCACTGGCATCGCCGCACGCCGGATGAGCTCCGGCGAAGCTTACAGTACTTCGAGGCGGCCATTGAGGCCGACCCGGAATCCGCGCTGGCGTACACGGGCGTTGCCGACGCCATTACGCTGCTGGTGGAGTATGGCCACGTTCATCCGGCTGATGGGATACCCAAGGTGAAGGCCGCGGCCAGCCGGGCGATCGAGCTCGATGCGAACCTGGCGGAAGCGTATCCTTCACTGGCGTTGATCCGCTCGCAGCACGACTGGGAGTGGGAGGAGGCCGTAAGCCTGTATCGCAAAGCGATCGCTCTGAACCCCGGATGCGCGACGGCTCACCACTGGTTAGGTATCGATTGTCTGGCGCTGATGGGTCGCCTGGAAGAGGCGAGACTCGAAAACGAGATCGCCCTGCAAATGGATCCGCTTTCCAGCATCCTGTATGAGGGCCGCGCGTTCCTGAGTATCTTGCGGCGGGAGTACGACGAAGCCGTCCGGCTGTGCCGCGAAATTCAAGAGTTCGATCCTTCGTTTTACAAAGCCTACACCACCATGGGACGCGCTCTGGCACTTGCTGGAAACTACACCGAAGCGTTGGCGATGTTGGAGAAGGGCCGCTCGCTCTCAGGCGACGTGCCGAGTAGTCTGGCGGCCATCGGGCAGGTGTTTGCTATGTCCGGTGACCGTGCCAGCGCGCGGGGAGTATTAGCGAAGCTCACGGCGCGCGCCGCGGAGGTTCACACTCCTTCTACCAGCTTCGCCATCGTGCATATCGGCCTGGGCGAGTACGACCTGGCTCTCGATTGGCTCGAGAAAGCCTGCGACCAGCACGAACTGCCGGTTTGCATCGTGAAGGTTCACCCGATCTATGACCCGCTGCGGACGAACCCGCGATTCCAGGCCCTTGCGAGGCGACTGCGATTGCCGTGATTACGGCGTAGGATTGCGGAACCCCTGCGCCATTCCTTGGATTTGAGCCCGAAGAGCCGCGGCCTGTTTCGACCGTTTGGTCTCTTCCAGGAGCCGGGCGTAATTCGTTAAGGCTCGTATGACCCGGGGATCCTGGGGCCCCAGGGTGGTTTCGAGCGAAACCAGAGAAGGGCGGCCGAGTTTTTCGGATTCAGTAAACCGGCCCTGCGCGCGGAGGACCTCGGCCAGCTCGTTGCGGGCCACCAAGGTAAGCGGATCGCTCGGGCCGTATGCCGATTCGAATATGTTAGCTACCCGCCGATACAGGTCTTCGGCGCCGGCTTCGCGGCCCCGCTGATGGTAGAAAGCGCCCAGGTTCATGACTGCCTTGGCGGTGTCGGGATGTTGACGGCCGAGCGAATCCTCCAAAACGGCAATGGCCTCCCGGTAATATTTTTCCGCTTCCAGGAATCGGCCCTGGAAACGGCAGCTCTGCGCAAGATTGTTCAACGCCGCGGCGCGAACCGGATGTCCAGCGGGGAGCATGCGTTGGGCAAGTTCCAACGATTTTAGAGAGAGCGATTCGGCTTCGGCAAGTTGATTCTGGCGCAAGGCCGCGGATGCCAGATCGTTGTACACGCCTGCCGTCTGTCGGTCCTCGGGACCTTGGAGCAGCGGACGTAGCAGGGCCTCCACCCGGTCGAAATGCCCCTGTTCGATGTAAATGGAGGCAAGGATGCGGCTATTGTTAAGGCTCTCCGTTGCGGTTCCGGTTAAATCCCGGCCAAAGATGGTGTTCGCACGCACCGCCAACGATTCGGCCTCCGTCAGTTTTCCCCAGGCCTTGTATAGCGCTGCCAGGCCGCTGGCGGCACGGCCGGCATCGATGCTGTCCGGACCTGTGGAAGCTTCGGCCTGTTTCAGGCCACCCCGCAGTAAGGCCTCGGCCTCCGGAAATCGGCCTTCAGTGCGCAGCAGGGTGCCCAGGTTAAGCGCAGTCAAGGCTCGGTCACGAGCCGCCTCAGGACCGAGCTTGTCCCATGCGGCAAGCGACTGTCGATAGAGCGCCTCCGCGTCCCGATAGCGGGACAAGTAATAGAACTGTAACGCAAGGGCGCTTAACTCGCCGGGAGTTAACACTTTGGTCCCCGCAATCACTTCTTGGTAGAGACTCTCGGCGGCAGCGGTCTGGCCTGCCGCGGACAAGTGTTGAGCCTCTTGCAGTTCGGTTTGTAAGGAGGCAGCTCCCACCAAAGCAGTCATACCCAGGAGTAAGAAGATCGATTTCATGACCACCCTCCGATGTGTCTACAATGCGACAGGCGGGTGGGGGAGAAGGAGTATAGAGGGGTTAGCTTACGGTAAAAGCCCGGCCTGCACGACGCGGATGGTCTTCAGCAGTTCCTTATCCAGCTCAGTCTTGATCAAGTAAGCGTCCGCACCCAGTTTCATCGCGCCCTGGACATCGCTCGCGTACGTCGTCAGGATTATGATTTTCGCTTCGGGAAACTCGCTGCGAATCGCGACCATCGCTTCCAGGCCGTTCATTACAGGCATCTGCAAGTCCATCAGAGTGATGTCCGGGTGGTGCTTGCGAAACTGCTGAATCGCTTCCCGTCCATTCGAGGCTTGCGCCACGAGGCTCATGTCCGGCTGAGTGGCTAGGACCATAGCCAGCCCCTCCCGGAACATCAAGTGGTCGTCAACCGTGAGAATCCGGATCGCATTGGGGACCGCACTCATCGTCTCATCCTTCCCCGTTTCCAGAGGTCACCGGCCGGTGGTCCGGAGGCGACTTGGTGTACGCAATAGAGCCAGGAATGGCCAGCTCGATCTTCGTTCCGGAATTGAGCTGGCTGTATGCCGAAAGCTTCCCGCCCGCCAGCTCGGCGCGTTCGTGGATGCCTGGCAGGCCGTGGTGTCCGGTGCGCCCACCCGCGCTCAGAACCGCTGGGTCGATGCCCTTTCCGTTGTCCACGAGCTGTAACCGGAACTGCCGTGGGTCATAACAGATTTGCACTTCGATCCGCTTCGCGTGGGCGTGCCGGAACGCATTGCGCAGACACTCGCAAGCAATCTTGTACGCCTCGTCGCGGATCAGCGGAGGCAGATCCCTGGATTTGCCTTCTACGTACACCCGAAACTCGGGGCAATTCGGTCCGGCGTGATCGGCAGTGAACCCTTCCCCAAATGTGGTGATGGCGCGGACCAGATCGTTGGCTACCGTGGTGGAGGCGCGCAGCCCCTGCACGGCATCCCGGCCCTCGGTGATTGCCGCCCGGGCTTGGTCAATGATGCGTTCCAGCGTCTCCTCCGCTTCGTCAGGGCGGCTGCGCATCACGTATTTGATCGTTGAAAACTTCAATAACACGCCCTGAAAACTCTGCAGCAGGGTGTCGTGCAAATCTCTCGCAACCCGCATCCGCTCGCTAACGCGTCCTTCCATCCGTGCATTGAATTCCTTCGCAACTTGACGAAGCCGGTACCGGTACAGCCCCCAGAGCACTGTCAGAAAGGCGGCCACGACCACTGCACGGAACCAGGTGGTCTGGTAATAGGCCGGGGCGATAGAGAAATTGAAAGATGCTCCGGCCTCGTTCCACACACCATCGTTATTCGACGCCATCACCCGGAAGCGGTAGTTGCGCGGAGGAAGATCGTTATAAAACGCTTGCCGCCGTGTGCCGGCGTCCACCCAATCGCGGTCGTGTCCTTCCAGTTTGTAGCGAAAACGGTTCTTCTCCGGCGCGACGAAGCTGAGCGCGGTGTAGTCGATCTCCAAGTCGCGAGTCACCGGAGGCAACCGCCATTTTTCGCCGGCGGCGTAGGTTTTGCGGTCGGCAATCAACTGCTCGACATGCACTGGCGGTGGAATCTTATTGAACGGAAGGCGGCGCGGATCGACCACGCCGATGCCATCCCCGTTCCAGAACCAGAGCCTGCCATCCGGCGATTTGCCGACGTTTGGTTGAAGGACGCCAGCGAGCGCTCGTAGGCTCACGCCATCGGAGCTGCCGAAGACCGTAGTCTGGATCCTGCGGCCTGTTGACCACGACTCCAGGTCGGAAAGTTTCGCCCGCGCCAGGCCGCACGGCATCATGAGCCAGACCGATCCAAAATCGCCGGGCATCGTCCAGTGGACGCCATCACACGGCAGGTCATTTTCTTTCGTGATGGTGGAGAGGCGGCCATTCTTTAGCAGGCTCAGCCCGCTATCAGTCCCGATCCAGAGGGCCCCTGCGTGATCGAACCGAAGATCGTTGACATGGCCCTTCGCCAGCCCGTCGGCGGCCGAGTAGGAGGCCTGCACCCGTCCATCGCGAAACCAGGCGATACCGCCATTTTCGAATCCAACCCACACTCCACCCAGGGAAACATGGGTGGCGAATATCATCCCCGGACCCTGGCGTCCGAACGTTTCCCAGGGAACCCTCTGGACGACGTTGCCCCGCGATAAACGGAGAAGGCCCAGTTCCGGATTGGCGATCCATAAATCTCCGTTGTTGTCCTCTGTGAGCGCGTAGATGGCTCCCCCGGGCGCAGTCGTGGGGATGTAGGTGTCGTTTTCGAGATAACCAACCCCGCTCACTGAGGAGATCCAGATCCGCCCGCCAGAGTCTTCAAAAAGCGCCGTTCGATGATCCGGCAGCCCGTTGGTGCGAATCACGCGAGTGTTCTTCGGCGAGGCAATATGGCTCGCGTACACCGTCACTCCCGCACGGTCCAGCCGATTCAACCGGCCATCCACTGTGTCGAACCAAATGCCGCCGTCTCTCGCTGCTAAAACGGCGGTGTCGGGGGAATTGGAGAGACCCTGACGAATCGTAAAGGTAACGATCGGAGTTTCCCGGAACCGATCGAGGCCGTTCGCGGTGGCAACCCAGATATTGCCTTCCTTGTCCTCAAAAGAGCCGAGCACGTTGTCGCCTGTCAGTCCGTCGGATTGGGAAAAAACATCGGTCCGGCCCTGGTGAAAGTGGACAATGCCTCCTGCAAATGTGCCGGCCCACAGACCTCCATCGCGATCCCGGAGGATTCGTGCGTCGAGTCCTCGCAGACGTGCCGGGTACGGATAAGCCATCTGCATTTTCCCGTCGATGAGCCGCCCAAGTCCGCCCTGCGTGGTAATGAGAAGTGCGCCGTCCAGGTCCTCCGCAACATCCGGGACGAAGGCGCGCTCTTTTGATAAGAGGTAGAATTCCGGTGGTCCAGGCTTCCATCTCCACACGCCATTACCTGTTCCAACCCACAAATTTCCCTTGCCGTCTTCATATACCCGGCTGGCGAACGGGCCAAGCACATTCTCTCCGGAGCATTTGGCATTGTCGTTCCGAATTTGGCAGAGCTTCCCGAAGGCGGTCCCCCGCGCGGCGGCCCAGATCGAGCCTTCACGATCCTGGAAAGCACGGCCGACAGCGAATCCACTTAGCTCCGGATACTGGGTCAGCGTTCCATTCTTCCAGCTTGCAAGCCCATTGATGGTGCTGATCCACAGTGTCCCGTCGCGGGCTGCGAATAGCCTGCGAACGTTGTTTGAGGGGAGCGACTGATTACGGGGAGGTTCCCATGGGACCGGCTTGACGCCGTCGAACCGAACCAGTCCAAATTCGGTCGCCAGCCAGAGAAATCCGTCGGGAGTTTGGGAAACGTCGTAGATGATGCCTTTAGTGAAACCGTCACGATTTTTCCAGGACGTGTGCGCGTATTGGCTGACATCCAACGCCGGATTCAGCGCGAGCGCGCACGGGCACAACAGGAGCCCCAGAGTGACGGCGAATCGTGCGCGGCTGTGGGCGCCCGTCATGACGATGACATAATTATCGCTCAGCCGATCTGCGAATCAGCGCGGTTTTTGCCGCGCAAGTGGCGTGGTATCTGCAAGTAACTCAAAAGAGGTATTTGCGTTTTTACAACGTTTCGCAGCAGAACACAGCACAGATTCGCAGTATGATGATGAGGCGCACCCCGTTGTGTACCCACCTGGATGGACCCGTGCCGAGACTCGTACTTGTCGCTCTGCTGCTTCTCCCATCTACCGCGCATCTGAACGCCCAATCCACGAACGCCGGCATCACCGGCCGTGTGAGCGATCCTTCGAAAGCGGTGATCGACAAGGCGCGGGTCGCCGCCATTAACGCCGCGACCAATCTCCGGTACGAGACTGTGACCGGCGCTTCGGGCGAATATTCTCTAACCAATCTTCCGGCGGGGACCTACCGCATCGAAGTCGATAAGGTTGGCTTCAAGCGCCTCGTAAAACCGGATGTGGAGTTGCACGTCCAGGATGCTCTGGAGATTGATTTCGAGATGACCCTCGGCGCCGCTTCGGAGACGGTCAACGTGGAGGCCGGCGCGCCTCTGGTGAATGCCGAGTCGGGAACCGTCAGCACGGTGGTAGATCGGGCATTCGTTGAAAATCTTCCGCTCAACGGCCGCAGCTTCCAGACCTTGATCGCGCTCACGCCGGGCGTGGTGGTGACGGTCACCGGCTTCCAGGACCAGGGACAATTCAGCGTGAACGGGCAACGGGCGGACGGAAACTATTTCACCGTGGATGGAGTGAGCGCCAACTTCGGCGTGACCGGCTATCAGGCGATGGTGCAGACCGCTTCGGGAGCGCTGCCGGCGCTCAGCGCCTTGGGCGGCACCAACAGCCTGGTGTCGGTGGACGCCATGCAGGAGTTCCGCATTCAGACGTCGTCATTCGCTCCGGAGTTTGGCCGCACTCCAGGCGGGCAGGTCTCGATTCTGACGCGCTCCGGAACCAATGCCTTTCACGGCGCGCTGTTCGAATATTTCCGGAACGACGTGCTGGACGCTCGGGACTGGTTTGTGAACTACAACGGCCTGCCCAAGCCGGCGGAGCGGCAGAACGACTTCGGCGGCGTGCTGGGCGGCCCGATTCTCAAGAACAAGAGCTTCTTCTTCTTTTCCTATGAGGGGCTGCGGTTGCGCCAGCCGGCGACTCAGCAGTCGTTTGTGCCGGACGCGGCGGCGCGGCAAGCGGCTCCCTCCGGGATTCAACTGTTCCTGAACGCGTTTCCGGTTGCGAATGGTCCCGAGGTCGGGGCGGGGATGGCCCAATATAATGCCGGTTATTCGAATCCCTCCTCGCTGGATGCCGCCAGCTTTCGGGTGGATCAGATTCTTACTCCCAGGCTGACGTTATTTGCCCGTTACAACTACTCGCCTTCGAACCTCGACCAGCGGTCCCCGCCATTGGGCGGTCCGGTCCTCAGCCTGACGGAGAAGCTCACCTCCTACGTACATACGGGAACCATAGGCTTCACCCAACTGATCACGCCGCGCATCAGCAATGAGGTCCGGGCGAACTACAGTAACCAGAGCGAGGGCACGTTTTTCCAAATGGATCATTTCGGCGGAGCCGTGCCGCCACCGGATTCGCTCTTGTTTCCGCCTGGAACGACCTCCGCCACCGGCTTTTATGGGTTTTATATTCCAAGCATCGGAGAGTGGGCTCAGGGCAAAGCGGCCATAGATGAGCAGCGGCAGATGAATTTCATCGATAATCTTGCGGTGACCCGCGGGGGCCATCAGATGAAGTTCGGCGTGGACTACCGGTGGCTGGCTCCGTTGGACAGCACCTACGCCTACCGCGCCTTTATCGAGTTCACGTCATTCGGTGCGAACCCTGGGGGAGTCAATTCCAGCATTCCGGCCTCGGCGAACACGCAGGCCCAGCAAAGTGTGGCGCTCCTTTCACGCAACTTTTCGCTTTACGGCCAGGATACGTGGAAAATCACGCCGCGCTTGACGTTGACCTACGGCTTGCGATGGGACGTGAATCCGGCCCTGAAGGGGAAGAATGCGGCGAGCGATCCTTTCACGCTGACGGACATCAGTTCTACGGGCGTCAATCCGGCCACGGTGGCCCTGGCGCCGCGCGGCACTTCGCTTTATCAGACCACGTGGGGAAATGTAGCGCCGCGGCTGGGCATCGCGTATCAAATCAGAGAGAGGCCGGGCCGGGAAACCATCCTGCGCGGCGGCTTCGGGATCTTCTACGATCTTGGGCAAGGATCGCTCGGAGGAGCCAGCTTCTATTTCCCCTTCAGTAACTTTAAGATTCTGCCCGCATCCACCACATTTCCGCTGAGCCCCGCGAACGCTGCCCCGCCACCGATCACCACGAACCTGCCCGTGAGCACGATTCTGGTTGCCGACCCCAATTTGGCGCTTCCCCGGACCTATCAGTGGAATATCGGCCTCGAGCAGTCGCTCGGCCGCAGCCAGATTCTCTCTCTGACGTACATCGGCGCGATCGGCCGCGATTTGCTGCGCGTCACGCAAATAGCCAACCTGACCCCGAATTTTCCAAATATTTCGCTGACGACGGGCACGGCGACTTCGGACTACTACGCTCTGCAGGCCAAGTTCCAACGCCGCTTAGCGCGAGGGTTCGAGGCCCTGGCGTCGTATAGCTTTTCGCATTCGATTGACAGCGCCTCCACCGATGCGTTTGCGACGAGGCTGAATACGCCCGGCGCGCTCGCTAATCCCAATGTGGATCGCGGCGATTCCGACTTCGACATTCGGCATTCCTTCAGCGCCGGCGTGACTTATAATTTGCCCGCTCCGGGATCGAGCGGCTTGGCGCGCACTGCGTTGGGTGGATGGTCTCTCGATAGTTTCGCCCTGGCGCGATCGGCGCCGCCGGTTGATGTGGTGGGCGCGACGTTCAATTCCGTCGGCATCTCGCTGATGCCTCGCCCGAACCTGAATCCGGGAGTGCCGCTGGAGCCGTTCGGCCCGGGATACCCCGGCGGCAAGACTTTCAACAAGCGAGCGTTCACCGCCGCCCCCGCCGGAACGCAAGGCGATTTCGGCCGCAACGTGCTGCGCGGCTTCGATGCCGCCCAGGCGGATCTCGGATTGCAGCGGGTCTTTCGCGTGACGGAGACGGTAGGGCTTCGTCTTCGCGGCGAGTTCTTCAATATCCTCAACCACCCCAACTTCGCCAATCCGACAAACCTGCTTACCAGCGGCTTATTCGGACGCTCGACCCAAACTCTGGCGAACGGGCTGGGTTCCGGCGGCGCCAACGGCGGCTTCAACCCTCTCTATCAAATTGGCGGGCCGCGCTCAATACAGTTGGCCTTGAAGCTTCAATTCTAGACAAAGCAAACGCGCGGGCAGCGACAGCGGGCCTTCGTGGTTGAGGCATCGCCGTCGAGTATCGAGGTATGTCTTCTCCGAACGAGACTTGACTGACGCGCAATGGGCTTGCCTGGATTCTGCCGCAGGGGCCGCGTGGGCTGATCTGCCAAAACGCTATCCTCCCGCGGCAAATCGCTCGCCCTGTGCACGGAATGGTCTGGCATTACACAGTCCTTCGGAGGTTAGGGTTGCAATCCGGTTCGAGAGTGCAGACGAAGCAGGCACTCACCGCTTATCGTGCCAAGGCGCGGTGAAGATATTGAACTCGTAGGGAGTCTTCGCATCCTTGTCTGAGGCAAATACAATCGTTTTGCCGTCGGGGGAAAACTCGGGGAAAGCGGTGAAGCCGCCGAATTTGGTCACCTGCTCGAGACCCGTGCCGTCTACGTTGATCAGATACAACTCGAAGTGACGGCTGTCGCATTCGTGTTTGTTCGACGCAAACAGAATCTTCTTACCGTCGGGAGTGAACGTTGGGGCGAAGCTGGCACAGCCAAAACTGGTGATCGGATTGGCGCGGCTCCCGTCGGCATCGGACACCATAAGCTCCATCTTCATGGGGGCGGTAAGATTGTCGGCCAGGAGCGATTTGTACCGGTCCAGATCCTGGGGCGTCTGCGGATGGTGCGCCCGCCACACCAGCTTCTTGCCATCGCGTGAAAATACAGGGCCGCCATCATAGCCGATCGTCTTGGTGAGTTGCTTCTTCTGCGAACCATCGGGACGCATGGTCCAAAGGTCGAGGTCGCCCGAGGCCAGCGAGGTATAGACGATTTGACCGGACTTGAAATTGATGGTCGCCTCGGCATCGTAGCCGGGGGTGTCGGTGAGGCGCTTTTCAATCTTGCCATCGTCGGTTGCCAGGAAGATGTCGTAGCCCGGAAAAACGCCCCACACGTAGCCTTTGCTGCGGTCTGGCGGCGCCGGGCAGGAGTCCCCGGCCAGATGCGTTGAGGCGTAGACGATGTGCTTGTTGTCTGGCAAAAAGTAACCGCAGGTGGTCCGACCCTTGCCGGTGGAAACCAGGTGCTGGTTGGAACCATCGGCGTTCATGATGAAAATCTGGTCGCAACCGTACGGGGGTCGGGTGGATTGGAAAATGATGCGCTTACCGTCCGGCGCCCAGTACGCTTCGGCGTTTTCCCCGCCATTGGTCAATTTGCGCAGTTCTCCAAGATAGGACGACTGCGCCGCGGCGGTGATCGCGAGCACAAATGGGAAGGCAACGGCCAGCGCAAACAGGAGAACGATCGTCCGTAGGGCCATGGATCGGGGCGTCACAGGTAAGGTCATCGCAAGTTGAATTTCTTCATTTTGTACCGCAGCGTGTCGCGCGTAATGCGCAGCAGGCGGGCGGCCTGGGTCTGGTTGCCGTTGGTCTTCTCCAGGGCGCGGGTCAGCAGGCTGCGTTCGTTGTCTTCGAGCGATAGGCCATCCGTCGGGGTCGCGGGGGCGGCGGTGTGAGGGGTGGAACCATTGCTATCGGGATGGGAGATCGTGATCGGCAAACTCGGTGGAGTAATGAGCGCCGAATCCTCCAGAATCATCGCGCGCTCCACAGCATTGCGGAGCTCACGCACATTGCCTGGCCAATCGTGCGAGAGCATCAGCCTCGCGGCGCTGTCCGAAACTCCTTCAATATTGCGCTTGAATTTGCGGTTGTAGTGTTCCAGGAAAAAACGGGCGAGCGGCAAAATGTCATCGGTGCGTTCGCGGAGCGGCGGGATCGTAATCTGAATTACGTTGAGCCTGAAGTACAAGTCCTGACGGAAGGCGCCTTCCTTCACTGCCTCGCGCAGATTCTTGTTGGTGGCCGCCACCACACGTAAATCGAGTTGGATGTCTTTGAGGCCGCCCAGCCGGCGGAAACTCTGGTCCTCGAGCACGCGTAGCAGCTTGGCCTGGAGCATGAGGGGGATTTCGCCGATCTCATCCAGAAACAGAGTGCCTTTGTCGGCCAGTTCGAAAATACCGCGCTTCTGGGCGCGCGCATCGGTGAAGGCGCCCTTCTCGTATCCGAACAGTTCGCTTTCGAGAAGCGTCTCGGGAATCGCCGCACAGTTGATGGCGATGAATGGCTCGGTCTGCCGCAGGCTTTGGTAGTGCAGCGTTTTGGCGATCAGGTCCTTGCCGGTGCCATTCTCGCCATCGAGAAGAACTGTGGTGGCTTCGCTCGCCGCCACGCGCCGCACAAAATTCAGGACCTCAACCATGGCCGGCGATTCGGCGATCACTTCGCGTTTCTGGGGCGCTGCCTCTTCGGTAATGTCCTTGATGGTGGCCACCACGCCGGAAAGCGTGCCTTCATCATCAAACACCTGGGCGGTTCGCATGACTACCAGGCGCTCCATGCCATTGCCGGTGTTGAGCTTCACCGTGGTGTTGGGGACCCCCGGACTTTGATTCAACCCCGCCAGCACGCCACACCCGGGTTCGCAAACGGTGCAGTGGAAGATTTCCTGGCAGTGTTTGCCCAGCATCTCCTCGGAGGACATTCCGAAGAGTTTTTCCGCGGCGGCGTTGACACCGGTTATCTGGAACTCGGCGTCATAGAGAACCAGAGCGTCGGAAAGCTGATTGAAAACGGTTTCCAAGACGCTGCTTTTCTGCCAGCCTGGAGTGAGTTTAGACATTAAGGACTATGCGCTCGATTATATCAAGGGCTTTGGGTTAATTGGCCCAATGCGACCTGATTGCCCGAGCCACTGCGCCCTCAGTGAACCTGAGCGCGATGGGAAAGCCGCTGAAAACTCGGGGTTAAGCCGGTGGTGATGCAATTGCTGTCCACAAGGCGGCGTAGTTATGAAGCACCTGAAGCCGCTAGAGGCGACGAGAAGTAGCCAGGTGACAATTTGCAGAAAAGGGAGTTACCAATGATGGGAACGGTTCGGCTTTCGATCGCTGATACCGTTTTCGCCGGGCGCCTGCGGGACGCACTGTCCCGGAGTGGGCCGTGGAGCGTGGAGTGTCTGGATCGTCCACGCGCGGATGAGCGAAGCGTCCTCGTCCTGGACGAACTCACGTTCGCGCGACTCCCCCAGCCGTTGGAGAATCCGGAGCGAGTGGTGCTGATCACCCGCCAGGAGCCGGAACTGTTGGCCCACGCTTGGGAGGCCGGCATCGTATCGGTCGTCTCGAGCGATGACTCTATCGCGACCGTTCTGCTGGCGGTTATGGCGGCCGCTCTGCGAGTTACAAAGCCCCACGGGACGCCCGTCCCGAGTGTAATTTCCCCCAATCCAGCCATAGCCCCTGCGCGATTGTCCCCAGATATTCAGATCTCCAGATCCAAACGTTGCAAAACACGCTAGTTTCCTCTTCGAAGTGGGTGGACTCCGGCGTGCAGGATTGTTCATTTCGAAATCGAGGTGCATGATGACTTACACACCGTTTACCGTTCTATGGGTTTTACTCGCCGCGGTCGTGCTGGCGCTGATCGCTTACCGGAAAGTTGTGAGCAGCAAAGAGGATGAAACGCTGCACCTGGGTGTTGGCGCAGAAGCCGTCCCAGCGCAACAGGCCGCGATCGCCCATAAGCTGGATGTGATCGATAGGTGGGGCAAGCTGCTCACGGTAGTTGCCGTCCTTTACGGAATATTGCTGTTGGCCGTCTATACGTATGCAACGTGGCTTAGCCCGAGCATGAGAATGGGGCTTTAAGGCGATGGCACGCCGAGCAATGCTTCCGTTCGCGCTCGGTTCTGCCCTTTTGTGTCTTTTGGTCGGCGTACCGGGCGCCAGCCTGCATGCCGAGGCGGCACCCGCGGCCTGTGCTTCCTGCCACGACCAGGCGCAGAAGCTGCCCAAGAGCGCCCATGCCGACCTGACTTGCGACACCTGCCACGAACAGCACGAAAAATATCCTCATCCCGCGGGAATCCCTAAGCCAGTATGCACTACCTGCCATCAGGACCAAGCCGGCGATTATGCCAGCGGGGTTCACGGGCAGGCTGCCCAGAAGGGGAATGCGGGGGCGCCCGACTGCGGGATGTGCCACGGCAGCGCGCATGAGCTGATTCCACCCAAATCTCAAGCATTTCGTACGACGGTACCGGATACCTGCGGCATGTGCCACGACGGGGTCGTAGCGCAGTATCGCAACAGCGTGCATGGGAAGGCACTGGCGCGCGGAATTACCGACGCCCCGCTCTGCACGGATTGCCACGGCGAACACAAAATCCTCAAGCACACCAACGAAGCTTCACCGGTCAACAACGCCAATATTCGCGACACGTGCGGGAGCTGCCACGGCGATGTCCGACTGACGCGGAAATTCGGGATGCCCTCCGATCGCCTGCTGAGCTTCGATTCGTCCTTTCACGGACTGGCGGCCAAGTCTGGCTCCCAAACCGTGGCGAATTGCGCCAGTTGCCACGGGGTGCACAATATTTTGCCGCCTTCCGACGCGAAGTCCACGGTCAATCCGAAGAACCTGGCGCACACTTGCGGCCAGTGCCATCCGGGTGCCGGGACGCGTTTCGCCATAAGTCAGGTTCACGTAGCCGAGGGCCGCGGCGAACCGCCTGCCACCCGTTGGGTCCGCGAGTTCTACCTGCTCATCATTCCCGTGACTCTCGGGCTCATGTTCCTGCATAACGCCGGAGACTGGGTTCGCAAGATGCTTCGGCTGCGTTTTGGGGTGGGCCGTCCGCGCCGCCCGGCCGGATTGGCAGGGGCTCACGCGGGGCCGCGCATGTTCCCGTTCGAGCGCCTGCAACACGCGGTGCTTGCGATCTCGTTTTTGACGCTGGTCGGTACGGGTTTCGCTTTGAAATTTTCGGATCAGTGGTGGGCCCGTCCGGTGCTCCTAATGGAAGGCGCCATTTCTATGCGCAGCCTGATCCATCGCATCGCGGCGGTGGTTTTTCTGGCAGTAGCATTGACGCACTTGATCTCGCTGATCGTCAACCGGAAACTGCGGGACCACTGG
Source organism: Bryobacteraceae bacterium (assembly GCA_035948775.1). GTDB lineage: Bacteria > Acidobacteriota > Terriglobia > Bryobacterales > Bryobacteraceae > PSRJ01. The sequence goes on from DASZIV010000103.1 coordinate 26,118, forward strand.
AAGCACATGCTGCCTAAGACCAATGATGGACGGGAGGCGTTTTCGGGTTTCGCGTACAACCTGGGCCTGGGTTCCGAACCGCCCGCCCGTTCACCCCACAGTTACATCGCGAAGGCGGAGTATTGGGCGTTGATTTGGGGGACAATCGTCATGGCGGCAACCGGCTTGTTGCTCTGGGCGAATAACCTGGCGATGCGATTCCTGCCAAAGTTGTGGCTCGACGTGGCGACCTCCGTCCACTTCTATGAAGCCATACTCGCCGCCTTGGCAATTGTGATATGGCATTTCTACTCCACCATCTTCGATCCGGACGTCTACCCGTTGGACACGACTTTTCTCAGAGAGCCTCAGGCGCATGCCGCGGAACCGGAATCACAGCACGATGAAGTGCCCAGTATGGGAGACTAAGACCGAGAAATGACGTCCAACGATTCGCGCGGTACCGGCCCGAAGTGGCTTTCACCGCTCATTCACCTGAGCAACAACTGGGTGAGCCTTTTGGGTGTCGTGCTGGTCACGACGGCCACCGTGTTCTGGCTCTTTTTGCTGCCGACTACCTTGCGTGGCGACACCGACAATCCCTACATCGGGATTCTCGCATTTCTGGCTCTGCCGGCGCCTTTCTTCGCAGGCTTATTGTTGATCCCGCTGGGAATTTGGCTGAAGCGGAAGCGAACCGGCGCCGCGGGAATTTATCCCGCCGATTTTCCCGTTTTGGCATGGAGCAATCCGGAACTGCGCAAGCTGGCGTACTTCATCGGTGTGACCACGGTCATCAATGTGGTCGTGGCCAGCCAGCTTACTTACGGCGCGATCAACTATATGGACTCGGTGACGTTCTGCGGCAAGACGTGTCACAACGTGATGCAGCCCGAGTATACGGCGTACCAGAACTCGCCACACTCGCGAGTCGAATGCGTGAAGTGTCACATCGGTCCCGGCGCCGGATGGTTCGTGCGCAGCAAGCTGTCAGGCGCAGGACAAGTGGTGGCGGTCACGTTTAATACCTACCCGCGGCCGATTCCCACACCGGTTCGCAATTTGCGTCCAGCCCGCGAAACTTGCGAGGCCTGCCACTGGCCACAGAAGTATGGCGAAGACCGTGTGCGGGTGATTTCCAAATATGCGGACGATGAACATAACACGCTGACGAAAACGGTTCTGCTCATGAAGATTGGCGGTGGTAATGGCGGCATCGGCATTCATGGGACGCATCTCGGCCCAGGCGTGCATATCCGCTACACGCCCAGTGATGAAAGCCGCCAAGCAATTCCTTGGGTCGAGTACAACGGGCCTGGTGGAAAGCGGACGTATGCGGTTGCGGACGCGAAAATTGGCGGCCTGCCAGTCCGCGAGATGGATTGCATGGATTGCCACAACCGCCCGACCCATACTTACGAACTGCCGGACCGCGGCATCGACCGCGTCATGAACGCAGGCCTGCTTTCGGCGTCGCTACCTTTCGCCAAGAAGCAGGCAGTGGAGATCATCAAGGCGAACTACACATCGCGTGAGGATGCGGCGCAACGGATACCGGCTGCCTTCGCAAAATATTACCAGGACCATTATCCGGACGTTTTCTCGCAGCATCAGGACGAGATTACGGCCGCTGGTAAGGCGGCGCTCGATGTGTGGGATCGCAACATCTTTCCGGCGATGAACGTCACCTGGGGCGCGTATCCCAACAACCTGGGGCACATGGATTTCCCGGGATGCTTTCGGTGCCATGACGGCAGTCATTCCACCAAGAGCGGCGATTCCATCACGCAAGACTGTAACGCTTGCCACAACCTGCTCGCCGTGGATGAAGCCTCACCCAAGATTCTGAGCGACCTCGGGGTCATCGAGGCTAAGCACTAAGCCGACAAGGAACCGCGACTCGCGGAGACTCCTTGCGCCGACAACTCACGTGCAGCTTCCACCAGCGGCATTGCGGTGCGCTCCAGTTCCAGCAGAAGATGCTTGCGCCACAGGCCGCCGCCATAGCCACACAATTTGCCATCCTGATTTATGACGCGATGACACGGGATGATAATGGCGATGCGGTTCATTCCGTTGGCGCGGCCCACGGCGCGCGCAGCGCCAGGGCGGCCCAGCGAACGCGCTAAATCCTGGTAGGAGCGAGTCTCGCCGCAAGGGATTCGGAGCAGGGCGTTCCAAACTTCCTCCTCAAAGGGAGTGCCGGGATATACCAGCGGGACGGTGAAGGCGCGCCGCGCCCCTGAGAAATACTCCGCCATTTCGTTTTTCAATTGGCTCAGGTGGGCATTCTCTCCGGGGATCAGCGGCGACCCGAACCGGCGGCGAATTGTGGCAAACTGCGCCTCGATCATCCGACGCTCGGTGAATTCGAGAAGGCAAACTCCCTGGTCGGTGGCTCCCGCCACCATCGGCCCGATGGGCGTATCGACCCATGACACCCGCACATAGTCAGCCTCGCGCACTCGTCCGGGCGGTTTGCCAAAGAGATGCGCGAATGCCGTGCGGAAGCCGCTGTGAGAATCGAATCCAGAGTCGAGAATGGCGTCGTCCAATGGACTGCCGTTGCGGATCTGCTCGAAGGCTTTTCCCAGCCGGCGCGCGCGGCAGTATGCCTGAAAGGTCATGCCGTATTCGTGAAGAAAATAGCGGCGGACGCGGGCCGGCTCCAATCCGAGTTCGCGCAGGTCGCCTTCGGCGATGCGCACATTGGGATCGGATTCGAGCCTCACCAGGAGATTGCGAACCCAGTCGGGGGCGGCATTCTCGGTGGGGCGGCAGCGTTTGCAGGGCCGGTAGCCGGCGAATAGCGCATCGCGGACGGTTCCGAAGAATTCCACGTTTTCCGTCCGCGGCTTCCGGGCGGAACAGGAGGGCAGACAGAAAATGCCCGTGGTGCGAACGGCTACGTAAAAGAGGCCATTGTAAGACGCGTCCGATTTCAGGAACGCGCGTTCCATTTCTACGCGCGGTGGTAACAGGTGCATGATCAAAGTCTACTGCCGGCGGGCCACCATCGCCACCGAAAAACCGACGCGGAAGTGGGTCTCGCTTCGGCGGAAAACCGATCCGCCTGCTTCCCAAACCCGCCCGTTCATGGCTGGTTGTGCCACGGTCATCATTTTGTAGGGGGTCGCAGGAACTGCGTGGCGTAAATCTAATAGAGGGTGAATTCTCGTTCTATCAGAACGCTGATCGTGGATGACGAGCCGGTGGCGCGGCAACTTTTGCGCGAAGGACTGGAGCCGCTGTCTGAAATCGAGGTTGTGGGCGAGGCAGCCAATGGTAAGGAAGCCTTGCAGAAAATCGAAAAGCTCAAGCCCGACCTGGTCCTGCTCGATTTGCAAATGCCGTTGATGAGCGGGTTCGAAGTGGTTCGTGGCCTAAGTGGAAATTCTCCGCCAGTAATCGTCATTGTGACGGCTTTTGACCAACATGCCATCCAGGCCTTTGAGGCTGGCGCCATCGACTATCTGCTGAAGCCGGTCAGCGAGGCACGCTTGCTGAAGGCTATCGAACGTGCCAAGAACTTGTTGACCAAGCCTGGCGAAATTGCCGACCAGGTTGCCAAGATAGCTTCTGTGGGCCATCCCGCCAGTCCGGTAACGAAGCGCAAAGTTGTGGGACGCAGCGGAGCCGACTATGTTCTCTTGGATGCGGACGACGTACTAGCCTTCCAAGCCGAGCGGGAACTGGTTTGGATCATCACGGCCAGGCAGCGATTGCTGGCGACCCAAAGTCTCCGCGGCATCGAAGAACGCCTCCACGAGCCCCAGTTTCAGCGCGTTCATCGCAACGCTATTGTAAACGTCAATCAGGTGCGCAAGATGACTGCTTTGAGCAGCCAACGATGGTGTATCACCCTCACCAATGCTCTACAAATAGTTGTCAGCAAGCGCCAGGCCCACAAAATCCGTCAGATTTTGCAGTGGTAACCTCGAGCCCGAGACGCCCGCTCACGCGCAGTTCCAGCCCGCTCGTAAGAGATCCCGTCCAGTGGTGAGATTAGGCTAGGGCCGGCCCCTCAGCCGCTCCAATACTGAACACCATGAAGAGAACTCGCGCTCCTATGACCCGTCCTGTGTTCTGCCTATCGCTGGGCATGTTGAAGCGATTGAGCTGTTACGCGGGTCTGTGCTTCTTGTTTTTGACCGTCGCGCCAGTGAAAGCGCAGAATGCCGGATCAATTGAAGGCGTGGTGAAGGATCCGTCCGGTAAGGTGGTTGCGGACGCCAAGGTGGCAATCAATAACCCCGTGACGGGCCTACAGCGGGCGGCGTCCACCGGGGACGATGGGAGCTTCCGGTTCACGAACATCCCGTTCAATCCGTATCACCTGACGGTGACGTCGCAGGGGTTCGCTTCCTATTCGCAGGATGTAGAGGTGCGGTCCACTGTGGCGGTGACTACGCAGATCAGTTTGCAGCTTGGCACGGCAGCAACGAGCATTAATGTCGAGGCCAAGGCCGAGGACCTGATTGAGAAGGACCCCACCTTTCATACTGACATCGACCAGGCGATTACCGACCGCCTGCCAATCGAGAGCCAGACCTCATCGGTGAGCTCGCTGGTCACGTTAACGGCACCGGGGATCGCGGCGGACTCCAATGGCCTGTTCCACGGACTGGGCGATCATGCGCAAAACTCTTTTGCGGTAGACAACCAGCCGATCTCGGACCAGCAAAGCAAGATCTTCTCCAACCAAATTCCTACCGATTCCATTCAATCCTTGGAAGTGATCTCGGGCGCACCTCCGGCGGAATTTGGCGACAAAACCAGTGTGGTGATCAAAGTGACCACTCGGTCAGGACTTGGAGTGTCGACACCTACCGGCAGGATCTATACCTCCTATGGTAGTTTCGGCACGGCGAGCTTAGGCCTGAATCTCGCCTACGGGGGTCCTAAGTGGGGAAACTTCATCGCCGCGAACGGTTTGCGGACCGGCAGATTCCTCGACCCGCCGGAGGCGAATGCATTCCACGACAAAGGAAATCAAGAAAACCTGTTCGACCGGGTCGACTATCAATTCTCCGACAGGGATACGTTCCACGCGAACTTCGGGTATACGCGCTCCTGGTTTCAAAACCCGAATACGTATGACCAGCAATTGCATACCTGCAGCGCAGGATATACTTGCGATGCTTCGGGCAACGCCCTGAACCCCGTGACTGGCGGTCCGCTGGGACCCACCGATCAACGCTCCCAAATTAAAACGTTCAACATCGCTCCGACGTGGACGCGCACTATAGGCGCGACTGCGGTGCTGACTTTTGGTGGATTCGTGCGTCGAGACCAATACAACTTCTACCCGAGCCCCGACCCGTTTGCGGATTTCGCTCCGGCGCTGCAGGCTCAAACCATCAGTCAAGACCGGACGCTTCTGAACGCGGGCTTGCGCGCAGATTTGTCTTACGTGAAAGGAATTCACAATATCAAGGTGGGAGTGACCTATCAACATTGGTTTCTAGGTGAGAATGACGGAATCGGCACAGTGGACCCCGGTTTCTCTTCGTTATTCAATAGCTTGGATTCAGGTGGCAACCCCATTCCCGGTACGAGCTGCCTGGATGCGAACGGCAACCCGGTGGGTGATCCGTGTACGACACTGGCGACCGCCGACTTAACTGCCGGCGGGAAGCTGTACAGATTTCGCGGCCATACCGACGTAAAAGAACTCTCGCTCTACATCCAGGACATGATCAATGTTGGGAATTGGGCGTTCAACCTCGGAATTCGTGGAGACATATACAACGGGTTTGCAAGCGACCGCGAGGCGGAGCCGCGGCTCGGCGTGGCCTACAACATCAAGCGAACAAACACGGTGCTTCGCGTATCCTACGCCCGAACCATGGAAACCCCGTTCAACGAGAATCTGATTATTGCGAACACCGGATGCAACGATCCGGTGATCGCCTTCCTGGTGCCACCGCCAAATATCCCCTGCGCTTCCGGGGTGATTCGTCCCGGCTGGCGCAACGAATTCCACGCCGGCCTGGAGCAAGCCTTGGGGAAACATCTGGTGATCTCTGCCGAGTACGTTACGAAGTACACCCACAATGGCTATGACTTTGGTGTGGTGGCTGCCTCGCCCATCGCATTCCCGCTGGAATGGCACAATTCGAAAATCCCCGGATACTTGATGCGGGCGAGCATGCCAAACTTCCATGGCTTTACGGCACTCGTGGTTCTCTCAAGCGTAGCCGCGCGCTTCTTCCCGCCCCAAGTCGGCGGCATACCGTTCTTGCCTGCGCCCGGCGTCTTCCGCATCGATCACGACGAGAAATTCAACATGACGGCGCACGTGCAATACCAGCCGTTCAAACTGGGACCGTGGGTGGCGTTTAACTGGAGATATGACAATGGGCTAGTAGCGGGTGCCGTACCGTGCTTCGCGCCGACTGCCACTTGCAGTTTTTCGACAGGGCCCGACAACAATGTGTTGCTGATTAACAACCTCACCGGATTGCCGCTTACTGCCGACCAGGAGTTTCAGGCCGGGCTCACGTGCAACGGGAAGCCTGCTGTGGCAGGCCCGACCGCACCTGCGCTTGCCTCGTGCCCTGCCAACGCATTCGGATCAACCCTCATCAAGATACCAGCGCCCAACGCGGAAAATGACGATCACAATCCGCAACGCATCGCACCGCGTCAACTGTTCGACGTTAGTGTAGGCCATGACAATCTTTTCCATAGCGACCGCTACCGGTGGAGCGTTCGATTGACCGTTATCAACCTGACGAATAAGACGGCGCTATATAACTTCTTTTCCACGTTCAGCGGGACGCACTATGTGACACCGCGCACTGAAACGGCTGAGGTGGCTTTCCACTTCTGAGACTGGCCGGCACGGAGCGAACCCGGATTATGGCTTTTCGAGCGGCAGTCCGGATTCCTGCAGCGCGCGCCAACCGCCGTCGAGCGAGATGGCGTTGGTGTAGCCCATGACTTGCAGATTGTCGGCCACCAGCGCTGAGCGGTATCCGCCACCGCAGTACAGGACCAGCTTGGCGTTCTTATTCGGAACCTTGGTCTCGATATCGCGTTCGATGATTCCCTTGCTCAGGTGAATGGCGCCCTTGGCATGCCCGGCGGCCCACTCGCTCTCTTCACGCGTGTCGACCAGTACGTGCGCCTCTTTATCCGCGACCATCTTCTTGTAGCCTTCAATGTCGATTTCCCGAACGCGGGACTTCGCGTCATTCACCAATTTCAGAAATCCAGGATTATGCTTCATTGCCGCGTGATTTGCATTGTCTCACAGCGGCAATGGGAAGAACCCTCGCCGTCCGGGAGCCCCCGCTACCTCCCGGGCGCGGTTCTGTTCGCTGGCGCTACCCCAGGAACTGGAGCTTGGGCGACGCGCCGAAGTTGGCGAGGTTCGGGAACACCGTGGCGAGCGCGCTATCCGGAATACCGAACCAGGAACATAGCGTGGCGCCGTACTGATCGATCGCCGTGCTCGGAATCCAGCGGCCGCGAACATCGGCATCGTCCGGCCCAGCGAACTCGAAAGTCGGGAACTTGCCATATATCTGACCGCCTTGCACCGCTCCCCCAAGCACCATGTGATGGCTTCCCCACGCGTGATCGCTGCCCAGTCCGGACGTAGCCTGAAAGGTTCTGCTGAAATCAGACTCGGTAAAGGTGGTGACGTTCTGCGCCAGGCCAAGTTCCTGGGTGGCGGTGTAGAACGCCGCGAGCGCCGGACTCAATTGCGGATACAAAGTATTGTGCACGTTGATCTCGTCGGTATGGGTATCAAACCCCCCGAGGGAGACGAAGAAGATCTGCCGGCGCATTCCCAGGACGGAATTCACCTGGATAATCTGCGCCACCTGCTGCAACTGCGCGCCCAGCGAAGTCTTAGGAAACACCGTTTTGAGCCCCGGAGCTTTGGAAAGCGCGGTTCCTAAGGCGTTGGCATCTGCAACGCTATTGGACAAGGTGTCGTTGGCCGCCTGCACCAGCGCAACGCCGCTATCAGTGGTGAGCAACTGGTCGACGGCATGCAATCGCGCCTGTGAGGCAGCCGAGGTGTTGAATCCAGCCAACTGGAGCGATTGACCCGGCGCAAGAGCGACGGGCTGCGTCTGGGTACCAATGCCTTCCAGAGAATTGCCGGCCACAGACACAAATGTCGGGAACTTGGACGAGTTGATGTTCTGGGAGGAGATGTAGTCGGCCACCCGGCCCGCCCAGCCGGTGGGGCTGTTGCCCTGGCCCACCGAGGTCTGCCATTGCAATTGTTGATCGGAGTGCGAAAAGAGATTGAGTGGAACCGGCGCCTGCTGCGCCTGGTACATGGCGCGCGTCAGCGGCTGTACCAGAGAGCCGACGTTGGCCACCACCGCGAGCTCCTTGCTCTTAAACATGCTGGCCACTTCCGTGAGCTTGGCGTGGAACGCGTAGGGCTCTCCCGAGACGGCCGTGATCGGGGCGCTGAGCGCGTTGCCAGTGAGTGCCAAGGTCCCGCGCATGGAAGTGTACGCTTTGTAGCTGGTGTCGTCCATGGGGACAATCATGTTGTTGGCATCGTTGCCGCCAAACAGGAAGACGCAGACCAGCGCACGATAATCCGGGCCGCTTTGGGCTAGCCCCGGCAGTAATCCAAAAGGACGGAGCGCCAAGGATCCGACTGATGCGGCCCCGATGCGAATCATTCCACGGCGTGTAAACATATTGGATTCCCCTGTTCTATTGAATGACCTGGTATTCGCCGGAGGTCAGCACCACATAGAGCGCCGCCTGCACACGCGCCAGCGGAGTGTTCGCGGCCGACGCAGCGCTGGTCGCCGCCGCTCGCAGGTCGCTCGACATGGTCTGGTGCATAAATATGAAATCGATGTAGTCGAGCAGCGAGCTGATGTCGTTGCCCATTGCCAGGTAGGTCGTCAGGTCAAGCTTAACGTCCTTCTCGAGGGTCCCGTAAAGGGCGGTGTTGACCTGATCCGCGCGGAAGGAGGCGGTTTGCGTGGAGTTGATCTGGAATTCAGGCCCGAGCAAACCTTTCTCCGTGCGGTATTGGGGCGAGAAGTAGCTGAATACCGTTGGGGGGAAAAAGAGGTTTTGTCCCAGTTGGGAAGGGAAGCGGTAAAGCGTATTGGCGCCGTCCAGCGTGGCATTCAGACCGCGCAGAAGATTGGTCAAGAACAAAATCGGCTCACGCAAATGGCCGAACGAGGAGCTGACGGCGGCGCCCGGCGAATCACCCGCGCGAGCTTCCTGATCGGTCAAGATCGCCGTGACAACGGCCTTCATGTCGCCGCGCACACCACTGCCATTGTCCAGGAATACGTTCGAAACGCGCGCGATGTACTCCGGGCTCGGATTGCTGGTGACCAAATGCTGAATCAACCTTGTGCACACAAACGGGGCCATCGTATTCTGCGCCATCAGCGCATCGAGCAGCGATTCCAGGTCCTGAACGGCAGTCTGGCCCGCTGGAATTTGGATGTTCCCGAAGATAGCCTTGGCGCTGGTGTCGTGGTTGATGTCGGCGGCGTACATCTGGCCTATGAAGTAAAAGGGGTTGTTGTTCTTCGGAGTGGCGTTCGGCGCCGCGGGAAAAGTCCAGCCGGTCATTATCTTGGCCACATTGGTTACTACGGCTTGGTTATAGGTGGGAATAGGATTGTTATTCGTATCGAGCACCGGGGTCCCATCGGGATGCAGTTGCGTCAATCCCAGCGTAAACAGCTGCATCAGCTCGCGGGCATAATTCTCGTTAGCGGAAGTGCCCTTCGCCGGATTGCCTTTGTTGTTGTTGGCCATGCTCAGGTAATCGCCCATGGCGGGGCTGAGGGTGACCGCTTTAATGATGTCCCGATAATTTCCAAATGCGTTGTCGCGGAAGATTCGCCAGTAGGGCGGGTACGCGTACGCCCATCTGGTTTGGACGGCGGACACTACCCACGTCTCGTGGAGAGCGAACGCCACACGCTGACGGAGTTGGTCCTGCCCCGTCACGGCGTTCTGGAAGAAGGCGCTCTGAACGGGTGTCAGGTCGTAATTGGGCATGCCGGCAGTCGTGAGGATGGGCTGGTCCGGCAGATCCGAAGTATTCAGGGAAAACTGCCAATTCAACCAGTCGTTCACACCCATCGTCTGTACCTGGATCATGTCGGCCGCGGTGGGCCCCCAGGTTGCCTGATCCAGCAGACGGGCGGCAGTCCGGCCGGTCTCGACAAAGGAGACCTGCGAGACGGCGGGGCGCGAAAGCAAGGTCGCGGCGAACAGGACAGAAACAAAAAGGTTCTTCATCGTGGTCCCTCGGATCGCATACGGAACTAGAAACCCTTCCCTGCTTGAAAAGTGTCGCTGAGAGGCAGGAAAAACTTCTGGCAAAAAGATAACAATATCCGGAGAGTATTGCAATCAGATTAAAGACCGTTAAAGATGATTAGTCCACGCGCCGGATCTTGGCGCCGACCTCTGCCAGTTTCGCCTCAATCTTTTCATAGCCGCGGTCGATGTGGTAGACGCGGTCAATCACCGTTTCCCCTTTGGCCACCAGCGCCGCCAGGACCAGGGAAGCGCTGGCGCGCAGATCGGAAGCGATGACCCCGGCGCCGGTCAGTTCGCGCCGCCCCGCAACGATAGCCTGCCTGGCGTCCAGACGGATGTTGGCCCCCATGCGCGCCAGCTCCTGCGCGTGCATAAAGCGGTTTTCGAAGATTGTTTCCACGATGATAGAGATGCCTTCGGCCTGCGTCATGAGCGCCATGTATTGAGCCTGCAGGTCGGTGGCGAATCCCGGATACTCCTCGGTGGTCATGTCCACCGACCGGAGCTTGCCGGTGCCGCGGACCCGCAGCGTGGTCTGGTCAGGCTGTGTCACATCCACGCCGGCCTGTTGCAGCTTAGACACAAGTGCACCCACGTGCTCGGGGTTGCAACCGGTAATGGCCAAATCGCCGCCAGTGATGGCGCCGGCGATCAAGAAGGTGCCGGCCTCGATGCGATCCGGGATGATGGTGTGTTCGGCACCGCCCAGGCTCTCAACCCCTTGAATCCGAATGGTGGTGGTGCCGGCCCCTTCGATCCTGGCACCCATCTTGGTCAGCAATGCCGCCAGATCCACCACCTCCGGCTCGCGCGCGGCATTGCGCAGGATCGTTTCGCCCTTCGCCAGTACCGCCGCCATCATAAGGTCTTCCGTGCCGGTGACGGTGATGCGATCGAAATGCACCACTGCCCCGCGCAGCCCCTCGGGCGCCTCCGCCTCAATGTACCCATGGGCTTGATGGATGCACGCCCCTAGTTGCTCCAAGCCGAAGATGTGCAGGTTGATCGGCCGGCCGCCGATGGCACACCCACCCGGCAGGGAAACGCGCGCCCGTCTACTGCGCGCCACCAGAGGCCCCAACACCAGGCTGGAGGCGCGCATGGTCTTCACCAGCTCATAAGGCGCTTCGGCGCAAACGATTTGTGGCGTGTGCAACTGGACCGTTTCCCCGTCCACCTCAACCTTCGACCCGATATCCACCAACAGCCGCTGCATCGTGCGGATATCGCGCACGCGAGGGATGCGTTTCAGTGTCACCGGTTCGTCCGTGAGCAGCGCCGCGGCCAACGCCGGCAACGCCGAATTCTTGGAACCGTTGGTGGGGATCTCCCCGCGCAAAACCGCTCCCCCGAGAATCACAAATTTATCCATGCAAAGCCTTTGCAAGACTCCCGCCGGCGGCGGACAACCTGTGTTCCGCCTCTTCACGGCCAATTCCAGTTTTCGACATTAGGATGGCGATGCGCACCTGATTTCCCGAAGCCGCCAACAATTCACGCGCACGCTCTGCGGGCACTCCGGCCGCCTGGGCCACGATGCGGCGGGCGCGATCCGCCAACTTCGCGTTCCGCGGCTGCACATTCGCCATCAGGTTGCCATAAACGTAACCAAGCCGAACGAACGCTGCCGTAGTGAGCATGTTGAGCACCAGTTTCTGCGCGGTTCCCGCCTTCATTCGCGTGGAACCGGTAACCACCTCGGGGCCGGTGAGTGGCGTAATGGCGATCGCCACGACTCGCGCCAGTTCCGAATCGGGCGTGCAGCTAACCCCCACGGTGACTGCTCCCAGCCGGCGGGCTTCTGCCACAGCACCCAGCACGTAAGGCGTGCGGCCGCTGGCCGCGATCCCCACCAGCACATCACGCCCGGTGAAGCCGTGCGCTAAAAGATCGCGCGCGCCGTTGACGGGATCGTCTTCACTCGCCTCAGTCGCACAACTGAGCGCGGCGTCTCCCCCGGCAATGATCCCCTGGACCAATTCGGGCGGAACGCTAAAGGTGGGCGGACACTCCGCGGCATCGAGGACACCCAGGCGGCCGCTCGATCCCGCGCCTATATAGAACAGCCGCCCGCCGCGCAGGAAAGCCGCGACAATGGCATCCACCGCGCTGGCGATGGAAGGAATCTCCCGTTCGACCGCGGCCGCCACCTTCTGATCCTCGGCATTTATGATCCGCAGAACCTGCTCGGTGGGTAGAGTGTCGATCGAAGCAGACGCGGGATTCGGCTGTTCGGTGAGGAGCTTTTCGAGCACGCTACATTCAGGATAACGTGCACCAACGGTTATTCCAGTTGAAGCGTTCGAACCCGTGGACGGCGTTTACCACGATCGATCGCCACAAAAGGATGGCTTGGGCATTGAGGAGACCATCCACTTCTACGCCTAGGGCGTGATACGTCAATATCGGTACTCAATTGCCCAGCGGCCCATTTCCCCCTCCGACTGGGGCGGTGAGAGAATCAGTTCATGCGAGCGCAGCTACAACGCGGCCAATCGCGCGGCGGGTGGGGGGCTGCTGTTACGTCATCGATTTACATCCTACTGGTTGCACGGTCATGCGCGGCACAAACTAGCCCTGCGCCCGGAACCATCCTCGGCACCGTGGCCGACTCCTCCGGATCATTGGTTGAGGCCGCCATCGTCAGATTACAGGCGCCCGGGTCCACTGCCCTGCGCACTACTCTTACCGACCAGACGGGCTCGTTCCACTTCTCCCCGGTCGAGCCCGGGGCCTACACCCTCACCATCACGGCTGGTGGTTTCATGGACGAGAAGACCAATGTTTCCGTGGTTTCCGGGGAGAATCCACTGCTCCCTCCGGTCGTTCTGCAGATCGCACCCGCCATCAGCAAAGTGGATGTGACTCTGCCGCCGCACGAACTGGCCGTCCAGCAGGTGCACGCCGAGGAGAAACAGCGATTGCTCGGGATTGTTCCGAACTTCTACGTCACCTACGATCCGAATGCCGCGCCTTTGACCGCCGCCCAGAAATTTCACCTTGGGTTGCGAACCCTGATCGATCCGGAGACCA
>DASZIV010000104.1:0-160804 GCA_035948775.1 Bryobacteraceae bacterium
CAGCCGCCGTCAGCGCGAAATATCCCAGGATGGGACGCACCACCCTCCAATCGGGCGGTCTCCAATCCAGCCGCCGGTGCAGGACGGCCAGCCAAAGCGCCAGCAGTGGGAATACGAATGCCGATTCCTTGCTTAGCAGTCCGGCTAGCATAACCGCGAAACTCAGGGCCAGAAGCGGCGTGCGCTGCGATTCCAGGTACTCGTCGAAAAGCAGCAGCCCGCCCAGCACGAAGCCGGTGGCCAACTCGTCGAAGCGGGCCAGAAACATCATGCCTTCGAGACGCGCTCCGTGAATTCCAAACAGCGCCGCCGCCCAGCAAGCTACGGCGGGCCGCCGGAACAAACGCCACACCAGCAGCAGCGCGAGGGTGGTGTTCGCCAGGTGCAGTAACAGTCCCAGGACGTGCCAACCGGGCGGATCGAGTCCGGCCCACAACGCATCCACGCTCAAACTGAGATCGGCGAGCGGGCGATAAAAACCATCACCGCCCGCCTGCAGGAAAGCCCGGCCGGCCGAGATCCAGCTAATCGCGCGGCCCTGCGTCGCCAGCACATATTCATCACAGACCAGCGGGAACCAAAGTGAAGCGCCGAGCGCCGCTGCCGTTAGTGTCAGCACCAGTGCGTAGCTGCGGATGGCAGGCCGACCAGTGGCCGCACGCGGCTCCCCATCGCGCAACAGCATCAGTGAAGTGAACGCCAACGCTGCGACGCCTTCCCCCACGAGCGGTGAACGAACCCACACCAGGAGGTGGAATGGACCGAACGCGGCACGTGCCACCACCACGGCACCGCTCAGCACCGCTGTCAATCCCAGCGCCCAAAGCAGAATTTTCCGCAACTTACTTTATAGCAATGCTGAGGCTGAGCCTTCCTGATACACTCTCGGGAATGAAACAGGCGTGCTGCGTCGTCGCCCTGCAATTTCTTTCTGTGACGGCAAGCTTAGCTCAGGCGGGTGAGTACCAAGACCGCTTCGTCACTCTCAACGGGCTGCGTATCCACTACCTGGATTGGGGCGGGGAGCGCAAGCCGCCGCTCATCATGCTGCATGGTATTGGGCGGGTGGCGCACTCTTTCGACCACATCGCCCCGCGTTTCCGCAGCGCTTACCATGTGATCGCCATGGATCTGCGGGGACATGGCGATTCCGACTGGTCGCCGGATGGCGCTTATCTGGTGGAGGATTATGTGAAGGACTTGGATGCCTTCGTGACCAAGCTGGATCTGCACGCCGTGGTTTTGTTGGGGAACTCCACCGGCGGCCGAGTGGTACAGGTTTATGCCGGGATGCATCCAGAGCGCGTGGCCCGGCTGGTGGTGGAGGACGTGGGACCGCAGCGTACCAATGAAATCGCTTCCGGTTTTGCGCGGCGCGTGGAGCAGGAAGACAAGGGTTGGGCTTCGGAAGACGAGTTGGTGGCATCGCTGATGCGGGGCGGCTCACGGGTCTCCGAGGAACTGCAGCGGAACTACGCCCACTTCGGCAGTAGGCGTCGTGCTGATGGCCGGATCGTATGGAAACGCGATCCCAATTTGGTGAAGGGTTTCGTGCCCACGGATTTGTGGCGATTCGTTAGCAAGATCCAGTGCCCGACGATTTACATTCTGGGCGGCGCGAGTAATATCGTGCCGCCGGAAACACAGAAGCAGTTAAAGGAGACGCTGCCCGATTGCCAGATCGTGATCATGCCGGGTCTTGGGCACTATCCGCACCAGGAAGCGCCCGCAGAGTACATCAGGTTGGTGCAACAGTTCCTGGGATGACGTTTACTTCTCTTGCCCCGGCATCAGGCTGAGGATCACCGGTGTTGTGGCCTCGCTGGCATCCAAGAATGGATGCTGTTTCCAACCGTTGGTTGCGGCTTCCTGGGTTACGTGCGCCTTCACGTAGTCAAACACCTTATCGATAGGCGCGTCCTTCTGCGCCCGCAATCCTTCCAACAGGTAGTACGTGAATAAACCGTGCCCGTACTTGGGACTCTCATAGGAGTTTTCTTCCACCTGGCTCGCGCCGATGATCACGCGCCCGGTGCCTTCGCGAATGTGATCTAACATCTGCGGTGAAATCGACGACGGAACTATTACCGTCTGGCTCAACGCGCCTTGGCTATGGCAGGTATCAAGGATCACCACCGCTCGCAGCGCACGGAGCCGCGTGCGGACCATGTTGGAAACGTCCGTCAACGAAATCGCCGTCGAATATAGGCCGTCTGGCGATTTTACGTCGGTGTCGAACGCAACCATGTAGTTGACACCGGCCGTGTCCTGATCGCGGGAGGTGCCGTGGGTGGCGATGTAGATCACCGCCAAATCCTCCTCCGCCGCCTGCCGCGCCAGCCAGTTGAGGCCGGCAAGCACATTCACTTTGGTGGCATCGGCATCTTCGATCAACTTGACGTGGTCAGCGGCGAATCGGCCGTATGCCGGATCTTTCAGCAGCGTCGCCATGGAGGTGGCGTCTTTGCCGGTGAACTTCAGGTTCAGGCGCGGATCGCGAAAACTGGCGACTCCCACCACCAGCGCCCATTTCTGCGAAGGGCCTGGCCTGCGGGCTTCCGGGGTGGATTGCGCCACGCGCACACCGCGTGTGGACGGAGTCGATAAATGGAACGGATCGTCGTTATCCTTCAGCGCCGGCGAATTCCGCTCGCGCGCCTTCCCCAGCGAGTATTGCGGATTGCCCTGGCCCAGCTTGCGCTCGAAGAGCGAGCGATAATACCACGCGTCGCCGTTTTCGTCACACGCTTCCTCAGCCTGCTTGAGCAATAGAATGCCGTTGGACAAGTCGCTGCGCGAAGGGTTTTCCGATACCAGTTCGAGCGCCCGCACCACGAGGTCTTTGGATACTGGGCACCCCCCTTGCGCGTACAGCGGCGCACTCGCCAGCGCGCCGGCCAGCATACAGGCCGCGAGCCGGGCGCCCTGCGTCATTTTCCGGTTCCTTTCTTCTTCGGCGCGGTGGCCGGGGGCGTTGCCAGTTTCTTGTAATGTTCCAGTGCGATTTCGATGCGATTGACCGGGTCAATGAAATACTTTTCGCGCGGATTGGCTTCGCCCGCCTTGCGGTAATCGATCACCGCCTGCTCGAAATACTTTTTGGCGGAGGCGGGTGTATCCGCCTTGTACCCCAGCGCCTCGTTGCCTACTCCGATGTTGTACAAGCGGTAAGCGTCGTCTTCGGCGTTCGCCAGAGGCGTCATGGTTTCCAACGTCTCCACACTCTTCGTCCATTGTCCGGCGGTGGCGTAGCGATTGGCATCGTCGAACGGCGCGCCGCGCGCGAGCATCACTTCGACGCGCTCGTTAGTGTTCACCAGCCGCGCCGCTACGCGGTCAGTCATGCGGTTAACCAGGATCTCGAGCACATCCTCCATGGTGTGCGGCTCGTCAGTGTCCTCAGCCTGTTCGTGTTTCCGTCCGGGGTGCGGGATCTTGTCAAGAATCTTCTTAGTCTGCGATACGGCTGCGGTCACGTTGTTGAATTCGTGCTCGTATTTCACGTCGACGGTTTCCGCGTCGATGAATCCACCGCCTCGCGTGCGTGCCTGATAGGACGCCACCAAGTGGCCGTTCACCTTCACACCGCTAGGCTGCTGCTGGCCCTTGTTCTTGCCGGTCAGAGTCGTGGAGTATTCGTTATTAGCGATGGCGTTGCAGTTGAGCACGCGGAGGGAAATTACGGTATCGGGCTTATCGGGATTGAGCTGAAGCTCGCTTTTGTAGCGGACCAGGGCGGTTTCGACGGTGGATTGTAGCTTATCGGCGGCCAGATTCTGGCAGTTGTCGGTGGCGCGTTCGGCGGTGGTCTTGACCGCGAACGAATCGCCGGGGAGCTTCACAGCTGCGGGAAGCCGGCGCTCGAAAACGACCGTCGTTTTCGAACCGAGCTTACCGCTGAAACCCTGGGCGGAAACGGCTACAGGAAGTGCGGCGATAAGAGCCAGAGTCCCGAGGAACCACGGATGACGCATCTTACCCCGCCTTTTTTTTCGAAGGCTGCACGCCTACCGAGAGCGTAATGTAGCTAACACCCGGCGCTGCCGTGGGATAGGCGTCGTAAACATCCAGCGCCGTGGCTTCTTTGGGTACCAGGAACCCATCCAGCACCTTCAGCTTGGCGAGCTGGTTTTTGATTGCGTCCGATTGCTCCTTGGGAATGGCCACATAGTTCCCCGGCCGTAGGCGCACGGCGTCCGGCGCATTCTGGAGCCCTTGCGCCGTAGTGGTGACATCGAGCGGTGGGCTCATCAGGATCCATTGCTGGTTCTGGCCGTGCGCCTGCAGATTGCCTACCAGGGACCGGACAGCATTCAAGGTCGAAGCGCCTACGGCCGGCAGCGAAAGCATGGGCAAATATGAAAGCATGGGAGAGGCAGCCAACTCGCCGAACACATCGACGAATTTACCGAATAGTGTCTTCTTGCGATCCTTGGCGAAGCACGCGAACGAGGTGCGCCCCACGCCGTTGGGCAACGTGATGGATTGGGCCTGCTTGGCCTGTTGCAATGGCACCGCAGCGCCGCCCGCGGGTGAGGAGGCCGCCGCCTGCGGAGCGAAGAAACTATTGCCTTTGGCGCCAGTTTTTCCCCCTCCACTGGACTTGCCCCCGCCGGATTTACCCCCGCTAGACTTGGCACCGCCTTGCGGAAAAATGGCGCTGAACACGGACGATGCCAAGGTTTCAACATCCTGCAAGACACTCGTCTGTGGCGCAGGCGCCTGTTGCAAGTCCACGTAAATGCCGCCCGAGGAATAGTCTTTGAACTTCTGGTCATCGGCGGCGTTCAAACGCATGCGTACCAATTGAAAGCTGACGTCGGTGGCGCCGGCGGGAAGAAGCTTTTGAGTGGGAATCTGGTCCGTGGTGATGAGCGAGTCGGTGTCCGGGTCGTGGTGCAGGAACAACGGCTCGCGGCCATAGTCGCTCACCGTCGGACCGGTCTGGCGGCCTCGCGTGCGTTCCCCGCCCACGATGGTGTTCGCCGGCACTCCCATGCCGCGCACCCAGAAGTTGACGACGTCATTGTCTACCGGCGCGGCGTTCTGAGCCTGCGCCCGGAGCGACTCAGCCAATTGAAATCCTAAGAAGGCGGCCGGACCACTAAGAAGTAAATCGCGTCGGTCCAATTTCATCGCGAAAAACCCTCCAGAACTTTATCAAGTCATGGTACCATCGTCGCGGCTTTTGGAATGGCGAGCCCAGGCAAATTCCTTCTATTGGCCTCGGTCCTGATTGTGCCAATCGCATTACACGCGGAGTCGCGCCGCGCGGTGCTGGTTGGCATCGATAACTACAATCCGGATAACAGCCTTCGCACCCGTCTCCAGCAACAGTCCTTAGCCCCCACGCCGCGCCCGAAAGTAGAAGGGGATCCCACCTATTGGCGCTTCGACAATCTGGACGGCGCGCTCAACGACGTGGCTCTGATGAAGAGCGTGCTGACCGATCTGGGAGTTTCCGATTTCGTGGTCCTGCGCGATCAGGAGGCCAGCGCATCCGCAATTCTGGGCGCGCTCGAGAAAAACCTGGTGGACGACGCCAAGTCGGGCGACATACGCATCTTTTACTACTCCGGTCATGGCAATCACATCCGCAACCTGGCCAGCCAAGAGCAGGGCGGAGAGGACCAGACCATTGTTCCAGCCGACAATTGGCGCAACGTGCCCGACGTGCGCGATAAAGAGATCTCACGCATCCTGTGGCGCGCGGCGCGCAAGGGCGTTATCGTTACGTTCATCGCGGATAGCTGCCACAGCGGATCGCTCTCGCGCGGCGCATGGAACGCATCCGGCAAAGTCCGCAGCAGCAGCGGGCTGCGCGGGGGCACGGGCGGGAATCCGCTGCGCGAGCCGGTTGCCAACGACCCGGCCGACTTCGACCCGACGACGAAGCAGCCCATCGATCCCGAAAAATCGGGCGTCCTGACGCTGGCGGCGGCACAATCCACCGAAGAGGCGCGTGAGGTCAATACCGAAGACGGCGCGCACGGTGCATTCACCTGGGCGCTGGCACACGCCTTGAAGTACCCAGGCGAATCGATGGACCGCGTGTTCCAGCGCGCTGCCGCCGAGTTGCATGCTGCTGGGGTCCCGCAACAGCCCGTGATGGGCGGGTTAGGCCGGGGCGTGAAAGATGTGCTCGGCCGGCCGGCGGATGCGTCTGCGGGATTGCGCATCCTGGTGGAATCGGTGACGGGCAAAGAGGTGCGGCTGCGGGGCGGAAAAGAACTCGGGCTCTATCCGGACTGCGTCCTGAAAAGCGCGGCGAATCAGCTCGTGCGCCTCAAAATCACGGCGGCCGTCGACCTGGGCTCCTCTACCGCGCAGGTGGTTGGCGAGGGCGCCGTCAAGGCCGGGGACCTGTTTTCTGTGGAACGCTGGGTGACGCCTTCGAAGGCCACGATGCGGATCTTCCTGCCGCCGGCGGCCGCGGCTGATACGGTCCGGAAAACGGTCACTGAGGTAGGCAAACTGCGCGCCGACACAGCCATCGAGTGGTTGGCCGATCCTACTGCCGGCACGCCCACGCGTATTATGAGCTGGAATGGCGCGGCGTGGATCCTCGAAAGCAATCCCGCACTGGCGAAGCCGGTCGATTTGGGAGCGGCCCCATCCGCGGACGCCGTGAAGCGTCTGCTGCCTGATCGCACGCGTTTCCTGTTGATTGTGCCGCCGACGCCCGAGCTGATCGCGGCTTTGCATCCGGCTCCCGGCGTGGAAATCGCCAAGCAGCGCGGGGATGCCCAATATTGGCTGGGCGGGCGGTGGTCCGGGGAAGCGCTGGAATACGCGTGGCTACTGCCCGATTCCACCGACGAAGGCGCCCGCCAGATGGGAGACCGGCTGCCGCTGCCGCCGCGGAGCGATTGGTTCGCGGGCGGTTCCAGCGAAGCGGAAGCCCAAACGGCGGCCGTATCGCTAAGCGAAAAATCGCGCTTGCTGGCCCGCATTCGCGGCTGGCTCACGCTCGAATCGCCGCCTTCGCAGGACTCGTTTCCGTATCATCTGGTACTGCGCAAGGCCGATACCGGCGACTTCCATACAACCGGCGACCTGCGCGATGGAGAAACGTACAAGCTCTACCTCAAGGCCGACGAGGCGGCGCTGAAGGCCGCCAAGAACCTGGCGCGGCGCTGGGTCTACGTTTTCGTCATCGACAGTTTTGGTGGCTGCACACTGCTATATCCCGCAATGGGGCGCGGCAACGAAGGCAATTTGCAGCCTTATGCGCAGTTGGACGAGAAGCCCAAATTCGATCCGTTGATCGCGCTGCCAGCCAATGATTTTGGCATCGGCGATCCCTTCGGCGTGGATAGTTATTTTCTTTTGACGACCGTGGATCCCATCGATCCTTCGGTCTTCACCGCGGAGGGCGTGCGCACGCGAGCCGGAACGCGCAGCGGCGCGCCTGTCGATCCACTCAGCGAACTGCTGTCGGAAGTGAACACCGGCGCCAGGGGCGTGCGTAAGGTGGAGACGCCGGGAACGTGGTCGATTGAGACCTACACGATGCGCAGCGTAGCGAAGTAATTGGTCACGCCTCTGTAACGCAACGCGCCGTCGTTTTACCTAAGCCGTGCCATTCTAGGGGCGCAATCTCACTAATGTTTAATACAAAATCCGGCTTTCACCACTATCAGTGCGGGAAACTGAAACTATGCAGACCAACACGCTGACTATGCAGACCACTACGCTCACGCCGGAACTGCTCCGCAAGATGGATGCCTACTGGCGCGCTGCTAACTATCTGTCGGTCGGGCAGATTTATCTTTACGACAATCCTCTGCTGAAGCGGCCGCTGGCGCTTGCGGATATAAAGCACATGCTGTTGGGGCATTGGGGCACCACTCCGGGGCAGAACTTCATTTACGTGCATTTGAACCGGGTGATTAAGAAATACGACCTCAACATGATTTACGTCTCGGGCCCCGGACATGGCGGTCCGGCGCTGGTGGGCCACACCTATCTCGAGGGAACTTACAGCGAGATCTATCCCGACATCAGCCAGGATGAAGTCGGGCTCCGGAAACTCTTCATTCAGTTCTCGTTCCCTGGCGGAATCCCCAGCCATGTATCGGCGGAATGCCCCGGCTCGATCCACGAGGGTGGCGAGTTGGGCTACTCGCTCAGCCATTCCTTCGGGGCTGTGTGGGACAATCCTGATCTCGTGGTGGCCTGCGTGGTGGGTGATGGCGAGGCGGAAACCGGACCGCTAGCCACCGCGTGGCACTCCAACAAGTTTCTCAACCCCGTCAGCGACGGCGCGGTGCTTCCCATCCTGCACCTCAATGGCTACAAGATCGCCAACCCGACGCTGCTGGCCCGCATCACTCACGAGGAATTGGAGCAATTGTTCAGCGGCTATGGATGGACGCCCTACTTCGTTGAGGGGGACGATCCGGCCCTGATGCATGAGGCTATGGCCACGGCGCTCGACACGGCGGTGGAACAGATTCAGAAGATCCAGCAGGAGGCGCGCGCCGGGCGCAACTCTACGCGTCCGCGCTGGCCGATGATCGTTCTGAATTCACCCAAGGGCTGGACCGGGCCGAAGACCGTTGATGGCCGGCCGAATGAAGGCACCTTCCGGTCGCACCAGGTGCCGCTGTCAATTTCGGCTTCGGCGCCTCCCGAACACCTCAAGCAGTTGGAAGAATGGCTGCGGAGCTACCGGCCCGAGGAAGTCTTCGATGAGCAGGGCCGCTTGAAACCGGAACTGGCCGAGCTTGCGCCCAAAGGCGCCCGGCGCATGGGTTCGAATCCGAACGCCAACGGCGGCGCGCTGCTCCGCGATCTGCGCATGCCAGATTTCTGCGACTATGCGGTGGGGGTGCCCTCACCCGGAGTGCTCGGCATTGGTGATACCCACGTGCTCGGGCGTTTCCTCCGCGACGTGGCGAAGCTGAACAGCGAGCAGCGCAATTTCCGAGTCTTTGGCCCGGACGAGACGCTTTCCAACGGCCTGGAAGCTCTTTTCGAAGTGACCCAACGCCAGTGGCAAGCTGCGACCCAGCCGAACGACGAATTTCTCGCGCCCGATGGGCGTGTCATTGAAATGCTCAGTGAGCACCAATGCGAAGGCTGGCTTGAGGGTTACCTGCTCACCGGGCGGCACGGCCTCTTCAATTGCTACGAAGCGTTCATCCACATCATCGATTCCATGTTCAATCAGCACGCGAAGTGGTTGAAGGTTACGCTGGGACTGCCCTGGCGGCGGAAGATCGCCTCGTTAAATTACCTGCTTTCCTCGCACGTCTGGCGTCAGGATCACAACGGCTTCACACATCAGGATCCCGGCTTCATCGATCTCGTCGTGAACAAGAAGGCCGAGATCACGCGTGTGTATTTGCCGCCGGATGCGAACTGCCTGCTCTCGGTGATGGACCACTGCCTGCGCAGCCGTCATTACGTCAACGTAGTGGTTGCCGGCAAACACCCGGCGCCGCAGTGGCTGCCAATGGCAGCCGCCATCAAGCACTGCACCGAGGGCATCGGCATCTGGCAGTGGGCCAGCAACGACCAGGGTGTTTCTCCCGATGTAGTGATGGCGTGCTGCGGCGACGTGCCCACACTGGAGACGCTGGCCGCCGTCTCCATTTTGCGGGAGCACCTGCCCGACCTGAAAATCCGCGTGGTCAACATCATCGACCTCATGCGGCTGCAGCCGGACACCGAGCATCCGCATGGCCTAAATGACAAGGATTTCGACGAGCTCTTCACTAAGAACAAGCCGGTCATCTTTGCCTTCCATGGCTACCCGTGGCTGATCCACCGGCTAACGTACCGCCGCACCAACCACGACAATATCCACGTCCGCGGCTACAAGGAAGAGGGCACCATCACGACGGCCTTCGACATGACGGTGCTCAACGATCTGGACCGCTTCCATCTGACTATGGACGCCATTGACCGCCTTCCGCAGACCGGCGACAAGGGCATTTATCTGAAGCAGCAGCTTAAGGACAAACTGCTCGAGCACCGGCAATACATCACCAAGCACGGCCAGGACCTGCCCGAGATCCGCAACTGGAGGTGGAAGCAGTAGAACTACTGCTTTTTGGCGGTGAACTCGATCGGCCCGCGTCCCCCATCACGGGTGAACTTGATTTCGCTCCCGGCTACCGTGCCCTTATAGTTTTGCGTGACGGTATTGCCACGGGCTTCGAACGACACTTTGAAAGAAAGATTGTCGCCATCTACCTTGCCTTCGGAAATCTGCTGGTCGCCCTGACCGGTGGTGACTGTGCCGGTAAGCGCGCTGCCTGCCTGTTTCAAGTTGAAAGTGACATCCTGATTGCCGTTTCGTCCCGGGACTTGCGCCATCCACTTTCCGGTGACGTCGGCAGCCGATGCTGCCAATGCGAAGATGCCCAGAAGGGCAGTCATTAGAAGTGTTCTCATGGAAGAAAAGGTGGCCTGCGACGTTCAAATGTTACAGAACGGATTTTAATCTTGGACGCTTTTATTCTTTGACACCGAGGCTTTTCAAAGCTTCCTTTGCGGGTCCATTCCCAGTGGCGGCGCCCTTCTGATACCAGGTTACGGCCTGGTTGCGGTCCTGATTGACGCCGAGTCCTCTTTCGAACAAAACGCCAATATTGTACATCGCCGTACCATTGCCGGCATCGGCTGCTTTTCGATACCAATTCATGGACTCGGCGTAATCCGGGGAGACGCCGAGGCCTTGCTGGTACAACACGCCGATGGCGTTGGCGGCCGTCTCATCGCCTTGGCCAGCCGCGCTGCGGAACCAGCGCATGGCGTCGGCATAGTTCACGGGCACGCCCAGACCGTCGCGGTATAACACGCCGACGTTGAAGGCTGCCTCGGCATTGCCGGAGGTCGCAGCTTTGCGGAACCAGGTCATGGCCTCGCTGTAGTCTTTCGCTTGGCCCAGTCCCTGAAGGTACAACAGGCCGATATTGCACATGGCCTGACTATTGCCGGCATCCGCTGCTTTCCGGAACCAGGACATGGCAGCCGCGTAGTCCACGTTCTCGCCGCGGCCGGTTGCATCCATCACGCCGAGGTACATCATGGCATCTACATCGCCGAGTGCTGCCGCCTGGCGGAAGATGGGCAAAGCGACAGCGTCGTTCCCGGCAGCGTACGCTTGCTGGCCGCGAACCATGAGGGCTTTGGATTTGAGTGTGGTTTCGAAAGGATCCTTGGGTGAGCCGAATTGAGCTTGGGCCGGGCCGCAAAGCAACCCGAATGCGACTGTTGTCGCCCAGAATGGTACGCTCACGCCGAAGCCCATATCCTTATGACGTTCCATCGCGCGCTGGGTTACCGAGCCGCAACCTACTCGATCGTCATCGTAATGTACTGCAGGCGCCCGTTGCGCTCCACCTGAAGCACCAGCGGCTCGGTGTCTTTGAGGGCGTCGACGAACGCTCGTAGCGCCTCAACACTGCTCACGGGCTCGGTGTTGACGGAGTAGATCACGTCCCCCAGTTGCAGGGAGTCTCCCGTATAAGGCGAATCGCCCCCGCGGGCCGCCACCACCACGCCGTAGGAGTTCCGAAGATCCGGCAGCATTTCCGCGATCCTCGCGTCAATCGCGATGCCCAGGATGCCCAGTTTCAGGACCACGTTCTTCGCGGGGTCCACCATATCCGCAAACCGCTGCGGATCGTCTTCGCGCTGCGTCACGGCCACGGGATAGGTGATTCGGGAACCTTCGCGAAGAACTTCCACACTTACCTTTTGTCCCACGGAGTACCGATAGAGATTGGTTTCGAGCTGGCGCACATTCGTCATGATCTTGCCATTCAGACTGATGACAATATCGCCCACCTTCAGCCCGGCCTTATCCCCGGAGCCGCCGGGTGTCACGTCAGAGAGCACCACTCCCCAGTCCTGCGCCAGCCGCATCCCGGCCGCGAGGGGCGGGGTGATGGTCTGCGCGAAAACGCCGATCTCGCTGCGGTGGACGTGCCCTTCTGCCTTGATCTGCACGAAGACGTTCTTCACGATATTGCTGGGAATCGCAAATCCCAGACCTTCGCTCCCGCCTGATTGCGAAAGGATAAACGTATTGATCCCCATGACGCGGGAGTCCGCGTCCACGAGCGGCCCGCCGCTGTTGCCGGGATTGATGGGCGCATCGGTTTGGATATAGATCATGGTGTCATCCGGCTTGATCTGCCGCGCGACCGAACTCACCACCCCCATGCTGACCGAATTCTCCAGGCCCAGCGGATTGCCGAATGCCATGATGAGTTCGCCTTGGCGCAAGGTATCGGAATCTCCCAGCTTTAGGAAGGGGAGGCCGGTACGGTCGATTTTCAACACCGCCAGATCGGAATCGCGGTCCACACCCACGATCCGCGCATCCAGCATTTTTCCCGAGGGCTGCATGGTGCGGCCGGGCATCTCAACCGCCAACCGGACCCGCACACGGTGCGCATTCGACACCACGTGGGCGTTGGTCACGATATACCCGTCAGCGCTCAGGATCACCCCCGAACCGGTGGCCCGCTGGCGCGTGACCACCGCCGCGTTGGTTCCGGTTTCTCCCTCACCACCCAACACGTAGCCGCTGGAAAAAATTTGAACCAGCGATCGGCTGACGCGCCGCGACAATCCTTCCAGACGGTTACTCAGATCGCGTAGCGAGTCGGGCGGTTTCGGTTGGGGATTTGGAGGCGCGGCCGGTTGCGCTGCCACCCACCAGGAAGCCGCGAGCAAAAGGCCTAGTAGCTTCATAGTCCTATGCTAGCGCGGCCACCAGGTAGAAAAACGAAGCGGGAAAACGCCCGCAGGCCCTTTCGCAACGACATCGAAAAGGTCGGTACCGAGCCGCGCCGGACCACCCTTGATATATTCGTCCAAGTACACTTCCTTGTAAGCGAACTGGATGAGCGCGTTCATAGGGATGCCACGCAAAGTGATTTGCCCGCCCGGCAAGACGGCTACCGAGGGTGGCCGCTCCAGTTTGTGCACATGGACTTCCGCTGCTTCGAACTCCTGTGCGTACGCCGCGCACGCCAGGAAGATGATCCGGATGCGCACCATAACGGCGATCCTACCACTGCTGGCGGCATGCGCATCGCACCGGACGCCACCGACGGTACCGGACGAAATGGCCGTCTGTATACCCTCGGACACGATCGTCCTGGCAGGATTTAGCCTGGAACGAATTCGGGCGACTCCGCTCTATC
Source organism: Bryobacteraceae bacterium (assembly GCA_035948775.1). Classification (GTDB taxonomy): domain Bacteria; phylum Acidobacteriota; class Terriglobia; order Bryobacterales; family Bryobacteraceae; genus PSRJ01. The sequence continues at coordinate 13,170 of DASZIV010000104.1, forward strand.
CGGCACTGCCCGCCACTTGGCGCGCGCTTCTGGAACCCATGCGCGACGCCACCGAAATGTTGATTGCGTACAATAGCAGCGACGTGCTGGTGATCGCTCGGGGGCGGTTCCTGTTAGCTCCGCCGGGCGTTGTTCTGCTCTCCTCCACGCTTGCTCTCGCCGGGTCGCCAGCCGCCATCCGTACTGCCACCGCGCAGCGCGCCACGGGCCGAACCGGCGCACCTGCTTTGTTAGCTCATGCGGAATCGGCGGATGGCAAACCAATCTGGCTGGCGATTCAGGGCCGTACCCCGCTTCCACTTCCCGGTAACATGGCCAATCTCAACCGCGCGCTCAAGCTGGTCGACTATGCGAACTTGACAGTCGATCTCAATTCGCGCGTCGAGATTCGCGCCATCGGTGTTTGCGGTACCGCGGCCGACGGCCGGCAACTCGAAGAGTCGCTGCGAGCACTGGTGTCATTAGCGGCCGCCGGCACGCGCGATGCGGACCTCGCCGCGCTGTTCCAATCCGTTCAGGTGACCCGCGACGGTTCCACCGTGCAGATGGCGCTCTCCGCGAGTTTACCCGCCGTGGAAAAACTTCTGCACTAAAGCGGCGCCTTTCCTCGCTTTAGTCCAATTTCTTCCGGAACCTGGCGGCACTCAACCCCAGAATCACCACCCCATAGACCGCCAGGTACACCATCTGCGGCCACAACACCTGCACACCCGCGCCCTTCAAGAACACTCCCCGCACGATCTCCATGAAGTAGCGCAACGGATTGAGAAACGTCAAATACTGCACCACCGCCGGCATGTTACGAATCGGGAACGTAAACCCGCTTAACATGAAGGCCGGCGTCGTAAAGAAAAACGACATCATGTTAGCCTGCTGCTGCGTCTGCGAGATAGTCGATAGAAATAATCCCGCGCCCAATGCAGTCATCAGAAACAGCGCCGCGCAAAATACCAGGAGCAGAAAATTCCCGCGGAACGGCACGTGGAAAATGAGAAGCGCGCCGGCCGTAATCAACAGCATATCGATCATGCCCACCATGGCGAAGGGCAGAGTCTTCCCAATCATCAAATCGATCGGGCGCATGGGCGTCACCATCAACTGTTCCATGGTGCCCGTTTCCTTCTCGCGGATGATGGCCTGCGCCGTCAGCATGAAAGTGATCATCAGCAAGATATTAGCCGCCACGCCCGGAACAAAATAATTGCGGCTGCGCAGTTCGGGGTTGAACCACACCCGCGTACGGGTGTCGACATCGGCTGCCGGACGGATGCCTAGCTGATCGGCGGAGAACATCTGGATGACGCTCGCGGCATAGGCGGACACGAGCGAGGCGGTGTTGGAGTTGGTCCCGTCGAGCAGGACCTGCACCTCGGTGGGACGCCCGCGTGCCAGGTCGCGCGCGAAACCCGGGAGCACCCGCACTACGGCATGGGCCTGGCCGCGATCCAGCACGTTCTGCACGTCTTCTTCACTGCGCGGTGTGGCGACGACCTCGAACCTCCCCGATCCTTCGAAACGCGCCAGCAGCGCACGGCTCTCGGGAGTTCGGTCCATATCCATCCAGGCGATGCGCGCGTGATCCACGTCGAGCGTTACCGCGTAGCCGAAAACGACCATCTGGATCAGGGGCGGCAGGAACAGCAGGAACCGCATCCGCGGCTCGCGAAACATCTGAATGAATTCTTTGCGCAAAATGACGGTGACTCGTTCCCACATGGTTCACGCTACCTTCTGATTCATCTTCCGCACGGACAAGAGAAACACGATCGTCGCGTAGATGGCGAGGAAAACCAGCTCCAACCAGATCACTCTCAGGCCCAGCCCCTTGAGGAATACGTCCTTCACCACGGTGACGAAGTACCGCGCCGGCACAATCACGCTGATCACCTGGATCGCCTTGGGCATGGTGTCCAGAGCAAATACGAAGCCCGACATCAGGAAGCCCGGCAGAAATGTGGTCAACATACCTAACTGATAAGCTGCCACCTGATTCCGCGCTGCGGCGGAGATGAAGATCCCCCAGAAGAGCGCTCCGAAAAGGAACAGACAAGTGGAAATGGCCAGTACCACGATGCTGCCGCGAAAAGGCACAGTGAAAACCACCTGCCCCATCACCAAGGCGATGGCCGCGTCCGTGAGGCCTACTACAAAATACGCAAACATTTTTCCGAGCACGATCTCGGTAGCCCGCAGCGGCGTGGAGAGGATCTGCTCCATCGTCCCGTTGTCCCATTCGCGGGCGATCGTCAGCGAGGTCAACTGGCCGGCGATGATCATGAGAATTACGGCGATGAGCCCGGGGACCACGTAGTTCTTGGATTCGAGCGAGCTGTTGTACCAGACCCGCATGCGCGCATCCACCGGCGGGGCGGGGCTGTGGCCCGAGCGCCGGTTCTGTATGTCGGTGCGCACATCAACGGAATAGGCCCGCACCACGCTCTCGGCGTAGCCCATGGCGATCGAAGCCGTGTTGGAGTCGCTGCCGTCCAGCAGAAGTTGCACGGTAGCGCCGCGCCCCGCCCGCAAGTCTTTGCCGAAATCGCGCGGGATCACAACGCCGACCAAGGTCTTATTCGTATCGATGCCGCGCTCAATCGCGCGGTAGTCGTTGACGAAGCCATCCACCTGGAAATAGCGCGAGCCTTCAAACTGGCGCATCAGGCTGCGGCTGGCCTCAGTCCCATCCTGGTCGTAAATCAAGGTGCGGATGTGATCCACGTCCAGGCTCAACGCGTATCCGTAGAGCAGCAGCATCATCACCGGCATGGCCAGCGCCATGGTCAGGCTGCGAGCGTCGCGCGTAATGTGATGCAACTCTTTGACGAACATCGCTCTGGTACGCCGGTAGCTCATGCGGCTTTGCGCTCCTCCGCCTCAATCAGGCCGACAAACACGTCTTCCAGGGACGGCGGGATTTGTTCCAGGTGCCGGACTTCGATTCCCTGATCCGCCAGCCTCTTGCGGATGCGGTCCATGCTGGCCTCCACGTCATCCACTACCACGTGCAATCCGCCGCCGAACACTGCGATATCGAGGACGCCCGGCAGTTGCTCCACCGCCCGGATGGTGTCGAGCGGCGCTGAGGTATCCAGGCGCAACAGTTTGTGCGTATGCAAATCGCGCTTCAGCTCCGCGGGCGCGCCCAGGGCGATGATCTTGCCGCGGTACATCAGGGCCACGCGGTTGCAATACTCAGCCTCGTCCATGTAATGGGTGGTGACGAAAATGGTATGGTTGGTGCGCGCAAGATCGCGGATCAAATCCCAGAACGCGGCGCGCGCGATGGGATCGACGCCCGAGGTCGGCTCATCTAGAAACACCACAGGCGGATCGTGCAGGATGGCGCAGCCCAGCGCCAGCCGCTGCTTCCATCCGCCGGAAAGCGTAGCCGTCAGCGCGTTGCGCCGCTCGGTAAGGTTGGCCATCTGCAGCACGTAATCTTTGCGCTCTTTGCGGCGCTCCCGCGGTACGCCATACATGCCGGTGAAGAAATCGATGTTCTGCTCCACTGAGAGATCGTCGTAGAGCGAGAACTTCTGCGACATGTATCCGATGTTGCGGCGCACTTGTTCGGGGTCGGTGGCCACGTCGAAATCCGCGACCGATGCCCGCCCCGAGGTCGGCGTCAACAGCCCGCATAGCACACGAATGGTGGTGGATTTGCCCGCGCCATTGGGGCCGAGGAAGCCGAAGATCTCGCCCTTGCGCACGTTGAGCGAAACGTGGTCCACCGCCACAAATGTGCCAAAGCTCTTAACCAGGTCGTGAATTTCCACCGCAAAGTCGCTCATCTGGCCTCCACCGCTTCCGCCTCGCGGATGGTTTTTATGAAGGCGCCTTCCAGGTTAGGCGCGCCCGTGGCTTTCCGCAGCGCCTCCGGCGCATCGCAGCGAATCAGCTTACCGCGATGCATCAGGCCCACACGGTTACAGCGCTCCGCTTCATCGAGGTAAGCGGTGGTCATCAGAATGGTGATCCCATCCTTCAACAGTTGATAGAGGATGGTCCAGAAATCGCGGCGGGAGACCGGGTCTACCCCGTTGGTCGGCTCATCCAGTAACAAGATCCGCGGGCGATGCAGCAGCGTGCACGTGAGAGCCAGCTTCTGCTTCATGCCGCCCGACAGGCGCGCGGCTTGCCGGCCGCGAAATGGCTCCATGCGGGTCATGCGCAGCAACTCGGTTTCGAGCTGGCTTCTCTGCGCTCCGACAATGCCGAACAGGTCGGCATAGAAGTGCATGTTCTCATCGACCGTCAGATCGCCATAGAGCCCGAACCGCTGCGCCATATACCCGATCTGGTCTTTCACCGCCTGCGGCTCGTGCGCCACGTCATGCCCGGCCACCCGCGCGCTGCCCTCGGTGGGATTGATCAGGCCGCAAAGCAGCCGCAACGTGGTTGTCTTGCCGGCGCCGTCGGGACCTACCAATCCGAAGATCTCCCCGGGCGCTACGGTGAGGTCCAGGTGATCAACCGCGATCAGTTCGCCGAAGCGTCGTGTCAGCCCGTGCGTCTCTATGATCGGCTGCATGTCTATTCCAGAGCGATCGTGGCATCGGCCGGCATGTTCGATTTCAACTCATGCTGCGGGTTATCTACTTCGATCTTGATGCGGTACACCAGTTTGACGCGTTCCTGCTCGGTCTGAATCTGCTTGGGCGTGAATTCCGCCTCGGAGGCGATGAAGCTGATGCGTCCGTTGTAAACCTTGCCGGGGTACGAATCGGTCGTCACGTTGGCCTTTGAGCCGATCTTGACGCGCCCCAGGTCGGTTTCGTTGATGTAGCCGCGCAGCCAGGGATGGTCGATATCGCCGACCGTGACCACGGTGGCCCCGGCCGCCAGCACTTCTCCGGGGTCCGCGGATTTCACCAGAACCACGCCATCCACGGGCGAAGCCGCCACGGTGTCGGCAAGCTGCGAATCGACCAGCGCGACGCTGGCTTTGGACTTCGCGATTTCGGCCTTGCGCGTAGCCAGTTCCTGCTGACGCCGTTTCATCTCCAGGCTGTTGGCCTCCGCCATCTTTAGCGACGCGCGGGCCCGTTCCACCAGCGCTACCTGGGCGTTGATCTGCTCCACGCGCGGGCCGGCCAGCACCAACCCTTCCCGCTCGCGCGCCTGGTTCAATGCCGCCTGTGCGCTCTCATAGCGGTTCCGGTACTGATCGAATTGTGCCGTCGAGATGTCATCGTTCTTGTAGAGCACCTGCGCGCGGTCCCAGTCTTTCTTGGCCCGATCGACTTCCGATGCCGCCGAATCGACAGCCGCTTTCGCGTCCAGTTTCTCCTGGGGCCGCGCGCCGTTGCGCATCTCGGCGAGGCGCGCTTCCATCGAAGCCAGATCCGCCCGCTTCTGCTCTACGTCGGCTGCCAAAGTATCTTTTTGCCATTCGAGCGAGGTCTCGGCCTGCGCCAGTTGCGCAAGCGAGGACTGCTCGCCGGCTGCCTCGCGGTCTCTTTGGGCCGTCAACTGGTCGCGATCGAGCCGCGCGATGAGCTGTCCTTTTTTCACCATGTCGCCTTCATCCACGGTGCGCTCGATAAGCCGCCCGGCCGTCTTGAAGCCGATGTTCACTTCCGTCAGCTCAATATTCCCGGAGATCTTTAGAGCGTTATTCGGGCCGCGGGCTGATCCGCGCCAGGCGTACACCCCATAGCCGGCCGCCGCCACTAACAGCACAATCCAAATCAGTCTCTTCTTCATGCGTCTCTCCGCTTACTGTATGGCCCGCCGCACCGCGCCCATCGCCTGGGCCAGGTCGATGCGCGCCAGGTTGTGGTTGTACAGCGCCGCCGTCTGATTCTCCCGGGCTCGTTCCAGGCGCGTTAGCGCATCCGTCACTTCGAGGTTGATGGCGACTCCCGCTTCGTAGCGCCGCCGGGCTTGTGTCAACTCGTTTTCCGCCAGATCGAGGCCCTCCCGAGCCACCTTCACCTCATCCTCCGCGGAGGTCAGGCTGTCCAGCGCCAGCCGTACGTCCAGCTCGATCTGCTCTTTCAAATCGCTGGTGCGGACCTTCTCCGCCCGGTATTGCGAATCCGATTCGGCGCGTCGCGCGTCGCGCCGGCCGCCGTCGAAGATTGGGACGTGTACAGAAATTCCGACCGTGCGCGTGGGCACGGTACTGGCTAACCCCGTCCCGTTTTCGCCGTAGTCACCGAAGGCCGAAATGGTGGGCAGGCGCTCCATCTTGGTGGCGCTGGCCGAAAGGCGCATGTTGGCTTCGCGCTCCTGCTGGGCCCTGTAGTCGGGACGTTCGTGGAGCGCTTGGGTCTTGGCCTGTTCAATCGTGACCGGGTCTACCGTAACATACGAGAGCTTGTCGGTCAGCCGCAGATCGGTGTCGAGCCGCATGCCCATAGCGCGGAGCAAGTCCAGGTGCGCGCGGCGGCGGTCGTTCTGCGCCACCAGCAGCCGTTGGCGATCGTTGGATAGCTGAACGCGCGCGCGAGTGATCTCGATGCCCGTGCCTGTGCCCGCCTGCTTCAACTGTTCGGCCTGCTTCGCCACGGCCTCCGAAAGCGCCACGTTGGCTTCGGCCGTATCCACATCGGTTTCCGCCCGCACAGCCGCCAGATAGGCGTGCGCGACTCGTCCGGCCACCTGCTCGCTGGTGGAATCCGTATCGGACCTGGCTGCCGTGACTCCTACTTTGGAAGCCTGATAACGGCGGATGGAACTGAAGTCGAACACGCTTTGGGAACCGCTGAGGCGCGCGTCCATGGTGCTGAACGGGCCCACAAAAGTCGGAAACGCGAATCCCGAAAGCTGAGGCGGCAGCTGAAACCGAATGCCGAAGGCCGCCAGATTGCGCGTCTGGCTCTGATCGCTGAACGCCCCTTCCAAATCCGGAAGCAGCGCCGCCCGCGCTTCCCCCGATTTCGCCTGCGCCTGACGCAAAGCTTCACCCGCGAGCTGAACGTTGGTGTTGCCTTCAGGAGAAGTCGCGATCTCCACGGCGCGCTTCATACTCAACTCCAGGGGCGCTCGGTCTTGAGCCGCAGCGAGCGAGCACGCCAACAGCGGCAGAAACACGCGTTTCATTGCTTTACCTCCTCGGGCGCGTTCACTTCCTGAGTGGCGGGCGCCTGCAAACCGGCGCTGAGAAAAGCGTGCAGCCGCCGGACGAGACAGGCAAAATCGGGGTTGTCTCCCTGGATCCCTTGTGTCGGGAAGCCGGCTGGTCCCGATACCGCCCGGCTCATCGCTCCGAACATGAATTGCAGTCTCCAATGCAGCTCCGCGTCGGATAGCTCCGGCAGTGAGCGACGGAGTGCTTTCAAGAAGTGGCCAACTGTAGGCTGAAAATGCTTGGCAATTATCGACTGAAGAAGCCCTTCGCCCTGCATCCGGCCCATCAGCTGGATGAACTGCGGATTCCGGCAGCCCACTGGAATCATCGGCTCCAGGAAAGCAGACAACACTTTCTCCACCGGCACGGGGCTCAGGCCGGCCTCGTGTTCCAAATGCTGAAGGCGCTTGAGCCGGTCTTCGTTTACGGCCGTGACTTTGCGCGCAATCACGTGATCCAAAAGCTCTTCCTTCGATCCAAAGTGATAGTGGACCGACGCCAGATTCACCCCGGCCTCGGCGATGATCTGGCGCAGCGAGGTGCCCGAGAACCCTTGGGAGGCGATCAGCCGTTCGGCCGTGTCCAATATCTTATTCTTCGTGTCCGTCATAATCAAACGAATGATTGAATTATACGTATGAATCAGACATTGTCAAGACTGATTTTCCGAGGCCGGACCGGGTCCGCACCGTTGGGGACATAACAAGTCCGCGAACCCCGGTCGCCCCCTAACGCCCTTCTCTAATTAGCTTGGTTACTGGTGGGAGTGGTGTTTGTGATCAATCCCGGCTCGAACGTGTATACGTCAGTTCAGGGGAAAAGTTCAAGCGGGTGAGGCCCCCGCCCTAGTCCCCCGAAACTGTCTCGTACGAGCGTGCTGCCAGATACAAAAGCAGTGAGGAGGGCACTGAAGCTCGAAGTTCGGTCGGTCCTGTTAGTGACGTCCAGCCAGGCGCGGGTTTTCGGACGAATTGGGATGGCTCGGGCGGCCATTGCCATTACCACCGGCAATCTCCCGCAACACGTCGCCCATCACTTCCTCCGCCCGGTCGGAGTGCAGCTCATCGCGCATGCGGCTGAGCGCCACGCCGATCACATCGCGATGGTGCAGCTTGGAACCGGGGCCACGAGCGGTCAGCTCCAGCCACAGCCGGTGTACCAGGTCGATGTCCTCGGGCCAGAGGCGTGGCGGATGCGGTCCCAGGTTGAAGAAGACCGTATCTTTCTGGTTCTCGAGCACAATCTCGAGCGACAGCGAAGGCCTCGGCTCGGGAAGTTGTTCCCAATAGCGCCCGACTAACTCGCCTTGCTCGGCGGGCGTCAGCTTGGGCGATAGGCCCATGACAATGCGTGAGGATTGCATCCGGGCCGCGGTTTGCACAACGGCTTCGTAAGGATCGGTGCCCGGTACCACCATCAATTCCACATGCTTGCCCGCCTTCTCCGCAAGCGTCACTACTTTAGTGAATACCGTGGTTTCGTCGTCGGAAAAGATCTGGTCCGCGCCCAGCGGATGCTCGCCCGATCCTGCCGTGGTCACCTGGCGAATGGAGAGAACCACAATGTCCTGACGGCGGGTATCCGTCTTCCGGAGAATGCGGTCCAGGTGCTGCAACCGGTTGGGATTCCGCACCGCTACCAGCACATTGCCGGGCCGCACGTGTACCGTTTCCGTGGTGAGATCGTGGCGCGCATCCACACGGAACTTCTCCAGTTCCACCGCGCATCCAGCCTTGCGCCTCTTGTTGTACTGCTCGGAGAGCTCAAACACGATAAAGAAGATGATCGTGAAGGTCACGCCCGAGATTGTGGCTACGCGCTTGGTGAGCACGTTGATGATCGCGAGCGCGAATAGCGTCACCGTGATCATGGCCAGACCGAGCGGAATCTCGACTCCGCCTATATGGAAATTCAGCGGCACCTTCCACTCGCGGTTCTCCGGCTGCCGGTAGCGCAGCACCAGAACCGAAAGCGCCTTCATCGCGAAGCTCCACACCACACCGAACGCGTAGGCTTCGCCCAACACGTAGATATCGCCGCGGCTTATGAAGATGGTGATTAATTGCAAGATCACTACCAGGTTGATCAACCGCGATGTGGTGCCGAACTTGTGGTGCGGATGCCGGAACCAATCGGGCAGCACACCGTCCTCAGCCACGCGGTTGAGCACGCCGTTGGAGCCGATGATGGCCGTGTTCACGGCGCCTGCGAGGATCAACGTACCCACCAGCACGACGAACGCGTGGAACAGTAACCGCAGCGAGAGCGGCCCAATCAGATACATGGAGATGCCGCCGATGAGGTTGTCCAAAACGTCTTTGCGGGCGGAGTCCGGAATGATCATCACCGCGAAGAACGACACCAGCGAAGTGAACATCAGGCTGTAGACGATGATCACGAAACCGGCGCGTTCCAGGTTCTTGAGCTTGGGGTGCGCCACTTCGCGATAAACCTGGGCCAACGTTTCGAATCCGCTCATGGCCAGCAAGGAATGTCCCAGCCCGACCATAATGGCGATTAGTGTGATCGAAGGCGCCACCGTCCCTTTCAGCCAGCCCAGCGCCTCATCGCTGAAGTGAAGATTCGCCGGCACAGGAAGCGGGACCGGGTTATAGCCGTTCTTGAAAATCGTGGCCAGGCACCAGATGATCAGGATCACCACCATCACGGTGGTGATCTGCATGATGCGCAGCGCCTTCTCGCTCGACTCGTGCATCCCGATAATGTTCTTCCGCCAGAAGTACACCGTAACCACAGCGGCGAAAAAAGCCGCGAAGTACTGGGCGTTCACGTGCAACCCGGCTATATGGAGTTTCTCGCCGGTCTCGTTAATGAGCCCGCCGAGATATAACCCCGCGCTGACGCCGCTAATCGGGCCGGTGAGCACGTAGTCGAACATCAAGGCGGAAACCGAGAACTTTGCGAGCGTCCCACCCATGGCCTCATGCACCACTCGATACACACCGCCGCGTACGAACATCGAGCAGCTTTCGATGTAGATGGCGCGCACCGCGTAGGAGAACAGCATGATCGCCAGGATGAACCAGGGCGCGGCTTTTCCTACGGCCGTTTCGGCGATGCCGCCGACGTAGAAAGCCGACGATGCCATGTCGGCCAACACGATCGCCGCGGCTCGCCAGAACGAGATGAACGAGAGCATCACGGTGGTCGCAACGACAACCTTGACGACTCCCGGCCGGTTTTCCAAACTCACGGGACTTTCTCCTCGACCACCATAACGGTGACTTTCAATGTGGCCTGCGAGGTTAGCTGACGGGCTAGAGCTTGAAAGTACTCCGTCCTACGTGGACTGCGCCCCACAAATCGGTTCCCCCGCCTCCAGGTGGAGCTCGGCTAGCCCATATTAGCATAGGGAGATGGAGCCGGAAGCGCTTGCCCGCGCGGTGGTGACTAAGCTGCGTAACTCGGGGTACCAGGCCTACTTAGTAGGCGGCTGCGTGCGCGATCTGCTTCTGGGGTGCCACCCGAAAGACTTCGATATTGCAACGGATGCACCGCCCCCCCACATCATCCATTTATTCCCAAAGTCGGGCCAGGTGGGGGCGCATTTCGGGGTGGTCCTGGTCCGTGACGACGAAGCGCAGGTGGAAGTGGCCACCTTTCGTAGCGATCGCGATTATACCGACGGCCGCCACCCCGCCAGCGTTAAATTCGAATCCGACCCCCGCGAAGACGTGCTGCGCCGCGATTTCACCATCAACGGCCTGATGCTGGATCCCGAGTCGGGCCGCGTGCTCGACTTCGTGGAAGGGCAGGCCGACCTCAAGCGGCGCGTGATCCGCGCCATCGGCGATCCGGAGATTCGTTTTCGCGAAGATCACCTGCGGCTGTTACGGGCCGTGCGTTTCGCGGCGCGCCTGGGCTTTGAGATCGAGCCGGCTACCATGGCTGCCATTCGCGCTCACCACGCCCTGATTCAAACAGTCTCGGCGGAGCGAATCCGCGAAGAACTGGTGCGTATCTTGACCGAGGGCAACGCCCGGCGCGGCTTTGAACTGCTGGACGAAACAGGTCTGCTCAACCGGATCCTCCCCGAAATTGCTGCCATGAAGGGAGTCGCCCAGCCACCGGAGTTCCACCCCGAAGGCGACGTGTGGGTGCACACGCTACTACTGCTCGAAAAGCTGGATCGAGCCTCGCCCACCCTGGCCTGGGGCGCGCTCTTGCACGATGTGGGAAAACCGGGAACGTTTCGCGTGGCGGACCGCATTCGCTTCGATGGACACGTAGAGGAAGGTGTGCGCCTGGCACGCGCCATCTTCAACCGCCTCCGCTTCTCGCGCGACGAAGCCGAGCAAGTAGAATCCCTGATCGAACATCACATGCAGTTCAAGGATGTGCCGCGCATGCGCCAAAGTACCCTCAAGCGTTTCCTGCGGCTTCCGAAATTTGAGGAACATTTGGAGCTGCATCGTCTGGACTGCCTGTCCGGCAGCGGACATCTCGAGAACTACGAGCTGGCGCGCCACAAGCTGGAGGAGTTCGGCCAGGAGCAACTCAAGCCCAAGCCTCTGGTGACCGGCAGCGATCTGATCGAGCAGGGTTACCGGCCCGGGCCGCAGTTCTCAAAGATGCTCTCAGCGGTGGAAGACGCGCAATTAGAAGGCCGCGTCGCAACCCGCGAAGAGGGACTGGCTCTGATGAAGCGCTTGTTTTCCGAGCCGTGACCAAAACGAGCGGTGCTTTTTCTTTTGCGATAATGACCGGATGCTTCGCGTCATTGCATTAATCTGTTGCAGTGCCTGGCTGGCTTTCGGACAGCCCGACGGAAAGGCCCTCTTCGAGAAGACCTGCGCGATCTGCCACAAGCCCGGCGCCGACAACCGCGCGCCCCTCCCTGAGATCCTGGCGCAGCGACCCAACCAGTCCATCGTCGTCGCCCTCGAGTCAGGCGTCATGAAAACACAAGCCGCCGACCTGAACGCCGCTGAGCGGCAAGCCATTGCCGATTTCCTCTCCCCCCACGCCAACGCGTCGGTTCCGTCGGCGCGTGACAATACTTGCGCGGCGGGCGCGCGGCCGCTCGCGAACCTGAACGGCTGGAACGGGTGGAGCGTCGATCTGGTCAACAGCCGCCTGCAATCCGTCGCGGCTGCTGGGCTCCGCGCGGCAGACGTACCCAAGCTCAAAGTGAAATGGGCCTTTGGATTTCCCAATACCGTCAGCGTCGACTCGCAACCCACTGTCGTTGGCGGCCGCGTTTTCTTCGGCAGCGCCAACGGCACGGTTTATTCGCTCGACGCGCGCACCGGCTGTACCTATTGGTCATACAAGGCCGACAGCAAAGTGCGCGCGGCGGTTACGGTAGCTCCTATCGGACAGGGACAGTATGCCGCTTATTTCGGGGACGGCCAAACGAACATCTACGCGGTGAACGCTCAAACCGGCCAGTTGCTGTGGAAGACCAAACTCGACATGCACCCCATGGCCGGGATCACGGCTGCGCCCAAGGTGCTCGGCGGCCACGTTTATGTCGGCGTGCGTTCCGCGGGTGAAGAAATGGCCGCGCAGAACCCCAAGTATCCCTGCTGCACGTTTCGCGGTAGTCTCGTCTCGCTCGATGCGGCCACCGGAACGGTGGCCTGGAAGACGTTCACCATTACGGATCCGGCCACCAAGGCCAAAAAGAGTTCGGCGGGGACCGACCTGTTCGGACCCTCAGGCGCAGGAATCTGGGGTTCGCCCACCATCGACGTGAAGCGCAAGGTCATCTATGCCGGCACTGGCAACAACTACTCGGACCCGCCCACCAACACCTCCGACGCGGTGCTGGCGTTCGACCTGGAGAGCGGTTCGCTGCTCTGGTCGAAACAGTTGACCGCCGATGCCTGGAATGCGAGTTGTTCCTCGCCCGCCAAGTCCAGTTGCCCGGAGAATCCGGATCGCGACGTGGATATCGGCTCGTCGATCATCCTGCATCCGCTGCCGAACGGTAAAGACATTCTGCTGGTCGGGCAGAAAGCCGGAATCGTCTTTGGCCTCGATCCCGACCGCCGCGGCGAGGTTCTGTGGCAAACGCCAATTGGCAAGGGCGGCGCGCTCGGCGGGATCCAGTGGGGTATGGCCGCCGACCAGGATAAGGTCTACGCCCCGCTCTCGGATATTATCCCCGGACCGGGCGGTGGCCTGTTTGCCTTGAAGGTCGCGACCGGCGAGAAGGTCTGGTCAATCCCACCCAACGAGCCCGCCTGCAAGGGAACGCGCGGATGCAGCCCGGCGCAATTAGCTCCCGCGACTCTGATCCCCGGCGTAGTCTTCTCCGGTTCGATGGACGGGCACCTCCGCGCCCATGCCACCGTCGACGGCCAGTTAATTTGGGATCTGGACACGCTGCGCGATTTCGAAACCGTGAACGGCGTCAAGGCGCACGGCGGATCGCTGAACGTAGCGGGCGCGACCATCGCCGGCGGCATGTTATTCGTGGATTCCGGCTACAACGTTCTGATCGGCATGCCCGGCAATGTGTTGCTGGCCCTTTCTGTGGACGGGAAGTAAGCCGAGCTCAGTGCTTCAGTACATCCTCCAAAAATGCCTGGGCCTTGGGATCGCGTGAGCGGCCCAGCACCGCCACAGCTTGCCGCCGCACTCGCGTATCTCCGTCCTTCCGGGCAGTGGAGATGAGCAAGTCGAGCGCCTCGGGTTCCCGGCTGGCGGCCAGCCCTTCAACAGCCCGTTCACGAACCTTCTCACTAGGATCGGTGGCCAGCAGATTCCTCAGAAATTCCAGGCCTCGGCGGCCGCGCGCGGCGCCGATCCAATATGTAGCGCGGCGTCGCACCGAATCCGGCTGTGCCGCGGCAGCCATGCCCTCCAGGGCGCTATCGGCCGCGGGGTCGGCGTGCATCCCAATTGCCATGACCTTCTCATTGAAATCGAGCGTGCCTAGCAGTGCGACGCTGTCGGCTGGCCGCACGTCGGAAAGCCAGTGCACGGGTACGCCACCCGCATCGATTTCGCAATCCGGCGAAAGCGCCCGAAGCCGCTCCACCGCGCCTGATTGCACACGGAACAGGATCACCGCGTGGTCGGGCGGCTCCAGATGCACGACTCCTGGAACACTACGCCCACCGGGGCTGACGTATTCGCATCCCAGGTTGTAGGTACGCACCGAGGGCACCGTGTATCCGATCCACACAGGCTGCGGTTGCGCCGCGACCAGCCCGCGGAAGATGGGCTCCAGCCCGCCGGCGGCGGAGCGCGTGTCGACCTGCGCGTTGATGAGCAGTTTGGGCTGAGCCGCGAGCGGCAAAGCCGCGGCCAATAAGCACACGGCGCGTTTCACTTGAGCAGCTCCAGCATGTAGTCGTTAGCCTCTTTGGAGGTCTTCATATTGGAGAGCCGGCGCACCATCTCGCGCTTGGTCTCCTGATCGCGCTCCTTGCGCGCCAGGTCGACCAGTGCCTTGCCATTCCGCTGCGCATAGAGCGAGTCCAGAATGGCCCGTTTCACCTGTTGATCCTGCGCCGTAGGATAAAGCGCTACCAAAGCATCACCCGTGTCGGGCTTGCCGGCCAGCAGCCGGACACCCTCCGCCTGAAGCTCCGGAGACTTCTCCGCCTTCACCGCTTGCAACAGGCGGTCGGTATCCCCCGAGACCAGCAGCGCGTGCAAGACTGCCCGCCGCGTGTTCTCGTCGTTACTGGCGGCATACACACTGGCCAGCAATTGGCCGTTGCCCTGCTTGCGGCTGACGGTGCCCAGATACTGTATGGCCTTCAACTGAAGATCGGGATTGCCATTGCCGCGCGCTACCTGCTCCAATAACTGCTGCGCCCGCGGCGCATTACTCTGCGCCAGCACGAACAGCGCCCGCTCTTTCACGCGGGGCGTTTGCGATCCCTTCAACAGACCCTCCAGCAAGGGAAGCGCGCGATCCGGATCGGAATTCACCAAGGCATTGAGCGCCATCAGCTTGAGCTCCTCATCCGGCTGGCCTTCCGGCGAGACATTTTGTCCCGAGGCCTGCTTCACTTCGATCTCGAGCGCACTGGCATCGTCGAGCCATTTCGAGCCGGCGTGGGACTTGCGCAATTCCGCAATCGCGGCCAGGGCTTCGTCGCGCCGGTTGAGCTTGTTCAGCGCGTAGGCCTTCCAGTACAACGCTCCGTCGGCCCGCGTGCCGCCGCGGCCGGCCACCTCGCTGAAATCCGTGAGCGCCGCGTTCCAGTGGCCCTGGTCCAGCTCCCGCTGGCCGCTCGCGTACAGCCGGTCATCGTTGGAGCGCCCGTACCACCCGCGCTGGAACAGGCCGGCCCCCACATTCGCCATCTTGGCGCTGAGCTGGGGACCGAACTGGGTGCCCCAATCGGCCATCTTGGCGCCAAAGTCGGCCATTTTGGCGTTGAAGTCCGCCATTTTTGCGTCGAAGTCCGGGCCGGGCGAGAAGTCGAAATTGAAGTCGAAATCAAGTGGGGGAGTAGGGGGCACGGGTGCCACCGGAGGAACTGGGGGCGCTGGTGCAACTGGCGGCGCAGGTGGCACGCGCTGCGCCAGCGCCGGCGAAATCGTACCGGCGGCCACCATGCAGAAAGTTATCAAGAGTCGGTTGTAAATCATGGTCATTTCCTCAGAGTTTGTTTTCCTCGCGATTCCGGACGGTGGAATCGAGCACGCGCATCTTGAACAGGATGCCGTCGTCGTGGAGTTGCCGGCGCAATTCTCCCAACTGCATGGCGGATAATTTCGAAGGGGCGTGCTCGATTTCGAGCAGCACACGCTCCAGCTCGTCGAGGACTCCAGCAATCACGGCGTCCCCCATGTGCAGCGCGGTCTGGCGGTAGAGCCGGTTCTCGGTGAGAAGATTTTCCACGCGGCTTTGCTCAGGCGAGATGTCCAGCGTGCTGCCAGAACTGGCGTTGGCCAGCTCGATCAGCACCACTTGCGAGCGCTCCAGAAAGTCGCCGACCGCCAGCGTCAAGAGACGTTGCTGCGCTTCCGGATCGGCAGTCATCTGGACGGGTCCGGGCCCGAATCCGGGAGGCTGCGGGTAGGAGCGCCCCAGCAGAAAAGCCGCGATGATCAGCGTCGCAAACGCAGCGCCGGCAGCAACCCATCGCCAGGGCGCTGTCAGAAAACGACGACTACGCTGCGGGACATAGGGCGCGATTCGCTGCCATACCTGCGCGCCATAATCGCCGGTCCGCTCCGGCACAGGCATCCCATCCACCGCATTCAGCACCCGTTGCAGCGAAGTGTACAAGGCGCGGCACGCTTCGCATTCTTTCAGATGCAGATCGGCGGGAAGCGCATCGGCGGCCTCCCCGTAATAGTACAGAACCAGGTCTTCTTCGCTAAGGTGATTCATCTTGCCGTACTCGCTAACGGATCCAAAGCGCGCCGCAACTTCTGCACGGCGCGGAATATACTGTGTTTGGCCGCGCTGGGCTGGCAGCCCATAATGCGGCTTACGTCTTCGATACCCATGCCTTCAAAATGCCGAAGGACGAAGGCGGTGCGCTCGGCGGCGCTCAACTCGGTCATGGCTTCCGTCACGCGCTCGCGAACCTCGCCGCTCAACGCTAATCGATCGGGCGCGGGTTCTGACGAAGGCATCGAAAGCAACGGGTCGAGGGCCGCATCATCCGGTCGCGGCTGCTCGCGGCGGCGGCTCTGCGCCCGCATCACATCCAGCGCGTAATTGGTCGCGATACGATACAGCCAGGTGCCGAAACTGGCACGCTCGTCGAACTTGTTCAGTTGCCGGAAAGCGCGGAGCAGCGTTTCCTGTACCACGTCCTCGGCATCCGATTCATTTCCGGTCATACGAAAAGCCAGACGGAACAGCGGGCGGCTGTGGCGTTCCACGAGCACACGAAAGGCTTCAGCGTCTCCCGAGCGCGCTCTGGCGACCACCGCCTGATCGGCGAATTCCATCCGGCTGTTGGGTTAGACTCCGGGCGGGCAAAGCGGTTAGCAGAAGTTCACGCTAACCGCTTCAACTTGGCTGGACCGAAAGGGTTTGTTTACTGCTTTTTGCCGCCCGCCTGGGGGCGTGCGATGACGGCTTCGTCCCAATGCTCTTTGATCAGGCCGTTTTCCACGCGCACCACGTCGAAATGGTTCCATTTGTACTCGTGGCTGGCGTCGTCCGGGTCTTTAGCGTCCCGGTCCCACATAAACAGCACGTAAGGCCCATTCACCAGTGTCAGCACCGGCGGATTCAACCACTCCGGTTTAATCGGCTTGGCGTCTTCGGGACGGCGGCCGGGAATGCGGCTCATGAACTGTTTAAATCCGTCGCGGCCCTGCGGCACGTTGGGATTGTGCTGGATATAGCCCGGGTCCATCGTCTTGTCGGCGAGTTCCAGGTGGCCGTATTGCAGCATATCTTTGAGTTCTTCCGTGCCCAACGCCAGGTTATGCTCTTCGTCTTTCGAGAGTTTACCGGTCTTCCATTCCATGGGCGGCTTGGGCGACACTCCGGTCTTAACCGCGCCCGAGCCGGCCATCTTCTGCGCGCTGTCCCAGTGCTCCTGCACCTTGCCGTTTTGGATGCGCAGCACATCGAAGCTGTTGGAGTGGTAGGTTTTCGATTCGTCGCGCGGGTCCTTCCGTTCGGTTTCGAAAATCAGCCAGACGTAGTCGCCCTTCGCACCCGTCACCACCGGCGGGTTGGTCAACTTGTCGGGGATCGGATTCTTCGGCTTGGCGAACTTGCTAAAGAAATCGACGAATCCCGCGCGCCCGGTATTTACGTTGGGGTTGTGTTGAATGTAGTCCTCGGCCTGGTACTTGGAGGTAAGTTCCAAATGTCCCCCATCCAGCACTTCCCGCCACCAGCTCAGGACCATGTCCAGGTTCTTTTTCTCCTGGCCGTTCATGGGCGCGGTCTGCGAACTAGTGGGCGGATTGATGGATTCCGCGAGCATGGTGGAAACGCCCGCCGCCAACACGATTGCGCCGGCCCAGATCTTCCATTTCGAAAGTTTCATAGCCATACTTCCTCTCGTGCCTGCAAAGCTTGTTTGCGTGATTGTACCCGTACATTATATGCGCAGGCTCACGGCCCGCTCATGTTGCGTCGGTTTTTAAGCACTAAGTCCTTTAAATCGGGTTGAAACCGGCGCAGATCTGCGCCGACATTGTCGAGTGCGCCGCCTGCTACAATCGGCCTTCCCGTGAAGGACCCGCTCGTCGGTCCCCTGGCTGCCATTGCCTCGGGTATCCTGGTTTCCCGTTACGTACCGTTTCAGCCATCCGAACTTCTCCTCGCCATCGCGGCGCTCCTGCTCCTAGGGGTTCTCGCGCTCTGGCGGAGTTCGCGCACCCTGGCCGGTGTGTGTGCTTGCGTCGGATTCTTCTTCGCCGGAATCCTGACGAACGTCGCGCATGCTCCCGGCCCGCCTCCCGAGCTCGATGCCGAGGGGCGCGAAGTGGTGATCCTGGGCGGGTGCGTGGTGGAACCGCCCGCCATTTCCGGCGAACGTGAGCGATTCCTTCTCGAACTGGAGCCGCACACCCGCGCGCAGGTCACGCTGTACACTCGCGATAACGAGCCACTGCCCGTCCTGCACTACGGCCAGCGCATCGAGCTCGACGCCCGCATCCGCAAACCGCACAACTTCGGCAATCCCGGAGCATTCGACTACGCGCGCTACCTGGGCCGGCAGGAGATTTATTGGACCGCATCGGGTGCGGCCCACACCGTGAAACTCCTACCCGGGCGATGCGGCTCGGCATTCCAAAAGGCCGTGATGGACATGCGGCAGGGGGCCCTCGACCGCCTGGCGCGGCTCTATCGCGGCGACCTCTACCAGACCGGCATGATGCAGGCCTTGCTGATTGGGCAGAACTTCCAGTTGCAGCGGGTGTGGACCGAGGTCTACCGCTCCACCGGAACCTTCCACGTTCTGGTGATTTCCGGAACACACGTCGCCATCCTGGCCGCATTCTTTCTCCTGTTGCTGCGCGCGCTGTTCGTGCCGGAATTAGTGGCGATGTTCGTCACGGTGCTGGCAACGTGGCTCTACGCGCTCATCACCGGCTGGCAAGCGCCCTGCGTGCGATCCGCGGCGGGCCTGACACTGGTCATGATCTGCGGCTACTTCTACCGGCAGCGCCGCGCCATGAACCTGCTGGCGGCGGTAGCCATGGGATTCCTGGTTCTCGATCCCGAGCAGCTGTTCGACGCCAGCTTTCAGCTCACATTTCTAGCGGTGGCCTTCCTCGGCGCCTTCGCAGCACCCCTAATGCGCGCTACTTCGGCGCCACTGGTTCGCGGCCTCACTGATCTCGGAGCCACGGGCGCCGACATTCACCTGGAGCCGCGCGCGGCTCAGTTCCGCGTCGAGATGCGCCTGCTCGCCGAGACCGTCCGCCTCGTCACTCACCTGCCGGCGCGCGTGTGCACACTCGTGGTGACGGTTCCCGCTCGCGTGACGTTATTCTTCTACGACATTACAGCCACGTCGGCCATCGCGCAGCTGGGCTTGGCCTTGCCGATGGTGGTTTACTTTCACCGCGTCGGGCTATCCGGCTTGTCCGCCAACGCCATCGTCGTGCCGCTGATGGGGCTGGCGCTTCCAGTAGGTTTCCTGGCCATAGTTACTGGATGGGGATGGATCGCCGGACTGGCGGCTTGGCTGCTGCATCTCTCGCAACAGGCGGTAGCCTGGCACGCTTCTATCGAGCCCAATTGGCGCATCCCCACTCCCCCGCTCTGGCTGGCTGCAGGCTTCGCCGCTGCACTGATCGCCACGGCTCTCGCGCGCAGCTGGTGGCGCGCAGCCGCGGGAGGCGTCACTGCCGTGATGTTGGTTCTGCTCCTGTGGCACCCGTTCGCCGCCGGCCACGAACCCGGCCAACTGGAGTTGACCACCATCGACGTCGGCCAGGGCGACAGCCTGCTGGTCACCTTCCCCGATGGAAAGCGCATGCTCGTGGATGGCGGCGGCATCCCAGCTTTCGGACACGCCGCGCGTTCCCAACTCGATATCGGCGAAGATGTGGTGGCCCCTTACCTTTGGACTCGCTCGATTCGCAATGTCGATGTCATCGCCCTTTCGCACGCCCACGAAGACCACATCGGCGGCCTTCCCGCGCTGATCGACGATTTCCATCCCAAGGAGTTGTGGACCGGCGCTACTCCCGACAGCCCCACCTGGCGTCGAATATGCGAGAAGGCCGCGAAACAGGGGATCCAGATCGTGCCCATGCAGGAGGGCCGCCAGATCGCGCTGGGCGGGACGAAGATCGACGTCCTGGCGCCGCCCCCGGACTACGTTCCCGCCGACGTTCCCAAAAACAACGATTCGCTGGTGCTACGCATGCGCTACGGACGCCATACCTTTCTCCTCACCGGTGACGCCGAGAGGCCGATCGAGCGCCGCATGCTGGAAGACGCCGAAATCGGCCGGGCCGACGTGTTGAAGGTGGGGCACCACGGCAGCAGGACCTCCAGCACCGAGGATTTTGTGAGCGCCGTTCAGCCCGCGTTCGCTGTAATCTCGGTGGGCCTGGACAACAGTTATGGCCACCCCAATCGTGAAGTGCTGGAGCGCCTGCGCGAGCACCATGTCATGGTGCTGCGTACTGATCAAGACGGATTAATTTCCATACGCAGCGACGGCCGCCGTTTGTTCTTGGACATCAATCGTTGGCACGCCGCGGAACCGCAGTTATTAGGACTCTTCTGAAGCTGCCTCAGCCTCGGCTGCCGCTTCCGGCCCCGCCGCCTCCGCCTCTTCCAGCAATCGCTGGGCTTCCTTCAGCAAAGCGTGAGGTACTTGCACCTGGAATTCCAGTGAGGGAATGGTGCTGGCGCCGACGACCACGGAGGGAATGCCGCTGGCCGTCAGGATGCCGTGAATGGCGTTGGCTTCCATTTCTGCATCAGTGTTTGAGGAGCTGAACAGCGTGACCATGTCCAGGTCGTGCGAGGGGTCTACGCCACCTTCGTCCGGCTGTTCGTCGGGATCTTGCGCCATGCCTCAAGGATATCGCAGAATGTGGATGGTGCGGCACAAAACGCCGCTCCCACGGAGACATCAGAATGTCCGAAAGAATCGCGGATGAGAGGGAAGAATCGGCGGAAGAGGGCAGTAACACGCTAGCGTGGTTTTTGACCGGCGCCCTCATTGGCGCCACCGTTGCTCTGTTGTATGCGCCCCGCAGCGGCAAGGACACGCGCCGGTACATCACGGACAAGACGCAAGAGAGCAAGGACGCGGTGACGGAAACCTCCAAGGATATACTGGACGCCGGCCGCGACATGTTCGAGCGAGGA
Source organism: Bryobacteraceae bacterium (assembly GCA_035948775.1). Taxonomy (GTDB): domain Bacteria; phylum Acidobacteriota; class Terriglobia; order Bryobacterales; family Bryobacteraceae; genus PSRJ01. The sequence continues at coordinate 34,490 of DASZIV010000104.1, forward strand.
CGCCGCTTGGTGGAAGACGCCGCCGATCTGTTCGAGCGCGGACGCACCCTGGTGAAGGGCAACGCCCACGGCCGTGGCTAGCACGGTTACGCTAGGCGATTTCGAAGTTTCCATGATCCGCGAGTCAGTCTATTGGTGGGACGGCGGCACTTTCTTCGGCGTCGTCCCCAAAACTCTTTGGGCCAGGAAAATTCCGGCCGACGATCTGAATCGGATCCCCGCCGGGTTCAACTGCTATCTCATCCGCACGGGCCACCATACCGTGCTCATCGAAACCGGCGGCGGCGATAAGCAAGACGCACGCGCGAGGGCGCGGATGAAACTGCCGCCCGAAGCCCAGGAGCTTCCGGCGGTCATCGCCCGCCACGGCTTCGATCCCGAAGCTATCGACATCGTCATCAACAGCCACCTGCACTGGGATCATTGCGGCGGCAACACCATCCTGAACAATGGTTGTGCCCGGGCCGCCTTCCCGCGGGCACGCTATTTCACCGCACGCGGCGAATGGGAGCACGCCCATAAGCGGCTCAGCCGCGATAGCGTGAGCTATATCGACGCTAACTACGACCCCCTGGTGGAGTCCGGCCAAATGACCCTGCTGGATGGCGATTGCGAAGTGGTTCCGGGCGTGTGGATGCGCCGCGCCCCAGGGCATAACCGCGACATGATGGTGGTCACTGCGCAAAGCGGCGGCGCCACTTTCTGCTTCCTCTCCGACCTGGTCCCCACCGCTGCTCACCTCCAGCCCACTTGGGTAACGGCCTTCGACCTCGACCCCCTCCTGACCATCGAGAACAAAACCCAGTGGCTGAACCAAGCGGTGAAAGGGGATTGGGTCTGCGCCTTCGGCCACGATAGTGAGATTGCGTTCGCCCGCGTCGCCGAACACCCCAAAACCACCTTCGCCGCCGTGCCACTATGAAGGTATGGAGAACCTGCCGGCATTCCACAACGAACCCTACACCGATTTCTCCGTACCAGCGAATAAACAGGCCATGGAGGAAGCGCTCCGCGAGGTACATGCGCAATTTGGGCGCGAATACCAACTGCGCATTGGCGGTGACTGCATCGCCACTGGCGACAAGCTGAAGTCGCTCAACCCCTCAAACACCAAGGAAGTGGTGGGCATCCACCACAAAGCTACGGCGGAACTGGCGAAGCGGGCGGTGGAAAGCGCCTACGCCTATTTCCCCAAGTGGAGCCGCACGCCTGCCGGAGAGCGCGTCCGCATGCTGCTCAACGCCGCGCGCATTCTTCGTCGGCGCAAGATGGAATTTGACGCCTGGCTGGTCTACGAGGCCGGCAAGAGCTGGCCCGAAGCGGAGGCCGATGTCTCCGAAGCTATTGATTTCTGCGACTACTACGCGCGCGAAATGCTGCGCCTGGCGGGCCCGCAGAAGGTGGTGCAACTCCCCGGCGAAGAGGACGAGATGGTATACATCCCGTTGGGCGTCGGCGTGGTGATCCCGCCGTGGAATTTTCCGCTGGCCATTCTGGTGGGCATGACGGTGGCCTCGCTGGTGACCGGCAACACCGTCATCTTGAAACCTTCGAGCGAAACCCCCACCATCGGCGCCAAATTCGCGGAGGTTCTGCTGGAAGCAGGCTTCCCGGAATCGAGCTTCACCCTCCTCACCGGGAGCGGCGCCGCAGTGGGCGACACACTGGTGCAGCACCTCAAGACGCGCTTCATCGCATTCACCGGCTCGCGCGACGTGGGCCTGCATATCAACGAGCTTGCCGCCAAGGCACAGCCGGGCCAGGTTTGGATTAAACGCGTAATCGCCGAGATGGGCGGCAAAGACGCCATCGTGGTGGATGCCGATTCCGATCTGGACAAAGCCGTCGAAGGCGTGCTGGTCTCGGCGTTCGGCTACCAAGGACAGAAGTGTTCGGCCTGTTCGCGCGCCATAGTAGACGCCAAAGTGTACGACTCCTTCGTCGAAAAACTTGGGAAGAAGGCCAAGAATATCAAGGTCGGTCCCACCGACGATCCGGGCAATTACATGGGTCCGGTGATCAGCGCCAGCGCCCGCGAAACCATCCTGGAATACATCGAGACCGGAAAGAAGGAAGGCCGCCTAGTGGCGGGAGGCGAGACTCAAGATGGCGACGGCTACTTCATCGCCCCGACCGTCATCGCGGATGTCGATTCGAAAGCGCGCATCTTCCAGGAGGAAATCTTCGGCCCCGTACTGGCCGTCACCAAGGCGCGCAATTTCGAGCACGCACTCGAACTGGCCAACGATTCCGAATACGGCCTTACCGGCGCAGTCTTCTCCAACAATCCGGAACACCTGCGCCTGGCCAAGGAGCAGTTCCACGTTGGCAATCTCTACATCAACCGGAAATGCACCGGCGCCATGGTGGGTGCGCATCCGTTTGGCGGCTTCAATATGTCGGGTACGGATTCGAAGGCAGGAGGCCCGGATTACCTGCTGCTATTCCTGCAGGCCAAATCGATCGCCCGCAAGGTCTAGTGGTGCGAGCTTTAGCCTGCGCGGGACTTCAGTCCTGCTGGTTCGGATGGCGGACTAAAGTCCGCAGCAGGCTAAAAGCCCGCACCACACAAGACATTCTGCCCCTTATTCTTCCTGGAAGCTCGCCTCAGCCGTCGGCAGCGTGTCGTGAGGCCCAGCGATCCACACATACAACGTCGGCAGCAGGAAGATATTGATCAGCATCGCGACCATCAGTCCGCCGACGATCACAATGGCGAACGGCCGCTGCGAATCGGAGCCAATCCCGCGTGAGATGGCAGCGGGTAGCAGTCCCAAGGTCGCCACTAGCGTGGTCATCATAATCGGGCGCAACCGGAGCACTGCGCCTTCCACCGCGGCGTCGATCACCGTGTGTCCGCGCGCCCGAAGCTGATTGATGTATTCCAACATGATCACGCCGGTCTGCACGCAAACCCCAAAGAGCGCCAGGAAGCCGACGCCCGAAGACACACTGAAATGGGTGCCGGTAACCAACAGAGCCGCCAGTCCTCCCAGCGGCGCCATGGCGATATTGGCCAGCATCAGCGACGACCATTTGAACGAGTGGAACATAGTGTACAGGATGAAGAAGATCACCAGAATGGTGATGGGCAGCACGATCATCAGCCGTTTCTGGGACCGCTGCTGGCTGGCGTACTCACCCGCCCAATCGATGCTATACCCCTCGGGCAGCTTGACCTGCTCATCGACTTTCTTAATGGCTTCCTGAACCGTGCTGCCTAGATCGCGGCCGCGCACGCTGTATTTGATCGCAATGTAGCGGGAATTGCCCTCGCGATAGATTTGTGAAGCGCCGTCGAGCATCTGAACCTTGCAGAGCTGCGATAGGGCCACGCGCTCGCCTGAGGGCGCAACCAGGCGAATGTCTTCGATCGCTTCTTTGGTGCTGCGGTATTCCGGCAGGTAGCGCAGCACCAGGTCGTAGCGCTGTTCCCCCTGTAAGACCTGGGTGACCGCGTTCCCTCCAGCCGCCGTCTGAATCGCGTCCTCTATATCGGCCACATTGATCTGGTAGCGGCCGGCCTGCTGGCGATCCACGGTGAGATCGAGGTTGGGCTGGCCGATCACACGAAACAATCCCAGGTCCTCGATTCCGTGAATCTTCCGCATTACGTCGACGATCTGATCGCCTTTCTCTTCGAGCATTCGAAGATCGCTGCCGTAGACCTTGATGGCAAGCTGGCCTTTCACGCCGCTCACGGCTTCTTCCATGTTGTCGGCAATCGGCTGGGAGAAGTTCCAGATCACGCCTGGAATCTTCTCCAGTTCCTTGTCCATTGCGGCGATCAACGCGTCCTTGTTCTCATGGAAGGCAGGCCGCCACTCTTCCTTCGGTTTGAGATCCACGAAGTATTCGGTGTTGAAGAAGCCGGTAGTATCCGTCCCATCGTCGGGCCGGCCCACCTGGCTGGTCGACACTGTCACCTCCGGGAAGGAAGCCAGCAAAACGCGCGCCTGGCTAGCCAGGCGTATACCTTCGGTAGGACCCGTGCTCGGGGCCAGTGTGCCGCGAACCCAGATAGCGCCCTCGTCCAGATGCGGCAGGAATTCGGACCCGATGATGCCGCTGGTCAACAGATAGAAGGAAGCCACCAGGCACATCACCGCGAAGCCCACGGTCGCCCATCGGGCGCGAATGGCCGCGCGCACCGCCGAGCGATAGCGTTCCGTAATCCAGGCCAGCATCGGATTGCGCCATTCGCGCGTCCCCCTGGGAAAGAGCAAGCTGGATAGCACCGGAGCTAACAACATCGAAAAGATCAAAGCGCCTAACAGCGCGAACGCCACGGTCCACGCCATCGGCTTGAACAGACGCCCCTCCACGGCCTGCAGGGTGAATATCGGAAGGTAGGCCGTGATGATGATGCCGATCGCATAGAAAACGGGCCGCTGCACCTCATGGGCCGCCTCGCGAATAGCGACCATCACGGGCTTGGGTTCTGAGTTCCGCCGCCCCAGGTGACGTACGATGTTCTCCACCATCACAACAGCGCCATCCACCACCATGCCGAAGTCCAGCGCTCCGAGCGATAACAGGTTGGCGGGGATTTTTCGCAGATCCAGGCAGATCGAAGCAAACAGCAGTGAGAACGGAATGGTCAGCGCCACAATCAGAGCACCCCGCGCATTTCCGAGAAACACGAACAGGATGATCGTGACCAGAATGATGCCCTCGGTGAGATTGTGCAGAACCGTGTGTGTAGTGTAGTGGACCAGGTCGCTGCGGTCCAGGAACGGAACCACCTTCACGCCATGCGGCAAAATGTGTTCGTTGAGTTCCTTGACTTTCTGATGAATCCCGTCCAGCGTGGAATCGGAATCGGCGCCTTTCCGTAACAGCACGATGCCTTCCACCACATCGTCGTTATCGATGATCTTGCCGTCCATCCGGTGGATGGCCTTTCCGTTTCGCCCCAGCCGGATCTTCGGACCCTGCGTTACAGTAGCGATATCGCTGACCCTGAGCGCCGTTCCGTTCTGCGTTTTGATGACCGTCTGCGCGATGTCGGGCACATTGCTCACCAATCCTATGGCGCGCACGTTGACCTGCTGCAGACCGGCCTCGATGAAGCTGCCTCCGGCGTTCACATTGTTATTGGCCAGTTGCTGCTCCACCTGAGCGATATTGAGACCGTAGGAAACAAGTTTGGCGGGATCGAGCCGCACCTGGTATTCCCGCGTCATCCCGCCTAGGCTGGAGACGTCCACCACGTTCGGCACCGACTTGAACTGCTTCTCCAGCACCCAATCCTCCAGGGACTTCAGATCCATCACGTCGTATCGGGGATTGGTGCTCACCAGCGTATAGAAAAAGATCTGGCCGACAGGACTCCAGTCAGTACCCATTTGCGGCATCAAGCCCTGCGGCAGCGCTACCTGGGACAGGCGCTCCAATACCTTCTGCCGGTTCCAGTCGTTTTCCGAATCGTCATCGAAAATCAGGGTGACGCTGGAGAGCCCGAAGATGGAAATGGAGCGGAGATGCTGCAGGTGGGGGATCCCGTTCAGAACGATCTCGATAGGGATCGTGACCTGCTGCTCCACCTCTTCGGCAGCTCGCCCGGGCCATTGTGTGATGACCTGCACGTAGTTGTTGGCCACATCGGGATACGCTTCGATGGGAAGATTGCGGAACGAAATAACGCCCCAGATAAACAGCAGTATAGCGACGATGACCACCAGAATCCGGTTGTTGAGCGCGAAATCGACGAGGCTTCGAATCATGACTTCACTGCTCCAGCGTGCTCTCGAGCACCAGCGCGTTCGAAACTACGGCTTGGCCCGGGCTGATACCCGAAAGGATCTCCTGCATATTGCCGGAAAGCATTTTGCCGCTCATTACTTCTATTCTGCGGAATTGGCGATCGCCCTCGGGCACGTAGACCCAATCACGATCGTGCAAATGGAGTATGGCCGTTGCCGGTACGACGGCGACAATCTGCGCGGTCTGTCCGTGGAACGTGGCCGTGACAAACATGCCGAAGCGCAACATCCCCGGATTACGCACCTGAAGGCGTACCTTCGCGGTGCGAATGGACGGATCGAGGACAGGACCAATATTGTCGATGCGGCCGCGCAAAACTTGTCCGGGATAGGCATTGAGGTGTATGTCGGCGAACTCACCCATACGCACGTTGGACAGTTGATTTTCGTAGACGTCGCAAACGATCCATACCTCGGACATGTCGGAAATAGTGAACAGGTTGGGCGAGTTATCCAGCGTCTTGACTCCCGCCGCATTGGTTACATTCTGCTCTGTTATCACACCGGAAACAGGCGCGTTGATTTCAATCACGGAAGAGGGCTTGCTCATATCCGCACCAAGCACACGGAGATGTTCCTGAGCGGTGTCTACGTCAACCTTGGCTTTGATTTCGGCGTCGTCCGCGACCTCCAGATCCTTCTGCGCAATGGCTCCCTTCTCATATAGGATCTTGGCCCGTTCCAATTGAGCCCGGGCCAGCGTCTCATCGGCCTCGGCATGATGGTAGTCGGAGAAGGCCGCTGAGATGTCGTTGCTCTGGATGCGCATCAGCAGTTGGCCCTTAGTCACCGCATCGCCCAACCGGGCGTGGATCTCCACCACCCGGCCCGAAGCCAGCGAGATTACGGGAACGTTGCGGGAAACGTCGGCGCTCACCACGCCCGTCGCGTTTAACTCGGGGGCATCCGCGTGCCGGCTGGCAGTCGCCAGGGGGAACCGCTCCGGGTGATCTGCCTTGAAGACGTTTGAGTCGCCCTCGTGCTCCACTTGCGCGGGCGGCGGCGCCGTTCCGCCAGCCTCCACCCCGTTGCCGCGAGCGTTGCAACCGGTCAACAGCAGAGCGGATGCGATCGCCAGCGCGAGCCCCGCCTCCGCCAGCAGAATTGTTTTCATGGCATCACCTCTTGCCCCGCCGCGAGATTCAATTGGTTGGCCGCAGTCAGGTACGATCCCACCAGGTTCAGATAGTTCAGCCGGACCGATCGATAGTCGCTCTGCGCGTTGAGAAAATCCAGCAATGACGCGCCACCGCGCTGATAAGAGAACGCGATGGTGTCGCGCACCTGTCCTGCCTGCACGAGATAGGTCGACTTATACCGGCGCAGCAAAGTCAGATTGCTACTTACCGTCGCGTAAGCGGAATCCACGTCGTTATAGACCTGCGCCTCATTGGCATCCCGCAGACGCTGATTGCGCGTGATATCCAGTTGCGTGCGCGCCTTTTCGCCTTGATTCCGATCGAAAATACGCAGCGGGAGACTGACGCTGGCGCCGATCGTGTTGTTGTCGAATGGATTGTTAAACGAAGGGTTATGCGTCCACCATGTACTGAACGTGGGATCCGTCGAGCCGTTGGCATTCGCCAGGCGATAGTCGGTCTGGGCTTTGTCGACACCTTGTGCCGCAGCCCGCAGGTCGGGGCGATTGGCCAGCGCAGTCGCATGGAGTTCTTCCAGCCGAGGCAACTGTTCGGTGAAGTTCTCAAATGGTCCTCTGATATCGAACTGTTCCACCGGCGTACGATCGTTGAGCAGGGCTAAGAGTTGAATCTTGGCGGTCCGCAGGCTGACCGTGCCGGTTTGAACGTCCGTTTCGTACTGGATGCGTTGCACTTGCAGCCGGTCCAAATCCACCCGCGCAATGTCTCCCGCTTTAAACCGGTCGCCGCTGACCGAAAGCAGTTGGTCGTAGTAGGCCAGGTTCTCCTGGGCCAGCGCCAGCACGGCCTTGGCTTGCAGTGCTTGAACAAAGGCGTTGTGTAGATTAAAAATCAGATTTCGTTCCAAATCTGTCTGCTGGGACTCTGCAACCGCCGTTCCCTTCTGAGCGCTTTCCAACCGTAATTCCCGCTTGTGGCGGCGCTCATGTAAATAGCTGACACTCGTGGAAAACTGGGTTCCCGCGAACGGGCGATAGCCTCCGTCGAAAGGGGTAAGCTGGGTGCCGTCTGTTGCGAAAGTGAAATCCGGATTCGGCCGCAAGTAAGCGGTGGTTTCCTGGGCTTTCGATTCCTGCAGGTTGATCTGTCCGGCCACAAGTGTGGGATTCACTTTTAGGAACCGATCGCGAATTTCCTGCCAGGTGAGGGCTTGCTGAGCCATCGCACCAGTAGCAAAGCAACTTGCGAATAACACTCCGATCGACATCCGCCACCACCGACCGTGAGAGTGGTTGAACTCACCAAAAGCTTCCGGCAACTTCATTTCCTCCTTACGGAAATAGACTCGGGACTCGCCCAGTTAGCACCGGTGGGAGCACACTGCGCGAAGAATTGGGCCGTTCCTAGAGAGTGGGAGGAGCGCGGAAGGGACTGCCGAGATATAGCCTGCTGGGTGCGCATTGATCCGCAGTCGCGGCAGAACGCAAGCCGTTCGCGAGAATGGAGACCGCCAGGCGCGCGGGCTCAGTCATCCAACTGCCGGCAGGAAAACCAATTGCAACAGCTGTGCGGCCCGGTAGGCGTGGGGTTTGGAATGAGCGGTCGGTCTCCTGCCAAATCGTGCCGACATAGGCCTCAGGGCGTCCTTTGGTAAAAGCTCCGCGCCCGTTATTGATCCAAATCCCGATCGGCTCCCGCCCGAACTCGCTGGTGATCACCAGATCGAGAGCATGGTCGCCATCCACGTCTCTGGCGCTGATATGGAGCCCTCCGGAAGCCCGGGAGTCCACGTCAAAGGTGGTGCTCAATTCGGCGCTGAGATGAACATCCACACGATAGCGATAGGCGCCGTTGACCAAGCCGCGCGGTTCTGCGAAGGCCAGGTCGGGACGTTGGTCGCCATCAAAATCGGCAAGCGCTCCGGAGCCGGTGCTGGAGGCAGCCACAAGGGATGAGTGGTCGAGTGCTCGCCAGGAGTCATTCTTTCTTTCCTGGGCTTTAGCGGCTACCGGGAAGAACCACACACCAATCGCGACGGCGCACGCTGCTGCGGCCCCCTGTAGACGCGACGCTGTGTTCCCTCTGACAGTCAAGCTATGTATATCTGAGTATCGCATACGTGTCAGTTGGCAACCCGTATGCTATGTTGAACCCGGGGGCGCGTGCGACCCGATGATCGATTCGCTGCTCAACCTGCTGTTCCGCTGTTCCCATCGCCGTCTGACGCGGCCGGTTACTCCGGCATCCAGGGCAGGCGTATCCGATGGCCAGACTTACGTCGTGTGCCTGGATTGCGGCAAGCAATTTGCTTACGATTTGCAGGAAATGCGCATCGAGGGTCCACTCGCAAGTTCGCACGATTCCGGAGTGCTCCACCCCAACATGCCCGCGCCGCGCGTTCAAAAGATTCGTGTGGCGCTGTGGGCCTCCGTACCTATAGCCATCCTGCTCGGCTCCGTCCTGAAGCCAAAGAAGCCGGCCGCCGCACCAAAGGATTCCGGAAAGGGCCGCAAGCCGTAAGTGTGTTGCAGAGCCGTGACTAAAGGGAGGGGTGCTTTTGCGCTAACCCTAGTGCGTCATGGAGTAGATCACGTAGTTCACTCCGATGCGAATGCCCAGTGCCGAATACTTTTCCGGGTACTCCGGTTCGTCGGCCCACTCCCAGGAATCGCCGATGTCGGAGTTGAACGACATCGCCACCATCACGCGGCCTTTCTCGTCGTAAATGCCGCGCCAACGCGCGATGGCGCCATCCGATCGGCCGCGCTGCTGCCCGCGGATTCCCCACATGCCTGGCACCCGGTAGCGGTCGCTCAGATCGTAGACGGAGTGGAAGATGGAGTCTGCGTTTTCCATCTCCACCACGGGCCGGTCGGGAAACACCAGCCGCATGCTCTCCATGAAGCGCTCCCATTCGTCTTCGCCCCAGAAGTCATCCAGCATGAGAAAGCCGCCGCGCAGCAAATACTCGCGTAGCGTCTTTGCCTGGGAGTCGGTCAACTTCCAGTCGCCCATTTCGCCGGCGCAGAGCCACGGCCAGTCGAACACGTCGTCGGTATCATCCAGGTTGACGGGCTGTTCCACCGAGCGGCTATGCACGCGGGTTAGACGCCGCAGGGCCTGGGCGAAATGGCGATCGGCGCGTGGATAATCCTGCGTCCAACTGGTACCGCCCTCGCGCCAGTCCAGCCGGCCAAAGCGGTAGCGCGCGAAGCGGGCGTAGGGATGCTGGGGGTACATGAGGCGCCCGAACACCCACTCGGTCTTCTCATCCGCGTCCGGAGGAATGGGAATGTTGTCGTAGCCTTCCATGCTGATGTACACCCGGAACGGCCGTGTGAAGGCGTATAGCGCCGAGACACACACCAAAGCGATACCGACCGCGCAAACTGTTTTCGAGAGCTTCATCCCCCTCTGCTCGAACCGGACGCCGGACGAACTGCCCGGCCCGGGGCGCAACACTCATATTCTACATATTCGCGGGCGCGCCGACGAAGAGCCCCTTTTCCCGGGGAATTATTGGTCTCGCATCAGCTTGCCAACCCGTTTCAGATTGGACTTGATCTCGTCGGTGGCATCCTGTAGCTGGTTGGTGTCGAAAATCACGCGCGGTGTCAGGAAGATGATGAGCTCGACACGGTCGGTATGAACGCTCTTCGATCCGAAAGCAGCGCCCACCACCGGAATCCGATTTAAGAACGGAACGCCCCCCGTGTTCTCGGTGTGATTTTCCGTGATGATGCCGCCGATCGCCACTGTATCGCCGTCCTGTACCGTCATCTGCGTGCTGACCGAGCGGTTGGAAAACGAGGGCGATTGAATTGCCGCGCTGGGCGAGGGCGCGATGGGTGCGCTGACCTGTTGATTGATAATCATGGTGACCGCCCCGCTGGAGTTGACGCGCGCCACAATAGAAAGCGTTGTGCCGCTGCTCTGATTGTTGATAGTGTTTGTAAACACCGAGGTGCCACCAGCCTGAACGCCACCAGCGACGGCCTGGGATGCGAGAGTGGGCACCTGGCTGCCTACATTCATGGTCGCCGGAATGCTATCGGTGGCGATGATGCTCGGCGCTGAGACTACACGGCCCTTCAGTTTGCTGTCCGAAGCCGTAATGGCGGCCAGGAGTTCATGACTCTTCAGCACCAGCAGTCCGGTCGTGATGCCGAGGCCCCCACCCGCTCCAACGCCTGCTCCGGCCACCGCGGCCAACGTCCGCGAAGGTGACGGAGTTCCCGGCAGGGCCGAGCCAGCAGCTGTTGCGGCATTGGTGCCAACCTTTTGTAAATAGCTTTCCACTCCTCCCGCCATATCGGCGGTGAGGTCCACCTCATAAATCTTGGCGTCGATTAAGACCTGGCGCGGCGGCACATCAATCGATCGCAGCAGATTCAGAATCTGCTCGTACTCCTGTGGCGTCGCACGGATCAACAGAGTGTTGTCGAAGGGATTGGGGATCACTCCCGGAAGCGCGGTTGGCGCCGCGACCTGCCCAGCCCCAGCGAGATAGCTACCGGTCAGGTCGCTGCGGGGAGCTCCGGACGTCGCCGGAGGAATGTTACTAAGATTCTGTGGGACAACGGTCGATACTGGCGCGTTATAGTTCACCGGAACGTTGCCGTAGGCGTTCGAATATCTCGGGGCATAAGCGCCGCCCCCATATGCGCCGCCCGCATAAGCGCCGCCCCCGTAAGCACCGCCCCCATATGCACCGAGCCCTCCATATGCCCCTGCTCCCAAATTGTTGCCCATCCCCATTCCGTTAGCCACCATGGCGGCATTGGCCATCTGGGCCATGTTGATCAGCGCCGATGCGTCGCCCGTATACAGCGCCATTATGGCCGTGGCCAAGGTCTCAGCCTTTCCGTATCGCAGCCGGTAGACATAGTTGTTGACCGCTCCGGCGGTGATCTTCACGGGAATATCCAGTTTCTGGATCCACTCGCCCACCTGGCTGAAGATTCCCGGATTCGGAGCCACCGCGATGATCGTGTTGATGCGGTCGATGGGAATGAACCGGACCGAGGTCTTGTCCGATAAAGAGTACGCTTTGAATACGGTATCGAGATCTTTCACCAGGTCGCTCGGCCGGCTGTGCTCCACGTCGTAAAGTTTGACGCGCTGGCCTGCGAACGTGTCGCTGTCGAACAGCGCGATCAGTTCCATGGTGCGTCGCATGCTGCGGCTGTTGTCCTGGAGGATGATCAGATTGCCCGGATCGTATACCGTATGCTGTGCGCCCTCCCCCAGGAACGGCGTGATGACCTTGTCCAGATCGCCCGCCGTGGCGTACTTGAGGAAGATCAGGTTCAGCACCATGCGCTCGTCTTCCGGCAGTGTTTTGGGGTCCGCATTCGTAATGGGATCTAGCGGTAGCTGCGAGACCGCGTTGACCGGCACGATGCGGTAGAGTTCTCCCACCTTGACCATGGCGGCTCCGTTGATGCGGAGGATCGTTTCCATCAGTTGCATCAGGTCAACCGGCTTAACCTCGCCATAGGTGTAGATCGTCACCGAGCCTTTTACGCGCGGATCCAGAATGTAATTGATCTTCAACTGCCTCGCCAGAGCGTCAATCATCTCCGTCAGGGAGACGTTATTCATCATTAAGGCTCCGTTGTCTGTGAGCCGTGGCGCGGCCGTGGGGACGTTCTGGGGCTGTGTAGACTGCGGAGGCGCCTGACCGGGAGCGGGCGCGGCAGCATTCGGAGTCGTGGGCGCATTAGGAGCGGGATTTACCTGCTGTGGAGCAGGCCGTTGCGCGGGTGGCGGTTCCGGCGCGACCTGCGGGGGTATCCCAGGGTTACGGTTGGGGGTGGGTGCTCCAACTTGTGCTGCAGCCACAGAGGCGGCGGCTAAAGCCACCGCGATCAGGCCAAAACGAATGGGGGCCATTGGCACTAGTCTCGTTTCGCGTTAACCCGGGCGCGTTCCCTATCCCAAGCGGCCTGTTCTCCCGCGTCCAACTCCGATTTGTTTCGCCTCCAGTGATAAACTCCAAACGGACCGAGCCTCTCGAAGCGAACTGCCTCGCCGTCCTCGGTGGCGCGGATGCCATCCGGCTCGGGGTCCTTAGGCGCCGCTACCGGCTGTTCTGGGTAGCTGACAACGCCGAACGGCGTCTGTCGATAGAACCAGCTCTTCCCATACTGGTCCGTGTATCGGAACAGGTATGGCGCGGCTGGCACCGCACTTGACGGTATCACCGTAACTTGGGCCTGGCGGCCGGTGCCGCTCACCACAGGACCCTCAGCTTGCGCCAGAGCCACCGTCAGTACCGAAAAAACGAAGAACCGTCTCATCAAAAGCGTCTCCTCAAGTGACTCATCTGGCGCCAACCTGATCCCACCGGCACGCGTTTCCAAACGGTGTGGTGTAAATCATCTTGCGAAATCCGTCCACTACCGACCCCGGCGGCATGCTGTCGTTGGGATCACACAGTTTGAAGCCGCGCCCCGTATCCGCCCCTGGGCCAATGGCAGACTTGGCCACAGAGGGAGGGGGCGCGGCCGCCGGCGCCTCCGTGCGGGCGGATGGCGCTGCCGCAGCCGATGCGGGCTGCTGCTGGTTGCTGCGATCAGTCAGCGCGTCGATTTTTTGTCGAACCGTCTTGCCATCCCACTCAAATTCAATCTCATCCATATTGACGCTCACCAGCGTGAATTGGCCGATCTTCTCGCCCGGATGAATCGCTTCGTGGGCGGCGGAGGCAGTTTGGCTGAGAAATACCGTGAGCCCGCCGATGTTCATCTGGCCGTGATAAACCGGCAGCGCCGGCATCGGCGGAGGCGCCGGAGGGGGCGGAGGCGGCGGAAGTTCCACCACCGGGTTGCGCGATCGGTCAAACAGATCCTGTTGCGCAACAACCGCATATCCGCCGGGGACCACCGGCTTTTGCGCCGGCAGGGGTGTCCAGGGCGGTGGTGCATCCGGCTTCACCTTGTGGCCCAGCGTGGCCGCGGCACGCGCTTTCGCCCGCAGGTCCGCTTGCCGCACCTGCCAGCCGGCATACGCCAGCAGGGCCACCAACACGATGTCCAACAGCAACAGCCTGCGCCTCAAAATACGGCCACTCCTCTTTTGGCCGGAATCAGTTTCTTAGGCACCACGCCGGAAAGACTCAGGCGTACCTGCACGGCCTTCTTCTTGTCGTTGCCACCGGTAACATTGATCTCATCGGTGGCGATGATCTGCGACTCATTGGCCAGTGCCGCCAGAAAATTGACGAACTGCTCGATGCCGCAGGTGAAGGTAACTGCTACCAACACTTCTCCATAGTCGTTGGCCAGCGGTCGCATGCGCAGCTCCTCGGCGCCGCGGGCGTCGATTCCGTTGGCCACCGCCACGCGCCGGATCACGTCCATCAGTTGGGCTTGCGCTTGCGGCGCGGTGTCGGCCTTCAGAATGCCCGCCTCCCGGCCCTGCAGCTCGGCGCGGGCCTGCTGCAGCACGGCCTCTTTCCCTGGGACCGTGGCGGCGAGCTTCCGCAATAGCTCCAGCCGGCGCTCGGCCGATGGAATAGAGTCCGTGGCGGCAACTACCGGCGCCACCGAATTATTCCGGGTCTGCCGGGCGAGGACAATCGCCAGCAACACCAGACCCGCCACCAGGACTACGAGCTTCCGCCGGTCGAGCGTTCCCACCTCGAACTTCATCGGCGAGCCTCCCGGTTGGTGCGGATCACAAATGTTTCGGTGCCGTTGCCTTTCCCGATGAGCTGGAATTCGGAGTTTTCAAACAACGGCGATGCGTCCAGCACCTTCAGCAGCGGAGCCGCCTGGGCAGCCTCACCGGAGATACGAGCCGTAGTGCGCGCCAGATCGATCGAATTGCTCCACGCCGGCGGCGTCAGTAGCTTGGTCAGTTCTTCAAAAGCATCCAGATCCGCGCGGGTCTGGCCGCGGAACTGGTCCAGTAACCGGGCGCGGGCGGTTGTGGAATTGATCTCGCTGTCCAGCACCGAGGCGCGACGGGCAGTGGGTTCCAGTTGGTGAATTTCGGCCTGCAGCTTTTGGAGATAGCGCCGGTCCGCGATCCGCGAGTACATCCCCATCCCCACCATGGCCGCGGCCAGCAAGACCACCAACACCGCTGTCGGAATCCAGAAAACGCGCGAGCTGTACCGGCGATATTCGGGCGGCAGGATATTGGCCGCCGGAGCCAGCCGGGGACAGGCCCCGGCCAGCGCCGTTGCGTAGGGCAGGGCGTTGCGGGAAAGATCGTTCTCTACGGGATTCACTCTCGGCTTGGGAAGCACGTCTTCGAGATTGCGCGGCTGTGTCTCGGGAGGCAGCCGGAGTTCGGCCAGCGCGAGTGCGGCTGCGCGTTCCGGGGCGAGTTGAAATTCAGCGGAGAAGACCGGCCGCGCGGCGCTTTCACCGTACACTTCCACAGCGCCTTCAGCCGAGGAACTGATCGCCAGAAAGCCTTCGCCCGTAGCCCCATTCAGCCGCATCGCGGCATGCAGCGCGGCGGCCGAGAATGTAAATGCGGACACCGCGACACCCGCTTCGACGAACAAGCGGACATACCGTTGCACTACTTCCTGGCGCACGATGCCCACCAGCGCGGCATGGCTGCCCACATCCGACCAGCCCCAGCAGACTTCCTCGTCGCCATACGGATGCAGCGCATCCAACTGGAAGCGGATGGCGCCCGCGCGGTCTTTTCCGGCCACACCGTCGAGCGCCAACTGGCGGACGATCACCTCACGGCGCGGCAGTAAAACAGAGGCGCTCAGGTGGCCCATACCGGCCGATTTCACGAAGCGGTGATACTCCGCGCCCCACTCGGCGGCGGGACGCCCCGCATAATCGTTGATTGTTAGCCGGCCGAGTACCTGAACGCGCGAAGCTCGCACCCGCGCCGCCACCACTTCCAGATTGTCGGTCCCGATTTCGATGCCGATACCGGAGCCAAACGCCAGTAGCTTGCGGACATCCTGGGAAACGAGATCGGGCATGCTGCGCGCTAATTGCTCCACGCGGTGTCGTACCACCGCAGAATATGAACCGGCGCATCGTAGCCGGCGGGCATGTATTTCACCTGGGCTCCCACGGTTCGGCGCAGATCGGAAAGTTGCCCGTTTTGGAGCCGCAGCCGCGCCGTGGCGCGCAGCGTCACAATCGAATTGCCTTCCACCCGCAGACGGCCGCCGCCGGCCCCAGACAGGAACCCGCCCAGTTGCGCCTCGGTGAACGGGGCCAGACGCCGTCTCTCGACCAAGGCATTGATCAGATCGGGCGGCAGTCCAATAGCTGCCAGCACCGCGGGCGAAGCTGTGTTGGCATCGATACGGTTATCGGACCCGAAAACCGACAGACAATCGATCAGCCCCGGCCTCGATATGAGCCGGGTGCCGTCTGGCTGGTCGGCCGGCACATAGGTCCCATAAAATATGTCGGGTGTGATGCCCCTCACCGAAAGTAATTCCTCGATCTCTTCCAATGACGCATGGCGGGCCTGAAAAGACGGCGTGAGCGATAGATAATATTGATCGAGGCCCGACCCCGCGGACACCGGAGAGCGCCAATCCACAATGGCTAGAGCGATCTCGCGCGCCCGTTCCGGCTCCTGGCCCAGCGCCACCAGCAGGCGGTACATCTCCTCCGGCAGCGCCCGGTTCACGTCCAACTTTCCGGCCTCCGGAACGATATCGACGTGCACGACTCCCGACGGAAACGCGTACTCCACCTGAGTCGTGTATCGTGGCAGCAACCGTTTGCCGGGGTTTTGTGCGCTCCAGAGCACCTCGTACGTAGCGCGGTGGATTCCCCCCGCCGCCAGGTAGTAACTCCGCAACCCATCCACCGCAGTTGAGGTCCGCTCCGTCTCACCCCGCACGGTAGTCGACAGCGAGAAGGCGATAGCCGCCAGAGCCGCAGACACCCACAACACCGCCAGCAAGGCGCTCCCGCGCTGTCTTACCGAGCCGTGACCAAAGGGAGCGGGGCTTTTAGTTGGCCAGATCAATGCCCAAGTCCTCATACTGAATCTCCGGACTGCGGTGCAGGTACACCGGCGCCGTTAAGCTGATGGGCTGCACGCGCGACGAATCAGTCGCAAGCGGCGCCATCTCGATGCGAATGGCCAAGGGCCACCTCTGCGTATTCCAAACGGCCGTCCATCCCGGGGGTTGGTTCACAACCGCCGGGGGCGCGAGATAAGAAAAGCGGCAGTACGCCAGCTTGTCCGCCAACACGAACGATCCGGCTCCCGCTTCCACCGGCGCAAATTGGCCTGGCGCCGTGCAAAACCGGCCCGCCGCAGAAGCTCCGGTGTAGGGCGTTTCATTCACCACCAGGCGTACGCCGCGGTCGTCCTCCCCCGGAATCACAAATAGCGCCACAATCTGCGGCTGCCCTCGTGATCCTTGTAGCAAAGAAAACGTCGTAGCCAGCCGCATCACGCCTGGGGCGCCCTGAAAGAACACCGCCCGGGATCCAGGCGCTCCGCTACCGGCTCCGCAAGCCGCCATGACGGGCATAATGCCTCCCAGTTCGTCCGCCAAAATGCGCTGCGCTCCCACCGTTCGCCGATTGTCCATCAGCTTGGCATCGGCCTTCACATATGCATTCAACCCGATCCGCATCGCCATAAACATCGCGACCGAGAGAAGGCTCAGCAGCGTGACGGAGATGAGGACCTCCATCAGCGTGACACCCCGCTGCTTCATGGGCTCACCGACGGGGCCAGGTCCGCAGGCGTCAGCACGTGGGGCCGGAAGGCATCCAGAGTGAAGGTGCGCCGTTGGCTGCCCGACATCCACCAGATTTCGAGTTCTACGCGATCAAGAGTGATCTGTCCCGGCCCCGGACTGGGCGGCTTTTCGAAATTGCTAAGCCGCGCGCGCCAGCCGGCTTCCAGGCCGCCGCTCAGGGAGGGATCGAAGTCGCCGTTCACCACGGCATCGCGGGGAAGCCGCTGGTCAACCAGGAGTTCGTTCATGCGCAGGCGCGCCAGTTGCACAGCCCGGTCATAGTCGGTGAGCCGCGCCGCGTTGCGCAGGGCTCCTGAGATCCCTGAAAGCAGCCCCACCACGGCCACCGCCATGATCACGGTGGCGACCATCATTTCGAGGAGCGTAAATCCGCGCCGGCGCCTCACTTCTTTTCGACGCTTTCCACGCGCGGAAAGCCGGTCATGGGATCCAGGCGCACGATTCGCCGCGAACCGTGCCGGTTGGCAAGCTCTACGCCGATCCCGGGAACGGCGCCGCCTGGCATCAGAATCAAACGGCGGGGCCCAATCTCCTCAGGCTCTTGTGGCAGCACCGCCTCGATAGTGACCCCATCCGGCATCTTCAGTTCGCGCAGGAAGCCGGGCTCCGTGGAATAGAGCCGCAGCGCGTTGTCTTTGGTAGAGATCAGCACCTCAACCGGTTGTTGCCGCCGCTCCGCCCGAGTGACCGCCCCGTTCAGAAAACCCGCCAGCGAATCGGTCGCCGAGCGAAGCCGCACGCTATCGATGCCCGCAGACACAGCCGGAAACGAGATCCCCGCCAGCAACCCGATGATGGCCAGCACCACCAGCATCTCCATCAGGGTGACGCCGGTTTCACAACTATTAGCTGAATATCTACTGGTTCTTCCAGCTGACAATATCCGCATTCCGCCCGTCGCCCCCAGCCTCGCCGTCGGCGCCATAGGAAATGATGTCCGGTTCGCCGCCGTGCTCGCCAGGATATTTGTACATGTAGTCATGGCCCCAAGGATCTCTAGGAATACCGTACGGCATGTACGGCCCCGCCCATCGATTCACGCCTTCCGGCTTAACTCGCAAAGCTCGCAGGCCCTCCTCGGTGGTGGGAAACACTCCAGTGTCCCGTTTGTAGGCGCCCAGCGCGGTACCGAAGTTGTGGATCTGGGCTTGCGCCGCGGTAGTGCGGAGATAATGTCTGTCCGAACCGAAGTAGGGAGCCATAAGCGCTACAAACAGCAGAATGGTCGACAGCAAAACGGCCACCGGCACGATCCGCCGAAGCAAAGTGCCACGGTCGCTACTGGCCCTTCCAGCTGACAATGTCCGCATTCAACCCGTCGCCGCCAACCTCGCCGTCGGCGCCATAGGAAATGATGTCCGGCTCGTCACCGTGATCGCCGGGATATTTGTAAATGTAATCGTGACTCCAGGGATCTTTTGGAATATCCTGCGGCATGTACGGTCCCGCCCACTGATTCAAGTCGGTAGGCTTCACGCGCAAAGCCTGCAAGCCTTGCTCCGAAGTCGGGAACACGCCGGTATCCAGCTTGTAAGCTCCCAGCGCCGTCTGAAAGTTATGGATCTGCGCGCGCGCTGCCGTCACACGCGCGGCGTCGCTTTTCTTGAACATCGAGGGGCCTACCAACGCCACAAATAGCGCGATGATGGTCATCACCACCAGCATTTCGATAAGTGTGATGCCAGCTTGCCCGCTTCTTCGTCTTCTCGCTTGCTTCATCGTTACACCGCCACGTCGTTGATGCTCATGATCGCCAGCAGCATGCTCAAAATCAACCCGCCCAGCAAGACGCCCATAAACAGGATCACGAGCGGTTCGAACACCGCGGTGAAGCGCTTGATGGCGGAACGCGTATCGTTTTCGTAGATTTCCGCCATGCGGGAGAACATCTGGTCCAGCCGTCCCGTCTCTTCGCCCACCGTCAGCAAGTGCGCGGCTAATGGCGGGAACGCGCCCGAACGGCGCAGTGGAACGGCGATTCCTTCACCGCGCTTGACGCCTTGCGCCACGCCCACGAGCGCGCCGGAAATCATCTTGTTCCCCAGCGTCGCCGATGCGATCCCGATGGACTGCACCAGCGGCACGGTGTTGGCGATCAGGGTCGCCATGGCCCGCGCGAAGCGCGCTGTTTCGGCTTTGCGGAGGGCGTCACCCAGCAAGGGAAGCTTCAAGCGCGCGCCATCCCACCACAGCCGGCCGCGCGTCGTGCGGGTGTAAACCCGCCACAGCGCAATGATGGCCACTAGCGCGGAAGCGCCCATCCACCAATAAGCCCGCACATACTCGCTGGCCGTCAGCATGATCTGCGTCGGCAGCGGAATCTTCAAGCGTGTATCCGCGAACAAGGTCGCAAAGCGCGGCACCACAAAATTCAACAGAATGAAAATCGATCCTAAGCCCACCAGCGCCAGCAGCGCGGGATAGATCATCGATGAGATGATGTAGTTCCGCAGATCGTCACGCGATCGCTCGAATTCCGCCAGGCGCTCGAAGATCGTCGACAGCGCGCCCGAAGCCTCCCCCGCGCGCACCATGTTGACGTACAGATCCGAAAAATATTCCGGGTGCGTGGCCAGACTGTCTGCCATCGATCGCCCGCCCTTCAGCACGCGCAGTACATCCAGCACGATGAAGCGGAAATCTGGACGCTCGGT
This sequence comes from Bryobacteraceae bacterium, assembly GCA_035948775.1. Taxonomy (GTDB): domain Bacteria; phylum Acidobacteriota; class Terriglobia; order Bryobacterales; family Bryobacteraceae; genus PSRJ01. The sequence continues at coordinate 54,729 of DASZIV010000104.1, forward strand.
CAACTCGCCGGTGATCGATAGGGCCCGGTCGAGCGGCACCCCGGCATTGAGCAACGTCGAAATCTCCTGCGTGAAGAACAACACGTCGCGCTTCTTGCCGGTACCGAACGACGGTAGCTTGAGATCGAGCAGCGACGACCCTTTGGGCGCGACACCCACATAAATCGGAGTAAGCCCTTGCTTGCGCAGTTCGCGGGCGATCAGTTTTTCGTTATCTCCCGTGAGGCTGCCGCTGCGCGTCCGGCCATCGGCGGCCACCGCTCTGAAGAAGAAAGTGGCCATCAGAATTCCTGGGTGACCCGCATCACTTCGTCCACCGTCGTCATGCCTTCGCGGATTTTCTTCCAGCCGTCTTCGCGAAGATTGCGCATGCCGTTGCGGCGCGCCGCCTGCGTGAGCAGCGACGCGTCCTCATTGTTCATGATGCGTCCGCGGATTTCGTCGTCCAACTCCATCATTTCGAAGATGCCCACGCGCGAGCTGTATCCCGTGCCGTTGCACTTCTCACAACCCGCACCCTTGAACGTGTGAACCGACTCACCGTCGGGAGACAGCGCCGTTCCCGACGACCGGATGCACTGATCGCAGATGATGCGGACCAGCCGCTGCGCCAGAACCGCCACTAGCGACGAAGTAAGCAGGTAGTTTTCCACACCCATGTCGGCCAGTCGGGTGACGGCGCTGGGCGCGTCGTTGGTGTGGAGTGTCGAGAACACCAGGTGGCCTGTGAGCGCGGCCCGTATAGCGATGTCGGCGGTCTCGCGATCGCGGATTTCGCCCACCATAATGACGTCCGGATCCTGGCGCACGATATGCCGCAGGCCCGCCGCGAAGGTCAGGCCGATCTGCGGATTCACATGGATCTGGTTGATGCCGTCCATCTGGTATTCCACCGGGTCCTCGATGGTAATGATCTTCTTGTCGGGCAGGTTGATGCGTTTCAGAGCGGAATAGAGCGTGGTGGATTTGCCGCTGCCAGTGGGACCGGTTACCAGGAAAATGCCGTGCGGGAGGCTGGTGAAATGCTCCATGCGCGCCAGCATCTGCTCGTCGAACCCTAGCCGCCGAAGGTCGAAGAAATCGCCGGCGGACCGATCGAGCAGGCGCATCACCACGCTTTCGCCGTACAACGTGGGAAGCGTCGAGACGCGTAGGTCCACCTCGCGGCCCAGCAGCTTGATCTTGATGCGTCCATCTTGCGGTAGCCGCCGCTCCGCAATATTCAGCTTGGCCATCAGCTTCAACCGCGAGATGATCGCCGCCTTCAGCTCGCGCGGCGGCGGCTCCTGGTTAAACAACACGCCGTCCACGCGGAAACGGATGCGAAACTCTTTCTCAAACGGCTCGATGTGAATGTCGCTCGCCCGCTTCTCGATGGCATCGGCGATCATTGCATTCACCAGGCGGATGACCGGCGCTTCGCTGGCCATGTCGCGCAGGTGTTCCAGATCTGCGCTGGCCTGCTCGTCTTCGCCATCGGCGAGCAGCGGACTGCGGTCGCTCTCGCCGTAATGCTTGTCGATGGCATCGAGGATTTCCTGCTCCGCCGCCAGTGCGGTCTGAATCTGCAGGCCCGAAAAGGCCCGCACCGCCGCCACCGTCTCGAAGTCCAGAGGATCCGCCATCGCGATGGTCAGCGTGGAGTCCACCAACGATACAGGGAACGTGCGGCACTGCCGGAGAAAGCGTTCCGAGAGGCCTTCCAACTCCGGCGCCGTGGGCGGCGCCCCATCGACAGCCACCAAAGGGATGCCCAACTGATCCGAAAGAGCCGTGAGCACGTCGCGCTGCGCGATCAAGCCCATGTCGACCAGGATTTTGCCCAGCTTATCGCCGCGCTCCTGCTGCAGTTCGAGGGCGCGCTCCAGGTCCTCCGCGTCGATCTTCTGCCGTGCGATCAGAATCTCGCCAAGCCGCTGGAATCGAAATGGAGCCGGCGCCCCCGATTCGGATTCGGGAGCTGGTGAGTGCGTGGTAGCCACTTACTCTTCTTCCGTCTGGATGTCGCCGCCGAGCGCGGCCTTGCGGGAGCCCTTCATCACTATTTGCCCCGGCAACCCGCCGGTATCTTCCCAAGGTTGGTAGAGCACCCGGACCGCCACCACAACCTGCTCGCTATCCGGCACAGAGGTCAATGCCAATGCCGCATCCCGCCACAAACCTTGCATGGTTCTTCTCAGCTGCGGCAGGTTCTCCAGCTTGCGCTGGTGCACCTTGGCCGCCTCCTCTGGCGTGATCTTCAGATGGAACGGAGTGATGGGCGGGGTTACAATCAGGCTAAGTTCCGTAGTCAGTACCGCGCCATATCCGGGTAGATACAGCCCGCGTGTCAGCCCTAGCAGATCGAACGGATCCTTAGCGCTGGCTGCCCGGAGCTTATAGTCGAAGTTCGATTCCAACTCGGTGAAAACCTTGCGCGCAACCGTGGGCTTCTCCGTGGAAGGACTAACCACCGGTTTCAAAGGAGCCTGCGCCCACACCGGAGCTATACAAAGAATCAAGACAGCGATTTTCATTGCAGGCCTCCCTTATCCGCACGTGGAAAACCATAACTGCTGCGTTCGACGACCAGGTTGCGCCGGGTGGACATTTCGAGCGCGGCATCGGCATATCGAGCCAATTGCTGCCGCTCTTTCAAATCTTGCTGGCGGATCTCCGCCACTGCCAGCTCAAACTTTTGTTGTTGCCGCGTCTCGCTCGCCGCCACGGCACGCTCCACCGCCGTCTGAATCTGCTGCTGGATTTCCGCAGCCGACACCGACACAGCCTTCACGTTGGCGGACGACGCCAGAGGTCCCGGCGTTGGCGCGGCCGGCCGCACTACTGCGAATACCACCAGAGCCACCGAAAGCATGGCCGCCGATGCGAATCCCAAGCGCGCCGTCGAGCCCCAGAAAGCAGCCCACCCGCGACGCCATGGCGACGGTTCGAAAATTTTGTCGGAAACGAAGGCGATCCGCTGCGGAATCTCCTCCTCGCGCAGTGAAAACAACGCGGCTTCGGTCAGCCGCAGGCGTTCCCACTCCTCGCTGCAGCCCTGGCAGCCTTTGATATGTACTTCAACCTGCTTCCGCTCAGAATCGGACAGTTCCTTGAGGACGTAATCCCTCAAATCGAATGGCGAACAACTCATGACACACCTCTTGCTTTTATGGGAGCCAGTTCGATCTTCAGGAGTTCGAAAGCCGCATACAGTCGGGACTTGACGGTAGAAACCGGGCAGGAGAGAATCTCGGCCATCTCTTCAAATTTGAAGCCCTGGTAGATCTTCAGCACCACCGCCTCGCGCTGTTCCGGCGAAAGTTGGTTTAGCGCGCCGGCTACGGCCAGGCTCAGTTCTAGCGGGAAGACTGAGCTGCCGCCCACCGTAATCCCGGTGTCCGTGCCCTCCGGCTCAAGTTCCGCCACATCGCTTTCCGGACGGCGCTTGCGAAACATGGAATAGGCTTCGTTGTGCGCGATCCGGTACAGCCACGGCGCGAACCGCCCTGGATCGTCAAGCTTGCGGAGGTTCTGGTAGGCTTTCAAAAAAACGTCCTGCGTCAAGTCCAGAGCGTCTTCGCGGTTGCCGGTGATCCGCAGGAGATAATTGTAGACACGTTTCTCCCACCGGGACACGAGGAGGTTGAAAGCCTCCACCGCTCCCCGGGCAGCCTGCCGAATCAGGTCGGTATCTTCCACCGCCCGAAAGATCAAATCTCTGGCTCCTGGTGTGTAGACGCACCCCAGCCCGAAAAAGTCGGGCGCGGTACTCCTTAGTGTAACGCTGGCGGTCTTGCCGCCGGTGTGTGCCAGTTCGCCGGCGGCAAGACCGCCAGCGCTACACTGTTAGCTCGGAGAATCTATGGACCGACTGCAATCCACACGTCGCGACTTCCTTTCCGGTATGGCGGCTGGAGCGGGTCTGTTGATACAAGGGTGCAATAGCGGGAGTTCACCAGGACAAGCCCCCGACACCGCCATTACGTCCGCCACCCCTGCTGACGTCACCTTGCGTATCGATAACGTGCAGGTCGAAATCGCCAAAGAACACACCATCAGTACCATCGGGTACAACGGCACCGTCCCCGGTCCTCCCATTCGGTTGCACGAAGGCGTCCCGGTTACCCTCGATCTGTTCAACGAAACCGACGTCCCTGAATTGGTTCACTGGCACGGACAGTTTCTCCCCGCCGACATCGATGGCGCTTTGGAAGAAAAGAGCCGGGTGGTCCCAGCCCACGGACACCTGCGGTACCGGTTGACGCCCCAACCGGCCGGCGCACGTTTTGTCCACACCCACGTGATGCCCATGGCCGACCTCAACCGAGGCACCTACACCGGCCAGTTTGCCTTCGTGTATATCGAGCCCAAGTCGAATCCCGGCCAGTACGATCAGGAGATCTTCCTCGCAACCCATGAATGGGAGCCTATTTTCACCGCGGAAGAAGAAGAAGACGACGAGGATGTCACGCCCGCGGAAAAGCAGCGCGCCGAGGCCGAAAAGAAAAGCGGAAAACCCAACGGCTGGGAAATCGGCTATCAACGGTTCACCATCAACGGAAAGTGCCTGGGCTTCGGCGAACCGCTGCGCGTCAAGCAGGGTCAGCGCGTGCTCTTTCACATTCTCAACGCCAGCGCCACCGAAAATATCAAACTCGCCCTGCCGGGACATCGGTTCCAGGTGGTCGCGCTCGATGGAAACGTGGTTCCCCGTCCGCAACTCGTCGATGTGCTGGAGCTGGGTACGGCCGAGCGTATTAGCGCCCTAGTCGAAATGAAAACGCCCGGCGTGTGGATTCTCGGAACCCCCAAGGACGACGACCGCAAGAACGGCATGGGCATCGTAGTAGAGTACGCCAACCAAAACGGCGCGCCGCGCTGGACCAAGCTGCCCAAACAAATCTGGGACTACACGCAATTCGGCGAGAACCGCCCCGCCCCCGCTGCCGACGAAGTGATCCCGCTGGTATTCGGCAAAGTCAACGGAGGCACCGGCGGCTTCAATCGTTGGACCATTAACGGCAAATCGTACGACGAAAAAGCCGAGCCCCGACTGCTGCACAAAGGTAAGCGCTACCGCCTGGTGTTTGACAACCAGACCGACGACCCGCACCCCGTGCACTTACACCGCAACAGTTTCGAGCTAACAAGTGTGTACGGCAAACCGAGCGCAGGGGTACTGAAGGATGTCGTTTTAGTAAAAGGTTTCCGCAAGATCGAGGCCGACTTCACACCAGCCATGGATGGCCTGACACTCTTCCACTGCCACCAGCAGTTCCACATGGACTACGGCTTCAAACTACTCTTCAACGTAGCGTGAGCGGTATTGCGTTACCGCATGCCCCGATGTGGAACTGCTGCGCGCCCGCTTCCCTATTCTTCGAAAACCAGTTTGGTCTTCGTTCCGCCAACGTGAATTTCCTGGATGTGCATCTTCCCGTCCGCGGTGTTGAAGCGAACGACGGTAGTACCGTATTTGGTGTCTCCGCTCTCCACCTTAACCGGCGCTTCGCCGTGAAATCTGCCGTTGCGGATCACGGCTTTCTGATCGATTACCTCTACCCGGTATTCACCGGGCTCGAGCGCTATGGTCCCCAGCATCGCGGGCGAAAGCAACTTGACCGAATACGAGTTGGTGCTGGCGATGGCCAGTCCGGCAACGCCGATAGCAAACAGTAGTATCTTCTTCATCCCCTTTTCCTCTCAGACTGGTTTCGGTTTTCGAAATCCCGTCAATCCCAGAATGGGGCGAGAGGCAGGCAATTCAGGAGTATGGAGGGGTTAGCTTACGGTAAAGGGGCTTCCGTTAACCGCAATCACATAAAAACAACTATAGCTCTAGCAACAACACCCGCATCCGCGGCCGATTCCGCCGCCGACTGATTGCTACTGTGGGCCATGGCCACTTCCCATCAGATCGAGCCGCTAAAATCCGGACTCGATGCCGATTCTCAGTTCGTCATCGGCGAGAGCGGCGATGAGTTTGCCGCGCTCCAGTACGAGTACATCGCCCGTTTCCAACCGCGCACTCCCGAAGAGCGTTTCCACGTCGATAGCCTCATCCGCAACGAGTGGATGTTGCGCCGCCTTTTCCGCGCCGAAGCCCACCTGTGGGAATATCACGTCATCCGCGCCGACCGCTCTGAGGGAACGCCCCTTGGCGCAGCCCTCATGGCCGCCGACCAGGTCTTCCGCCGGCTACGGCGCCGCATCACCCTGGCCGAGCGCTCTTATAAGGAAGCCTTCGCGGAATTGGAGCGCCTCCAGCGCGCCCGCACCCCACTCGCCACCCACCAAGACGGTCCGCAACCCCAACCCGACACAGCAGATACTCCCGAATTGGGTTCGTTCCTCACTTCGGTGGGGCCGCGTCATGCGCGGCCCACCCGCGCCGCAGCCGACGATCAGCCTCACACCCTACTTGCCGACCAAATGCTCGGGTTTGTTGTTCTCGCACACGTATTCGAGCAACTCCTCCTGCGGCGCCAGATCCCATTTCAGGTGGGCGTTGACCGGCCTCGTAAACGTGCCTGAGTCCTCAAACGTCACTCCCACCTCCATGTGGCCGTAATCTACGCGGTGGTACCGCTCTGTCATGCGCAACTTGTCTGTGTGGGGGTAAACACCTTGCGCGCCACCGATCCAAAGGCGGTCGCTAAACCCCACCGTGTCCACCACCAGCGTATCTCCATCCCACTTCCCCACGGAATGGCCCATCCACGTCGGATCCAGATTGGAAGGGTGGCCGCGCCCATCCAGAAAGATCTGCCGGAATCCGGGCACATCTTCGAAGAGCAGCACTACCAAGGAAGGTGTCTCCACGAATTTGCCGATGAATGGCACAGAGCTTCCAGGGAGTGGCGGAGAACCGGGCAGACAGTGATTGTGCGGGTGATCTTTGCCCAAGCTCTCGCCTCGCTCCTTAACGATCGCCGCCGCCCACGGCAGCAGATCGGCCGCTTCGGGATAGGCGTCGCCACGATCCACCCAGACACCAGACAGGTCGGGCTTTCCTCCCGCCGTCCGCGGAGCCGGCCGCACGGGGACTTTATTCCGCTTGCGCATCATCGCGGCGAGCCGTCCTGGATCGTCACCCAGCGTCGTCCCATTCACCGTTTCCGTGAGCCGGATATCCAGTTGCATGCCTTGGCCCGCGTCGAGCGTGACCTCTTTCCTAAACGTACTGTACGCACAGCACGGCATCTCGATCGACAACTCGTACCCTCCCGGAATAAGATCGGTAAACACATACCGCCCGTCGCTCTGGCTGCTCGTCCGGGCCACCTTGTTATTGGCTTCGTTCCTCACCTGAATCGGCGCATCGGCCACCGTCGCACCGCTCGGTTGGCTGACGATGCCGGTCAGATTCTCCGCGCATAGTGTCCCGATCACCGCAAATAAGCAGCTTCCCACCACCCGTCTACACATGCGATGTATTGTACGCATGGTACGGCATGCTTTCGCTTGCCCGGATCGCTCGATTAACAAAACTTATAGCCGCGGCCCCTTGCATTTGAGAAACTTGTCCGCTAAACTCGTTCTTAAGTTTCCCCAATGGGCAACGCTTTTACAGGTCTGGTTCGTTCCACTCTCTCCCGCATAGTCGGTATTCCTGTAGGCATTATTCTGCTCGTAGTCATCGTATCCGGCCCCGCCTGAGGCCAGGGGAACAAAGTTTCCGAGGCCATCAGCGGGGCGGACAGCCTGGCTGATGGCCTTTTTCGTTTAGTGGCGAGTTTTTGTGAGGCAAACGATATGTCGACATCCTTAATGAGCGGCGCGCGCATGCTGCTGGAGTGCCTGTCCCGCGAAGGCGTGGATTGCATGTTCGGGTATCCCGGCGGCGTCACCCTTCCTTTTTATGACGCCCTTTACGACCACCACATCCGACACGTGCTGGTACGGCATGAGGAGAACGCGGCCTTCGCGGCGGAAGGTTACGCGCGATCCACCGGCAAGGTGGGGGTTTGCTGCGCCACCTCCGGCCCCGGTGCCACCAACCTCACCACCGGCCTGGTCGATGCCATGATGGATTCCATTCCGATCGTCGCCCTCACCGGACAGGTTTCCACCAAGCTCATCGGTAGCGACGCGTTCCAGGAAGCGGACACCTTCGGTATTACGCGGTCTTGCACCAAGCACAATTACCTGGTGAAGCACCTGGAAGAATTGCCCGCCATCATCCACGAGGCGTTCTATGTGGCCGCCAGCGGCCGGCCGGGACCCGTGCTGGTGGATATTCCCAAGGATGTCTTCCAGGCTCAGGGCCACTACCAACACGTCTCCAGCATTCATCTGCCGGGTTACAAAGTATTCACCGAAGGCCACACCGGCCAGGTCCGGCGCGCCGTCCAACTGATCAAGAAATCCGAGCGGCCCCTGGTGTACGCGGGCGGCGGCATCGTCGCCGCGAATGCGGCATCGGAACTGCGCCAGTTCGTGGAGCTCATCGGCGCGCCGGCGGTGACCACGCTCATGGGATTGGGCTCCCTCCCGTCGCATCATCCGAACTTCATCAGCATGCCGGGCATGCACGGCAGCTACGCGGCCAACATGGCGATGAGCGGCGCCGACCTGCTGATCGCGTTGGGCGTTCGTTTCGACGACCGTGTAACTGGCCGCCTGGCCGCCTTCGCGCCGCACGCCAAGGTAATCCACGTAGATATCGATCCCGCCGAAATCGGAAAGAACCGCGCACCCGATGTCCCCATCGTCGGCGATGTGAAGCACGTCCTCGGGAAACTGAACGAGCAACTCACGGACAAGGCGCCTGCTGACGAATCATTGGAAGCGGCGCGCCGCGCCTGGTGGCACCAGATCCGGACCTGGAAAGAAGAGCATCCGCTGCAGCCGGTCACTTCCGATACCGAGATTAAGCCCCAGCATCTCATGGCCGAGATCGACCGGCTTTCCAACGGCCAGGCCATCGTCGCCTCCGATGTGGGCCAGCACCAGATGTGGGCCGCCCAGTTGATCCGCTTCAACGAACCTCGCCTTTGGTTGAATTCCGGTGGCTTGGGCTCCATGGGATTCGGCCTGCCGGCTGCCTTGGGCGCCCAGTTCGCCCGGCCCGACAAGCTAGTGTTCGCCATCTGCGGCGATGGTGGTTTTCAAATGTCCATACCCGAGCTGGCCACCATCGCCAGCTATGGTTTGCCCGTGAAGATCATCGTGATGAACAACGGCTACCTGGGAATGGTCCGGCAATGGCAGGAGCTTTTCTATAACAACCGCCTCAGCGCCGTGACCTTGGATTGTTTCCCCGACGTCGAAAAGCTGGCCGGGGCCTACGGCTTCAAAGGCCGCACCGTCGACAAACCGTGGGAGTTGGCTTCCGCGCTGGAGGCAGCTGTGAAGGAACCAGGCCCATACCTCCTGAACGTGAAGGTGTCACCGCTCGAATGCGTGTATCCCATGGTGCCCGCCGGCGGCGCCATTAATGAGATGGTGTTGGGCCCGCCGCAACCCGTGGCAGGCTAGGTACAAACATGCTGCAAGTCATTTCCTTACTACTCGAAAATAAGGCTGGCGCTCTGATGAGGGTCACCGGGCTATTGAGCCAGCGCGGCTACAACATCGAAAGCCTGACTGTCGCGCGCACGCTCGACCCCGAAGTTTCCCGCATGACCATCGCAGTTGAGGTCGATTCCACGCTGCGCCAACAGGTGATCAAGCAGATGAACAAGCTGATCAACGTGCTGCAGGCCACTGATCTGAGCGAGTCACCGTCGGTATTCCGCGAGCTTTTGCTGGTCCGCGTCCGCATGCCGCAAGAGACGCGCGCCGCGGTGTTGAAAGAAGCCGAAATTTTCGGCGGCCGGGTGGTAGACTCCTCCACCGAGGGCTTCGCCATCGAAGTGACCGGCGCACCCGAAAAGTTGAACGAGTTTGTAGATGTAATGCGCAGCTACGGCGAAATCGACGTGACGCGTTCGGGCGTTGTGGCGATTGGCCTCGAGCCCAAGAAGCTGAAACTGCAAGCCCCGGTACCCACGAAGGCCGGCGCAAAGGCGGAAGAAACGATTCATTAAGGTTTGTGGGGCCAGGCCTTCCGGCCTGCCGCCGGGCTTTCCGGTTCGGACCCGTTCCGGGCCGCCCGGCGCTCCACTACGCAAACATTGGAGCAAGAATGGCAAAACGATACTACGAGAAAGACGGCAATCTAGATGCCCTGAAAGGCCGCACAGTCGCGATCATTGGCTATGGCAGCCAGGGACACGCACATGCCTTGAATCTGCGCGATTCCGGCGTCGACGTGGTAGTCGGCCTCTACCCCGGCAGCAAATCCAAGGCGAAAGCCGAAGCCTCGGGTCTTCGTGTGATGAACACGGCCGATGCCGCTAAAGCCGCGGACATTGTGATGATCCTGGTCCACGATCACCTGCAGGGCGACATCTATAACCAGGAGATCGCGCCGCACATGACCGCCGGTAAAACGCTCATGTTCGCCCACGGCTTCAACATCCACTTCAAACAGATCACTCCGCCCAAAGACGTAGACGTCTCGATGATCGCGCCCAAAGCTCCGGGACACCGCGTGCGCGAACTGTACGTCGAAGGCGTCGGCGTGCCGGCCCTGGTGGCGATTCACCAGGATGCCTCCGGCCACGCCATGGAGCGCGCGCTGGCCTACGCCCTGGCGCTGGGCTGCCTGCAGGCTGGCGTCATCGAGACAACCTTCCGCGAAGAGACCGAAAGCGACCTGTTCGGCGAGCAGACCGTGCTGTGTGGTGGCGTGAGCGCCCTGATTCAGGCCGGCTTTGACACATTAGTGGCGGCCGGTTACGCCCCTGAAATCGCCTACTTCGAATGCCTCCACGAGGTCAAGCTCATCGTCGACTTGATCTACGAGGGCGGCCTCAGTTACATGCGCTACTCGGTATCGGACACCGCGGAGTACGGCGACTACACGCGCGGCCCGCGCATCATCAACGATCAAACGCGCGCCGAAATGAAGAAGATTCTTTCCGAAATTCAGTCTGGTGAATTCGCACGCCAGTGGATGGACGAGAACAAAACCGGCCGCAAGAAATTCCTGGCCATGCGCGAGGGGGGCCGCGACCTGAAGGTGGAACAAGTCGGCTGCGAGCTCCGCGAAATGATGCCCTTCCTGAAGAGGAAGAAAAAGGAAGCCGGCGTGCCCGAGGACGCCGCAGTAGCAGCCAAGAAATAGGGTTCGTGGGGCCGGGCCTTTTGGCCCGCCGCCGGGCTTTCCGGTGTGCGGACCCGTTCCGGGCCGCCCGGCGCCTTCGCGGGAAAGGTGGCCCCACCTGACCAAGGAGTCGGAATATGAAGATCTCTACGTTCGACACAACGCTTCGGGACGGCACGCAAGGCGAGGCCATCTCGTTTTCGGTGGATGACAAACTCGTCATCGCCCAGAAGCTGGACGAGCTGGGGATCGACTACATTGAAGGCGGATGGCCCGGATCCAACCCCAAGGATAAGGAATTCTTCAGCCGCGCCCACGAGTTGGAACTCAAGCACGCTAAGCTGACGGCCTTCGGCGCCACCCGCTTCGCCAAGAACTCAGTCGGCGAAGACCGCAACGTGCAAGCCTTGGTGGAAGCCGGCACTCCGGTAGTCTCGATCTTTGGGAAAACCTGGGATCTGCATGTAAAGCGCGCCCTGGGGATTTCGCTCGAAGAGAACCTCAAGCTGATCTCCGAGACGGTGAAGTATCTTAAGGACCACGGGCGCGAAGTAGTCTACGATGCCGAGCACTTCTTCGACGGCTATACCGCTGACGCCGCCTACGCCCTGAAGACTATCGAGGCCGCGCACCAGGCGGGCGCCGATGTGCTCTGCCTGTGCGACACCAACGGCGGCACCCTCACCAGCCGCATCGAGGAAGTCGTCACTGAGGTGCGCAAGCGGTTCGCCGGTGTGATCGGCATCCACACGCATAACGATTCGGACCTGGCAGTGGCCAACGCGCTGGCCGCGGTAGAAGCGGGCGCGACCCATGTACAAGGCTGCATGAACGGCTATGGCGAGCGCTGTGGCAATGCCAATCTCGCCTCCATCCTGGCCAACCTCGAATTAAAGCTCGGCCACTCCACCATCGGTCCCGAGAAGCTGGCCAGCCTCGCCGCCGTTTGCAAATTCATCGCCGAGCTGGCGAACCTCCCGCTCCGCAACGACCAGCCCTTCATCGGCCGCAGCGCCTTCGCTCATAAAGGCGGAGTACACGTAGCCGCGGTTCTGAAGGATTCATCTACCTACGAGCACATCACGCCCGAAGCCGTAGGCAACCGGCAGCGCGTCCTGGTGAGCGATCTTTCCGGCCGCGGCAACATTATGTATAAGCTCAAGCAGCACGGCTTGGCTGACCGTCTGGATGAAGAGGCGCGCCGCGGCCTGCTGGAGCGCATTAAGCAGATGGAATATGAAGGCTACGAGCTGGAAGCCGCCGAAGGAACCTTCGAGCTTCTGGTGCGCGAGGCGCTTCATCCCGGAATGCATTTCTTCGACGTGGATAGTTACGAGGTCAGTACCCGCGCTGGCGGCCAGGCGCCTTCACACACCACCGCCACCGTAACGTTGCGCGCGCAGGATGGCGTCCACTCCGCGACCGCCGCCGGCCACGGCCCCTTCAATGCCCTGCACCTGTGTCTGCGCAAGTGTCTCTCGAAGCTCTACCCGCAGATCACCGATGTACGCCTGACCGACTATAAGGTGCGCGTGCTGGACTCCCACAAAGGCACCGCCGCCGCGGTGCGCGTCTTGATCGAGTGGTCCGACCATCGCAAGAGCTGGTCCACGGTAGGCGTTTCCGACAACGTCATCGAAGCCAGCTGGAAAGCCCTCGTAGACGCGATCCGCCTGGAGCTAATGCGCCTGACCGAGCAAGACAACTCCATCGAAAAAGCCGTAGAGGACTACTGCTGGGGCGTGTAGTTCACGGGGAGTACCACGGAAATGCACCCGCGTCATCAACAAGTTGAAACGCCCGTCGTCCGCAATGCAATCGGCTGATGATACCGTGGGTCGTAGGTGCTGGCGTTTAATGGCCTCCAGTCTTTCTCTTCTCTTCCAACGTCCGGCGTAGAATCGGCAGCACGGCAAGGTCCTTCTCGCCGGCCAGCTCTTCCTTAATGGCGATGAGTGTTTCCAAATCGAGAACGCGAACGTTAACGCCTTCGCCGATATCCATCTCAGCTGAATGCGGAATGAGTTCCTGGTAGCTAAGATCCAGGCCGATCGTTCCCAGCAAGTCCAGCGGGCCGTAGCGCGTAATTAGGTTCTGATGACCGCGCGAAGCCAGGTGACTGGCCGTTGGCCTGAGTCGGCGCTCCGGTTGGATGCGATAGACGGCATCAAGTCCTTCCAATACGCGCAGGAGTCGGCAGACATTCTCTTCATCGCGGGAATGGACGACATCCACGTCGTACGTTTGGATGGGAGCGCCGTTCAACACCGCCGCCAGTCCACCCACCACGATAAACTCGACCCCCGCCTCGTTGAGCGCGCGCACCGTTGCGCGAAGTCTACCTTCCGGCATTCAGTTCTCGGATCGCTAGAATCTCACCGATCCGCTCGTCGAGGAAGTCCAGTCGCTCGGCCGGCGTCAGTGACAGCATCCAACGGATCAGCGTGAGGTCGACACTGTCTTCGCTATAGTCCGTAAGCTTCGTTTGTTCGTCCGGCTCCATGCGATTCTCTCGATCCAACCTGGTATTTCCAGGGCGATCCCTGTTCTCTTTGGTTATCCCAATGTTAACCCGTACTGCTGGTCCTTTTATTCAAGTTCCATTCCGGTCACAATGCCTATGGGAAGAAGAAAAATGATTGCACTTGCCGTGATGTTGATTCTCCTTACAGCCGGGGTCGGATTGGCTCTGGTGCAGTTGTGGCGCGTGCTCGCCACCCCGCGAAATCTGGCGGAGAGTCTCGAGTCGGTTGCCGAGTTCTCTACCGAACGGTATCGACCCATGACGCGGCTGCTGGACGGCAGCGATGAAGCGTTCCTGGAGTCTCACCCGCTCGCCACTCGGAAAATGGTGTCACAGCTCCGCAAGAAGCATTGCCAGGCGTTCCGCGGTTATCTGCGGTGCCTCGAGACCGATTTTCAAGCTGTGTGCTGGGCCACCAAGGCTCTCATGCTGCAATCGCAGACGGACCGCCCGGATCTGGCCGCCCTGCTTCTGCGCAGCCAGGTAGCATTCGCTTGCGGCGTTATGAAGGTTCAGCTGCGTGTGGCGCTCTATAGTCACGGGATCGGCACGGTCAGCGTGGGCGATCTGCTGAAACAGTTCGATGGAATGCGCCTCGAGCTGCGGAGCCTCACTCCGGTAACCATGTCGAGCGCCGCTTAGCAAAGGCAGCGGTACCATCCTGACTTTGAGACTGGCCATCAGAAGTGTAGAATACCCTTTGGTAGTGACGTGGCGGGTACCTACACCGTAAAGCAGGGAGATCATCTTTCCAAGATCGCGAAGGAGTTCGGGTTCTCCGATTACCACACCATTTGGGACCATCCTAACAACGCTGCGCTGAAACAACAGCGCAGCAACCCGAGCGTGCTTTATCCCGGGGATTCCCTCTTTATTCCGGACCGCCAGCAGCGGTTAGAATCCCGCAATACCGACAAGCTGCACCAATTCCAAGCCAAAAAGCCTGCCCTCAAGCTGAGACTGGCGCTGGAGGATGCGTACGAAAAACCGATTGCCAATGCCCCGTGCATTTTGGCTATAGGCAGCGATTCTCGTAACGTCACGACCGATGGCAGCGGCAAGATCGAGCAAGATATTCCACCCGACGTCCACGATGCCATCCTGGTGGTCCAGGATGAGCAGACGCCGTTGAATAATACCCAGATCGAAATCAAGATCGGAGACCTGGATCCTGTGGAGGAAATCTCGGGTCAGATCGCGCGGCTGGACAACCTGGGGTACTTTGCGGGGGATGTGAATCAGCCGGATCAAAAGGCATTCGAGTCGGCTGTAGAAGAGTTTCAGTGCGATCAGGGGCTGACAGTGGACGGCATCTGCGGACCCGTTACGCAGGCCAAGCTCAAACAAGTACAGGGCTGTTAGAGATTTTGGCGAATCGCAGAGAATAAGCTGGAGGATGGCGCCTTGAGCAATGGCAACCAGGCGGCAATTCACGGTGGATCGGATGGCGGAGTCGCAGGCCAACATGCCGCCTCGCCATCCGTACCGGTTTTTGTGGGGCCCGCTATCGGAAGTGAGACCAACACACTCAGGGCTTGGCCGACGCCGATCCTCTGCTGGAAGGTGGAGGATATACGCTTCGCCTTCGACTCCTCGTTCGTAACCTGTAGCACCGACCCCTTAACCAATCCTTCTGATCCGACCTCCGATCCGGACGCCCAACCCTACACCAACGGCGACATCCGGGACGAATTGAAGTTACTGGCGAGCCAGATCCAACAAAACCCGGGATGCCCGCTCTCGGTCTTCGGCCACGCCGACCCGGTCGGTCCCCCGGCGGATCCTGACGGCTACAACAAGGCGTTGAGCGGCCGGCGCGCAACCTCCATCTATGCCCTGCTGATCAGTAGTACGCAACCGGCGAAAGCATCCAGCCTATGGCAGGCCATCGCCACGGACCCCAATGAACACTGGGGAGACTCGCAGTCCCAGATCATGCAACAGGCCACGGGGCTGACGGCCGGCACGTCGATGAGCGCCCTGATCTCGGCTTACCTTCCCAAACTGGTCCCGCCCGAGTACAGTGCTCTCAACATCGGGCCGGCAAATTTTCTCGCCCAGGGCGCCGATTCGCAAGGCAAAGGGGATTACCAGGGATGCAGCAGTTTCAATACGCTGATCATTTTTTCGCAACAGAAGCAAGACAGTTTCGCGCCCGGCGCCAATGATCAGGACCCGGACGTTTACGCGGCGCGGAACCTCGCCAATGCTCCCAACCGCCGCGTAATGGTGTTGATTTTCCAGAAGGGCAGCAAAGTCGATCCCAACAAATGGCCCTGCCCCAGCGCCAGTAGCGACAAGTCGGGATGCATCCTGCGATTTTGGTCCGACGGAGACAACCGGCGCCACACTCGCCTGCCCGACCAAGACCGCAAGTTCTCCGATACCCACGACACATTCGCGTGCCGCTTCTACCAGCGCCTGGCCGACAACTCCCCTTGTGAGGGAGACTCCTATGTAATTCGGATCCGGCTCCTGGATGCGTTCTCGAAGCCGATTCCCAGCGCGCCTTACCAGATCCAGCTACCGAGCGGCACCAGGAAAGGCCAGGCGGATAAAGACGCCTGGCTTCAAGAGGTCGTTTCCCAGGTGCCGGACACCGCCCACGTCGTTTGGGGATACCCTAACGCCAACATCCAACCGGACCCCAAGGACGTTGGAACCGCGCCCCAGATTCCGCTGGATTCCCTGTATGAACTGGACGTTCAACTGAACGTTTCCGCGGACGCGCAAAGCACCGGCAGCAACCAGAGCTTGACAAGCCAACTCAGTAATCTTGGATATTCGTGGGCTCAAAGCCTGAAGGATAATATAGTGGCTTTCCAGTTAGACCATCATCGTCCGGAAGGCACCACGGGGAATCCAGCCGACGTGCAAGACATTGTTTCCCAGTGGAACGACACGGGTGACGCCCAAGGGGTTCCCATTCACCGGTCGATTACACTCTACGGTAAGTTGCCGGATGATCAAGCCTCATAATTTCTAGCGGAGGATTTTTCTCATGCCACCACCCGGAACAGCACCAGCATCGCCTGCAAGCTCCGCAAGCTCGACAGCCGTGGCCCGGGGAGGGCCATGGTGGGCCGCTTGGGCGGATCTCATCAGCTTTCGGCCATCGACCGCAGTTCAAACCAGCGTGAACAGTAGATACAGCGACTGGTACATTCATAAGTTAGAGGATGCTTATGGCGATATTAATATCGATAAGTACCCCGTGGCTGTTTCGAGTCTGCCCAGTGGCATGAGCGCCGAAAGCCTCCTGGAACATGTTCGAACACACATCAATGACTTTGTGGACCCTTCCTATAGCCGTTTTGACCCGTACGATGACAAATATCCCCCCGCCGTCTTCGGGGACAAGGCACGCTGGCTCTCATCCAGTCCCGAATCGGCGGTGATCAGCATCCAGATGAGAATGGGGGGAACGGGACCATCGAATCCCGGTAACTGGAACTGGAGGACCGGAAAGCGTACCGAAAACTATATCAACCCCGACGACGGATCCGTTGTTTGCGCGGAAAAGCGATCAAATTATTGGATCTTTTCCACACTTTACACCACCCAGGACAAGGGTCATCCGGTCAGTGGCAACCGGCAATTTGGCTTTCTCCCAGACCCCGCTGGGGGGTACATCTTCTATACCCGTGGCTCAGACCGCCAGACTAGTTTTTTTGATCAGCTTCCCATCACTCCCGTTTTCATCATGGCCGACCTGTTGTGGAAGAGCTTCCAGGAAAGGCTCGCTAACTACGTCAACAGCAACGGCGGATCAGCGACAAAAGCCACACCGGTCAGCGAGCGGGTCTATTGCTTGGCGGTAAAGTATGTCGCCTGGAAGCCGACGGTGGCGTGGATTAAGTAAACCCGTCACTCCGGTAACGATGTCGAGCGCCGCCTGATGAAAGCGGAGAGGTAGGACTCGAGACCGAGCGCTTCAAGCTCCCGGTCGGCCGCGCTGGAGTACTCGGTCCAGGCACGCTCGCGGAGTTTCTCGAACACGTGCAGTTTTCGCCGTTCCGCGATCACCTTCTGCCGCTGCTCCGCCAGAAGGGCTTCCTTCTTCTGCTGTTCGCGAAATAGTTCGTAGCGTTCTTTCACGGTGCTTCGCCGAAACTCGGCAAAGGCCTTCAGATCCGGTGGGACCATCGTGGGCCGGCCGAGAAAATCATGTTCCATGGCGACGCTGCGAGCGGTCAGCTTCGCCATCCTTTCCTGGCATTGCGCCAGGTCAATGAGGCGCTGGTGCAGCTTCTCCTCTTCCGCCTGGCAGATCTTCTGTTGCCAGTCTAAGACCCGCTGCAGTCGAAAACGGAAGGACTCCACGGCGTATCAGAGCCTCCCGGCGATCGACAGGAGTTGCTCGCGCGTAGTTGCCAGTGGGGAATTCTCGGAAGTCAGTTGCCGCAGGAATGCGTTCAGCTCGGGCTGCAGCCGAATGGCAGTATCGAGTTTGGGATTCTTGCCGGGAAGGTAGGCGCCGAGATCGATCAAATCACGCGCGTCCCGCAGAAGGGAAAGCGCCTCGCGGACCTTGATGGTGGCCGAATCGGTTTCCGGGGGCGCCAGTTGCGACGACAGGCGGCTTAAAGAATGATTGATGTCGATGGCGGGGTAGTGGCCCGCCGAGGCCAGCGCTCGCGACAGGATGATGTGGCCGTCCAGAATGGCACGGCTCGCGTCGCAGATCGGCTCGTTGAAATCGTCGCCCTCAACCAAAACCGTGAAGAACCCGGTGATTGAGCCGCTGGAAAAGTTGCCGGCACGTTCCAGGATCTTGGGAAGCAGATGAAATACCGAAGGCGTGTACCCTTTCTGGCTCGGCGGCTCGCCGGCAGCCAGACCGATCTCGCGCTGGGCCATGGCCAGACGCGTCACCGAATCCATGATCAACAGCACGTCGGCGCCCTGATCGCGGAAGTATTCGGCGATGGCCAGCGCGACAAAGCAGGCGCGCACGCGCAGAGGCGCCGGCTGATCGGAGGTGGCGCAGACTACCACGGAACGGCCGGCTCCCTCAGGACCCATGTCGTGTTCCAAAAATGCGCGCACCTCGCGATTGCGCTCGCCGATGAGGGCGATCACCGTCACATCCGCGGAGTTGTGGCGCGCCATGGAGCCGAGCAAAGTACTCTTGCCCACGCCGCTGCCGCCGAAGATTCCCATGCGCTGTCCCTTGCCGCAAAGCGTCATGGCGTCGATCGCGCGGATGCCCGTGACCACCGGTTCCGTGATGTGCTCCCGGTCCAGCGGACTGGTGGCGGGCTGATACAGCCGGTAGAAAGCCTGGGCATCAAGCGCCGGCTTGCGATCGATCGGTTGTCCGAAACCATCAAGCACCCGTCCCACCAGGCCGGGACCGACGGCCACGCGCGCTTCATCCTGGCGCGCAAAGATCTGGTCGTGCAGCTGTATGCCGTCGATTTCTTCCAGTGGCATGGAGAGAACATGCCCATTTCGGAACCCGAGCACTTGCATCCGGATGCGCCGGCCCGCTGCCGTCCGGACTTCACAGAAATCGCCCACGGCCACCGCGGGTCCGCGCGAGGCTACGAGCATGCCGACCAACTCCACCACTTCTCCGGTCCACGGCAGCAACTCCGTGTTGCGCACCTGGTCGAAGTAGCGATTGAGGTCCAGCGAAAGGGTTGGGGTCATGAGCGCTTCTGTAGTTGGTCGGTGAGGCCGCGCTCGATTTCCCGCAGTTGCGTGTCCACCGATGCGTCGAGCGACCCGCGGCTGCTCTCGAATATTGCTCCGCCGCGCGGCTGCGCGGGGTCGGCGACGACGTCAATATCAGCGCCCCGGCCGATCTCGTCCAGGCATACGCGCATCACGGCTTCCTGTTCGGGGTGTATCCGCACGCGCTGCACTTGCTGGGCCGCCACCTTCTCTAATGCTGCGCGGATCAGTCCTCCGAGAGCCGATGGGTCCACGGACAACTCGCGGTGTATGATCCTGCGCGCGATTTCCATCGATAGCCGGACAATGTCCGCTTCGGCATTGCGCAGTGCCTCTTCGCGGCTCGAGACGACGTCCGCGATGGCGCGCGCCAATTGCTGGGTTGTCTCCCGCGCCTGGCCTTCGAGTTTCTGCCGGGCTGCGGCCTCGCCGTCGCGCAAGCCGGATTCGAATGCCAGCCGCACCTGCTGCTGGATTTGGGCCTCCAGGTCCGGACCGATCGTCGCGGCAGCAGGTTGATGGGTTTCCGATTTGCGCGGCCTGGCCGGACCACTCCGCCACACCATGGGGCGGATATCGGCGTCGGGCGCAGAAACGATCCGCGCGAGAGCCCGTTTCATGCTCGTGATTTCTCTTCCTGCAGCCACGCTCGCACTACGTTGGCTGCCAGGGCCGTATCTCGGCGGGCGAGCTCGCGTACTCGTTCGGGAACATCCAGGGTGTTTTCGGGACTCGCGGAAACGCGCGCCATGTCATAAGGCGTCCCCGCTCGGTTCGCCACAGGGAGGGCGCCGGGCCCTGGCACGCCGACCGGTAACTCTCTGGTCACTTCCGGCTCTCGACGGCCCTTGCTCCGGAACATGCCGCTCACCATCCGCAGAACGAAAGTGAGCAGGGCAATTCCCATGGCGACCATGCCAGCCACATCCTTGTACTTGGCCACAAACTGCTGCCACGCGGGTTCAGGGGGCCCTGTAACCGGCTTCGCCTTCTTCGCGGGAGGAGCAGGCGGCTCGGCATTCTGCGTGGACTCAAAGGGGAGGCTCTCGATGATCAGTTGATCGCCCCGCTCCATGTTGAGTCCGGTGGCAGCGGCGATCAGCCCTTTCAGGCTTTGAATCATCTCCGGCTTGGGCGGATCAAAAACGCGTTGCCGCGAAGCGCCCTGGCCTTCCCAATGCACCGCTTGATCCAGTAAGACCGCCAGGGACATGTGCTTGATGATGCCCTGCGGAATGCGCGTGTGCTTGACAACGCGGCTGGTCTGATAGGTCATGGCCTCCGTGCGGCGCGTGGTCCCGCCTCCATTCGGACCAGAAGGTCCAGAACCGCCGCGCGGTAGATTGGAGGCCGTCCCGGGAACGCCGGAAGCCTGGCCGCCACGCTCCATGACATCTTCCGTCTTCTGGGAAGACGCCATCACCGAGTGCGTTGGATCGAAGATCTCTTCCTGCTGCTCTCCACTCGACAGGTCGCACTCCACAGAGGCGCCGGCGCGAAAACGGTCCGCGCCCAGCAGTGGCTCCAGCGTGGCATGAATCTTGGTCACCAGGTCGCGCTCAATCTGCTGGCGTACTTCCAGCGCTTCCGTGGTCACCTCTGCTCCATCGGCCGCGTTGGAACGGCGGGGGCGGCTCAGCAGATTGCCGTTCATGTCGACCACCGAAACCGATTCCGGCGCCAGACCTTCCACGGCGCTGGCCACCAGGTTGGTCACAGCTGCGACGTTTTGCGCTGAGACTTGGGCGCCCGGCCGCAGCTTCAACACTACACTGGCCTTGGCGGGTTGTTGCTGCTCCAGAAAGACCGAGTCCTTGGGCAGCGTCAGATGGACGCGTGCTTCTTCCACCTCGGCGAGCGACATCATGGAGCGTTCCAGTTCGCCTTCGAGCGCGCGCTTATAGTTAATGTGCTCGACGAAATCGGTGGCGCCAAACGATGTCTTGTCGAAGAGTTCAAACCCGATTCGGCCCGTCTTGGGGAGCCCGGCGGCTGCTAACGTCAGTCGCGATTCGGCAAGCTTGGTGGATGACACCAACACTGCGCTGCCGCTTTCGGAAAGCCGGTATTCCACGCCGGTCTCGCGCAGCTTCTGGACCACTGCCGCTGCGTCCTCGGCCGCCATGGAGGTGTACAGAGGCCGGAAATCGCTTTCATGTTTCCAGCGGCTGAATCCGTACAGGCCGCCTACCGTGAGGACGGCTGCGGCTAAAATCGAGATCTTCTGCGATAAGGAAAGACCGGTGACTGCCTGAGTGAGCTGGTTCATGGGTCAAAAAGCTTACATCTGCATGCGCATGATCTCCTGGTACGCATCCACTACCTTGTTGCGTACCTGGACACCTAGGTCGAAAGCGATCGACGCCTGCTGCACGGCCAGGATTGCGGAATGCAGCTCTTCGTTCTGGCCAGTCAAGAACTTCTGTACGCTGTCTGTGGCGTTGGTGTTGGCCGACTCGATGTTCTCAATGGCGCCCTGCAGCGCGCTTTGAAACGCGCCGGGCTGGGAACTCTGGCCGGGCGCCGCTATGGGAGCGAGGGCGGGAACGGAACTGATTGGGGCTATCGGATTTCCCATTGGCTCTCTCTGTTATCGCAATAGATCGATCGATCGCTGAATCATGTCCTTGATCGCGGAAATTGCCGAGACGTTGGCCTCGTAACTGCGGCTTGCGCCCATCAAGTCCACCATGTCCTCGGCCGGATTAACACGCGGCATGGACACGTAGCCGTCCGGATCGGCGTCCGGGTGTCCGGGCATATAGCGCCGTTCCGGTTCGCGGCTGTCCACGGAAATGCCCGTGACGGAGACTCCCGTAAGACCATTCAGTTCCGAATCCAGCTGCGAGGAAAATGCCGAAGGCACAACCTGGCTGGAGAAGATCGCATCCTTGCGCCGGTAAGGCCCGCCTTCGGGCGTGCGTGTAGTTTCCGAATTGGCAATATTCTCCACCAGCACTTCGGCGCGGGTGCGCTGTGCGGCCATACCGGATGCGCTGACTGAAAGGGCTGAAAGCAGACTCATCCGTTCTTTCCTTCCTGGATAGCTTCTTTGATGGTGGCGAGCTGGGAGCGCATCAGGTTGCTGGCGAGATTGAACCGCATGGCGTTTTCCGCCAACAGTCGCGCTTCGCGATCGAGACTGACGTCGTTGCCGTCGTTCTTCACCGGCAGGCCTCCGATTTCTGAGGTATGCGGGGGCAAGTCCGACGAGGCCGCCTGAAATTCGGCTTGGAAATTGATGTCCTTGGTCTTATAGCCAGGAGTATCCGCGTTGGCGATGTTGGAAGCCACGACCTTCTGCCGCGCCGTCAGCAGGTCCATGTAATGTTCCAGGGTGTTGGTTAGACCGTCCACCATTGCGGAACGTCTGAAGCAAGCGCGGTGCCACAGCGCGCGAGTCGACTACATCGGTGAAACAACAGGACCAGCGGGATGGAAGCAGGCGTGCCGCCGCGTCACCTGGGTGACGTGTCAATCTCTTGACGCGGTTTCAGCCTTCGACGCGCCAACTGCTCTCGGCTTGAGGTGGCGGTGTCTGTAAGTACCGCTTGACTCGGGGCAGGCGGCTGAGGTCCAGCACTATCGATTCGCGCCCGGCTTGGAGCATCCGCCCGGTCCATTGCAGGACCGCTTCCACAGTTGTCTGCGTCTGCAGCACTTCCGGGCTGCCTACCAGTAGTGAGCTGACATGAGTGCGAACTGCCTCACAGTACGTGACCACGAGGCGTTCTGCCTCGCGGTATTGTCTTGACTCGACGGCGCGGCGGAGTTCGGCTTGGAGTTTTTCCAGGGATGTCATCAGGCTCCCGGGGCGCTGGAGCCGCCTGTGCTGTTGTTCGAGGTGGAACCATACTGCGCCTGGAACAGTTCGCTCATCATGGTTACCTGCTGTTGCAGCACGGCAATGGCCGCATCGGCTGCCGACAGTTGCTGCTCCATGTTGGTTTGCACGGTATTGATCTGATTCTGCTGCTGTGCGATGAGCGTGTTCTCGTTGGTGATCTCAGTTTGTACTTGCGTGACGTTGCTTTGGATGAGGCCCGAAGAACTGTCCGCCACCGAGGTCATCGCATTGCCTGCAGCAGCCAGAAAGCCTGAAGTGGAACTTCCTAGAAACTGCTGAATCGCAGCGGGGTTCAAGTTGCTCAACTGAGTCGGATCGAACGACAGATGACCAGACGTTGCGTCCAGACTCAACCCGAGATCGGCAAGTGAGGATACAGAACCAGAACTACTGGAGTACAAGGAGACAGATTGCAGGGCCTGTCCCAGCGAGGTAATCAGGCTGCTTCCGGCCAGCGGACCGGCGTTCTGACCATGCTGTTGATTCACCCCATCTACGGCCGCATTGTACGCAGTCACGAAGTTGGAAAGGCCGGAGCTCAGCGAATTGGTATTGGGAGCCACCGTGATGGTATCCCATTTCCCCACATTCGTCTGCAGCATATTCACCGTCAGCCCTGGAGACAGTGTGACCTGCCGCGAATTGCTTTGAATGGGCGTGCTTAGGCCATCTACCTGATAGGTTGCCGCCGCACCGGTAGAAAGCGTGGTGAGTAGATTATTCGTGCCTACGCTGAGTTGAATCGTATCGGCGGCAAGATTGTTGCTGACGATGGAGAGGCGGTAGTCAGGGCTGGTATTGGAGCCTACATTCACAATAGTGGCTTGCACGGGCAGGCCTGCGCTGTTGATGGCACTGGCGAGCGCTTGCAGAGAGCTCCCGGATGGAGTGATCGTGTTATTGGTTCCGTTGATCGCGAGAGTGAAACTGGAGGAGCTGCTGATATTTTGCGAAGTGGGATCGGTAACCGGGGGCGTTCCGGCGTTGCTCAGCGTCGTGGTGGAAGATCCAAGATTGGTAACCTGAATCGAGTAAGCGCCGGGCAGCGCAGACGAGGATGCCGACGCCGAAACCGTGGATGTATCGGAGACCGTGGCGGACATCGCTGCCTGTGCGGATCCGAGGCCTTGAATAGCGCTCTGTAGCGAACCGAAGGCCGATTGCAAGCCACCGAGCGTCGACTCCTGTTGGGTGAGCGTGGTCTCCTGATTCTGTAGCTGTTGCAAAGGTAAGGATGCAATAGCGACAGCCCGAGTGAGCACCTGTTGAAAATCGCTGGAGTATGTGCTGACTCCGGTAAACGTCGCGGCCGGGATGGGGCTCGTTGACATGGTTTGGGGAAATGCAAGATGGGGGCCAAACCCCGGTTAGGGCTGGCCCCCATCTTTGGTTATTACTTCAACAGTGCCAGAACAGCCTGCGGAGCGGCATTGGCCTGAGCCAGCGCCGCAATCGAAGCTTGCTCCAGAACTTGACCCTTCGTCAAGTTAGCGGCTTCTTTTGCCATGTCGGCATCCCGGATACGGGATTCCGCAGCCGAGAAGTTTGTGATCTGCGAATTCGCCAAACTGACTCCATAGTTCAGCATGTTTTCTCCGGCGCCGACCCGGCCTTGTACTAGTCCAAGGTTCTGGATCGCCGAGGAAATGGCCGTGATCGCTGCTTGGGCGTTGCCCGTAAGACTCCCCGCTGTGGAGGGAGCGGTGATAGCCTGTGGGCCCAAAGCCGCGAAGACACCAGCAGCGGTCGAAGAGGCCGTGAAATTACTGGCACTCTCAATGGTGATACCCGTACCAGCGCTATTGGCAACGGCGTAGATTCCGATGGCTGCGGTCTGCGCGTTAATTTTGGAAAGTGCCGACGCGAGGGTATCTCCTGCAGTTAGCGATACTGTGGCGGTACCCTGCCCATTCTGAAAGGTATCCGTTTCGATGGCGGGTGCGTACGGCGTTTGGCCCAGCGTGGAATAGACACCCGAGTTGGTCGCGGTCGAATTGGTGGTCGCAATCAGATCCGCTGCGGCGGTGGTCGTCTTAACGGTGAACGGCGTCGCGCCGCCGAATTGCAATTGCCCGTTGCTGCCGACCGTAGCCTGAATGCCGTATTGGGTCAGGGAACTGTTCAAGCTGCTTAGAACCTGGTCTTCCGTAAGCGCGCCGGCGCCGCCGACGGTGATGGTCTGGGTCTGGGCCCCACCATTGGTGGAATACAGATTGAAGGTAAATGTTTGAGCCGCGGCAGCCAGGAAGGTTGCGCCAGGGGCGTCGATACGCACCGCGTTACCAGCGAGGGTCGTGCCGCCTGCTCCGACGCTGGTGAGCCCAATGCCCAAACCGTTAGAATCCACCTGGTTGGATGTCCCGCTCAGGTTGATGCTGATCTGCGAGTTGGCGAGGTTGTTGCCGCCACCGATGAAGACGGTGTTGACAACATTGTATTGGCCGCCGGAAGCCAGACCGATATTGTTGGCCTGCTGCGTGATTTCGCCGAGAAGAGCCTGGTACTCCGTGTTCAGCGTGGCGCGGTTGCCCTGGAAAGTGGCGCTGGCTGACTGAGTAGCGAGCGTCTGCAGCCGGTCCAGCATGAGGGAAATGTTATTCAAGCCGCCGTCAACGATCTGCAGCGCGCTGATGCCGTCATTGGCATTCTGAACACCTTGGGTCAACTGAGCGACGTTGCTGCGATACTGATTGGCAACGGCCAGACCAGCGGCGTCATCCGCCGAAGAGTTGATGCGGTAGCCAGAGGTCAAGGCCGTGATGGTCGACAGCTGGAACGCGCTGTTCATCGACAGGTTATTCTGTGCGACGAGAGAGGCAATATTCGTTTGTAGAGAGATTCCCATTTGGTAACGTCCTGTTATGCGATACGTTCCCGGACGTCCTGCCCGGGTTCGGGTTCTCCTTCTTGGGATACCCGAAAGTATCTTCTCACTGCATATCGGGAGAGTACTTAGGTACTTCTAGTATTTTTAAGCAAACACCTAAGAAATTTCCGGAGGATTAGATTGCGGTGTCAAGGAATTGACAGCTTCGATACTCCGCGGCGCCAACTTACGGCTGAGCCACGCGATCACTTCCGGATTTTGGTTTTGAGAGGCAGTCAAGTTCTCAGCGCGAGTCAGAAGGACTTCTTTGCGGGCAATTGCGAGTTGTGCCGGAGCCGTAATCCCGAGCTTGACTCGCGTGGGACCTACCTCCAGGATCTCGATTTCGATCTCGGATCCTAATAGAAGGCTCTCTCCCGCCCGCCGCCGCATTACGAGCATGCAACAGCCTGGCTCTCGAGCGCCAGAGGATGGCGCAAGGAGTAGCTCGAACCCAGTTGGATGGCCTGAATCCCACGGCGAGTCTGCGGATTCAATACAATAGGCGACATGAGATTGGCGACCGGCTCGGTATTCTCAGCAAAGGTGAGCAGCACCAGTGAGAGCAGCTTCGATTGAGTCTGCGGGCCATCAACGAAAGGTAGCCCTAGAGCGTTACTTTCTTCCGGCGACAGCTCCAAGTGGTAATTCGGATCGACGACTTTCGCCGGCAGTCCGATGAAGCATATGGCCGGGTCGTGGAGGCTCTGCATAAATACCAGCGGATTCGTATGCGGCTGCTGGATAAAAAGGAAGTTAGTATGTTCCTCGAACCCCGGAATGCCGGCCGCGAATTGAAATGTGGCGTTGTCGGAGTATTCCAACTGGTCGAAATAGCGCGTGGTGAGTGTCGGCATGTTGACGAAGTCACTCTGCAATCCGAGGCCCGTTATTTCGCAGGGGGTTTAGCGGGGGACGGCGGCTTGGATGCGGCTACCGCTTTGGCCGCTGCAGCCTCCGGCCCTTTGACTAACGCTTTCTGATCGAGAATGACGATATCCACCCGCCGATTATGGCTGCGGCCTTCTTCTGTGTCGTTCTCATCCACTGGCAAGTTTTCGGCATAGCCGGAAACGGCGAAGCGGCCGCGATCCAGCCCGAATTGCCCAGTTAACAACTTCATCATGGCGATCGCGCGGGCTGAGGACAGCTCCCAATTGCTGGGAAACTGCGCGGTGTGGATGGGAATAGCATCGGTGTGGCCTTCCAGGCGCACAGGATTGGGCAGTTGCCCGATCAGGTCGGCGATCTTCTGCACCGTTGGATAAGTCTCGGGTGGAATGGCGTCCTGGCCAGACGGAAAGAACGTCTTCTGGCGCAGGCTGATGACCAGTCCGCGAGATTCCAGGTGCACTTCGAGCTTTCCCTTATTGATCTCGTCTTCGAGTTCCTTGCTCAGGTACTGCATAGAAGGCAGAAGTTCGGCGGGAGCGTCTGGCGTGTCCTTATCTTTCTTCTGAGCGCCGCCAGGGCCTCTCATCTGGGCATTCCCTTTGCCTTTGTCGTCTACCGTGCCGCCCAGGATCTCCCTGACCTGGGCCTTGATGCCTCCATTTTCGAGCGCTTCCTTTACAGACTCGGATACCTGTTTCGCTTTAGCCTTGTCGGTTTGCGAGGACGCGAACATCACTACGAAGAACGCGAATAAAAGGGTAATGAAGTCGGCATAAGAGACCAGCCAACGCTCATGGTTCTCGTGTTCAGGTTGCGGCTTTTTGCGCGCCATCTCTAGCCCTCGGCCGAAACCGGCTTGCCAGCAGGCGCGGCTTCTGCTTTGGCCTTCTTGGGGGCCGATTTGTGCGGGGCGTAAGCTTCCAGCTTGGTGCGGATGAGTTTGGGGTTCAGACCTTCCACCAGCGACAAAACCCCCTCAAGCGCCAGTTCCCGGAGCTGCACCTGTTCCTTGACGCGCGCTTTCAACTTATTCGCCGCGGGGAGGAAGAACAGATTGGCAATGGCCACGCCGTAAACCGTAGCCACGAACGCAGTAGCGATTCCGTGACCCACCTCTTCAATATTCGCCAGGTTCTTCATGACCTGCATGAGACCGAGCACCGCCCCGATGATGCCAACAGTGGGCGAGTATCCTCCCGCGGCTTCAAAGACCTTGGCTTCGGCCTCGCCGTGGTGTTCGGTGAGCCCGATCTCCAATTCCATAATGCTGCGGAGTTGATTGAGATCGATGCCGTCGATCGCCAGGTTCAAAGCTTTTTTCAGAAAGGGGTCGCTGATCGTTGCGGCCTGTGCTTCCAGCGACACGATGCCTTGTTTGCGGGCCTGCGTGGCGTAGCCGATGATCTCTTCAATCAGAGATTCAGCGGAGTGCGAGGACTCCATAAAGACGGCACCGAGCCGCCCGACGGCGCCCAGTAGCACTTTCATGGGAGTCGTGATCATAACCGCGCCGATGGTTCCACCCAAGACGATCAGTGCCGCAGAGACCTGCTGCACATCTTTTATCTTGCCGCCGTCCATCATGAGCCCAGCGAGAATGCCGCCGAGCGCCAGAACCAGGCCACCAATGCTGGCGAAGTCCGGCTTACTTCCCCCCGACTTGGCTTTCGGCTTTGCCTCAGCCATGGGCTTGGCGCTCCGTGTTCAATGACGCGCACGAGTAGATGGAGCGGCGAAATTTGATAACGCGTTCGATAACTTCCTCGGGGGATTCCAATACCATCAGTTTTTGTCCGGTAGTGAGGCTGATGACCGTATCCGGTGTCGTCTCGATGTGCTCAATCAGATCGCAGTTCAACACGACGGGTGTATGATTCAGCCGCGTTACATAGATCATCAGTAGGCTCTATGAATCACATCGAATTTAAGCCGTAAATTTCTAGGAAATTTGCCTGGAATCTGACGATAAGCGGTTCTGATGATGATGTTCCCTGACGCACCTTCCTTGACTCCTGCTGACCAAGCTGCACGAATTCTCGCAGCGTGGACATCGCAAAATGCCACAGGGCTACACGAAGAGTTACGGCGGAGCCTGGAACTCTCTGAAGCTCAGCCCGCCTGGGGGATCCAGGAGGAACGGCTGCAACTTTTGCGGGCAGTCACCGAGGGCATGCAGGACGCGGCTGACCCGCTTACTCCGGGAGATCCTAAGCTGCGGCGGTGTCTGTATCTGTTGCGCCACCTGGCAGAAACACGCTAAGGGGGAAAGGTACCCGCGCTCTTCAGTCACGGCTCGGTAAGACCGGCGTGCGACTGGTGGGGAGATGTCGTTAGCCGATGGGAGTTACCCTAGGCCAAGAAATTAAAGAGACTTAGCTGGCTGAGTTTGGCCTTCGAGGTTAACGCGGCTTGTTGCTCCACAGTGAGCTGGCTGAGTTGGAGCGCCGCGCTGGCTATGTCGGTGTCCCGTAAGCCGCTCAACTGCTGCTGCTCGCTAACTAAGGCAGTGCTCTGGGCCGTTAGCGCATCGGTCACGCGGGTTTCCCCGATTCCGTAGTAGCCCAGTTGTTGATTGAGGTAGTCGTGGGCAGCCTGTAGAGAACTGATGCTGTTGATTGCTCCGGAGATGTTGTTAGTCTGAAGAGCCGTAATCAGAGAGTTCACCGCAGCGAATACGTTATTAGCTGCCGGCGCACCGCCGGCAGTGCGCGCGTCGAAGATATCGGAAGCTGTCCTGGCAGTCCATACCGGGGAACCGTTGGCATCCAACACGGCGCGGGTGGAAGTTGCTGTGGCCAATTGCTTGACTCCCGTAGGTTGTGTAGGATCCAAGGCATAGAGGGCCTGCTGATCCAGGTCTCCACTGAAGACATAGCGTCCATTCGCGGTAGTGGTGCTGATGTTTACCAGGGTTTGCTGAATGCCTTGCGCTTGCTGGAGCAGGGCGGCCTGCTGTGCCGGAGTCGTCGACAGACTGGAGCTTTGACTCGCCAGTGACATGGCGGATTCAAGAGCCTGAATGGCCGTTTGTAGCGCGCCATCACCCGTCTGCAATTCGGTTTGCACCTGGCCCAAGTTAGTCTGGTTCTGCTGGAGCTGGGCGATGCGGGTTTGCGTGTCGAGGATAGGACCGACCGCCGCCGGATCGTCGCCAGGCTTTTGCACACGGAGACCCGATGTCACCTGCTGTTGCAGGTTCTGCATCTCCGTCTGCATCTGAGTAAGTTGGTCAAGATAGCTTTGAGTGTTACCGGAAATCGGTGGCAGCACGGGTCACCTCACGTTTGCGGCACCATGTTAATGGTGGTTAGCGCCATTTCGTTGATCACGTTCACCAGCCGGGCAGCCGCATCATAACTTTTCTGAAACTGCAACATCAGTAGCGCCTGTTGGTCCAGAGAAACGCCGGAAATCTGATCGCGCTGGGCCTTGGTCTGGTCGGACACTTGTTGTTGCGTCTGCTGATTCGAAATGGCCACGGAGTTCTCGTTCCCCAGTGCGGCCATCATTCCTGAGAAGTAATTGCCGAAGGTCTGGCCGTTGATGCCTCCACTGGTGGCCGAGCTAATCAGAGAAGCCAACTGCAGGGCATTACCGTTGGAGTTGCCCGAGCTATCTACGGGCGCGAGCGTCGCAGTAGTGATAGCCGGGTTAACTGCCAGGCTGGATGCGGGCGTGGTGGCGTCGGCGTTGTTGTATGTAAAAAGCGGGAGACCGTTGGCTGCTCCGGCCTGGACACCCACGGTACCCGATGTCAGAATGTTGTTTACTGTGTCGGCGACGGACTTGGCGAAGATGTTCAATGAGCCGGCTTGAGTGGCATCACCTAGCAATGACGCCAGCACGCGGTTGTGAGCATCCAACTGGCCGCCAAGCTGCCCACCGGTAACCTGCGACGTGATGTCATTGCCGTTGGAGTCCAGAATACGGCTGGAGGGTGTGGAGTTGGGATTGGCCGCACCAGCCGGAACCTGAGCTACCGCCGTAAGATTGAACTGCGAGTTGCCGATTACCAGCGGCGAGCCCCCGCTCAACACCAAGGTTATAGTGCCGTCGGCCTGGGTGATCTGGCTGAAGTTCACCAGTTGAGAGAGTTGTTCCAAGGCCGCATGCGCCTGCGCATCCAGGTTGGGATCAGGAGTGGGATTGCTCTGGCGACCAATGTTGTACTGCTGGATCTGCGTGGTGAGCTGGTTAATCTGCTGCACGCTGGAACTGATTTGCCCTTGGATGGCCTGTCCGGTAGAGGCAAGCGAGCCGGCCAACTGATTCACCGAGGTTGCAAAAGTACCGGCAGCATCCAGCACCGATTGCTGCGCTGTAGTGCTGTTGGGAGCCACGCTCCACGATGAAAAGGCCTGGAGAAGTTTGTTTAAGTCGGCCGGAACTCCAGTGTTGCCGCTGGCATCGAAATAGTTGGACAAGCTGGTGGTGTCCTGGGCCTGCATTTGATACTTGCCCAACGTTTGCAGTTGCTGTTGAACGGCAGAGTCTGCAGCGTCATCACGGGCGCTGATCAGACCGCGAGCCGCCACACCACCCACCAGCCCGCCGGTCAAATCAAACGGGAGCGGCTCCAGATTGACTGTTTGGGAAGCGTAGCCCGGCGTGTTGGAATTAGTGATGTTATTCTGCACCACGTTCATGGCTTGCTGGTACGCGTCCAAAGAGTTCCCAGCGCCAGCGAGGGCTGCCAGAAGATTTGACATAGCGCTCTACCCGTTTACCTCGGAAGACATTGCTTCTTCCATCCCGGACTGCAGGGCCAAGCCGCGATGGAAGGCAATGGCCGCGTCTACCAATCGTCCTAATCGATTCACCGAGCCGTGCAGCCGGTGCAGCCGGTCGTTGGCTTTAGCGGCAAGCTCAGCAGCCGGAAGAGCGGCTTCCGCAGTGAATTGCTGGGCGGCCTGAATTTCCTCGGCAGCCTGCCGCAAATGCTCCACGCACTCGGCACAGCAGGAGATATCGGTGGCGTTCCACGAGCGCTGCGCGCTCTGCACAGATTCTTCCGCCCGCTGGAGGTGCACCATGAGATGAGGATGGGGCTTCACGCCTTACCGCCGGGCGACAGTGCCTGGGAAACCAGTGAGTTGCTCAGATTGTTCGAGTTGACCTGGTAGCCGCCGCGCGAGTGCAGCGCCGCCAGCTCCGATACCCGACTGGCTCGTTGCTGGCCCTCGGCAGCGTTGGCATCCGAGACGCGCGCCGACAGGCTGGAGATAGACACTGAATCGCCGTCATGTCCCGCGATGATTTGTCCGGCACCAGCGCTGCCGCCCAAGTCATGCGAAGCCGGCTGTGTGCGCGTGGATTCCAGTGGCGCAGATCCCGTTGAGCCGTTGTTTTGGATCTTCATAATTTCGGGCAGACTCTCGCCACCCAGAGCATGGCATCACCTGTCGCAACACACAATACCGTAAATGGGTAAGCATTCGGGTATTGACTGAAGATATGGACCTGGTATGAACCAGGTAAGGTTAGTGTGTTCTCCAAATAAAGCCTAGAATCCAGCAGGGTTGCTCCGTTAAAACCTTGGGAGCGGAGTAATGTCGCTCTCGCTCAGACTCGCACCTATGCTCCTTCAACGTGTGCTGTGGTTAGCTACAGAAGATTTCCAGGCCGTGGATAGCCGGCGTGGGCTTGAGTATCCCGATCTTGAGATCATTCGCGTGACGGAGTTAGCCGACGCTGCGGCCGCGGTCCGTTCCCACGCCGTCGCTTGCGTGCTGGTTTGGGCCGAATCCGCGGCGGCTCGCGGATCCGTGCTGGAAGCGCTGTTCGCGGAAGACGCCGGCGTGCCTGTTATCTTCTGGCATCGGGAACTCTCCGCCCGCGAGGCCATCGAATTGGTGCGGGAGGGGGCATACACCTGCCATGGTCATCGGGACCATTGGGACGATGTCATCGCTTCAGTGAGACAAGCGTGCCTGGAACGAGGGAGTCGCCGCAAGGCGCCGGATGATGCCAAAAGTGAGCCGTGGAGGCGTGAACTGGTGGGCACCAGCGCCGCGATGGAGGATGTTGCCAATACCATCCGGCTGGTGGGCCCGTTCCGCTGTACCGTGCTGATTACCGGCGGAACCGGAACAGGTAAGGAGATGGCTGCGCGCGCCTTGCACAACGCCAGCCCCCGGGCGGCTCTGCCCATGGTGGCGGTGAACTGCAGCGCGGTTCCGGAAAGTCTCCTCGAAGCGGAACTGTTCGGGCACGTGAAGGGCGCCTTCACGGGCGCCACTAATCATCGTGTTGGTCGATTCGAGCAAGCACATCGCAGCACGATCTTCCTGGACGAAATCGGCGATATGCCACTCGAATTGCAAGCCAAACTCCTGCGCGTTTTGCAGGAGCGCGAGTTACAACGCCTGGGCAGCTCTGACACCATTAAGATCGATGTCCGAGTGATCGCGGCCAGCAACGCGAACCTGCCGGAACTGGTGCGGCAGGGTAAATTCCGCGAGGACTTGTATTACCGCCTCAACGTGGTGCCGCTGGAGATGCCCCCGCTACGCAAGCGCGCCAGTGACATTCCGCTGCTGGTTGATCACTTCATTGCCAAGGTTTGCGACGGTGAAGGCATCCCGCACAAACAGGTCACTCCCAAGACTCTGCAACGGCTGGCCACTCTGCCCTGGCCGGGCAATGTGCGGCAACTGGAGAACGCCGTGGAAAAGGCCATCGCCATGAGCGGGCCTCGCACAGTCCTCCACGCCGCCGATTTCGGTTTGGCCGACTCACACAGACTGCTGGTTGCCGAACCAGTTGCTGTGACCCACACCCTTCCCGAGGAAATGGATTTCGCGACGGCTGTCAGTCAGTTCGAGCGCGCCATTCTGGAAGGTGCGCTGGCGAAGACCGGGGGCAACAAAACGGCAGCCGCGGAGCTCCTGGGACTCAAGCGAACCACGCTGATTATGAAGCTGCGCGGCATGAACGGCGGCGGCGGGTCCCTGACGATCGCGTCGTAAGCAACCACCCAATCGGCCACGCCAAATTGGCGAGGGTTGAGGTCACGTCGATCAGACCACTATGATGGCACTATGGTGCGTTCGCAACGCCGGGACCTCGCCGAAATCCGCTCATGAGGAAGAAGCCGCTTGGGGCCGCCGCGCCACTGATCGCAGTGGACCGCAGGGGTGAAAAACCGCTGCACCGTCAGATCTATGACGCGTTCCGCACGATGATTCTCGAACGCAGATTGCAACCGGGTCAACAGATACCATCGACGCGAGCTTTAGCTGATGACCTGAGAATTTCGCGGATTCCAGTACTCAGCGCCTATGCGCAACTACTCGCGGAAGGGTACATTGAAAGCCGTTCCGGCGCGGGCACATTTGTAACAAATTCGCTTTCCGACCAATTCCTCAGCGCGCGTCCGGCGGTGGTGAGTGTTGCCAAGCATCCGGCATCGGGCGCGATTTCACGCGCCTCCAGGCTTCTGCCAGTGGAGGGAACGGAGTGGTTTCGCGGTTCGGGCGCTTTCAGTGTCGGGCAGATCGCGTACGATCATTTTCCGTTTCGGGTCTGGTCAGACCTGGTAACGTACCATGCGCGAAGAGTACGCGCCAGCTCGATGAACTATTCGGACCCGATGGGATCGGAAGACTTTCGTGAAGTTATCGCGACCTATCTGCGAACCGCCCGAGCGGTGAATTGCGATGCCTCTCAGATCATGGTGGTCAGCGGCTCACAGCACGCGTTGGATCTATCGGCGCGCGTGCTGCTCGATCCAGACACGCCAGTCTGGGTCGAGGAGCCCGGCTATGAGTTTCTGCGGCATACTCTGACGATGTCCGGCTGCCGGCTCGTTCCGGTCCCCGTGGACGGTGAGGGATTGGACGTTACAGCCGGTATCAAGCTTTGCCGCGACGCGCGCGTGGCCTACGTCACGCCCTCTCATCAGTATCCGCTCGGCGCCACTATGAGCGTGGGGCGCCGCCTACAGCTACTCGAATGGGCGCATAGTTGCGATTCCTGGATCGTTGAGGACGACTATGACAGCGAGTACCGTTATGAAAGCATGCCAGTCGCATCCATGCAAGGACTCGACCCCGGCTCTCGCGTAATCTACATTGGAACCTTCAGCAAGACGCTCTTTCCCTCGCTTCGTCTCGGATACATAGTGATCCCCCCCGCCCTGGTAAGCCGCTTTCAGGCGGTTCGGCAATCCAATGATCTCTGCCCGTCACACCTGTATCAGGCAGCGCTCGCGGATTTCATAAGCGCCGGTCATTTCGCGCGGCACATCAGGAAGACCAGGCAGTTGTACGCGGAGCGCCGCAATGCGTTGGCGCAAGCACTTCGGAAAGAATTCGGCTCCGAGATTGAGATCCTGGGGGCCGAGGCCGGTATGCACCTGGTGGTCACGCTTCCACCAGGAATGTCCGACCGGACGATTTCCGCCCGCGCCGCGCAGGAACAGCTTTGGCTGTGGCCTCTTTCTGCCGCTTACGCGGGCAAGAATGTCCGCCAAGGCTTCATTCTTGGCTTTGGCGGCACGAAGGCAGATGAAATGTCCCATCAAGTGCGGCGTCTCCGAAAGGCGATGCGTACTGAAAGTGGTCATAAGGAACGGACGCCGAGTGGTCATTGAGTCCGGATTTCCAATGGCTTACAATCACGTTAATTCGATGAGGGAACATCAGGCTGGCATAGGGCTTGGCTTAGGCCGCTCCTGATGGTACTCTGATCGCTTCGACTGGCACTTTTGAGCCGCACGCTACGTTAGCTCGCCACCTGGCTCCCCGGCCTTCTTCACGAACTCGCAAAGTCTGCGAATTCCGGACGTCACGATCTACCGATCGAGGAGAACGATTATGACCAAGGGACAGGCACGAGTTCTTTCCACAGGTTGCGCATGTTTCGCGTACCTGCTACTGCCCATCATTGCCTATGCGCAATCGACGTTTGGAGACATTCGAGGACTGACTCGCGATCCGGCAGGCCTTGCCCTTCCGCAATCTCAGGTTACTCTCCACAATCTGGACGACAATACGACTCACACCGCGATCACGGATGACAACGCCAACTTTCTGTTTGAGAACCTGAAGCCGGGGCACTATACTCTGGAGGCTACCAAGGAAGGGTTCGCCAAGTCGCAGTTGGTCTCCGTGGAATTGGTAGCTCGCGAGAGCGCGCGCGTGGAACTCCCGCTATCGCTGGCGCAAACACAACAGACAGTTAGCGTTGAGGCTACTGCCGGGCAGATCAATACCGAAAACAGTGTGATCGGTGACTCCAAAACCACGAGCGACCTGGTTCAGATGCCGCTCAATTTCAGAGCTCAGACCACTAGTCCACTGGCCGCGCTGGGGCTCTCTCCGAATGTCATCACCGACAGTCAGGGGAATATATCGGTTGCAGGCGCGACGTACTCGATGACTGGTTTCTCCGTCGACGGCATTTCAACCGCCGATATCACGCATAACGGGTCTCTGCAGAACGCCTACCCCTCCTCTGAAGGGCTGGCGGAACTCAAGGTTACGGCATTCAACAACAGCGCCGAATTTGCCCAGGTGGCCGATGTCACGTTCATCACCAAAAGCGGGACCAACCAATTGCACGGCAGCTTGTTCGAGTACCTGCAAAACGACGTACTGGACGCAACCATCTTGAACTTCGGAACGAAAGCGCCCAAGCGGTTCAATACCTTCGGGGGCAGCCTCGGCGGACCGGTATCCATTCCGCATCTGTATAACGGCAAGGATCGAACGTTTTTCTTCATCGATTATGAAGGAAACCGCCGCAGGACCTCCGTGCCCGAGCAATATCTGGTTCCGAGCCTTGACCAAAGGAACGGTAACTTAAGCGGGCTTCCCATTATCGATCCGGCGAGTGGGGCGTCCAGTAACACCTTAATCGACCCCACAAACGGCCAGCCCTTTCCGAACAACACCATACCTACCCCGCGCCTGAATGCTGTCTCCCGTGGGTTACTTGCCGGTTATTACCCGCTGCCCAATGTCAATGGGGGAGGCAGCTTCAACTACGAAACGCTGCAGCCCACGCCTGCGACGACGAACGGCTTTGACATTCGGTTAGATCACAACATCACGTCCAATCAGCAAGTGTATGCTCGTTTCAGCTGGAAGAATCTGCGTTCGGACGCGGTGAATCCGCTGTTGCCCAATGACATAAATGTGGAGCATGATCGCAGTCTCCTGGTTTCCTACAACTACACCATCACTCCCAGAACCGTGAACGAGTTTCGCTTCGGTTTCACGAACAGTCTTATTAACACGACCTTTCCAATCCAGGGCGCCACGGCTGACAACCAACTCGGCCTCACCGGCATCAGCTTCGCGAACCATCCGACCACAGGAGCATTTCCGACCTTCAACTTCTCCGACGGCAGCGGGTTTACGCCGATCGGCCGGGACAAAGACGGACCCGGCAAGTCACAAACCTACCAGTTCACCGATAATCTCACTCATACCAGGGGAAGGCATACCATCCGGGTCGGTTTGGACGGCCGCAGAGTCTTTTACGAAACCGTAGTGCGATGGGGTCAGTCGGACGACTTTGGCGCGTTCACGTTCAACCAAGGCGTGTTCACAGGAAGCGCGTACGGGGATTTTCTGCTGGGTGCGCCTAACACGGATTTCATCGTTGGGAGCAGCCCCAATACGAACGAACCTAGCCTTCAGTGGGGAGTTTACGCCCAGGATCAATGGCAGGTCAACGACCGGCTCACGGTGAACTTCGGGTTGCGATGGGAAGTGCTTCCGGAGTTCACGGAAAATCAAGGGGATATCGCCAATTTCGATCCGCGAAACGGCGATGTGGTAGTTCCAGACGTGCTACTCAACAAGACCGTGGCCTCCAGCCCCTTGCTGGCGGCCAATTACAACGCCTTTCTGGTCTCGTTCAATGCCTGCCAGCTACCGACAAGAGACATGACACTTCCTTGTTCTAATGTGATAACGGCGAGCCAGGATCATTTGTCTCAGAGCCTGCGGAATACCTATTGGCATGATTTCGATCCACGCATCAGCGTTGCTTTCCGTCCGTTTCGCGACAACAAAACAGTAATTCGGGCCGGGTTCGGCATCTTCACGCAAACCCCTCTGGGTCAGTTGGCATACGACTTTATCGGCATCCCCCTGGGAGCCCCTTACACCTATTCGAATAACAATGGTGCGGGTACACCGCTGTTTACATTTCCGCAAACGTCTCCAACCAACCAAGCGTTGCAGTACGGAGGAACGGGCTTCTACGACGGGATGGACCCGAATTTCCGGGACGCTCAAACCGCGCAATGGAACGTAACGATTGAGCGCCAGGTAACCGCCGCTACCGCCGTACGAGCCACCTATGCCGGGATGAACTCATACCGGATGAACGTGAAGGAGGACTACAACGCGATCCGGCCGAGCGCGCAGCCCTACGTACCCAGTCCGTATGTCGATCCACGCGCTCCGTATCAGAACTGGATTGAGATCAACTACAGTAAGAACGCCGCGTTTGCTAACTACCAGGGACTGACGCTCGAAGCCACGCATCGAACAGCGCACGGGCTATACTTTCAGGCTAACTACACTTTGGCTCACAACATTAGTGATGCTCAGGGCGATGCGCCCGGCGGCTTTTCTTCGGAGAACCTCCTTTTTACACCCTCCTACGATCAATTCAATCTCCGGGCAGCGCGCGGAAATGTGGCGGGTATGCCCAGGCAACGCTTCTTGCTGACTGGTACATATGCATTACCGTTTGGTCCCGGTCGCGAGTGGACCAGCAAATCCAAGGTTGCAAACGCGTTATTGGGTGGCTGGAATTTGAACACGGTCACTCTATTACAGAGCGGGCCTTGGCTCACGCCTACCATTAGCCCCACCGAGGATCAGTCGAACACCGATATCGTTGGGCGGGGCGGCATAACAGCGCGGCCCGATGCAGTTGGAAGCACGAGTTCCCCAGGCAGCGGTGTCTTGTGGAATATCAACGGGTTTGCACCAACGCCGGCGAACGCCGGGCGAATCGGGAATGCGGGCGTCGGGATCCTGCCGGGTCCCGGAACGATTGCCGTTTCCGCGGGCTTGTCGAAGACCTTTGCCATCACGGAACGCGCCCGGCTACGTTTTGAATCGACGTT
This sequence comes from Bryobacteraceae bacterium, assembly GCA_035948775.1. Lineage (GTDB taxonomy): Bacteria > Acidobacteriota > Terriglobia > Bryobacterales > Bryobacteraceae > PSRJ01. The sequence goes on from DASZIV010000104.1 coordinate 93,764, forward strand.
CACCAACGCTTTGAATCACACAAATTTTGCGCCGCCGGCCAGCAACGTCAGCAGCCCTGAAACCTTCGGCGCTCTACAGTCGGCGCAAACGGCAGGTCAGGGAGGCAACCGGACCGGGCAATTAGCGCTTCGTCTGGATTTTTGACAACCAAGGAGATTCATGGCCATCTATCAGAGCATGCAGCGAGTACGGTTCTCTAGCCCCGACGGCTACGAGAAGTTTAAGTTGCTATTTGGCGAGGTGCGCAACCAGCTAAAGACGCTACCAGGGTTCTTACATCTAACATGGTGGGTTCATCCAAAAGATCCCTCCTGGTACAACGAAATCAGTCTCTGGACGAGCTTTGAAGCTCTCAAAGACTGGCATATGAACACCTATCACAAGCAGGCCAAAGCGTGGGCGGTTCGGAGTGGGGCAATCATGGAAGACATCATCACCAACTTCGAACTGAAGAACACGCGGCTCATTCGGGTGTGCCCGTGTTGCGCCCTGATCTCAGACAAGGCATATGATCTTCATCAGGAGCAGCAGGTGCTTGCCGAGCCTTGTCCGCAATGCGGCTTCAAGTTCCCGGTGATGCCGGAAACCTCCGATAGCACGGCGGTATTCAAGGATGTAGAGGCGCCTGTACCGGCGCAGTTGGCCCCGGCGGGCGACGGACACATGCGGTGACTCGCAACGCGCGGTATTCAAAAGCCTAGAAACAGGCTCAAGCTAATCTGCGCGCGCCGTTGTAGCGCCGCTCTACCCGTAGTAGCCTGTCTGCATGACGTGTTTCGGTCACGTGATCCTGCTCGGATTCTTCATTGCCATGGTGGTTGCGGCCCAAACGCCACCCACAGCACCGCGCGTCGAACATCGCGAGGTGCGGCATGGTTCCACTGTTGTCGACGACTATTTCTGGCTGCGTGAGAAGTCCAACCCTGAGGTGACCCGGTACCTGGTAGCGGAGAACGCGTACACCGCGGCTATGACCAGGCAACTGGAGCCGTTCCGGGACGCGCTCTACCAGGAGATGTTGGGGCGCATCAAACAGACCGATCTTTCCGTGCCCACGCCGCGCCGGGGCTACCTGTACTATTCGCGGACCGAGGAAGGAAAGCAGTATCCGATCCGGTGCCGCCGAAAAGGCTCCATGGAAGCGCCCGAGGAGGTGCTGCTCGATCTCAACGAACTCGGCAAGGACAAGAAATTTGTAGGACTGGGCAATTTCGAAATGAGCGACGATCAGAACATGGTTGCCTATACCATCGACTACGTCGGCTTCCGCCAGTTCACCCTACAGGTGAAGGACCTGCGCACGGGAAAGACTCTGCCCGACACTACCGAACGTGTCACTTCGGTGGCCTGGGGCGCGGATAATCGGACTTTGTTTCTGGTGACCGAAGACCCCGTCACCAAACGCAGTGACAGGCTGTGGCGTCACGTTTTGGGTAGCGCGAAGTTCGAAGAGCTGTACCACGAAAAGGACGAGCTATACGACCTGGAGGAGGTCCGCAAAACCCGAGATCTGAAATATCTGTTCGTGCAGAGCGAGGCCACGGATACATCCGAAGTGCGCTACCTGCGCGCCGACCAGCCTTCGGGCCACTTCGCGATATTTCGGGCGCGCGAAAAAGGTCATCGTTATTACCTGGACCATCGCGAAGGGCTGTTCTACATTCGGACCAACCGGAGCGGCCCGAATTTTGCCATCGAGACGGCGCCGGTGAGCGACCCAGCGCAGAAGAACTGGAAGACGTTCGTAGCGCACCGCGACAACATGCGCATCCAGGATATCGACGTGTTCCAAGACTTCGCTGTGTCGGTGGAGAGGGGCGAGGCACTAGACCACCTGCGCATTCATAGTTTCACGACCGGCGCGTGGGCGGAGGTCACCTATCCGGAATCGGTGTATTCGGTATTCCCGGGCGGCACGCCGGATTACGAATCCCACATGTATCGGTACAACTACCAGAGCCTGGTTACTCCTGCCAGCGTTTTCGACTACGACGTGAGTACGGGCAAATCCATGCTGCGAAAGCAGCAAGAGGTTTTAGGCGGGTACGACTCGAAGCAATACGCGAGCGAGCGCGTGTGGGTCACGGCCCGCGATGGCGTCAAAGTGCCGGTTTCGATCGTATACAAGAAGGGTGTCGCGCGCGATGGGAAAGCGCCGCTCTTCCTGTACGGCTACGGCAGTTACGGGCTCAGTTCGCCGCCCACATTTTCCAGCGACCGGGTGAGCCTGCTCGATCGGGGCATGGTTTACGCCATTGCCCATGTCCGCGGCGGCAGCGAGATGGGCGAACAGTGGCGCCAGGACGGCATGCTCATGAAGAAGAAGAATACCTTCTTCGATTTCATCGATTGCGCCGAATTTTTGATCCAGAAGAAATGGACGTCCCCGGACCGCCTGGTGATTGAAGGCCGCAGCGCCGGCGGTTTGTTGATGGGCGCCGTGGTCAACATGCGGCCCGACCTTTTCAAAGCCGTACACTTCGGCGTGCCGTTTGTCGACGTGATGAACACCATGATGGACGCCACCCTGCCACTGACTACGGGCGAGTATCTGGAGTGGGGTAATCCCAACGAGAAGGCCGCTTACGATTACATGAGGAGCTATAGCCCTTACGATAACCTGGAGAAGCGCGCGTACCCGGCCATCCTGGTGACTACCAGCTTCAACGATAGTCAGGTGATGTACTGGGAGCCGGCCAAATATGTGGCGAGGCTCCGCACTTTGAAGACCGATAGCCGTCCTCTGTTGCTCCAGATCAAGATGGACCCGGCGGGCCACGGCGGCGCCAGCGGCCGGTATGACCGCCTGCACGATACCGCTTTTGAGTACGCGTGGCTGCTGAGCCAGGTGGGGATCACGAGGTAGGGGGCTTTTGAGTTATTGCCGGGGTTCCACAATACCCTGGACCTTCAACAGCAGTTCCACCTCATTCCGGGGAACCGCCAAAGCCGCAGTGATGCTCTCGGGCGATTCGCCGCGCCGGCTCATGCGCAGCGCCTGCGCTCGTTTCGTGAGGTTGATCGAATGGCGAATGGGTCCGCCCGGCTGCGCTTGCGCGGCTTGATCGGCAATTTTTCCCATCGACCGTTCCATCTCTTCGATCTTTTTGGCAGCGGCTTTTTGCGTTTCCGCAGCCGCGCGCCGTGCCCGCACTAGTTCCAGCTTCGTGCCCAAGCTCAATGCCAAACAGGCTAGCAGCGCTACTGCCACCACTCCGTAAATGGTGAGTGGATTCAGGATCCATTCCAAATTCATCGCTCTTCTCCTCCCGCTTTCGGGGCTTCCAACGGGCCGGCAACTTCCGTGACCCGCACCCCATAATTGCCCTGGATCGCGACGACGGTCCCCCAGGCTACCACTCGTCCGTTAACCAGGATCTCCACCGGCTCCTCGGGCGGACGGTGGAATTCCACCGCCGAACCATCCCCGAGAGTCAGCACCTCCCGCAACACCATCTCGGTCTTGCCGAAGCGGACCTGGATGGGGATCTCCATGTCCATGAGCAGATCGAGCGCGCCCGCGGGCTCTTGTGACGGCGTGGTCAATGTTTTCTCCCCGGGCTGCCGTTCCACACGCGCTCTAAATGGCTGCGCAGGCGCAGCACTCCCTGCACACGCAACTGCGCCACGCGGGACAGATGCAGCTTCACGATTTTGGAAATTTCCGCCAGGCTCAGCTCTTCGAAGTAGTACAGGTTGAGAACGGTGCGCTCCAGCTTGGGCATACGCTCGATAGCAAGCGCCAAAATCCGCTCCAATTCGGAGCGCTCCACCACATGCGAGGGCCAGTTCTCTTCCTGATCGGGAATTACACGCAAGAGATCGGACTTGCCGCCGTCAGAATTGACGTATTCCAAAGCCTGAAGATCGATCGCCTGAATTTCTCCCAGCCACCGCTGATATTCCGCGTGCTCGATTCCCAGCTCGGCGGCAATTTCTTCTTCGGCTGGTTCTCTGCCTAAACGCTGTTTACTTTTGTGGATAGCCGCTTCGATAACTTTGGATTTCTTGCGGGTTTCGCGGGGCGCCCAATCCAGCTCGCGCAGGCTGTCCATGATGGCGCCGCGAATCCGGCGTTCGGCGTAGGTCTTGAGCTGGACGTTCAGGGAGGCGTCAAAATTATCGATAGCGGCCAGCAAGCCGATCACACCGGTGGAGACGAGGTCGTCCAGGCTGATGTAGGACGGCAGGCGTTCGTGGATGCGCCGTGCGATCAGGCGTACTTGTGGCAAGTGCTGCATTACCAGCGCTTCCCTGCGGAGTGTGGTCGCCTCGTCGTATGCCGGACGATAGTCGGCCGGAGTAACTGCCATGCATGTTTACGCGACTGCTTCGCAAGCTTGTGGCAATTGCGGTACCAACAGCCGAGTCACACGCTCCTTAGTGGCGGGTTCCATATCTTCCGGGACTAGCTGGCCGGTGGAGAAGAACGAGAGAGGCAGTCCGGTGCGCGCCGCCTCGGAAAACATTGCCGCGGAAGAGTCTGTTTCGTCCAGGCGGGAGAATAACAGTTTGGCCGGGCGGAAGGCTTCGTAGCGATCGACGGCGCGCCGCAAGTCCGCCAGCCGCATGGAAGCTGTCAAAACTAAGTGGATGTCAATATCTTGACGAGTGGCAAGGAAGCGAGCCAGCTCCGCGCCCGACTCCTCCACCGAGGCGGCCGCATAGCCCGGAGTGTCGATGAGCACCAGAGCCTCTGGCGGCGCGGCCTCCACGGCGTGCGCCAATGCTGTGGCGGTCTCCACCAGGGTGAAGGGCGCGCCTAGCACTTCGGCATACGTCTGCAACTGCGCCGCTGCCGCGATGCGGTAGTTATCGATCGAAATCAAACGCACCGGACGCCGGTTGGCTAGGCCGTAGATAATCGCCAGTTTGATCAGGCAGGTGGTCTTGCCGGTGCCCGGGGGGCCCACCAGGGCGGCGATCCGTCCCAGTTGCGGCGCTACGTCAAAGCGAGCCTCGATTTCGGCGGCCGTGTGGCGACGCACGATCGCCTGGTCCCAGTCCGGCGTTCGTTTCAGACGGCCCATGGGAATGAGGCCATCGGTGCGCAGACGCTGCTGCACCGCTACTTCAATTTCCACCGCTAGAGTGGAATCCACACCGGCCTCCAGCAGCCCATCGGAAACGGCGCCGGCCAGCGCGGGATGGCGGGTGGCGCCGATGCGCTCCACCATATTGCGCAGCTCTTCCATGCGTTTTCGGAGATCTTCCACGGAATCGGCGGGGCACAGCGCCAGCGCCTGGGATGGGGGCCGCGTGCCGAACACTACCTCATATGCGCCTTGATGCCCGGCTTCGGGGGGCGCCTCGCGCGAGTTGAGCAAAAGCGCGTCCGGGCCCATTTCGGCGTGCGCCAACTCCATTGCTTCTTCCATCGATGAGGCAAAAAAGGACTTCACGAAGAGCTTGGGGCCCGTTTCGTTCACAAGCATGTTACTGGATCACCCCCAGGGAAATAATCTTGATCTCGCTCGGCACTTCGTTGTGCGAAAGGAAAAACACATTGCGCATGGACGTCTCCACGATCTGCCGGAAGAAGTAGCGCGATGCCGTGCTGGCGATTACAGCGACGGGAGCTTCCGGATTGCCAAGCTTCTGCCCCAAACGCCGCAGCACTTCGCGCAAAGCATTGGGATTCAACGTCAGATGGCTCGCCTGCTCGCCGTGTTCCACGGCCGATTCCACCATCTGCTCAAGCGAGGCATCCAGCAAATAAGCCGGCAACTCGCCGGAGCCGTTGACGAATGGCTTGACCACGATACGCCGCATGGATTGACGCACGTACTCGGTGAGCAGTATGGCATTGCGGGTGGTGACGGCGGCTTCGCCAAGCGATTCCAGTATGGTGACGGAATCGCGAATCGACACGCGTTCCCGCAACAGATTTTGCAACACGCGCTGCACCGCTGCGAGGGGAAGCAGTTTGGGTACCAAATCCTCGATGACCTTGGGATGGTCGATAGCCACCCGGTCCAGGATCTTCTTGGTATCCTGCCGCGAGAGTAGTTCGTGGGCGTAGCGGCGGATAACTTCGGTGAGATGCGTTCCGATAACACTGACGGGATCGACCACGGTAAACCCGGAGCGCCGCGCGCGATCCACAGCATCGGAAGGCACCCACCAGCCAGTCATCCCGAAAGCCGGGTCGTGGGTCGGCTTGCCCTCCGGCGCGGTCTCCACCGGTCCTACCGGGATAGCCAACTCGCAGCCGGCGGCCAGTTCGTAACGCCCCACTTCCGCGCCCTTGAGCTGAATGACGTACTCGTGGGCCTTCAGAGCGATGTTGTCGATGATACGAACGGGTCCAAGCAGGAATCCCAACTCGGTGGCGAGCTGCCTCCGGATTCCCGATATCCGTTTGATTAGGGGCGATTCCTGCCCGCCTGCCACATACTTCACCACACCCAATCCCATTTCAATGGCGAGCGGTTCCACGCGCAGAAGCCCCTCCACGTTCTCCTTCGCCGCAGCGGGCTTAATCACCTCGTTGGCATGCTTGGTGGCGGCCTCCTCTTTCTTGCGCATGTTCCACGAGACTACGCCGAGCCCTCCGCCCATCGCCAGAAATGGCACCGTGGGCAGGCCCGGAAAGAGGGCCAGCACCAGCAACACGCCGCTGGCCAGAAGGAGGGGCTGTGGATTGCCGAAGAGCTGCATCCCGAAATCGGTTCCCAGCCTCTCGTCAGAACTGGCACGGGTCACGATTAAACCGCCGGAGATCGAGATCATCAGGGCGGGGATCACGGTCACCAGGCCGTCGCCGATGGTCAGCACGGTGTACGTTTCCAGGGCACGGCTCAAGTCCATGCCGTGCTGCAGGACGCCAATCAGAAATCCAGCCACAATGTTGATGCCGGTGATGATAATGGCGGCAATTGCATCGCGCTGGGTGAAACGCGAGGCGCCGTCCATCGCGCCGTAGAATTCTGCTTCGCTGGCGAGTTGTTTTCGCCTCGCGCGCGCAGCGTGTTCATCGATGAGTCCGGAGCTCAGGTCAGAATCAATGGACATCTGTTTGCCCGGCAGAGCGTCCAAGGTGAAGCGGGCAGTCACTTCGGAAATACGCACCGCGCCGTGGTTGATGACCACGTACTGAATGGCGATCAACACCAGGAAGATGACCGCGCCAATGATGTAGTTCCCGCCCACCACGAAATTCCCGAATGCCTGGATGACGTCGCCGGCCGCAGAGGTGCCGGTGTTTCCGTTCATCAGAATCAGGCGCGTGGAGGAGACATTCAGCGACAGCCGGAACAACGTGAGCAACAGCAAGGTGGTGGGGAATACGCTGAACTCGACCGGCTTGCGGATATACATGGCGACCATCATCACGACGACGGACATCATGATGTCGGTGACGATGAGGATGTCGAGCAGGAAGCGGGGCATGGGCGTGATCAGCGCGATCACGACTCCCAGCACCGCCAGGGGCACGCCGATCTCCCGCCAGTTGACGAGGCCCAGACCCGGAAATTGTTTTAGTGTCGCGACTGCTTTGTTGTCTGCCACTGCCTCTACTCCTCGCTAAGTGCCCGCTCCCTTTCGGCCGCGGTTCTGTGTCGGGGTGGTACTACCTGCCATTCATGAGCTTGTAAACGTACGCTAAGATTTCCGCCACGGCGCGGTAGAACTGCGTTGGGATCTCTTGCCCCACGTCTACCGACTTGTACAGGGCCTGCGCCAGGGGCGGATTTTCGATCAGCGGCACCTGCGCCTCAATCGCCTTTTGCCGGATGCGCAGCGCCAGGTAGTTCTTGCCTTTAGCAACAACCCTGGGCGCGCCTTGGCCACTCATTTCGTATTTCAATGCCACCGCATAGTGCGTCGGGTTGACGATCACGGCGGTGGCTTTGGGCACCTCGTGCATCATGCGCCGGCGGGCCATATCGCGGCGGATGCGCCGGATCCGCATCTTCATGAGCTGGCTGCCTTCCACCTCCTTGAGCTCGTCGCGCACTTCCTGCTTGCTCATCTTCAGATCCTGCGAATAGCGCCGCTTCTGGCGGAACAGGTCGACCAAACCGAAAATAAGAAAGAGGGCCGATGCCTTCCACAACAGCGATTCCAGCGCGCGGCCCACCTCAACCGCACCAGACAGCGCACTTCGCAGCGGCAGGGTGAGGAAGACCGTGAAATTGTCGCGTACCAGAAAGTAGACAGACGCGCTAAACACCGGAAGCATGACCATGGCCTGCAGCACGGAGGGAATGTTTTGCCGAGGCAATTCCTTCAGACGCGCCAGGGGGCTGAGGCGCTTGAAATCGGGCGCGAGCTTGTGCAGGCTGACACCGAACCTGGTCACCAATAACTGCGCCGCCAGCGTGACTACCAAAAGCGCACCGCCCATGATGGCTAGCGGGAACACGGTTGCCTTCACCAGCTGGAGGGTCAGCCCGAACAGGGAGTTGGCGTCCAATTGCGGCTGGAGCGAGTGGTTGAGCAGCCCAGCCAGGGTCTGGTGGATCGTGGTTATCCATTGAGGGCCCCAGGAGTGCACGATCGCCACAAAAGCCAGGAACTGCAGCGCGCCGATGAAGACCCGAGCGGACGGAAAGTTGCCTTCGTCGCGCGCTTTCTTGATGCGCCGCTGAGTAGCCTGCTCTGTTTTTTGGCCTTGGTCAGCCATGCTTCATCGCGCCAGCAACATCCGGCTCATGGAGAAGGCCGTCGCGCTGCCGCTCCGGAGAAGGGTTGGGATCAAGAGCATGAGCCAGCCAATCACTGCCAGCCCCACCATCATCTTTACGGGGAACGCGATCGTCAGCAGTTGCAACTGGGAATTCACACGCCCCAGCAGCGCCAATGAAATGTCCACCAGCAGAAGGATCGCGACCACCGGCAACGCCAGCCGCACGCCGGTTGAAAACATCGTGCTTCCCATGGAAAGCAACTGCCGGCCCACGCCAGGCGAAAGTACGAAGGACCCGGGGGGCGCCAACTGCATGCTACGCACGAAAAGGTGGATCACCTCGCGATCGAGGCCCATGGTGAGAAACAGGAGGCCCGCCGCCAGTTGTGCCAGCAGCACCAGGACGGTCGAATCGGCCTGGGTGTTGGGATCGATGGTAGACGCGTACGCATAGCCCGCTTGCAGCCCCATAACTTGCGCCGCCACGTTGAACCCTTCCGTTACGAACGCGACCGTGAGGCCGATACCGATTCCCAGAGCCGCTTCCGAAAGCAGCCAGACCATGAGCAAGCCGGCCGAAAGTTCCCCGGGCACTTGCGGCCAATAAGGAAACAGCGCCACGGTCATACTCAGCGAAAGGAGTGTGCGAGCGATGGCAAAACCGGACGTCATGCCTGGCAGCGGAACGAAGACGAAGACGCCGGAGACTCGCGCCAGCGTCACCAGAAAGCCCAGCAGCGTGGCGGTGGAAAGAACCAGCTCACCGCCCATAGCGGCCCAGGTCCCCGAAGAGCAGGATGGTGTAGCTGGTAATTTTGGTCAGCATCCACGGCAACGCCAGCAAGAGCGTTGCGAGAAATGCGCCCAGGCGGGGGATGGTGCTGAATCCGGCGTCCTGGATGGAAGTGACGATCTGGACCAGGCTCATCACGATTCCGGCGACGAAGCCGACGAGCAGCAGCGGCGCGCTTAGCCAGAAGGCCATCATCAGGGCCTGCCGCAGAATGGGAATCACAGAATCCGGCGTCATGCGTAGAATCCCTTCATCAACGAACCGAGCACCAGGTTCCAGCCGTCGGCCAGCACAAAAAGCAAGATCTTGAACGGCGCGGAAATCATCACCGGCGGCAGTTGCACCATACCGATGGAGAGGGTGACCGAGGCCACCACCAGATCGATGATTAGAAATGGAAGGAACAGCACGGCCCCAATTTGAAAGCCCGCTTTCAGTTCGGAAATGATGTACGCCGGAATGAGCACGTTCAGGTTCAGGTCGTCGGGTGTGCGCGGAGCGGGGGAGTGAGACATTTCCAGAAATAGCTTGACGTCCTTTTCGCGCGCGAACCGCAGCAGGAACGTCTTGAGAGGCTTGGCGCCGGCGTCGAAGGCTTGCGCCGATGTGATCTGGTTATTCTGCAGCGGCTCCCAGCCCTGGTGATACATATCCATGGCCACCGGCTGGATTACCAAAATCGTCAGGAACAGCGATATGCCGACCAACACCTGATTAGACGGCGTTGATTGCGTACCGAGCGCCTGCCGCAAAAAATGCAGCACGATGGCAATGCGTAGAAACGGAGTGATGGACATGACCACGGCCGGCAGCAGCGTCAGCAGCGTCATCAGGATGATGATCTGCATCGGCAGACTGACGGTCTCTCCGCCTTTTCCGAGGTTGATGCCCATCACCGAAGTGGAGGCAGCGGGAGCGGCAAACAGCGGCGCTGCCGCCAGAGCCAGAAAGAACGATCGGGCGATTCGCATCATCGCGTATCGATCCTTTCTTCGGCCGGTTCGCTGAAACCTTCGAGGATGGAGCAACCGGCAGGCGAGGCTGCGATCAACATGGTGCGGTGCTCCACCTTTACCAAGTGAAGAGAGTGCTGGGGAGTGAGCGCCAGCCTCTCGATCACCTGGATGGATTTTCGCCGGCCCCCTGCCGGCCCTTTGAACGCGAAGGCGGCCAGACCCCTGCGGCGCAACCACCACAAGGTTGCTCCCAGCAGCGCGAGCACCAGCAGAACGCTGAGCGCCTGTTGCATCGATTCCATCGCGAGCCCTATTGCTTGAGCTGGATGAGGGTTTGCAGCATCTGATCGCTGGTGGTGATCACTTTGCCATTCGCTTCGTAGCTGCGCTGGGCCGCAATGAGCATGGTGAATTCCTGCGCGATGTCTACTGTGGAACCTTCCAGCGCTCCGCCTACCACTTGGCCGCGGCCTCCGCTATCGGCGGTCCCAACGGCCGGCGTGGCGGTGTCCGCAGTAGCTTTCAAATTGTTGTCGCCCACCGACACCAGCGTCTCCGGGTTCTGAATATTAGCCAATGCCAGTTGGGCCACCGGAAGTTGCTGGCCGTTGGAGTAGTTGGCGAGAAGGACCCCGTTCTGGCCCATGTTGATGTTGACGATCTCACCAGCGGTGAGCCCGTCCTGAGTGGTTGAGGATACACCCGAGTTTTGGGCGAATTGCGTGAGAAAGCCGTTGTTGTTTGGGTCGTAGAGGTTCCAGTTCATGGCCATGTTGTTGGCGCCATCGGCCAGACCGGCGACATTCACTGCAACGGGAGCGCCTGCGGCCGGGGTAGTCAATTGGCCCGCGCCGTTAAAAACCAGATTTCCCGTAGCCAGGGTGGTGGTACCGCCGGCCACCAGGTCCGCGGCCGGGATGGTGATGGCGTAGCTCCACTTGTTTACCCCAGTATTCGTGAAGGAGAAGGTGAGAGTGTGTTGTCCGCCTTGGGAGTCCACGACTTGCACGGGAGCGGAAAAATTGGCTGACGCTGCGCCTGCTGCGGCGGCAGAATCCAAGTTGGCGTTGATGGAAATCGCAGTGGTGGCCTTGGCCGGTACAACACCCGTGAGTGGAACTGAAATATTGCCGACCGGCGCCGTGAGGTTCACCACTCCAGCCGTGCCAAGCCAACCTTGCACGTGCTCCCCGGTGGCGGTCAGCAGGCTGCCATCAGCACCCAGACTGAAGTTACCAGCGCGGGTGTACAGTTGCTGCCCAGTATTGTCATGCACCACAAACAAGCCGTTGCCGCTGATCGCCGCATCCAGCGCGCCACCGGTCTGTTGGATGGAGCCCTGCTGGAACTGCATGACTGATTGGGCGGGGGCGACGCCCAGGCCGACGGCGCTGTTGGCGCTGGCGCCTAGCTGCTGACTCATCAAATCTGAGAATTCAACGCTGTCCGCTTTGAATCCAGTGGTGTCGAGGTTAGCTAAATTATTGCCGATGATGTCGATTGCCGTTGAGTTGGCATTGAGTCCGGAGAGTGCAGTAGTAAATGAGCTAAACATGATATTCGTCCTTTGTCTTAGGGTTGAATTGTTGTGGTCTGGGTTGTGTTGGAATTCGTGGTCTGGCCAGTCGAGTTGGTCTGCCCGGTACCCGCACCGTTATTCTGGCTGACGCCCGCAACCTTGTCAGCGTCTGCGCGAATGGCGACGAGTTGCTCGACTTCGCTGAATTGCGATAGCTGCGTCACGAATTGGGTGGGATCTTGTGGAGCCGTAGGATCCTGGTTCTTCATTTGCGCCACCAACAATTGCAGAAACATCTGCTCCGTGGGAGCGGGGTCGGTGGTACTTGATGTTTGGCTCGACTGCGAGGGCGCACCCGAGCTGGTCAAATTGGAAAGAGCATTAACGGCTGATGCCATAAGTTTCTCCTGCGATTCGTTCTCCGCTGCCCGCGGAAGTCGTTTCCAACTCCTCGACCCATTGCGGACGGCGGGATGGGTTTTGGTTTCCTTGCTGGCGATCCTGCTGCGAGCCGGACTGAGATTGTGATTGGTTATATTGCGGTCCAGCCTCCGTTTGAGGCTTTTCGGCGGCCGCGGGCGTCGTACCGGCGGAAGCACCGGGGCGCCACGCATCGGCGTGAAATCCGTTCTGTTGCAGTTGCCCCACCAGGTCGGAGATGCCCTGGCGTAAGCCCTGGGCCAAATCGGGGTTGGCGGTGCGCACCGCTACCTGCAGTTCTCCGCCACGCTCGACCATCTGCACCTGGACTCTCTGCTGTTCCTGGCCAACCTGTATTGAAAGCTGCTTCAGGGGCTGGGTCGGCTTGGCTTCAGGGGTCGCGTTCATCTGCGCCGCTTCGGCGGCGTTGGTGTGGTTCGCAGTTGCAGTTTGCGTCTCGCCAGCGGCAATGGGTGGAACGGCCGGCTTTTCGGCCAGCACCGGGGCCGCCGCCGCAAGAGGCGTCTCGTGCGCGGTTTCGTGTTGCGAAGCGCCATCCGCCAAGCCGGCATTGTCCTCTGTGCGGTGCAATTCCTTGATGGGCGCGACCTGCGCCGCGGAGGTGGTAACCGGCTGTTTGGCGATATCGGCGGACGCGGTCACGGGATCCACGGATTCTTGGGGCGTGACTTTTACTGCGAACGCCAGCTCTCCGGAAACCGGCTGCGCAACGGGCGGAGCTGCTGCCTGTGAGATCGTATCCGGCTGCGTTTGGATAGGTTGCGGGTTTTGCGAGCCGGGCTGAGCCGTGGGCTGCTTGGACTGCGGGGATGGTACCGGCGGCTGCGATGCCAGCTGGTTGGAGCCTGATGGGGCAACCGCGAGAGACGGATTGAGCGGAGCCGACGAGATCGCAGACGGCGCCCAATTGGCCGGGTGACTCACTTCCGGCTGGTCAGCCTTCGGTGTCACAGTTGCGAGAGGGCCGAATAGACCTCTCGGTGGCCGAACTGGCACGTCCTCCTGTGGACTAACGGCGACCGGCACCGGAGCCTGGGGCGTCCCCACAGCCTGTTGAGTCGCGACGCTTGGCAGCGCTGGTTCCTCAGGCTTGGGCAACGTGACTGCACTCAAAATGGAAACAGCCGGTTGCGTAGTGGCATCGGTTGCAGCGGGCGGCTGCGTTTGCGCGGTTGGCGCTGCTGCGTTGATGGCGGCATCGGGCCCGGCTTGCTTGACCAGTTCCTGAGTAGCTCCTGGCATTTGAACCTGGAGCGCCAGACGTCCCGGAAGACCACTCCCTAACGGTCGTGGTTCTGTTACTACGCGCGGCTCTGTTACAGGACCACGAGCGTTAGGGAGTGGGCTTTGCGGCAAGACATCGTCGGCGGGTGTGACCACAGTCTGTGTGGAGACGTCCCCAACCATCTGGTTCGGAAGGGCGCTATCGATCAGAGAAGCGCTCGGCGCAACGCTGGCCGGTTTTGCGACTGAATCCAGTTCGATCTGAGGCTGCCCCTGCAGCGCAACGATCGGCTCCTGGGCAGTCTGTGGTTGCGATGGTGTGGGGTTGGCTTCCGTGAGAGCTGAACTGTCGGCTAGCGTATTTGGAACAGGCTGCACCTCAATTGCACCGGCCGGCAGAGAAAAGGTAAGCGGCAAGGAAACCTGGTTCACGCTGGCAATCGGCATCACCGGAAGAGAGAAGCCATTCCAATCCTTTTGGCTCGAGTCTTGATTCCGGGGGCCAATCGATCGACCCGCGAAACCAGGAATGGGCAGGACTGCGGATGCATCCTGCAATTGCTTTCCGAAAGCACCTGCGTCCGGCGATGCCGTGGAATCCGGAGCGAGGAGGACCTGGGCATCGCCGACCGTTGGGCTAAGGCCGCTGAGAGCGGCAGTTGGGCTCACGGCGTCGAGCAAATGCAGATCGGAAGCCAAAACGCAGCGCTACTCATTTCAACGAGATGAACGAAGCGATAGCGTGTTGGGCTTTTGACGAGTCAAGCGCGGTTGTCAAAGCGTTGACGAAAACCGACCTTGCTCGTCTCTCTCATCGACGCGCCAGCAGCGCTTTTCTAGCATTCTTATCGGGTTTTCTTTGGACCGCCAGTTGCTTTACCTCTCGCGAGTATCGCCCGATCGACACCGGTAAATTATGGATCCACTTTCAGTAGCAGCCACGAGTGGTTTGCAAACCCGAATGGATTCGCTATCGCTTTTGGCCAACAACCTGGCCAACGCCGGCACCTCCGGATATAAGAGCGACCGCGAGTTCTACGGGTTGTTCACCTCTTCCAACGCCGATGACCCCGCCGGGGGCGGCGATTTTCTTAGCGCGTTACCGGTAGTTAACAAGCAATGGACCGATTTCAGTCAAGGGACTTTACAGACCACGGGAAGCCCGCTGGACATTGCGCTCTCTGGCCATGGCTTCCTGGCAGTCAACGGCCCAGGCGGCGAGCTATACACGCGCAACGGCAGTCTGAGAGTCGCGCCCAACGGTGAACTGATCACCGGCGAGGGCTACAAGCTGCGGAGCGCCGGAGGAGGCACCATCAGCGTGTCCGCCGGAAGTCCCATCGAGATCGCCAAGGACGGCACAGTGAGTCAGAACGGCCAACCCTTGGGGCAGATCGAAATCGTCGACTTCAAATCGACGGACTCGCTTAAGAAAATGAGCGGCGCCGTTTTCCAAAATACAGATCTCAAGAACAAACCGGTCCCGGCAACCGATGTCGAAGTGCAGCAGGGCAGAACGGAAGGCTCCAACGTGGTGGTTCCCGAGTCCGCCATGCGCCTGGTCGGGATGATGCGCCAGTTTGAAATGTTGCAGAAGGCGATCACGCTCAACACAAATATGAATGAGAAAGCAATCTCGGAAGTCGCTCGCATCCCGACATAGGAGAAACAGAAAATGATCCGCGCTCTGTACAGCGCCGCCAGTGGAATGACGGCCCAGCAACTCAACGTCGACAATATCGCCAACAACCTCGCCAACGCCAACACGACAGGCTATAAGTCGCGGCGCGCTCAGTTTCAGGACCTGCTCTATCAGAGCATGGTACAGCCCGGGGCCGCGGCGGGACAGCAAACCATCGTGCCGACGGGATTGCAGCTCGGCCTGGGAACGCGCGCCGCTTCCAACGAAATTATCTTCACACAGGGAAGTTTTTCCAGTACCAGCAACCCGCTGGACGTCGTGATTCAAGGCGCCGGATTCTTTCAGATTCGTAAGCCGGACGGCAACCTGGCCTACACGCGTGATGGCTCCTTTCACCTCGATAAGAACGGCAATATGGTGACGCTCGACGGGAATCCTCTCGAGCCCGCTATCGTGATCCCGCAGGCTGCCCAGACCATCTCCATCGCACAGGACGGAACCGTCAGCTATACGCTGCCGAACCAAAGCTCCCTCCAGCAATCCGGCCAGATCCAGCTCGCCGGTTTCCAGAACCCGTCCGGCTTGAACAGCATCGGTACCAACCTCTATATGCCCACGGATGCTTCCGGCAGTCCGGTAATCGCCAACCCCGGCGGCCAGGAAGGCCTGGGAACGCTCCTACAAGGCTACACCGAGCAATCTAACGTAAGCATCGTGGATGAATTTATCAACCTGATTCAGGCGCAACGCGCCTATGAGGCCAACTCCAAAGTAGTCAAGGCCGCCGACGAAATGTACCAGCAAGTCAACAATATCAGCCAATAAGCTAACCATGCCGCGAATCATCGCCTTTCTGCTTTCGATCGTTCCGCTGGCCGCCGCAGACACCGCTCCCTGCGTGGCAGTGGACCACGACCAGATCACCGCACACGACCTGGTCCCGGTGTACCCGGTATTCGCGCGCCTGGCTCCCGAAGCCCCCATCGCGCCTGCGCCCATGCCCGGAGCTCGCCGAGTGGTCCGTTCCTTCGAACTCGCGGCGCTCGCCCGCAAGAATTCGCTGCAGATCGACCAGCCGCAGGACCTGTGCTTCGAGTGGGCCATGGAGCCCATCGACCGCGGGCGCATTCTCGAAGCTCTGCAAAAGGCGCTGCCGTATCCGGATGCTCAGATCGACATTCTGGAGACGAGCCTATACGAAATTCCGCGCGGCCGCATCGAATTCCGCTATGAGGATCTGGGCGTGCCCGCGACTCCGGAGAAGCGCTCCGCGGCCATTTGGCGCGGCAACGTGGTCTACGGCGATAACCACCGATACGCGATCTGGGCCAGAGTCATGATGTCGGTCAGGCTCCCTCGCATGATTGCCAAGGAGACGATCCAGCGCGGACAGCCCATAATGCCGGAGATGGTCAAAGTGGAGATGAATGACGTATTTCCCGCGCCGGGCGACATCGCACGCAACTTGGGCGAAATTGCCGGGCAGGTGCCACTCCGCACCATTCCAGCCGGCAAGGAAGTCCATCTCGGCCAGGTGGTCCCACCGCCGGATGTAGCCCGGGGCGACCCGGTGGATGTGGAGGTGCGCAGCGGCGGCATGCGTCTGGCGTTCCGCGCGCGCTCGGAATCGGACGGACGGCACGGGGAAGTCATCTCCCTGCGCAACCCTACCAGCAACAGAATCTTTCAGGCTCGCGTCGAGGGCAAGGACAAAGCATCGATCGATGTCGGCGTTACGCCCGGAAACTGATATGCGAAACCGCTTTCTTCCCATAGTCCTCCTGGCTGCCGTCGGCTGCCTTGGCGCCAAGGAGAAGAAACCCAAGGTGATCCAACCTTCGCCGCTCGATCAATACGTGAGGGACGCGATGAGCCGAGCACCGGCTTCCACGCAAGCCTCGGTGGGGTCGCTGTGGGCCCCCACTTCCCGGCTGACCGATCTTGGAAGCGATGTAAAGGCCAATCAGGTAGACGACCTGATTACCATCCTGGTGAATGAGCAGGCTTCCGCCGTGGTGCAGGGCGTCACCAAGACCCAACGCCAGTCCAGCTTAACCAGCAGCGTCGCCGCGGCCGGGGGGGTGAGTAAGCCCACTGGAGCCCTCAACAACCTGGCCAATGCCACGACGCAAAGCCAGCTCAATGGACAGGGCACCACCAGCCGGTCCACGCAACTCAGCACTACCCTCAGCGCGCGCGTCACACACGTTCTGCCTAACGGGTACCTGGTGGTGGAGGCCAGCAAAGAAGTGGATGTGAACTCAGAGCACCAACTGGTGACGGTGCGCGGAATCGTCCGTCCCACCGATCTCAGCACCGCCAACACCATCAACTCCGATCAGATCGCCCAGATGGAACTGAAGATCGATGGTAAAGGCGTGGTGAACGACGCCGTGCGCCGCCCCTTCATTCTCTGGCGTGTCCTGATGGGTATTCTGCCTTTCTAAAACCATGAAGAAACTGGCGCTGTTCTGCCTGTTGCTGGCTGGGAATTCGAGTCACGCGGCCATCCGGCTCAAAGAGTTGGTGTCCATTGAGGGGGTTCGCGAGAATCAACTGGTCGGCTATGGACTGGTTGTAGGCCTGAAGGGAACCGGCGATCGACAGCAGTCTATCTTCTCCGCGCAGAGCCTTACCAACCTGTTGCAGCGCATGGGCGTCTCGGTCTCGCCCACGCTCATCCAGGTGAAGAACACCGCGGCTGTGATGCTGACAGGGACGCTACCGCCCTACGCGTTGCCTGGCTCGCACATCGACGTTACAGTGGCCGCCATCGCCGATTGCACAAGCCTCCAGGGCGGCATTCTGGTGATGACCGGACTCAAGGCGCCAGACGGGCAGGTCTATGCCGTGGCCCAAGGACCGGCAGTCATCAGCGGGTTCATCGCGGGCTCAGGCGCAAATGGCTCACAAGTGAATCATCCAACCGTAGGCCGCATCCCGGGCGGAGCCATTGTGGAACGAGCCGGACCTTCACTGAAGCTGGGCGGCACGTTGCGGCTCCAATTGCGGGAAGCCGACTTCACCACCGCGGCCCGCATTGCCAGCGCCGTCAACGAGAAGTTCGGTGCGATTGCCAGCGCCGAGAATGCGGGTGCGGTGTCGGTCGGCGTGCCCGATCAATATGCGAAGACGCCCACTGAATTCGTTTCTGAACTCGAGCGGCTCACGATCGATCCCGACCACAGGTCCCGCATCGTGGTCAACGAGCGCACGGGCACCATCATTATGGGGAAGGATGTGCACATTGCGCCGGTGGCCATCATGCAAGGCAACCTAACCGTCGAGGTTCAGACTCAGCTCAACGTCTCGCAACCCGGTCCATTGAGCGGCGGGACGACGCAGGCTACACCTCAGGTGGATGTGGGAGTAAAAGAGGAGAAAGCCCGCGACGTCATCCTGAAGGACGGCGCTACCATCGAGGAGCTGGTTCGGGCTTTAAGTGTGATCGGCTCCACGCCGCGAGACATCATCGCGATTCTCCAGGCCTTGAAAAGCGCCGGCGCACTGGAAGCCGAGTTGGACGTCATCTAAGCCTATGTTGCCACCTATCTTGCCATCCACTGCCTCCACGCTCTCGTCCGCTACTTCGCCTCAGGCTAAGGACGATCCCGCCAAGGTATTGAGCGCGGCGCAACAATTTGAAGCTCTGCTGCTGGGTCAAATGATGAAATCGATGAGCGACTCCGAAGGCGGCTGGATGGGCACGGACCAGGACGACGCCGCATCTTCAGCGATGGAATACGGACAGGAGATGTTTGCGCAGTCCATGGCGGCGCAGGGCGGCTTCGGAATGGCCAAACTGTTAGCAGCTGGTTTGAGTCCTGAAAATAACAACAGCGCTCCCGCTGATCACGGCTCGGTAGTTAAGGAACCGTGACCGGAGAGAGCGGCGCCTTTAGGTCGCTTTTGAGAGGCTCACGCACTCCAGGCGTGCGCGTTGCTGGTTTCACCGGCGGGCTGCCACGCTTCCACCGGCGCAGGCGCCAGAGCCTCGGAGGCGACCGTCTGGCGCGCCCGCGTTTCCTTCCAGCCGCTCGCCAGCGTTTCCAGGAGCGATTCCACCTCGGCCAAAGCCTTGTCGTCTTTTCGCAAATTCGCTTCCATGAGCCGCACCGTCAGGTAGTAATAAAGCTGCTCCAGATTGCTGCTGATGGCGCCGCCCGCCTGGTGGTCCAGCGACTTACTGAGCTCGCCGATCGCGGCCATCGCCTTAGTGATCGCCTTGCAGCGTTCCGGAATCTGTCCGCTTGCCAAGTACCGGCGGGCGTCCCGCGCCTGATCGATGGCGTGCTGGTACAAGAGGCAAACCAGTTCCAGCGGATCAGCGGCGAGTACGTGCGCTTCGAGGTAAGCCGTTCCGGTCATGCGTTCATTCCCATAGCTTGTGGCTGGCCTAAACTTTTGAAAGCCTCGAGTACCGTCTCCGGTGGAATCTGGTCGATGACCTCGCCAGTATTCGGCTGCACGACCCTGATGACAACCGTCTTCGTGTTTGGATCGCGCGCAAATTGCAGCTGCCGGTCCTGGCCAAACAACCCGGACTGGTTGAGCGCCCGCACCGCCGTAGCCAGTTGCCGCGTAGTGGCCGGGTCCTCGTTGCGCACCGGCTCTACGGCCGGCAACGCGTTGAGCGAATTCAAGGGGTCAATCTGCATAATCCCTCACGGCGGAGTAAACAATCCCGACCGTATTCCCTATATCGACGAAGTTGAGGAGTTTTTCTATGCCGTTTTTCATGCGAATCGGTAGTTTTTGCGGCATTCTGCTGTTGACGGGTTCCGTGGCCGTTGCCGCCGACGAGAAGCCGGCCGCCGCTACGGGGAAGGTCCCTGAGGATAATGCCCTAGCTCAGCAAATGCGGGCCATTGCACAAATGGAGGCGTCCCTCGAGACGCAGCGGGAGACGGTTCGTAAGCAAGTGCCGCCGCGCGCCGCCGGCCAATCGTTCTTTCTGTCAGCCCCTCCCAAGCCCGGCCCTCCTCTTGCCGCTGACGCGTTGAGCGCGGCCACTGCTCCGGCCTGCGATCCTCTACCGACCACCGAGGTCGATTCGCTGGTGGGTGAAGCTGCCAAGCGCGAAGACCTGGATCCCGCTCTGTTGCGCGGCGTGATGGAACAGGAATCGGCCTTCCGCCCGTGCGCACTCTCTCCCAAAGGCGCCATGGGACTCATGCAGTTGATGCCGGCCACCGCCACTCAGTTCGGCGTTCACGACCCCTTCGATGCCGGCCAAAGCGTTGACGCGGGAGCGCGTTTTCTGAAGCAATTGCTCCAGAATTATGGCGGCGATGTGCCAAAAGCGCTGGGAGCCTACAACGCCGGCCCCGCCAAAGTGAACGAAGTTAACGGCATTCCCCCGATCCCCGAAACCGTGGAATACATTCGGCGGGTCATGATGCTGCTGCCAGCGCTGCAATAAACGGGGGAAAAACTTCCGAAACAATTCGCGCTCTCGCCGAAGAGAGGTGTGTGGACACCTTCATTCGGCATGCCGAGCAAATTCTCGATACCGCGTTGGAAGCGCTAGACTCTGCCGCCTCCGAGTACCTGATCTCGGTATCTTATTTAGGCACGATCCACATCTTGTCGGAAGCTGCCGGCTGGTCTCTGCCCGCTTTGGCCGCCGAACACGGGGCAACGGCGGTATACCGGGTGAAGCGGCAAGGCAAGAGAGTGCATGTGGAAGGCTGGTCGGCTGGCCGGAGTTGCGTCCTTACGCGCGATTGGGCGGAGTCCTGGGCGACGCGCGCCCCCTATCCTACGCTCCAGTTGCTGACCACCGGCTCAGCGCCGGCGAACGATCGCTCCCCGCAGGTCTGGAACTCGTAACTCTCGATTCCCACAAGGGTTCCGCGCTCGCCTACTGCCACCACCGGACCCCGCACCACCAACTGCAACCGGCAAACATTCTGCAGCAGGAACGGCCAGGCGATACGGGCTTCCATGCGGTCGCCCACCTGCGGCCGCTGTTCTGTTTGAAAACGCAGGTGCTTGCGGCTTAAATCGGAGGTGACGCCGTGCCCCCGGAGCTCAGTGCCGCGTTTGTTCCAGGACTCGAAGCGCAACTCCAGTTCACAGTCATAACGCCGCATCGAACGGCGGTCGCCATGGATGATATCGGGTTCCACTTCTTCGATGATCGGCCCAGACGTTGTGCCCCGGTAGTCCTGCCTGTACCGGAATGAGTTCCTATAAGTACCAATCTTTTCAATAAAGTACCGCTCGGCAACAGATTCTGGAGGGGCCGGAAGGTACCCACCAGGAATCACCGGGCTATTAACGTAAGGTACCTAGAGTAACCCCGGATACGACCCGATAAGGGAGGTAGAGCCATTCTGCGTGGGCTCAAAGGATCACGGACCGTGCAAAGTTCACTGCTACAGCAGGCGAATCGACCAAAACAACTCACCGGAAAGCCGAACGTATTCGGGCGTCTTTCCCGGCTTCCCGCGCTGCGTCCGGCGGCGTTGCGGTTGCTCTCCATCTCCGTCGAAAGCGATTCGGCTGTGACCGAGTTTGAAGAGGCGTTTAAGATGGATCCGGCTCTCGCTACCGACCTGTTAATCACGGCGAACTCCCCACTATATGGGGTGCGCGTACAGGTGCAGAGTATCCGGCACGCGGTTGCCATGCTTGGCCTGGAGCGGGTTCGGTCGCTGGCGCTCACCATCTCTCTCAAAGGCTATTCGCGGAGCAATCGTTGGAGTGACGCCATTCACACTCTTTGGCGGCACAGCATCGCCACGGCGGTGGTGGGCGAAGCGCTCGGCGTTGCTGACGGGAAACAAGTGCCATTGCTCTATACCGCCGGGTTGACCCACGACATTGGGCGGCTCGCACTTTTTCAGATCTCTCCGGAAGCCTATCTACAAGTGCTCTCCCGCGAGTTCAGTGGCAACGAGGAATTTCTGGAACTGGAAAAGTTCCTTTTCGATTGCAGCCACGATGACGCGGGAGCATTTCTTGCGATGGCCTGGGGTTTTCCAGTGCCTCTGTGCGATTGCATCCGGTTTCATCATTGGGACATTGCCTCGCACGCCGGCCAGTTGTTCGAGCTGGTGGGGGTGGCGTGCCGCTTAGCCGACGTTCTGGGTTTCCCTGAGGTACAGCGGACCAATCGGGGTGAAGTGACCAGCGAATTCCAGAAGTTGCTTCCACCGCGCCTTCGCTGCAACCCGCTACTAAGTCCGGAAGCGCTCATTGCCAGTATCGAGGCACAATTGGGCGGCTTCCAAACTAAAACCCAATAGCGGGACAGGCCCACTACCAATATTTAGGCGGCGGTTCCGAGATCATTGCCAGGAACAACGCGAACACCACTGCGATTGGTACAACCCACATCAGTGCCTCCCGGGGCCGCGGATTCGCTACATTAGCGTACGCGGGAATTGTCACCCGAAAGGCTCAAGAAACCATGACAGCTAGCACCACGGCGGCCAGTGTGTGGCAGTTGGTGCTGACTTAGCGCGGGGGCGTGTCGAACTCAATGTTGGATTCGGAAGAAAATACACGCTTGCTGCCCTGCCCTTCAGTGAACAGAAGGAGAATCGCTTTTCCGGGAACGGTGGATTCTGCGATGAAGTATCGCTGGCGCAGCTTCTGCACCTGTACTCCAATCGACTGATTGGGGTTGACCCGAAACCGTGCGGCGGCGGTTCGGCCTTGCGTCCGGCAGGTGCGTTGCTCGCGCTTGTTGGTGGCACAGAATTCGAGCGTCGTAGGCTGGTCAAAGACATTCAGGAAATATACCTGCTTACCTTCCACCTGCGTGGCGAGGGTGACCCAAACATCATTGACGGAAGGACTCTCCGCCTTGCGCCGGTAGGACACAATCGCATTGCCCTTGAGCAGTTCGATGGAGGCGTCCACGTCCACCGCGGGCTCGTCCGAAAGCTCCGTCACTTTCGCCCAGCACGACTGTTCGTCTCCGGTCTGGCCATCGATGCGAATCTCACGGGTTTCTCCGGCCGACAGGTTCAACTCACCGGTAACCGGGAGGCGGTCGCCGTTCTCGCCATAGACCTCCAGCCGGAGCGATCGGGGCGTAGGCGCCCGATTGGTGAGACGTAGGATGGACCACGCATTGGGCCCGAAACCCAGAGCCGGGACTGCCCAGGTGTGGCCCGCACCGACGGGTGGCTGCGCCCATAAAGCCGATGCCACAACCGCGACCTCCAGGAGTCGCGACAGCTTCACCAGAAGTGTCCCCCTCTTCACGATATTACCGCTAGCGGCCGGAAAGACGGGTGTGCGGCATGCTAACCTGAGTTACGGAGGTATGACTCCGATTTCCATCGCGCGAGACGAGAAACAGTCGGCCGCGCTCGGTTCGCTCGTGGCGGCCGTAGGAATCACCGCCTTCAAGGTCATCGTCGGCGTCCTTACCGGCAGCTTGGGGATTCTCGCCGAGGCCGCGCATTCGGCGCTGGACTTAGTTGCGGCATTAGTTACCTTTCTGGCTGTGCGGTTTTCCGCCCGGCCGGCCGACCATACTCACCTTTACGGCCACGGCAAGATAGAGAACCTCTCTGCACTGTTCGAGACCACGCTGCTGCTGGCGACCTGCCTGTGGATCGTGCGCGAAGCCGCACGGCGGCTCCTCTTCCATCAAATCGACGTCGAAGTTAATTTCTGGTCGTACGCTGTCATGTTGACCTCCATCGCCATCGACGTGTCGCGATCACGCGTGCTGGCGCGGGCGGCGGTCAAGTTCCACAGCCAGGCGCTGGAGGCGGATGCCCTGCACTTCTCGACCGATATCTGGAGTTCGGCGGTGGTGGTCGTAGGACTGATCGGAGTCCAGGCCGGCACCTGGTTTCCGAGCCTTGCGTTTCTACGCCAAGCCGATGCGGTGGCCGCTCTGGGCGTCTCGCTCCTGGTGGTCAGTGTCAGCCTGAAGCTCGGGCGCCGCACTATCGACGCCCTACTGGATCGTGCGCCCGACGGCATGGAGCAGCAAGTGGCCAACGCAGTAGAAGCCGTTCCAGGCGTCCGCAATTGCCATCAGGTGCGGCTTCGCTACTCAGGTCCCGTTCTCTTCGTCGATTTACACGTCTTGGTAGACGGGAAGCAAACGCTGGCCGAAGCGCATAATCTAACGGACGCGATCGAGAACGCGATCCTGATCGTCGCGCCGCGGGCCGATGTCACGGTGCATGCCGAACCGGAGTGAAGGTTACTGAAGCTACAATATTCGCGTGCAGAGCATCTCATACGGTTCCTGGAAATCGCCCATTACCTCTGACTTGATCGTCGCCAAGTCTATCGGTTTGTCCGAAGTTCGGCTCGACGGGAATGACACTTACTGGCTCGAATTGCGGCCCGAGGAGGCCGGGCGTAGCGTGGTGGTGCGCGATGGCGTAGACGTAACGCCCCCGCCATTCGACGTGCGGACGCGTGTGCACGAATATGGAGGCGGCGCGTGGACCGTCGCCGAGGGCGTCCTCTTCTTCTCGCACGATGCCGACCGCCGACTATATAAGCTGAACTCGGGCGGATCTCCGGTGCCGCTCACCCCGGAGGGCGCCTGGCGATACGCCGATGGTCTTATCGATGCCCAGCGCCAGCAGTGGATCGGCGTGCGCGAAGATCACACCGTCAGCGGCCGGGAGCCTGTCAACACGATCGTCAGTATTTCTTTGAATGGACCTCCCCACAGCGGGCGCGTACTCGCTTCCGGCCACGACTTCTACTCAACCCCGCGTTTGTCTCCCGACGGCCGATGGCTCGCTTTTCTCGCCTGGGACCATCCGCGCATGCCATGGATGGGCACTACTCTCTACACGGTCGCGCTAGCGGCGGATGGTACGCCGGCCGAACCAGTGGCCACCGCCGACGGAGAGAAGGAATCCATCTTTCAGCCGGAATGGCTATCGGATAGTTCGGCGCTTATCTTCGTCTCGGACCGAACCAATTGGTGGAACCTGTACCGGCACTCGCTCGCCGATGCTCAGACGGTGCCGCTGGCGCCCATGGAAGCCGAGTTTGGCCGGCCGCAGTGGGTGTTCGGAATGTCCAGTTATGCGTTCGCCGGCCCCGGACGGTTGGTTTGTTCGTATATCTCGCAGGGATTGGGACGCCTGGCCACTCTGGATCTGGCCTCGGGACGGCTCACGGCGATCGAGTCACCCTACACGGACTTCTCGTCGATCTGCGCGCGCGGCGACCGCGTGGCGTTCCGTGCCGGATCCGCCATGTCGCCCGCATCCATCGTGCGGCTTGACCTAAAGTCCGGCGAGACCGAAGTGTTGAAGCAAGCCAGCACCACCGATCCGGATGTTGCCAGGTACATCACCGAAGTGCTACCGATCGAGTATCCCACCGCCGGGAAACGCACGGCGTTCGGGTTGTTCTACCCCGCACACAGTCCGGATTACCAGGCGCCCGAAGGCGAGAAACCGCCACTGTTAGTGAAGGTTCACGGCGGTCCCACCTCCGCGGCCTCCAGCACACTGGACCTCCGCACTCAGTACTGGACCAGCCGCGGCATCTCGGTATTGGACGTGAACTACGGCGGCAGCACCGGGTACGGCCGGGAGTACCGCGAACGACTCAATGGCGCCTGGGGCATCGTTGACGTTGAGGACTGCATCCGTGGCGCGCGCCATCTGGCTGGGCAAGGTCTGGTGGATGGCACCCGCTGCGTAATCACGGGCGGCAGTGCCGGCGGGTACACCGTACTGGCCGCTCTCACGTTCGACGGCTATTTCCGCGGCGGCGCGAGCCACTACGGCGTCAGCGACCTGGGGGCGCTGGCTACCGACACGCACAAGTTCGAATCGCGATATCTCGATTCGTTAATCGGACTCTATCCCGAACGGGCCGATCTCTACCGCGAGCGTTCGCCGATCTCGCACGTGGAGCGCCTCTCCGCGCCAGTGATCTTCTTTCAAGGCGACGAAGACAGGGTGGTGCCACCCAGCCAAACCGAGTTGATGGTAAACGCACTGCGCCAGAAAGGCGTGCCCGTGGGCTATTTGTTGTTTTCCGGCGAGCAGCACGGTTTCCGCAAAGCCGGCAACATCAAACGGGCGCTCGATGCGGAGCTATACTTTTACGCGGTGAATGTGTTCCGCATCGGTCTGCAGTTCTAAGTACCTGAATCCGCGTTTCGGTGCGGTCACGGCCCGGTAACATGGAACCAGTGCCTCGCCGCCTTCTTCTTTTCGCTGCTACCACCGGATATCAAATCCGCGTGTTCGCCGATGCGGCGCGGCGGCTCGGTGTGGAATTGACGCTGGCCACGGACCGCTGCCATGTGCTCGAAGATCCGTGGGGCGATCACGCCATCGCCGTAAAGTTCGATCGGATTGCGGAATCGGTGGAGGCGCTCCGATCGCTCGAATGCGATGGTATCGCCGCGGTGGGCGACAGGCCTGCGCTGCTGGCTGCGGCTGCGGCCGAGGCGCTCGGGGTTGCCTTTCACCCTCTGTCCGCGGCCCGCGCCTGTAATGATAAGTTTCTGGCTCGGCAACTCTACCAGACCGCCGGGCTACGCGTGCCGCAATTCTTCCGCGCTGACTTGGAGCAAGAACCCCACACCCTCGCGGGGCGCGCGCCCTACCCTTGCGTGCTGAAACCGCAGGGTCTTTCCGCGAGCCGCGGCGTGATCCGCGCCAATGACGAGCGCGAGTTTGTGGACGCCGTCCGGCGCATCCGCAAAATGGGGGAGCAGCAGATCCAGGTGGAGAGCTACATCGCAGGGCGGGAGTTCGCAGTCGAAGGTTTGGTTACGGCCGGCCGCTTCCAGCCGCTCGCCATTTTCGACAAGCCCGATCCGCTGGAAGGCCCCTTCTTCGAGGAAACGATCTACGTGACGCCTTCGCGCGAATCTGCCGCGGTGCAGCTGGAATTGCTCGAGACGACCGCTCGCGCCGTGCGAGCCCTCGGCCTTCGTCACGGCCCTGTGCATGCTGAGCTGCGTTACAACAGTGACGGCGCCTGGGTGCTCGAAACCGCGGCGCGCCCGATCGGCGGCCTATGCGCCAAGACGCTGGTTTTCGAACCGGACATGCCGCTCGAAGAAATTATCCTGCGCCATGCGCTCGGTGAGGACGTTACGCGCGCGCACACGAAGAGGCCAGCTTCGGGTGTGATGATGATTCCGATTCCCAAAGATGGCATCTATGAATCAGTAGACGGGCTCGAGAAGGCACGTACTGTCCTGGGAATCGAAGACGTGATCATCACCGCCAAGGAAGGGCAGCGCCTGGTACCGCTGCCGGAAGGCGCCAGCTACCTCGGGTTCATTTTTGCGAGGGGCGATACGCCGACGGAGGTCGAAGCGGCGCTACGCCAGTCACACGCCGAACTACAGTTCCACGTAGCGACGGCTCTCGAAACCTTCAAGCCTTCGTCTTAGGGGGAACGAAATCGGGCGGCAGTGCAGCCCCTTCGCCAAAGAAATAGGCGTCCATCTGTTCGATCAGGAACTCCTGCGCTTCCTTGGTGCCGAGGTTGAGCCGGTATTCGTTCATGATCATCTTCATGTGCTCGACCCACATCTTCCAGGCTTCCTTGGAGACGCTCTCGTAGATCTTCTGGCCCAGCGGATGGCCCTCGAACGGCACCTCGTCGAGGCCTTCCATTTCCCGCTGGAACTTCACGCAGAACACCTTGTGCGCTCCCGGGCGAATCGCGTTGTCGATCGGAGTTAACCCGCCGTTGCCACAACCCATAGGTCCAGCATAGCGTACCACGTGCACAAACTCCGGGTACGATGGTCACGGCTCGTCAAGATGACTCCCCTTGACAGCTTAGGAAAGAAGGCTTATCCTAACTATCTTAGGAGGGACCGTTGTCTACCAAGGCCCAGCTTCTTCCCGGCACGCTCGACCTGCTGATCTTGCGGGCGGTCTCCCTCGGCGCCATGCACGGGTACGGGATACTCCTGCGCATCAGCCAGATTTCCGACAACTCCCTGCTGGTGGAACAGGGTGCGCTGTATCCGGGACTCTTTCGGCTGGAGCGCCAGGGACTGCTGAAGACCAGCTGGGGCATCTCTGAGAATAACCGGCGCGCCAAATTTTATGAGTTGACTGCCGCGGGCCGCAAGCGTTTGCGGGAGGAAACCGACAGCTGGAATCGCTTGGCTACTGCCATCGCCAGCGCGCTTGGCCCACAACCGGAGGAAGCATGAAACTCTTCGCCGTCCCTCACTACCTCGCTTCCGCTTTGTTTCGGCGTTCCCGGATCGATCGGGAAATGGAGGATGAGCTTCGCTCGCATATCCAACACCGCGCCGACGATCTGGAACACTCCGGCCTCCCCCGCACGCAAGCTGAGCGCTGCGCACGCATTGAGTTCGGCGGCTACGAGCGGTTCAAGGAGGAATGCCGCGAAGCCGTGGGCACCCATTTCGTCGAAACTCTTTTTCAGGACCTGCGCTTCGGCTGCCGCATGATGCGCACGAGCCCTGGTTTTACGGCTGTCGCCATTCTCACGCTGGCAGTTGGAATCGCGGCAAACGCGGTGGTGTTCAGTATTCTGAATGCGCTGGTGCTGCGTCACATCGACCTGCCCCAGGCACAGAATCTCTACATGGTTGAGTACGGGAAGCACCACTTTAATCAGTCGTATCCCGATTATGTCGACATACGCGACCGCAGCCGCGGTTTCGAGGGCGTGGTTGCCTTTGCCATATCTGCCGTGGGCTTGGACAGCGGCCAAGGTGCGTCGCGGGCATGGCTCTATGAAGCCACCGGGAATTACTTCGATGTCCTGGGTGTTCAACCCTATCTGGGCCGCTTCTTCCACGGTTCGGACGAGCACGGACCCGACAGCGCACCGTACATTGTGCTGAGCTACACGTATTGGCAAAACCATTTCGCGAGCGACCGGAGTGTGGTAGGCCGGACGATTCAATTGAACAAGTATCCCTTTACGGTGCTCGGCGTGGCGTCGCCGGGGTTTCGAGGAACAACACTTATTTTCAGCGCGGATCTGTGGGTGCCGTTAGTCAATCAGGCGCAAATCGAAGGCGAGAGCAAACTGGACGGCCGTGGGCGCCGAGACCTGTTCCTGATCGGGCGCTTAAAACCGGGAGTGAGTATGGGGCAACTCACCGGCGACCTCGATTCGATCGCCACATCGTTGGCAAAGACCTATCCCAAAACCGACGATGGCGCGAGCTTCGCCCCGACGCGCCCGGAGTTGATGGGCGATTTCGTAGGCAAGGCGGCGCGGGAGTTCATCACGGGCCTGATGCTGCTGGCGGGATTAATTCTCCTGGCCCCCTGCGCCAACCTGGGAAGCCTGTTTGCCTCCCGGGCCGCGGACCGGTCCAAGGAAGTTGCCATGCGTCTGGCGCTCGGATCGAGCCGCCAACGCATCATGCGGCAACTGCTGACGGAGGCAACCATGATCTCGCTGGCCGGCGGCGTGGTTGGGTTGGCCGGGAGCGTTATACTGCTGCCCTGGCTCAGCGCGTGGCAACCTTTACCCGAGTATCCGATCACCGTGCCTGTCAATCCCGACGCGACCGTTTACGCTGTTGCCCTGCTGTTGGCGCTGGTAAGTGGCTTACTCTTTGGCGTGGTTCCCGTGCGGCAGGTCCTGGCGATTAATCCATACCAGGTTATTAAGTCAGGCGCGATCGGAGTTACGCGCAGGTTCGCGCTGCGCGATCTGCTGGTGGCGGGCCAGATTGCTATTTGCGCAGTGCTGGTGACCGCATCGCTGGTAGCAGTGCGCGGGCTGGTGCGGTCGCTGCACACCAACTTCGGCTTTCTGGCACAGAACACGATCCTACTGGATACGGACTTGGCCATGGCAAGATACAGCACCGAGCAGCAACCGATCATCCAGCGACGCATACTGGATGCGGCCCTGGCTATTCCCGGAGCAACCGCCGCAGCATATGCGAACACGCTGCCGCTCAATCTGGATCAACTGCACTCAAGGGTTTTCACCGAAAGCACCACGGACCTGAGAGAGTCCAAGGCTGCTGCCCAGACGGTGGAATACGCCGTCTCTCCCAGATACTTCGATACGGCGGGCACAGTCCTGCTGGCGGGACGGACCTTTACGTGGCATGACGACAAGAACGCACCTAAAGTGGCGGTAGTGAACCAGGAATTCGCGCGCCAGGTCTTCGGTTCAATGGAAAAAGCCATTGGCGGCCACTACAAACACAGGGACGGAACACGGATCGAGGTAGTCGGCGTCGCTGAAGACGGAAAGTACGTGAACCTTACCGAAGATCCGCAGCCGGCCGTGTTCTTGCCGATCCTCCAATCGCCGTCGAGCGACATACGGCTGGTGGTACGGTGGAACGGAGATCCTGGTCAACTGACGGCAGCGCTGAACCGGTCCATGCGTGATCTGGACCCGGGACTGCCCTTCACGATCAGGACCTGGCACAACGAACTGGACACCATGCTCTTTCCCGCGCGGGTAGCAACCGTCTCGCTCGGAGTATTGGGCGGCTTTGGCGCGATGCTGGCGGTCACCGGCATTTTCGGGATGGCTGCTTACTCCGTCAGCAAACGGCTGCGGGAACTCGGGATTCGCATCGCGCTTGGCGCCCGGCGCGAAGAATTGTTGGGGGCGGCACTGGGGCGGACTTTGCGGATCCTGGCCTACGGTTCGGCAGCCGGCTTGCTCTTGGGTATGGCAGGCAGCAAAGTGCTGGCGTTCATCGTGTACCAGGCAACCCCGGGTGATCCGATGGTGCTGGCCGGGGTCGTAGTCACCATGCTGCTGGTGGGCTTGCTGGCTGCCTGGATTCCGGCGCAACGTGCGCTTGCCGCTAATCCTTCGATATTGCTGCGCGAGGAGTAGGAGAACTCGCTCGCTACTTCGGTTTCCAACGCAGCATTTTATGACGCTGGTTTCCAGCGAAGCACTGGCTTACGGGCGGCTGCCACTTCATCCACGCGGCTGGTGCGCGTGCCGTAGGGCGCATTCTTGACCATCTCGGGATCGGTCTCGACTTCTTTGGCGATCGAGATCATCGCATCGGTGAAGCGGTCCAGTTCGTGTTTGGTTTCGGTCTCGGTCGGTTCGATCATCAGCGCGCCGTGCACGATCAGGGGAAAACTGACGGTGTAGGGATGAAAGCCATAGTCGATCAGGCGTTTGGCGATTTCACTGGTGCGGACTCCCTGTTTGGCCTGGCGCTCGTCGCTAAACACCACCTCATGCATGCTGCGCGAGGAATACGGTAAATCGTAGTACGGTTCAAGGCGCTTGCGAATGTAGTTCGCATTGAGCACGGCGTCGGTAGTCACGCGGCGCAGCCCCGGGCCACCATTGGCCAAGATGTAGGCCAGCGCACGCACCAGCACGCCGGAGTTTCCGTAAAAAGCCCGCACACGTCCCACCGAGTACTTGCGCTTGTAGTCGTAGGCCCACTTTTTGCCGGATCGCTTCAACCGCGGCAGCGGCAGGAACGGTTCGAGCTCCTTTTTCACCGCCACCGGACCCGCGCCCGGCCCACCGCCACCATGGGGCGTGGAGAAGGTCTTGTGCAGATTGAGGTGCAGCGCGTCGACGCCGAAATCTCCGGGCCTCGCAACCCCCATAAGAGCGTTCATGTTGGCGCCGTCCATGTAG
The DNA here is from genome assembly GCA_035948775.1 of Bryobacteraceae bacterium. Classification (GTDB taxonomy): domain Bacteria; phylum Acidobacteriota; class Terriglobia; order Bryobacterales; family Bryobacteraceae; genus PSRJ01. The sequence continues at coordinate 125,529 of DASZIV010000104.1, forward strand.
AGCAATGCGCCCTTGGCGTGCAGGATGGCGGCCGCCCGCAGGATGTTTTCTTCGAAAATACCGAGGGTGTTGGGGTTGGTCACCATCAGGGCTGCCACGTCTTCATTGACGATGCGCTCGAGAGCCTCCACATCCAGCACACCGGTTTCACTCGACTTGATGTTCTCCACCGCGTAGCCCGCGATGGCGGCCGATGCCGGGTTGGTGCCATGCGCGGAATCGGGAATCAGGATCTTCTTGCGAGGATTGCCGCGCTTCTTGAGCAGCGCGCGCATCATGAGAATGGCCGTCAATTCCCCCTGCGCGCCGGCCGCGGGCTGCAGCGTAACTGCGTCCATACCGGTGATCTCTGCCAGTGCTGCTTCCAACCGGGCCATGATTTCCATCGAGCCTTGCGCCAGTGCCTCCGGTTGATAAGGATGCGCCCACGCAAGGCCATCCAGGCGCGCGACAGCCTCGTTCACCCGCGGGTTGTATTTCATGGTGCACGAACCGAGCGGGTACATACCGTACTCGATGCCGTAGTTCCAGGTCGAAAGCCGGGTGTAGTGGCGGATCGCCTCCACCTCGCTCACTTCGGGAAAGCCTTCGATTTCCGAGCGGACGTTGTCGGCGCCCAACGCCGCGCTCGGATCCACCGCCGGAACATCCAACTCGGGAAGCTGGTACGCCAGTTTCCCCGGCGAGCTGCGTTCAAAGAGCAGCGGCTCATGCAAAGAAATGTGGGGCTGCACGCGAGGGGTCATTGGAAAGCCTCCGCCACCGCGTCCATGTCGGCGCGGCGCGACATTTCCGTGGCGCAGAGCAGCATCGAATCAGCCAGTTCGGGATAGAATCGGCCCAAGGGCAGGCCACCGATAATCTTCTTCTTTAAGAGCGCCTTGTTGATATCGTCGGGCGTTTTGCTTTCCGTCAGTACTACGAATTCGTTGAAGGACTTCCCGCAAAACCGCGGCCGGAGCCGTCCCACCAGGTACTGCGCCTTAGCGAGATTCTGTTCAGCGAGTTCGCGCAGGCCATGCTTACCATATACGGTCATGAAGACGCTGGCCATGAGCGCCAGCAGCGCCTGGTTGGTGCAGATATTGGACGTGGCCTTCTCGCGGCGAATGTGTTGCTCACGGGTTGCCAAAGTCAGGCAGAAGGCTCGATTGCCGCGTGTATCTACCGTTTGGCCCACCAGCCGCCCCGGCATCTGGCGCACGTACTTATCGCGCGTGGCGATCACTCCCGCGTGCGGCCCTCCGTAGCTCGGCGAAATCGCGAACGATTGCAACTCGCCCGCTACGATATCCGCTTCCGCCGGAGGCCGCAGGAGTCCTAACGACACAGGTTCGGTAAACACGACGATCAGCAACGCACCACGCCGATGCGCGATCTCCGCCGCCGCGCGTACCTGGTCGACGATTCCGAAGAAGTTGGGCGATTGCACGATCACCGCAGCGGTCAGATCGTCCATCTTGCGATCGAGCTCTTCCAGATCGATGGTGCCGGCCGCTGTCACGTACCCGAACTCCTCCACCGGCATGCCTTGATTTTCGGAATACGTCCGCAGCACCGCGCGGTATTCCGGGTGCACCGAGCGCGCCACCAGCACTCGCCCACGGCCCGTAGCACGGACGGCCATCATGGCGGCCTCGGCCATGGCCGTAGACCCGTCGTACATCGAGGCGTTGGCCACATCCATGCCGGTGAGCTGGCAGATCATTGTCTGGAATTCGAAGATCGTCATCAGCGTGCCCTGCGAGATCTCGGCTTGATACGGCGTGTAGGATGTGAGAAACTCGCCGCGCGATACCACCGTATCCACCAGGACCGGGCGATAGTGATAGTACGCGCCGGCCCCGAGAAAACACGGGTAGCCGTTGGCGTTTTCGGTGGCGCGCGCGCGGAAGTACTCGACGATCTCGTACTCGGAGATCCCCGCCGGCAAATCCAGCGGTCGTTTCAGCCGAACTTCCTCCGGCAGGTGGGCAAACAAGTCTTCCACGGATTCCACGCCGATCAGGTCCAACATTGCACGGCGTTCGGAATCGGATTTCGGGAGATAGCGCAAAACTACTTCTCAGCCTCTATATACTTTTGATACTCGGCGGCCGACAGAAGTTTCGCGACCTCCGAAGGCGCACTCAGCTTGACCTTCATCAGCCAGGCCTCCCCATGCGGATCCTGGTTCAGCTTCTCCGGTGCGTCGGTAAGGATGGGGTTAATCTCGGTAACCTCTCCGCTCACGGGCGCGTATATGTCCGACACGGCTTTGACTGACTCCACCGAACCGGCGGTGGCGCCCTGCGTGATTTTCGTACCCACCTTAGGCAGATCGACATAGACGATGTCGCCCAACTCCTGCTGCGCATGATCGGTGATCCCGATGGTGCCGATATCTCCATCCATCCGCACCCATTCGTGTTCTTTGGTGTATCGGAACTGTTCTGAATACATTATTTTGCTCGCTTGTAGAAGGGAGTTTCCACGGTGACCGCGTCCACGGGCTGATTGCGAATCATGATCTGGATCGCGACACCAGCCGCTGCTCGATCCACCGGCAGATAACACAGCCCGATGTTTTTGTTCAGCGTGGGCGAGGGCGAGCCACTGGTTACCCAGCCCGCCGCCACACGATCGACGTAGACCTCGTACCCATCGCGCGCAATCCCGCGCCCGCACATCTCAAAGCCCAGGAGCTGACGCTTGACGCCGCTGGCTCGCAAACGGACCAGGGCATCGCGGCCGACGAAATCTCCTTTGTCGAACTTCACGATCCAATCGAGCCCGGCCTCGAGGGGCGAAATCGAGGCGTCGATTTCGTGCCCGTACAGCGCCATTCCCGCCTCCAGGCGGAGCGTGTTGCGCGCGCCCAGTCCGCATGGTTTGATGCCGAATTCGGCGCCGGCTGCGAGCACTTCGTTCCAAATTCGCTCCGCCTCTTCGGGAGCGATATAGATTTCGAAGCCGTCTTCGCCCGTGTATCCCGTGTGCGCTATGCGCGCCGGAGTACCGGCCACTGTGCCGTCGGCGAACCAATAGTAGCGGATGCTGGACAAATCCACGGACGTGAGCTTTTGCAGGACAGCGGGCCCTTTGGGGCCTTGGATGGCCAACTGCACGTAGCGCTCGCTCGACAATTCGACCTGCGCCTCAAAGCGATTGAGCTCGCGGATATGGTCGAAATCCTTTTCCTGGTTGGAAGCGTTGACGCAAAGGAAGTAGTGGTCCTCAGCTACTTTGTGGACCAGTATGTCGTCAACGAAACCGCCATGGGAATAGAGCAGCCCGGAATAATGCGCCTGGCCGATTTTGAGTTTCCGGGCGTGGTTCGTCGCGACGAAATCGGTCAATTGTCCCGCTTCCGCGCCGCGGATCTCGATCTCACCCATGTGGCTGACATCGAAAAGCCCCACGGCTCGGCGAACCGTCTGGTGTTCCTCGATGATTCCGGAATACTGGACTGGCATCTCCCACCCGCCGAAATCCACCAGTTTCGCCCCGAGTGCGCGATGTATGGAATTCAACGGCGTGGCACGAAGCGAGGATGCTGCGGCCATGAAACCTCAGGCTAGCATACCGAGCCGTGACCAAAGCGAGCGGTGCGTTTGCGTGATCCGAATCAAGACCGTTTCTCCAGCACCAGCGCCCGGTAGCTCTCGAACAACCTGCGCGTCAGGACGGCCATGTCCCAGTTCGCCTCCACCTCCTGCCGCGCGCGGCCGGCCATCTCCGATGCCATCGGTGGGTTAGCCATCAGCGCCAGCACGCTCTCGGCAAAGGCCTCCGGTGTGTCGGCCAGTGAGCAGAACTCGCCATTCTTGCGCGCGAGTCCTTCGGCCCCCACCGTGGTGGAAACCACCGGGATCCCCGCGGCGAACGCTTCCAGTAACTTCACGCGCACGCCCGAGCCGCTCAGGATCGGGCACACGAAAACGGAATAGCGTGACAGCGGCTCCCGTACGTCCTCCACGTAGCCGAGCATGTCGAGCGCATGGGATGCCCCGCCAAACGTGTGCGCAGGCGGCGCGTCGGAGCCGACCATCTCCAGGCGTGCGGCCGGTTGCTTTTCGAGAATCAGGGGCAGCACGTGTGTGACGAACCACTCCAGCGCAATCCGGTTCGGCGTATGACGAAAGCTGCCGACAAAGAGCATGGTCAAGGGCTCGCGGTCGCATGGGCGAAATTCGTAGCGCGCCGTATCGATGCCAGCGCGCAGACCGTCGCGCAGCTTGGGTGCGAGGTCCGGCAAAAAAGACAACAGATAGTCGCGATTCTCGGGCGTGCAGACCTGTACCTGGTCGCAATCCGGAAGAGTTTCGAGCTCGTACCGCAGAGCACGCAGGTATTCCGCTTGTGCCTTCCATCGTTCCGCCGCGCTCATGTGACTCAGGCTGCGGGCGATGGATTGAAAATAGACGTCGTGCTCAAAAAGCACGCTGGCAATCCGCCCGAAGGAACCGCGGTACTGCGCCATGGGCAGGTATTCCAGCTGCAGCACGTCGATCTGCTTGCGATACATCTGCCGATGGATGAGCCACTCCAGATCGCCCAGGGCGAATTCGCGCACCGCACGCGGCAGCCGCGAACCTGCACCGGGCGGATTGCCCAGCGGGCGGACAAGCCACTCGGCCGACGCACAGAACTCCCGCAGTTCCTGGTTATCCCGCTCTTGCTCCGGAAGGTCCAGAAGTTCCACTACATGCACTTCCGTCAACTGCGCCAGCTCTCGCAGCGTCTGGTACATAAACACGCCGCCGCCGTGAACCGGAGGGCAGATGGCGTAGGGAGAGACGAACAATACCCGCGGGCGTTCGGGCGCCGGATCGAGCCGGGCGAAGCGATCGCGGTAATAGCCGCCAAGCGGCCGGAGAAAAGCCTCCGTGTCGCCGATGCGGGCCAGGCCATGCGCACGCCAGCGCGACCCGCACGCTTCCCAAAGCTGCCGAAAGGCACGCCACAACGCACGCAAGTTGGGCCGTCCCGGCGCGTCGCCGAATAGCACGCTGACTATGGCGCCGGCCCACGTAAAGAAAAAGTGCGGTGCGAGCCGGCGCCATTCGTGGATATTCTTCCACGAGAACAGCAGATAGTTTTTCTTGAGCACCGCCTGGATCTGGTCTTCCCGAAAGCGCTTGCCAATGGTGCCGCGGTGTTCATGGTAGACAATGCTCTTCGGCTGATACAGCACCTTCCAGCCGCGCTTCCAGGCGAGGTACCCGAGGTCCGTATCCTCCAAATAGAAGGGGCGAAGCAACGGGTCGAAGCCGCCGAGTTCCTCGAACTTCCGCCGATCGAACGCGCACGATCCGCCGCCGCCATAGGAGCAGGGGAAGAGATCGTCAATCGCCGCATCGATGCGGTGCCTCACACGCAGCCCGCCATCCTGCCACCAACCCTGCGTCAAGCCAGTCTCTTCCCGAAGCTTGGCGGGGTCGCTGAAGAAGATCTGGCAGGACACAGAGAAGACGTCGGGATCGCGAAACCCTTCCAACAATGGGGCAAGGAAATCAGGCGCCACCCGCATGTCGCTGTTGAGCAGGACTACGATGTCGTTGCGAGCTTCGTGAAAGCCTTCATTGGAGCCGCCGCCGAAGCCCAGGTTGACCGGAAGTGGCAAAAGTTTCACACCCGGGAATTCGGAGCGCACAAACTCCGCGCTGCCGTCGCTCGATCCGTTATCGACAACAATGATTTCGTTGTCGGGATTGCCCGCCAGAGCCTCCACCACCGAGGGCAGATACTTGGCCAGGAGATCTTTCCCGTTCCAATTGGGGATGACCACCGACGCCGCAGTGCGGGCGCGCTTGCGCTCGGGAAGTTGGATTTCGCCGGAAGGCTTACCGAACAACTGCCACAGCACGTCGACCAGGGTCAGCGCGATCGCGGCAATCGCGATCAGAACCGGGGAGATCACGAGCAGCGGCAGCGCTCGCGCGAAACGCTTCAGAAACGCCATGTCAACTCGGGGGCAGCTCCGGACCGAGTCCGACTTTATGGCCAAGCTTCATCCAGCGTGAAGCACGAAGCTGGCCGAGTTGTTCCTCCAACTGCCGCACTTCCTGATTGAGACGCAGGGCCCAAGCGGTGCGCTCGTCAAATTCGGTCTGCAGACGGTTGAGGGCCGCAGCAGCCCGGTCCAACTCCGCTTGCGTATCGCGCGCCCACTGGGCTTTGGCCTCGAGGTCCCCTTCCAGTTCTCTCACCTTCGCGGCGTAACCCTCCGCCACCTGGCCGGCGGCCGCCTGCTGTTCCACCAACTCCGCTTGCAATTGCGCCACTCGCTCGCGCCGTTCTTCCAGCTCGCGGTTCAGCGCCTCCGCCCACTGATTGCTGCGCTCCAGCTCTTCTTTCTGACGGTCATGCGCCGCGAGCAGTTCCTGATGCTGACGCTCCGCTTCTTCCAGCCATTCGTTCTTGGCGGCGACTTCCCGTTCGAGCAGTGCGATATGCTGCCCGCGCTCGCGAAGCACATTGCCGGCGCGCGGCACATAGACAAACGTCGGATTCCCCAGTTGCGGGCGATGCGCGCAAACGGCCACAAAGAAGTGGGTCTCCTGCGGCGCCTGCTCTCCCGCATCCACGCGGACTTCGACGGTGTTGCCGCGCTCATGCGGCTGAAATGTTACGCCCTCGGTGTGATTCTCTAGGAACAGCGCCACATCCGGGAAGACCGACCGCAGCTCGGAACGGAATTCTTCGAACTCGAATTCATGCACATGGAACGGGTTGTCGCCACCTGCGCCGCGCGACTCGGCGTAGTAGAGCTTGTTGGGCGTGGACACGATGAATTGGCCGCTGGGCGCCAGCACGCGCCGGGCTTCTACCAGGAATTCGCGCCAGTCCCGCAAATGCTCGATCACTTCGAATGCCACCACCAGGTCGAAGCACCCATCGGGGTGCGGCAGAGCGGTAGTGGAGGCCTGCTCGAAGCTAAGGTACGGCAAGCGGTAGTGCGCGCGCGCAAAATTCACGGCTTCGGACGCAACGTCGACCCCCAGCACCGACGCCGCTACTTTCGCCAGTTCCGCCGAGCCGTAGCCGGTGCCGCATCCGGCGTCCAGCACCCGCTTACCCCTCGCCAGGCGCGCTGCAAAGGCGTAGCGAGCCAGGTGCTCATTCATCAGGTCGATGTCCACCTGCCCCGGTATCACGCGCTCGCCCGTGAACTCAGCCAATGGGCTTCTCCACCAAGGGGGCCGCCAATCCCTTCTGCAGGCGGGCGTTGACCTCGATTTTGCATGGCAGATGGAGGTAACCATAAATCTCGCCGTCGCTGCGCGCCATTTGCAAAGCGATGGCGTTATCGATCCAGTCGCACATCCGGTATTCGGTCAGAGTGCCGTCGGCGACCGCCGGCGAAAGCGAGAAGGAACCCGGATACAACTCCGGCAAGTCGATATGGAAATCCACAGTGACCACGTCGCCGGGCTGCAGGGGAGACAGTTCGTAGCCTTCGCGCGCAGTGTTGGACCCCGCGAAATCCATACCCATTTGATTGCGCAGCATGAACCCAACGACCGGCAGCGCCACATCATCTTTGGAGCGGACGCTGATACGCACCACGATCCGCGATGCCGGCTCGAGCAGGTGCAGAGGACGGCCTTCTTCGTCGAGGACCGCGATGCCCATTACTTCCGCCCGGCCGTCTCCATAGCGGTGGTCGATGTTGGGGATCGTCTCAACGATCTCAGGTGCGCGCCTCAACTCGCCCGCCGGGCGCTTCACTTCGTGGTGGCCTTTCTGGTAGGTAGAGTCCTTCTCCACCATGGCAGCCAGATATTTCGCTACTACGCGATCGGTTTCGCCGACTTCGACTAACCGGCCGTGCTCCAGCCAGAGAGCGCGGTCGCCAATGGCCTTCACGTCGGCTGTGGCATGGGAAACAAACAGAATCGTGACGCCGCGTGAGCGTAGTTCATGTACCTTCCGCATGCACCGCTGGCGAAAATAGATGTCGCCCACGGCCAATGCTTCGTCCACCAGCAGAATACCGGGGTCCACATGGATCGCCACGGCGAATGCCAGCCGCACCACCATGCCGCTAGAATAAGTCTTCACCGGTTGGTTGATGAAGGCGCCGATCTCCGCAAAGGCTTCGATTTCGTGATATCGCTGGTCGATCTCCCGCGTACTCAGACCCAGGATTGAGCCGTTCAGATAGACGTTGTCGCGTCCGGTGAACTCGGGATTGAACCCGGCGCCGAGTTCCAAGAGCGCCGACACCCGGCCGTTCACGGTGGCGGTCCCGGAGGTCGGCTGCAAAATCCCCGCCACGATCTGCAGCAGCGTGCTCTTGCCCGACCCGTTCTCACCAACGATGCAGAAGGTCTCGCCGCGTTTCACTTCGAAACTGATGTCGCGCAGCGCCCAAAAGTCCTGGTGATGCTTGGCGCGAGTCGGAGAGAGCAGTTCTCGCAGACGATCGCCGGGCGATTCGTAGATCGCGTAGCTCTTGGAGACATTATGGAATTCGACGGCATTCACGTTAGGCAGAAGGTAACACCAGTGTAACGTGAGCCCGCACCCTGCCGGGAAGCGAGCAGAATTGGCTCCGCACACCCCACAGTAGGTCACAGCGCGCGGGCTACTATCCGGATGAGCAGGGCATGACCGCCAGATCTGGCGGTTCTTGCTTGTAACTTACTGACGATAGGTGTTAGAACCGCCACGTTCTGGCGGCTTGCTTTGGAGGGCAGGCGAGATGCACGGAAAAGGCGCGCCGCACGATTTTCTGGCTCAGAACTTCTTCAGCTCGTCCTGCAACGCCTGCAAACCCTTCTTGCGATAGAGGTCGGACAGCCGTTGCTCCTCGGCGGAAGGAGCCAGTACGCGCAGCAGCGCCGCGTTTTCCAGGCTCTGCCGGTTCGGTACCCACACTTTACCGTCGGAGAATTCCACCTGGCTGACAAACCCGGCCATCTGCCGGATATTCACCGGCTCGCCGTTACGCGTGAAATGCAGTTCCGAATCCTGAAGCACGCGGGCGGTCTTGCCAGGAGGCAGATAGAGCCCTGGGTTCGAAGCGGGCAGCGACGCGGCCACATACTGCTGGCCCTTCTGGTCGCTCACCAGCCACGCCAGTTCCACGTACTTCACGGTCTTGGCCGAGTTGTTGCGCACTTCAATGCGGGGCGCGTGGGCTTCATTGCCGGCCAGTTCGGCCCAGCCTTCCAGCGGTTCCACGGGCGAATCGGGAAACTTCAAAAACGCGAATTGCGCCGTATGCTCGGAACTTACGGCGACGCCTGATACGGCACGCCGCCGCACCAGGCGAACATCTAGTTGCGGCCGCTCGGCCTGGCGCGCCAGACTCCCCAGCATCTCCTGCCGCAAGCCCTCCGGCCCGTTCTGCGCCAGCACACGCTTGAAATGCTCACGATCGCGCTGCGCCTCCATCTCCCAGGCAGTCAGCGCGCGCTGTGAGTTCAGGCGGTCCGGTCCATAAAAGGAGAAATCCTGGAACAGCACGCCATCCAGATCCACTTGGACCAACGGCCCACCAGCCGCTTGCGTGGGTCGCATCAACTGCAGGTCGATCCGTATCGGAAACGCTTCGCCCGGCCCGACGTTCAAGCTCGGCACCGAAACTGACGCCTTGCCGCCCACCGCTACTTCTTGCGAGACCACCCGCAACACCACGCCGCGTATGCGGCTGGCGGTGGTATTGCGCAGACTCAGCGCCATGTGCAAATCAAGCACCAGTGCAGCGCCGCGCGGGGTTACACGCGATTCACCCATGGATGTGGAAAGCAGCGCCACCGGAGAATCGGGCTTGAGATCGAACTTGATGGCGTTGGGCGAATCGAGCGGCGCCTCTTGCGCCAGCAGGCACAAAGCGCTCACCAGGCCCAGTATCGAAACTCGCCGAAAATTACTGCTCCTCGACATAAACCGTATTGAACGTGACGTTGCCAGTTTCCTGGTCAACGAAACGAGCCCTCATAGAACCTTGCGCGCCCACGGAGTAGGTGACCTGTTGCTCCTTCGCGCCCGCATTCATCAGTTGCAACGCCTGGCCGTCTTTGCGCACCTGGATGCCGTTCGGAATGCTCTGCACCACGACGCCTTCATTACGCAAACTGAGCCGGGGAATCGGGCGCTCGATCATGAGTCCGGTCACCAGCAGCGCCGCCACGCTGGCCAAAGCAACAACTGCCCGCGCACCGGTAAACAAAGACCGGCGCAAGGGCACCTCGCCCGTACGCACGCATTCCCCGGCCGCCAGCCCCAACCGGATATTCGCTTGCATCTCCGCCGCCAGCCGGCTCCATGCCACTTCCGGCATCTCGCCCAGCTCCGGCAAAACTTCGCGCATGTCGCCATACGCGGCAACTTCTTCGCGGCACTGGTCGCAATCCGCCAGGTGGCGATCAATACGCCAGCGCGCGAACGGCCCGAGGTCGCCGCCTGCATGTAATGCCAATGTCGCCTGGCTCGGGTGTTTCATTGTCTTACCGCTTCCTCTTCTCGACATACCGTCGAAACTTGGTGCGCGCGTTCGCAATGTGCGACCGCACGGTGGCCTTGGAACAACCCATGCGCCTGGCCACTTCTTCCGCCGGCAGTCCTTCCACGTCTCGTAGCAACAGCGCCGCCCGCTCGCGCGCGCTCAATGTCTTCAGCCCTTCTTCCAGATAGCCTCGCTGTTCGGACCGCAGCACAATCTGTTCCGGTGTTTCAAAGTGACCCTCGGGGGCGTCTTCGATTTCACAAAGCGTGACGCGCGCGTTTCGGCGCACGAAATCGATGGCCGTATTCGTGGCGATCCGGGACAGCCAATGCGCGGCTTTTTGCTCGTCCTTTAGCTGATCCTGCCGCTGGATGGCCTTGATGAACGCTTCCTGGGTCAAATCCTGGGCATCCGCTACATTCCCGACCATGCGGTAGATCTGCGCAAAGATCCGCCGTATATTCTCGGAAACAAAGCGGTTCTGGCGCTCTTGCAGCTCCAGGCCGGGCTCGGTAACTTCGCTCATCGGGCTGTATACAGCAGTTCTCACGGGTTCCTTAACTAGATGACGCAAGAACCCGAAAAACGTGGAATCTAAAAGCGGTACTGGAAACCGCCAGAGGCCATTTTAGCGCGCCCGGAGCTTGTTAAGCTGATAACCGGACCAATTATGAAACTAGCGGAACGAATTAGCCGCTTGGGGGTCGAATCGGCCTTCGACGTACTAGTAAGGGCTCGTGCCCTCGAGGCCAAGGGAAAGAGTGTGATCCACCTGGAAATCGGCGAGCCGGACTTCCCTACCCCCGCCCACATTGTGGAAGCCGCCAAACGGGCGCTGGATGAGGGCTGGACCCATTATGGACCCACCCAGGGACTTCCCGAGCTTCGCGAAGCCATCGCACGGTACATCTCCACCAGCCGCGGCATTTCCGTCGGCCCGCAACACCTATGCGTGGTACCGGGAGGCAAGCCGATCATCTACTTTCCGCTGATCGCTCTGCTCGAGGAAGGCGACGAGGTCATCTACCCCAACCCCGGTTTCCCCATCTACGAATCCATGATCCGGTTCCTGGGCGCGAAGCCGGTGCCGATGCCGCTGGTGGAGGAGCGCGGTTTCTCCTTCGACCTCGATTTGTTCCGCGACCGGCTCTCGGACCGCACCAAGCTCGTAATCCTCAACTCGCCGCAGAATCCCACGGGCGGCGTAATCCCGCGCGAAGATTTGCGGGCCATTGCCGACATGCTGCGTGACCGTGACCTAATGATACTGAGTGACGAAATCTACACTCGCATCTATTACGATGGCGAGCCTCCCACATCCATCACGGCATTTCCGGGAATGTTGGAGAAGACCATTCTGCTGGACGGATTCTCCAAAACCTATGCCATGACGGGCTGGCGCATGGGGTACGGCGTGATGCCGGAGTGGCTGGTGGGCGCGGTAAACAAGCTGATGGTGAACTCGAATTCCTGCACCGCCAGCTTCACGCAGCGCGCCGGCATTGCGGCTTTGGAAGGGCCGCAGGACGCCGTGAATCGCATGGTATCCGAATTCCGCCTCCGTCGTGATGCTTTCTGCAAGGGCCTGAACGAGATTCCCGGTTTCCGCTGCGCGCTGCCGGGTGGCGCGTTCTACGCGTTCCCCAACGTGACAGGCACCGGCGTGCATTCCAAGGAACTGGCCGACCTGTTACTGAATGACGCTGGCGTGTCCTGCCTGAACGGCGGCGGATTCGGCGAATACGGCGAGGGTTATATCCGCTTCAGCTATGCGAATTCGTTCGAGAATCTGATGGAAGCGGTGGAGCGCATCAAGAAGATTTCGCTGCGGTGGAGTAGCCGGGAAACTGTGACTGCCCGGTGAGGCACGGAGGGCGTCGGATGAGGTTCGTCGGTACTACTTTACTTGGATGCGCGGCGTTGCTGCTGTCGGCCACGTTGCGCGCCCAGACCTCTCCCAAATCCGATGCGCCGCTCAACCATCGCGCGCTCATCGACGAACTGGTGATCGCGAACCATATCCTGGCCAACGAAGGCGTCCTCGACGCCTACGGTCACGTGAGTGTGCGCGACTCGCAAAACGCCGAGCATTTCTATCTGGCCCGCCATATGGCCGCCGGTATGGTGACCGCTAAAGACATCATCGAGTACGACCTGGACAGCAATCCCATCGTAAAGAGCGAAACCGCGGGGTACACCGAACGCTTCATACACAGCGAGATTTATCGGGCGAGACCGGATGTCGTAGCAGTCGTCCACACACATGCGCCCGACCTGGTCACGTTCAGTGCCAGTTCCGTGCCGTTGCTGCCCATTTATCACATGGCTGCGTTCCTCGGCGAAGGTGTGACCAAATTCGAGATCCGCGACGCCGGCGGCGTGACCGACATGCTGATTCGCAACGCGAGCCTCGGCCGCGCGCTGGCCAAGACTTTAGCGGACAAGCCGGCGGCATTGCTGCGCGGCCATGGGGCCGTGGTGGTGGCACCCTCGCTGCACGTCGTGGTTGGCCGCGCTTACTACATGAACATGAACGCCCGGCTCCAGCGAGAGGCTTTGCTGCTGGGCGGTCAAGTCACCTACCTGGAGACTGAGGAGGCCCGCAAGGCCGCGCCGCAAGACGGCTACGAGCGCGCCTGGGCGTATTGGAAGCAGCGAGCGGGCAAGTAGGTGGTGTGACCCGGTTTACTTCTTGGCTGAGCCCTGCGCACCCTCGCGGCAGGAGTTGCAGATCCCGAACTTGCTGCCGTCGGCCTCGATGAAGCCGCACTGGGACGTCATCTTCAGCAGTTCAGACTGGCTCAGGCCCGCGTGCAGTAGCGGTACTTCGGTCACGTTGTAGCCGCCGCCCGGCTTAGCGTGAAGGGTCGTTTGCCAGCCCTCCAGGCCGTTCACGGTATTCCCAAGATTCACCGCCGAGGCATCGCAAGCCGTGCTCGGGACGACAGCCACGGTGATGCCGATCGGGATGCCAGGTGTCAGAGTATTCAGGATGAGATCGGAGCGTGCCGAGAGAGTCTTCAGATGGTTCGGAGTCAGCGGGCAACTGCAGCATGCGATCAATTCCTGGGATTGGTCGAACACGTAGACATTTGCGCAAATCTCGCCGCCCGGATCCGAGCCACCGGTCGTACCCGCGTTCGTCAAATTGAAATTCGAATCGCCGGCGCCCAAATTCGCCGCGTACCCGATTTCGACAATCGGGGCGGCAGGGCTGAAGGCTAGGGCGTTAGTTTGCCCTCCGGTTAACGGATCAAATGGATCGGCAGGAGGAAGCGAGCCCACGAATGTGACGTTACCGGTAGTCGGGTCCACTGTGTACAAAGAGCTGTAGCCGTCGGAGTTGACCGTCGACTCGAACAGAATTCCCGCCGCATTGAACTTCATCGAATTGACGGAACTGTCCCCGAACGGAGTGGACGAGCTAACGGGCGTCGTATTGCCTGTCAGTGGATCGACTGTCTCAAACACCACTGTGACTGGATAAGGACTGCAGCAGCCTGTATTCCCGACATTGCTTTCTGAGTACAGAACTCCCGCCGGGTTGAACGCCAAGCCCCCGTCGAAGTTACTAGGATTGGACGGCGTGACATTTGGAGTAATCAAAACAGGCCCAATGGTGGTAGCAGCACCGGTTGTGAGGCTGATCGAAACCAGAAAAGTGCTGGCCTGTGAGGCCGTGACTTGTACAGCCCATCCATACAACGCCCCGGTACTATTGAAACTGATGTCGGTTATTGACGTTGCGTTGAGGGGACCGACCACCGTAGCCGCTCCGCTGGCCGGATTGATGGTCACTAGGTAATCGGGAAAGTTCAGGCTGGAGTCGTCCGTTACGCCATACAAAACGCCATTAACGGGGTTAAATGCCAATCCTGTTATTCCAATTGGCTTACTCCCGGCCAGCAGCGGACCCACCAGCGTGTATGCCGCCGTGTTGGGATTGACGATGTAAAGGCTTCCTCCGGCGCCGTTCGTCGTCGCAGCGTACAGAGTCTGTTGCGCATTGGCCGTGCCCAACCCCAACAAAAGGACGCAGCAGAGCAGGGTTAAGCGAAGTCTCATGTCGTCTCGTGCCTAGGGATGTACCTGGTAACAGTAACATCGCAAGAGCCTTAGGACAATTCTCCGGATAGCCTAGCCCTCTGGGCTAGTGAGGATGATAGGCAGCGTCAGAACACCCGGCGCTTCAGCCGCTCCACCGTGAATTTGGCGGTATCCGCCACAGCCATGACCGCCATCACGCCGGCCTGAACCGGATCGCTCACCACCAGGTCCGCGGCATCCGGCACACTGCCCGCCATGTTCAGGCTGATCACCAGGAGGCCCGCCTGACGCACTTCTCGCACCGCGGTCTCGATCTCACCGCCCATGAGCGCACCCGCCAGCACCAATGCTCTGGCGCGCGGCAGCCTGGAAACCGCGCGCACGGCATCCGCCAATTTCTGCTCGCCCACCAGCGGGATCGTGTCCACGGAAATGTGTTCGCCGCGGATATTGTGCCGGTCCGCTTCCGAGACTGCGCCGATGGCCACCTGGCCTACCTGCGCGCCGCCGCCCATGATGATGATGCGCTTGCCGTAAATTGTCTGGAAGGTTTTCACGGTCTCCACGTAGCGCACGATCTCCAACTGCCGCAGGTCTTCCAATAGGCCGTCTGGGGGGCCCGGCAGCACCACCTCGAAATAGGTGCGGGCCGGGTTGGGCCAATTGTCCAGGATCTCCACCGAGGTGATGTCGCCGTCGTGGCGCGCAATCACACCGGTCAACTGGTGCAACACCCCGGTCTTGCCGGTGGCCTGTACTAAGATGCCGATGGGTTCGTTGTCCATTCGTGTTTCCAATAGAATAGACATTATGGCGCGTTCGGAAGCCAATGCCGCAGCTTCCGTGGAACGGTTCTTCCAGTTTTCGCTGCTGGGCCTGGTCGCCAGCGGCTACCTGGCAGTGGCCGGCTCGGGATATCTCGACACCCCCACCGTGGCCCTGACCGGGGCCGGGCTCCTGCTGCGCGCCCTGCTCATCGGCGGATGGCTGCGGTTCGACATTTCCTCACGGGCCACCACACTCTTGGCCCTCGCCTACATCGGTTTTTTTGGCATCGACTATTTCTACCTGTCGCGCGACCTCCTAACGGCCACGGTGCACCTGCTCTTCTTCCTGGCGGTAATGAAAATCCTCACGGCCAAGACCAATCGCGACTACCTCTACACCGCCGCCATCGCATTCCTAGAATTGCTCGCCGCAGCCATACTATCGGTGGATCTGAACTTCTTCATGTTCCTCTCGCTGTACCTGTTATTTGCCATGGCCGCCCTTACCAGCGGTGAGATCCGCCGGTCCATGCAAAAGGCTGCAGCCACCGCGCGCGGCGGCTTACGCAGCTTCCATCCCCGCCTGGCGCTTCTCACCGTTCTAGTGACTCTCGGCATCCTGGCCATCACCGCGGGGCTCTTCTTCCTGCTGCCACGCACCGCCGACGCAGCCTTCGCGCGCCTGCGGGCACGTGGCATCTTCCTTCCGGGTTTCTCCGACCAGGTGACCTTAGGCGAAATCGGTGAGATCAAGAGCACGTCGCGCCCCGTGATGCACGTTCGCATTTTCAGCCGCAACGTGCCGCCGGCTCTGAAGTGGCGCGGCGCAGCATTGACCCAATTCGACGGCAGGAAGTGGTCGAACCCAATTGCGGCGGAAGAAGCCATCCCGGTAGAAAACGGGCACGCGGATCTTCAGCCCGGCCCCTGGCATCCCGGCCGCAGGCTTAATTATCAGGTGGTGCTCAACGCGGTCAACACCAACGTGCTGTTCTTTGCGGGCACTCCCGAGAAGCTGGACGTGCGCCAGTACTACGTCTATCGCAATCCCAATGGGGGCTACCGGCTGGGACGCGATCCGCCGCCCGGATTCACTTACGACGCCTATAGCCTGCTCGAGGAACCGCCCGAAAGCACACCTCCCGGGGATCTGGTACTCGGCCTGGCGAGCGAAGCCCGCGAACGCTACCTCCAGCTGCCCAAGCTCGATCCGCGCATTCCTGCCCTGGCGCGCGAAATGGCCGGACGCGCGGACAGCGACGTCCAGCGGGCCCGCGCCGTCGAGCGTCGTCTGCGCGCCGACTACGGCTACACGCTCGAACTGCCCGATCGCGAATTGGCTGATCCGCTGGCCTATTTCCTGTTCACCCGCAAGAAGGGCTATTGCGAATATTTCGCCTCCGCCATGACGGTGATGCTGCGGACGCTGGGAATTCCCGCGCGTCTCGCGACCGGGTTTCAAAACGGGGAGTACAACCCGCTATCGGAACTGTGGCTGGTGCGCGCTTCGGACGCGCATACGTGGGTGGAGGCTTGGATACCGGGTCATGGCTGGACCACTTTCGACCCCACGCCGCCCGATCCCAATCCGCCGCGCTTCGCCATCCTCACCAAACTCGGGCTGTACGTGGATGCTGCCCAGACCTTCTGGCAGGAATGGGTGATCAGTTACGATATCGCGCGGCAGGGCACGCTCTCCTATAGCGTGGAACAGAGGGCGCGCGGGCTGGGAATCCGCTGGTTCGATTTTCTGGCGGGTGTCGATACCGGGTGGCCATCAAATACGCTGTGGTGGCTCCGCCAATTCGGCCCGCGGATTGCGATTGTGCTGGCGCTCGGCGCGGTTCTGTGGATTGCCGGCCCGCCGGTTATAAGGATTGCGCGGGTACATCTGCGCGTTCGCCGGGTTCGCCGGGGACAAGCCGGCTCGGGCGATGCGACGTTGCTCTATCGGCGCATGCTCGACATTTTGAGGCGTCGGGGGTATCAGAAACCGGAGTGGTTCACCCCTGCCGAATTCGCTGCTTCTCTGCCGAGCAACGGGATAGGCCTCACGGTCACTGAGTTTACGGCGACTTATAACCAATGGCGCTTCGGAGGCCGAATGGATGTTGCCCCCCGGCTTTCCCAGCTCTTGGATCGGCTGGAGGACCCGGCGAGAAACGAATAGTCGGCAAGATGGTGCAGCAAATCGGCGCAGGCGGCCCTGCCATCTGCATCGAGGGCTGGATTTCCCAGCTCCCCGAGCACACTCTCCACCACCCCACGACACTCGTCGTCCCAGGCTGAAGATCTATCTCCTAGGGGATATTCAGGCCGGGGAGCAATCGAAATCCGCAATCGGCAATAGGTCATAGCGCCTCACGGTAAGGCTTATCGTCGCGCCCCGCCGGAGTTTGAAACGGCCCACGATCTGGCTAACGCAACGCTGCCGCACCGCCGATAAGCACTATGGAGACTCAATGGTCCGGCTCACGCGCCTGAATCACGCCCCGCTCGTCCTGAACTCCGATTTAATCGAACATATCGACAGTACTCCGGATACCGTGATCACGCTGACCACCGGCCAGATCTTGCGCGTACGCGAGAGCGCGGACCAGGTGGTGGAGCGTATTGTGGAATTCCGCAGGAAGATTCACGGCCTAAGCGTCGAGTTGCCGCGCCCGAGCGAACCAGACCCGGATACTTCGGGACCGATAGAGTGAGTGCCGATGGCTGAAAAACCAGTTTCTAAAGCTACTCCGCCCAAAGCGTCGTCAAAGAGCGGCGGGCTCAAACCGGACCTCGCTACGTTGGGGGGTATCGCCCTGGCCCTCGCCGGAATCCTCGGCGGTCTGATTCTCGAGAAGGGCAGTATTTCGGACATCGCTCAGATGACGGCGGGCATGATCGTACTGGGCGGCACTTTTGGCGCGGTCCTGGTAACCACGCCGCTCCCAGTCTTTCTGCGCGCCATGCAAAGCATGCGCGACGTTTTCCTGGAGAACTCCACCAACACCTCAGCCACCATCGAGACCCTGATCTCGTTCGCCACGCAGGCGCGCAAAAACGGAATTGTCAGCCTGGAGGCCGAGGCGGCAAAAATCACTGAGCCGTATATGCGCAAGGCCCTCAATCTGGCGGTGGATGGCACCGATTTGAACGAGCTCCGCAAGATGATGGAGATCGACATGGAGCTGAGCGAACAGGCCAGCGAGGCGGAGTCCAAAGTTTGGGAGGCGGCCGGCGGTTATTCACCCACCATCGGCATCATCGGCGCGGTCATGGGCTTGATCCAAGTGATGAAACACCTGGACGATATTAAAGAAGTCGGCCACGGGATCGCGGTGGCCTTTGTGGCCACGGTATATGGCGTAGCAGCGGCCAACATTCTCTTCCTTCCGGCCGCTGGTAAGCTCCGCGCACGAATCAACGAGGCCAGAATCTTAAAGGAAATGGTGCTGGAGGGCGTAATCGGCATCGTCGAAGGTCTTAACCCGACGCTGATCCGCATGAAACTCACGGCCTTCAACCCGGCACCGGAAGCGCCCAAGAAGGCCAAGGACCCCAAAGCCGCCCAGACCGCTTCCAAGACCCGTTCTCCCCAGGCAGCGCCGGCGGGAAGTTGATATGAAAAAAAAGAAGACCGCCGAGCACGCCAATCATGAACGCTGGCTCGTGTCCTATGCCGACTTCATTACTCTCCTTTTTGCCTTCTTCGTCGTGATGTTCGCCACCGCGCAACAAGACAAGTCCAAAGCCAAGATAGTGGCCGAGGCGATTCGCGATGCCATGGAGCATGGAGAGCTCTCCAACGTGTGGACGAGTGTGACCAAACCTAAGAAGGCATCGGATCGGAAAGCCGATTCCCCCGAAACCCCTGTCGGGTCCAACCCCGCGGTTGCGCCGGAAAAGAAAGATCCGCCCAAGAGACCAGGGCTGGCCACCCAAGCCGATCTCGCCAAGTCCGTGGAAGCCCTCAATAAGGGTTTGGCGGCCGAGGTGAAGAGCGGCAAGGTAACGGTCAATCTGGGCCAGCGCGGCTTAGTTGTCAGCCTCCGGGAGGCCGCCTTCTTTGCCTCCGGTGATAGTGCTGTGAGCGTCGCGAGCTTTCCGATTATCGAAAAAATAGCCCTGGTGATCGGCCCACTTGCCAATCCTTTGCGACTGGAAGGCCACACCGATTCGGTTCCGATTCATAACTCGAGGTTCCGTAACAATTGGGAGCTCTCGAGCGCGCGCAGCATCGCCATGCTGGAACTGCTTCGCCAGCGATTTCAGTACCCCAGTGAACGCATGTCGGTGGCCGGATTCGCAGAGAACGCGCCCGTGGATACCAATGAAACCGAGGAAGGCCGCGCGCACAACCGCAGGGTGGACCTGGTGGTGTTATCCGCGGAGGCCCTGAACGGTGAACCAACGGCCTCCAGCGCCGTTACCGACCCCAAGGCGCCACCGCCGACCGGGGACCTCGCGCCCATTCCTAAGCCATCGGCCTTCCCTGCGCCCACGCCCAAGCCTCCTGAGAACAACGCGGCAACACCCAGGAAGTAGGCGTACACAGGCACACTCTTTGTCGACGAGATCATCAGGACGCAGTGTTCAGAACGCTCCGAAGTTCTTCGTCTCAAGATCTGGCATGCCAACTCACTGAGATGGATCATCGGCGGTATCGGCGATAACTTTAGGCGATTTCCGCCGGAGTCAGGCGGCCTCTAGTGTAGAATCGGCTAATCAGCAATGCATTCGCGCCGCGTGGCTTGTTTTCTTTTGGGGATTTGGCTGGGAGCCTCCCTCTTGATCGCTTGGGCAGCCGCGGAAAATTTCAGCGCAGTCGACCGTCTTTTGGCCAAACCCAGCGCCGCCGCTCTTTTTTCCATCAAAACGCTCGGTCCCACCGGAGCGCGGCTCCTGCTCCGATATGAAGCCTCGGAATTCAACCGCTGGTTGTTTCACGCGTGGGGAACCATACAATTGATCGGCGGAGCCGGGTTTTTCCTGTTCCTCCTGTTTGGCACCCGGGAAGGCAAATACCCCCTGATCGTGGTCTTACTCATGCTTGGAGTGGTGGTGCTACAGCTTTTCCTGCTGACCCCCGCCATGATCTCGCTGGGACGCCTCACCGATTTTCTCCCTCCCAATCAGCCGTCGGGTGAACGCAACCGGTTTTGGGTCCTGCACACGGCGTACGTGAGCTTTGAGGCTTTGAAATGGGCCTTGGCGTTGCTTTTGGGTGCTACGCTCGTGCGCCGCCGCGGCTCATCAAGAGACTCCCGGCAGAATTTCGATCGCGTCGATAAAGCCAATCACCGCCATGTCAATCGGTGACTGAGGCCGTCCCACGCTGGTCGACGCAGCGTAGCCGTCGGTGCTGAGCAGGACGCGGTCGCCCACCCCTGCATCCACCGCATCCAGCGCCACCACCGCATCGCCGCGATCGCTGCCGTCCAGATTGAGCGGCTGCACCAGCAGGATTTTGCGGCCCTCGTGGCTCGTGTGCTTTTGCGTGGCCACCAACTCGCCGATCACGCGCGCGATCAACATAGCTCTACTTCTTCGCCTTCCCCGGCGCCGCGGGCCTCTCCACGTGCACCTCGTCAACGATTCCCACGATGGCCGCATCCGCAGCCACCTCTTTCGGAAGAAACGGGAAGCACGCCTCCCGGCCGCGCACCCAGTAAATCAACTCGCCCGCGCCCGCGCCCGCCGCATCCGCACAGACAATACGCTTGCCGGTATCTTGCAATTCGGGAGTCAACGGCTGGACGATGAGGAAACGCATCCCTTCCATCTGCGGATTCTTGGCGGTCGCCCAGACGCAGCCAACCACCCGCCCGAGGAACACGGCTAATCCAGCCGCACATCGTCGACGATGCCCACGATGGCCGTGTCGACGGGAATATCCTTGCAGCCTTCTGCCATGCGCGCCGAGCTCCCCGAGACAGCCAGGACGCGCTCCCGGTATCCGGCGCCGACGGTATCGACGGCGATCACATACCCGGAGTCGTCCTTCCCTTCGGGCGAGACCGGTTTCAGGATGAGAAGCTTCTTGCCTTCCAGTCGAGGGTCTTTCCGTGTGGCTACTACGGTCCCCACCACGCGCGCCAGAATCATGGGAGATCCCGAGCCGCGCTACTTGGCAGCCGCGGCTTGTTGCGACTTGCCAATCGGCAGCACGTCTTCCAGACTCTGATGAGGCCGTGGAATAACATGGACGGCGATGAGCTCGCCCACTCGCCGTGCCGCCGCGGCACCCGCGTCAGTGGCCGCGCGCACCGCGGCCACGTCGCCGCGCACCATCGCCGTAACGTAGCCGGAGCCAATCTTTTCCCATCCGACAAACGTCACTTTGGCCGCTTTGACCATGGCATCGGCAGCCTCAATCATTGCCACCAGGCCGCGTGTCTCGATCATTCCTAGCGCTTCACCCATTTGTATTCTCCCCAGCCGGCGATGCCGGCCCACGCGAGCGCAGGGCCTCGTCCACCAGCCCGATCAACTCCGCGCGCGTCACCCAGATGCGGTCATCCGTCCCGCCGCCCAATTCCTCGGCCACTACCGGACAACCCGGTTCGCCGCTCGGCGCCGCTTTGATGCCGTAGCGCGTTCGCGAATCCAACAGCTTGTTCACTTCCTTGCGCGGCAGCACGTTGGGGCCGCCCAGCATCTCGGCCACAAACTGAATGCGCGCGCTGTGCTCCACCGTCTCCATGCGAAAGTAAGCTTGAAAAACGTCTTCTCCGTAGCAGACCGCGCCATGATTGGCCATGAGCAGCGCATTGTGCCTGGGAATCAGCGGGCGCATAGGATCAGTCAATTCCGTAGTCCCCGGCAACCCGTAGCTCGCAATCGGCACGCAGCCGAAGGCGATGATCACTTCCGGTAGCAGCGCCAGGTCAAGCGGTTTTCCAGCGGTAGCGAAGCCCGTCGCCACCGCGGGATGCGCATGCACCACGGCGCGGATGTCCGGCCGCAAATCGTAAATCGTCAGATGCATATTGATTTCCGTGGTCCGCTCGCGGTGGCCGGAAATCTTGTTGCCCTGGCGGTCCAGAATAATCAGGTCTTCCGGATGCATCATTCCTTTGCACATATTGGTGGGGGTGGCGAGAATCCGGTCGTCATCGAGACGGATGCTGATGTTGCCGTCGTTGGAAGCCACCCACCCCTTGTCGAAGATCAGGCGACCGATCTGAACGATGTCGTCGCGATGCTCGCGCTCCGTCTTGTGCATCGGGGATCTTCGATTGTAGCAGAATGTTCTAACAACAACGGGTTGTAAAATGAGGCAGATGGATACGCGCCGTATGTGCCCGCACTGCCGGGCGTTCATAACGAAAGACGATCGTGTTTGCCCCTATTGCAACGAGAAAGTGGGGGCTCGCGCAATTGACCGCCGCAGCCCGTCTCCCATCCTCGGCGGGCTCATCCCGCACGCCCAATTCACCACCATCATTATCCTGGTGGTCAATGCCGGAATGTTTATAGCCACCCTGCTCAACGCCAACCTGATCGAGCTGGGCGGCAGTTTTCGCGCGGCCGTCCGGGCAGGCCAGCTTTGGCGGCTGGTAACCGCCGGATTCCTGCATGGCGGCCTGCTGCACATCGGAATGAATTCCTGGGTGTTGTTCGATGTGGGCGCACAGGTGGAGGAAGTCTACGGCGCCAGTCGCATGCTGGTGCTCTATTTCGTAGCCACGGTAGTCGGCTTCTATGCCAGTACGATGTGGCAACCGGGGCTCTCGGTCGGTGCTTCCGCGGGAATCATGGGATTGATCGGAGCGATGATCGCGCTCAGCGCGCATCACCAGAGTGCCGTGACGTTGGCACTGCGTGGCCAGTACATCCGCTGGGTAATCTACATGCTCATTCTGGGACTTCTGCCCGGACTGCGGGTCGATAACGCCGCGCACATCGGAGGCCTTGCCGGCGGTTTCGGCGTAGCTTACCTGGCCGGCCTGCCGAAGTGGGAGGGCGCCTGGCAGGAGCGCTTCTGGCGCATCGCGTCGTATGTTTGCATCGCTCTGACCGCCTTTTGCTTTTTCGAGATGTATCAGTGGATCACAGGTTCCGGCCAGCAGCTCTAAGCTCTACGTAAGCAAGCTCCTCTGCCACACCACGAAGTGTATCTACTTCTTGTGTCCCGGTCCCGAAAACCCACCGTGACCAGTCGTAACGGTGTAGTTCGACGGCACGACGAAAAGCGACGCAGTGGGCTCGCTCGGCACGATGGATGTCAATTCCAAATCCCTGGTGCCGAAGCGTGGGTCGCTTGATTTGACCTGAACCGGAACTTTAAGATCAGTGGAAATCCAGGTGACTCGGACCACCTGAATCGGCTGCGCGTTACCGAATGCCCCTGCTGGAATCGTTTCGGTGACTTGCGTTCCGGTCGCGTTGACGCCGTTCACCGTCTGCGTTCCCAGGTTGACGGTCGCGAGTGTCGGTTGGTCCGCACCCGAAGGCGCAGCCGGCCGGGGACCGTTGCCTGCCGACGTTCTGGCCGGGGGCAGCGGTGTTTGAACGGCCGTCATGGCCGCGGAATTCAACTCATATCGATAGCCTGCCACCGGATCGACGATCGTGATCGCAGTGAAGGGCTGTTTGCCTGATGCGGCAGGGGGTGTCACCGTGTGTTCCATCCGCGTCCGCCCCTGGCTGTCCCGATACACATTGGCTTGCTCGGTGTGAGAAATCTGGTTGCCGTTGGCAAGTAGCTGCTGAGTTTGAATCGTTTCTACCGCCGAATAAGGCGCGCCGGTCACCGGCGTCCTTGAGAGAGAGCCACCAAAGCCGTGCCCGCCCATTCCAAGCCCGCGATCGTGCGGGCGCTGCGCCATCAAAACGGTGGCAAGTAATCCCAATGAGCAAAAGAATAACCTGATTCGCATACGATGACTTCCTTAGTTAATTGACTTTGGCAGGATATAAAGTTCCAAAAGTTACCTTTTGGACACTTTCCCACGGCCGTTCCGATTGAAACCTCGGGTGTGGGGTTCGCGTCCTAACATGCAACGGACGCTGTGGGGTTGCGAACATATGAGTCGTTAGCGCAACATTACAGTAGCGAAACATCACAAAATGAAATGGAGAATCCTTACATGAGATCCCTTCGCGGGTATCTGCCCCTGCTGTCGCTGCTGCTGGCGTGCGCCCCTTTTGCCGGCGCGCAAGCCTCGTTCGATCTCAACCTCGGTTTCGGAACTGCCCACGATGCATCCAACGGGTCCGGCCTCGACAATGCTTTATCCTCCAACGCGTTTGGCATCTGCACTCCCGGAACGGGCGACGTAAATTGTCAGAAGAACCCCAGCCTTAGCGGTTTCTTCCTGGGCTTCGGAGGCGACGTGTTACTGCAGAAGCATTACGGTTTTGGGATGGAGGCAAGCTTTCAGCCCGCCAAACAGGACTATGGCCCCTTACAATACCGAGAGACGTTTTACGACTTCAACGGCATCTACGCGCCGGTGAACCAGAAGCGTGTCCAGTTAAAGTTGCAGGGTGGAATTGGTGGCGCCCGTACGAGCTTCTCGTTTACGCAGAATACTTGTGTGGGGACCGCGGTGTGCTCGAATGTCTCACAACCTGTGGGGAACGCAAACCACTTTCAAGTGCACGCGGGCATCGGTGTCGAACTATTCGTGACGGACCATATTTTCATCCGCCCGGAGTTCGATTTGCACTATGTTCCCAGCTTTACTGATCAGTTCAACAGCAACGCTGTGCCCGCAGGCATGGTGTGGATAGGCTACAGTTGGGGCGATCGATAATCGTTTTATTGAGTCGTGATCAAAAGAGAGTGGCGATTTCGCCTACTTCATCGCCTGCGCGTTCGTTTGCACTGGTATTCCCCGCTCTTGCATCAAGCGCGTGAGCAGCGCTACCGTGTCGCGGTGATAAATCGCCGACGCCATGCCAATGGGTACGCCTTCGGCCCAGTTCAGCGGCGTCATCTTTACAGTGCGGGCGCCGAATCCGTAGTCCTCGCCGTTGTCCGCGGCGTCCAGTTTGGCGCCGCGGTCCACCAGCAACTGCACCACCTGGTTGGCGCCTTTATACGCCGCGCCGTGTAGCGCTGTGATCCCATGATCGTTGGCGGCCTTCACGTCAGCGCCCAGATCGAGAAGAAGCTTGATTACTTCCACCGTCTCTTCTTCCGAATACTCATGCATCATGCCTTCCGCCCAACCCACACCCGCAGCCACCATCAGCGGCGTTGTATGGTCGAGCGTGGGAATCGACGGATCGGCGTGGTGAGCCAGTAGTAGGCGAATCACGGTGAGGTCACCCGAAAGCGCCGCACGCAACAGCGGCGTCGCGCCCGCTTCGCGCAGCCATAGCGCCGTCATTCCCTGATGTACTTCAGTGTCGGCCGTGATCCGGGCGTTCGGGTCGGCCCCGTGCTCGAGGAGCGCCGTAATGCAGTCCAAAACGCCGTCGCTGCTGGGCCCTGGAATGGCAGTGCTCTCTTGATTACGGTTCTTGACTGCCAGATAGAGTGGCGTCCAGCCCTTGGCGTTGGTCAGTTTTGGATCTGCTCCATGATCCAGCAGGAAACGCGCGACATCATAGCGGCCGTTCTGCACCGCCACTAACAAAGGACCGCTTCCATCGACCGCGGACTGGTTCACGTCCGCTCCCTTCGACACCAGGATCCGAACGCAATCCAGAGAGCCTTCCCGCACGGCAAAAAGCAGAGCGGTTAGCCCGCCCTTGGATGGAACTTTTGCCTTAGCCCGGCCGGAGGCGCCGAAGACTACATTGCTGTTGGCGAATCCCAAACCGCGCCGCCCCGGAGGAGTCAGTGCAGCCGACTGAATCCGCAGGTCGGCTCCGTGCTCGGTGAGCAACTGAACCACCGCCGCGTGCCCCTGCTCGGCCGCCCACATCAGCGCCGTTGTCCCGCGCAGCATGTCTTGCGTGTTCACCTGTACGCCGCGATCGAGCAGCACCTTTACTGCGTCCGTGTGACCCGACCGCGCCGCCATCATCAAGGCCGTCTCGCCATGCGACAGAACCGGCGCGTTCACGTCCGCTCCGCCCTTCAGCAGCATTTCGATCATGGCCGCGCTGCCATTCTCGGCGGCCACAAAAAGCGGAGTGGCGCCATCGAGATTCGCCGCCTTTACATTGGCTCCGGCGCGAATCAATAGCCCGGCCATCTCTGAATCGTCCCAGTGGGCCGCCCAATGAAGCGCGGTTGTACCGTCGGTTTGAGCCGCGTTCGGGTCGGTCTTCTTCTCCAGCAAGGCGCGCACGGCATCGCGGTTTCGCTGCATGGCGGCATCGGCCACATCACAGCGAGTGGCGCTAAAAACCGGTACGGACGCCAGCAGGAGCAAAGGCGCTACGCAAAATGCAGTCAGTTTCCGCATGTGATTAAAGCGCTACTGGCCCGGTGCTGTCGCCCAGGCCGTCTTTCTCTATCCCGAACATCCGCAGCGTGGTCAACAGGAGGTTGGCCGTAGAACCGCTGGCTTTCTTGTGAACGCCGCCCTTGTGCTGCCCCATCGCACCGCCCACCAGCATGTGACTCACGTTGCGGTGACTGTGCAAATTGGAGTCGCCCATGTTACTGGCCCAGAGAATCAGCGTGTGATCCAGCAGAGTCCCATCGCCATCTTGCGTAGATTTCAACTTGTTGAGGAAGTACGGAAGACATTGGATGTGATAGCGGTTGATCTTCGCCCAGTCCTCGACCTTCTTGGGCGCAGCTCCATGATGCGACGCCGCATGATTCGCAGTGGTCACACCCGATTCCGGATAGCTGCGCATGCTCACGTCGTGCGCGTACATCAGTGTGGATACCCGCGTGATATCGGCCTGGAACGCAAGCGCCTGCAGGTCCCACATCAAATTGATATGTTCGCTGAATGACTCCGGCATGCCGAAGGGTACTTGCGCATCGGGTGCAGGGTCGCTGGCCTTCGCCACGTTGTGAAGCCGGCGCTCAATTTCGCGTATGTCTTCCAGGTATTCGTTGAGTCGTGAACGGTCGGTTCCTGGAAGCGTGTTGTTGAGTCGCGCCACTTCTTGAGTCACGGCGTCGAGCAAGCTGGCCTGCGCTTGTTTGCGCGACTGGCGCTCTGCAGCGCTACTGCCATCGCCAAACAGCCGCTCAAAAACAACTTGCGGGTTGGCTTCATGCGGCAGCGGCTTAGTCGGGCCTGACCACGAGACGGAGTTCACATAAGCGCAGCTATAACCCCAGGGACACGTAGCGAGTGCGCTCTGATCTTCAATTCCCAGCTGGATCGAAGGAAGCGCGTTATCCTGACCGTATTTCTGCGCAATCAACTGGTCGATGGTGGTTCCCAGATAGATGTCTTCGCTCACCGTTTTCTTGGGTGGAACGCCGCTGAACACAGCCGCGCTGCGGGAATGGTCGCCGCCGGTCTCACCCTGGCGGGGCATGGACGACGTGGCGTCCAGACCGCTGATCACCGTCACGGAGTCGCGCCAGTCTTTCAGCGGCTCCAGTACGAAAGGAAGCTCCGCCAGCCGGCCCTCCGCGAACTCCCAGTAAGACGGCGCCCAACCGTGCGGACTGAAGATGCCGACGAAGCGGGGGATCTTCGGAGTTACCGCAGCTTTGGCCAGAGGTGTGAACGCCGGAATCATCGAGTCGAGTACCGGCAGGGCCAAAGTGACGCCCGCGGCGCGAAGGAGCGTGCGGCGCGAAAGATGCTTCTTGGTGATGAACATTTCAATTCCTCAATGCTTTAGAGCAACCACCGCGCCCTCTGGCTTGCGATTCATCTGAAAGGGCTCGCTCTTCACGATTCCCAGAACCACCGACGAGAAACGATAGTCGTCGTGCGCGGCCTCATGCACGATTGACCGCACCACCGGCATGTCGCCGAATTCCACTCCCTGCCCCAAAGCGTAAGTCAGAAGCTTCTCCGTGAAGGTGCGGACAAATTGCGGCGAATAGCGCACCAGCGCCTGGCGTAAGTCAGCCACGCCATTAATCTTGGTTCCATCCACCAGTTGGCCCGATGCATTCACCCGCTGTCCGAACTCAGTGGTACGCCACTTCCCGATGCCGTCGAAGTTTTCGAGCGAGAAGCCGATCGGGTCCATCATCTTGTGACAGCTCGCGCAGGCCGGATTCGCGCGGTGCGCCTCCATGCGTTGCCGCATGGTTTGCGCCGCGGAGGCGTTGCTGCCATTATCCTTCAGCACCGGTACGTTGGGTGGCGGATCGGGCGGAATGGTGCCCAGGATATTCGTGAGCACCCACTTACCGCGCTGCACCGGCGAGGTGCGGTCGGCCACAGAGGTCACCAGTTCCACGGCTCCCTTTCCCAACAGACCGCGGCGCACGTCCAGGTCGCCTTCGAGTTTCACGCGCCGGAACTGGCTGCCGTAGATGTTGGGGATTCCGTAGTGTACGGCCAGGCGCTCGTTAACGAAGGTGTAGTCGGCGTTCAGCAGGTCGATGATGCTGTGGTCTTCGCGCATGATGCTTTCGAAAAACATCTCGGCTTCGATGCGAAACGCCTGCCGTAGATTGTCGTCAAAGTCCGGATAGATCGTCCCTTCCGGTGTGGAACTCGGCATAGTCCGCAGCGCCCACCACTGACCTGCAAAATTCTTCACCAGCTCGTGTGCGCGCGGATCAGACAGCATGCGCCGCACTTGATGATCGATGACTGTGGCGTCTTTGAGCTTGCCCTGTTCGGCCAGGTTGATCAACTCATCGTCGGGGCCGCCGCTCCAAAGAAAATACGATAACCGCGAGGCCAATTCCCGATCGCTAATACGATACGGCTGCCCCGCCTGCACGTTGGCTGGTCCGGATTCCGCGCGGAACACGAACTCCGGGTGCCCGAGAATGAATTGCAGACCGCTCTCGATGCCGTCCTCAAAATCGCCCTTGTTGCGGCCTGCCTGGTAGAAACTCAGCAGTCTCTCGGTGTCCGACTCAGTTAGCGGCCTTCGGTATGCCTGGCGCGCCAATGTGCTGAGGATCTTGCGGGCGCACGGCAATTCGTCGGCCGCACCGGCAGGCTGGCAGACCAGAATCTTCCGGCGGCTCGCGGTATCTTGCGGGCGCGTGCCATTGTAAGGACCCGAAATCGTAATGGAACTGACCTGCGGTGTGAAGGTGAAGCCATCGACCAGATTATCGTCCAGGATGCTTCGGCGGTAGTGCCGGTTCAGGTCCACGTTGGGCACATAGGTGGTAGCCAGGAAGGCCACACCTACAGGTCGCAAACCCGCCTTCAGGTTGACCCGAACTTCATACTTATCGTGCAAAGCGGTCAGAGGCACATCGGTTCCGACCTTATACAACTTCACGCGCTGGCCATCCACCAGGACTTCGAGTTGTTCGTCCTCGCTGTCGCCGCCATACAAGCCGCCCACTGTGGTCCGCACCGGGTCCCACCGAATGGAGTACTCGCCATCGGCGGGGAAGTAGTGCTGCACCAACATGCCGCCACGCGTGCCGAACGGCAGTCCTTCAATGTGTTCTTCCTGCGAATAATCCTCGCGGACGTGGTAGACCTTCCGGGCCGGCGAAGTATCGTGGCCCATCGCCAGCCGGCTGATTTTGGCGGCCGCCGACACATATCCCTCTACCAGCGCTGGTGACACGCCCAAGCCGCTGGCGACATTGTCGAAACCGTAGCTCGAGTCATCGGCCGGCAGGAACGCCGCAGGGTCGATCTCGAGGGCGAGAAGCTGCCGAACCGCATTGGCGTATTCCGTCCGGTTGACGCGATGGACTGCCGGCGCAGCCAGCTTCGGTTTAACCCCAGCGGCCTTATCCAGATCGTTCTCGAGCGCCACGGTCAGAGCTTCGTAAGCCGCCGCATCGGGACGCGGCAGCCCTTGCGGCGGCATCATGCCGGCGCGCAGTTTCCGAACCACCTTCTCCCAAGCCTCGGGATCCGCTGAGACGTGCGCGGGGTCCAGATTGTCCAACATCAAGTTGGCGGTCTTCAGTTTCTGGTTGTGGCAGGTGACGCAGTACTTATCGAGGAGGGCGCGCGCGGGCGACAGCGCAAAGCCCGGCAGTGACAATAACAGTATTATTCCGCAAGCACTTAGGATCCCTCTGCGCATCCGGCCCCGGCCTGAAAATTACCACATGGGCATGGTCAGGGTCAAGGCAGCTGCGCCCGCTGCCGCTCTCAGCTAATTCGTCCATCTGCGGCCAATCGCAATTTCCGGCCGCGCCAATACACGGTCGAACCGAAGCATCCGCCTACCCAGACCGCGAAGCCAAGCAAGTCCCGCACCGGCATAAGCCAGAACCAACGCTTCACCTGCGGATCGTTGAGGATCAATGCTCCCGCGATCCAGCCCGCCAACAAGCGCAACCCTAAAGCCGCGGCGCCGGCCCGCCACTCGCCCGCCGCAATCGCGACCAGAGCCCAAACGGTGGCGTGCGTCACCAGCGAACCGTAGTATCCGGCCGGCCGCGACACTCGAATGGTCCGCGACCATCTTAATTGATGACGCCAGGCCTGCTTCCAGGAGACAGCGCCGAGACTTGTCTTCACGACCGCACGTGCGAACTCGACCCGGTAGCCGGCCTCGGTAACGCAACGTCCGAGCTGGTAATCGTCAGCCAGGTAAGCAGCGATCGGCTCAAAGCCGCCGATCTTGCGCAAAGTCTCGGCGCGGATTGCCATGGTAGCTCCCAATGCAAATTCGACCACGCCAACCAGGCGCGCCACCATCACGCTCGGCACAAATTCCGTTGCGATTCCGAGGGCCTCGGCGAGGCCGGCCCAGGAATCCGCGTGCGCGCGATACAGGCACGTGACCAGACCGGTCTTCGGATCGGACAACGGCGCAACCACCGCTCGGAAATACCCAGGCTCTACTTCGATATCGTCGTCGTTCACCACGAGTACCGGATATCGCGCCTGTCGCGCCAATTCCGCCAGCACCATCACCTTCGGATTGGGCGCATCCGTCGTTACCGGAATCACGCGAATCGAAAGCGCAGGAAATTCGCGGCGCAAGCGCTCGATATCCTTTACAGCCGGATCCTGCGGGTCGCGAACGCCGAAGAGCATCTCGAATTCGGGATAGTCCTGAACAGCGTGGGAGCGGAGCGCCGCATAGAGCCGCGGCTCACTTCCATACATCGGTTTCAACAGTGAAACGGGCGGCGTATCGGCTGCCTCATTGGCCGGCCGCCGCCGCCAACCGAGCGCCGTTACTATCGCCAGCAGGTAGTAGGCGGCGGCTGCCAGCGCCGGGACGGCCAGCAGGATCACGCCGAAACCAGGGCTACGCCGAAGATCACCAGCGATGCGCCGGCCCAGCGCAGCCAGCTCACACGTTCTTTCAGCACGTATTTCGCAAGCGCCGTTTCCAGAACGTAGGTGATCGCCGTAGCCGGAACGGCGAAGCTAAGTTCAGCGACAGTGAGCAGCCCCAGGTAAGCGAAAAACGAAACCGCCATCGCCACTACTGATGCCACCACCATCCAATTGCGCGCCAGCACAGACAGCAAGCGCCCGATCGCACCGGGGCGGAAGTCGCGGATCTCACCGTGTCGCCGCATCCCCATCGCCTGCAGCACTTCCCCTACGGTGGTTGCCGCCACGATGACGCCGATCAGCGCCCACTTCATCGGTCAGCTCCTGGCGCCGAATCGCGGGCATAGGTTTGCGGCGCGGTGCCGCTACTCACCAGCGCCACACCCATCATGATCAACACGATCCCCGTCCAGCGCTTATTGCTGATGTGCTCGTGCAAAAAAACCTTACCGGCCACCGCCACCATCACGTATCCAATGGAGGTCACCGGCAGCACATAGCTCAAGTCCGCCCAGCTCAGCAGCGCCATGCGCGAGGCCAGCCACAGAATCAGTAGTAGGACTCCGAGAGTGACGGTGGGCCGGAATAGCACCGTGATGTAATCGAGCGGGGTTGCCAACTCCGCGGGCATCCCGCTCTTCAGGAAGTAATTACCGCAAACATTGCTAGCGACCACCACCGCGGCGCAGGCCCAGGTCTTCCAGCGTAAACGCGCGGTCTCGTTGGTCATGAGGCCCGCTGACGTCACGCTCAATCGCCGGCTGCGGCCGTGGATGGGCGGGCGTCCTTATTGGCCGCGATAAACTTCTTCCGCTTGGAGCGCAGGGCCATATACTCGCGGGCCTCTTTGTACAGGCGCTTGCGGTCGTTCCCGTCGAAGAGAGCCTTGCGCACGATGCGCCACGCCACGCGCGGACGGAAGAAATATTCTCCGTAAAAACGCTCCACCCATTCCACCAGGTCGCCGTGGTTCAAGCCGGCGTAGGAAAAATTGGGAAGCTGGTGACCGGTGCCGTCGTGCATCGAGCCGTTGATCGTGATCAGGCTGTTGTTCTTGAGATAGTCGTAGAACTCCGTGCCCGGGTACGGCGCGGCGATCGATACCTGAATTGTCTCGGTATCCATGCGCTTGGCGAAGTCGATAGTCTTGCGAACGGTTTCCGGAGTCTCGCCGGGCAGTCCGATGATGTAGTCGCCGTGGATCACCAGGCCCAGTTTTTTGGCGTTGGCGGTGAACCGCTCGGCCATCTCAATGGTGGCGCCCTTCTTGATGTTCTTGAGGATTTGTTGGTCGCCGGATTCGTACCCCACAATCAGCAGGCGCGCGCCGGCATCCTTCATGGCTTTCAACGTTTCGTAGTCGGTAGTGACGCGCGACGTACAGGACCACGTGAAATTCAGGGGCTTCAGCTTCTTGCACAGTTCGATGGTGCGATCTTTGCGGTAGTTGAAGGTGTCGTCGTCGAAGAAGATCTCTTTGATATTGGGGAACTGCTCCAGCGCGTAGCGAACCTCATTGACTACGTCGTCGGTGGAACGCAGCCGCCAGCGGTGGCCGGAATGGGTCTGGGGCCACAAGCAGAAGGTGCACAGGGCCGGGCATCCGCGCGTGGTATAGAACGAGATGTAGGGATTCAGCAGGAACGGAACGTTATACCGCGTAATGTCCAGATCCCGTTTATACACCTTCGTGACCCAGGGCAATTCATCCAGATTCTCAATGGCCGCGGCCTCGGGGTTGTGAACAAAACCGCCGTCCTTGCGAAAGCTGACGCCTGGCAGGTCTTCCAAGGGCTTTCCTTGCGCGTAGCCGGCAATCTGGTAATCGAACTCGCGCCGTACCACGAAATCGATGGCCTTGCCCTCGTTCAAACACTTTTCCGGCTCGGTGGTCACGGGCGGCCCCACAAATGCCACTTTGAGCTTGGGATTGGCGTCCTTCATCATCTCCGCCATCTTCAGGTCCACCGGGAACCCGGGCGTCGAGGTGTAAAGCACCAGCAACTCGAAATCTTTGGCGGTCGTCACGCACTGTTCAATGGAGACCTTATGCGGCGGGGCGTCCAGCACTTTGCTGTCCGGCAGCATGCCGGCGGGATAGCAAAGCCATACCGGATACCAGTACGACTCGATTTCGCGCGACGCCGGCCAGCGCGAACCAGCGCCGCCATCGAAGCCTTCAAACGACGGAGGATTCAGAAACAGTGTTCTCATGTAGTCTCTCGGTTATTGGCCGCCGCTGCGAGCTGCGCCGGCTGGCTGTCCATCCACGGAAAAATTGCTGTAGTCGATTTGCAACTGCGCCTGACCCCAGATTCGCGTATCCACGATGCTGGCTACCTGCCGCGGTACCGGGATCCCGTCCCGAATCTCGTACCGGCGGGTGAAGGCGACCTTCTTCAGGAAAATGGAGGGGTTCTTTACCAGGTAGCCAGTTTCCTGCACTCGCAGATAGGTGGCTGCGTCAATCCAGAGCGAACCCTGGAACAGGCCCGCGCGCTTGGTGCGTGGCTTGACGTTAAACACATACGCATCTCGTCCTTCGACCTGCGTGCGCCCCTCGTATTTGAATTTGTAGTTGTCGGGCGTGACCGCCAGCGAAGGCGACGGTTCCTTCTGCGCTTCGATTTCCGATTCCAGATAGCGCGCAATTACCTGGTTCTTAACCGCACCATCGCCTTCGAAGGCCAGATGCTCATAGGTAATGCGGCCTAAGTTCGAGATGCGCCGCAACGCGTGCAACCGCCCATGCTTTTTCAACTTGGGAAGGTCGGCGCGGATCTCAACCTCCATGGAAGATCCGTCCAGGGACTGCCCCTGGTCCCGGCTGGCGGTGCAGTAGTTCTTGACAATCTGGTCCGGCGCCGTCGCGTTTGTTTCCGCGAGCATCCCGCCGCCACACAGAATAAACAATAGAAGAGTATTAGCCTTCAATGAGTACCCCGAACCTGAAATTGAGCCTGAAACCTCTAAGCTTAGCAGAGATTCTGCCGTCAAGGGCAATCAGGTCAGGGAGTTGTGGACGGCGTACGTCTTCAAACGCGCTTGCCGCCAGCGGCTGAGCCGAACCGTACTTTTGCACCGTACTACTAGCCGTGGCCGAGTGGGGCACCCTGAGATAAAATGTTAACCAAATGGAATCCGGGAAATTCGACCCCGAGGTCAGCACGGCGTCCGACACTGGCCAGTTCGGCCTTAGCCCGTACTTCAGCGACGACGTCAACCGGAACGTGGTCGAGTCCGAAATCCTGGGAGGGGTCAACCTGCAGGATGTGCCCCCGGAAACTGTGCTCGAAGTGGAGACGCAGAACCATACCTACACGATCGTCCACAAGGGCTGGGGCCAGGCATTGATCTCCGGCCACCCTAACTTTTGTCCCGACCCGGTTCTGGTACAGATCCACGGATCCACCTGGGGCGGCTCGCTGCTGAAGCAATCATTCATCGGCCGCGGAATGCACTTGGAGTTTCGCCACCCCGAGTTTCTGCCGATTATCACGTCCCGCATTGTGGAAGTCCGCGCCCGCTAAGGTTGTTCCCTGAAACGCGTTTGTATTCTTGTTAGCTAGGTCCGGCAAGTACACTGATACTCTTGCGTTGCCCCCCGGGCCGTCCCATAATCAGGTTCGTACTTAGAACAAATTCCTGTGCCATATCGACTGTTGACGATTCCGCCGCGTCGCCGTGCGGACTTGACACAATTCGCCAACCTGATCCTGGGCGCCATCGCCATCCAGAAGGATCTGTCTGTGCGCATCGCCC
>DASZIV010000105.1:0-1815 GCA_035948775.1 Bryobacteraceae bacterium
ATGCCGCTGGCTCCTGGGGACCCATCGAGGCCGATGAATTGCTCGAAAAGGACGGCCGCTCGTGGCGCCGCCCGGGCGAAGAGCAAGTCGACAAGCGCGGCAGGATTGCTGTACCGGATAAAACGGGAATCATCACTTAAGGGGAGCGCGCGTGGAGCGTGAGATTCGAATCCTGGCGGACGGGGCAGCCATCGCCAAGCGCGCTGCGCAAGAGTTCTTTCAAGCCGCGGCATCGGCGGTACGCGAGAAAGGCCTCTTCAACATAGCGCTGGCAGGGGGATCGACCCCGAAAGCACTCTACAGCCTCCTGGTCAACGATCCAACGCTAAGCTCGCAGGTCCCTTGGGATAAAATGCATCTGTTCTTCGGCGACGAGCGCCACGTCCCACCGGACCATCCCGACAGCAATTTTCGCATGGCGACGGAAGCGATGATTTCAAAGTCGCCGATGAAACCGGAACAGGTCACGCGGATCAAAGGTGAATATCCCGATGCGGACCGGGCCGCGCTAGAATACGAAAAGGCTCTGCGCGAGTATTTCAAGCTGAAGAATGGAGAGTATCCGCGCTTTGATCTCGTGCTGGTGGGAATGGGCAACGAGGGCCACACTCTCTCGCTTTTCCCGGGAACGAAAGCTTTGCATGCAGATGGACGCATCGCCGTGAGAAACTGGGTAGGCAAATTGTACGCGGATCGCATCACGCTCACTGCGCTGGCTGCCAGCAACGCCGCCCGGGTCATCTTCATGGCGACGGGCACGGACAAAGCCCCCGCACTGAAGGCCGTGCTGGAAGGGCCGTTCGAGCCGGAACAATTGCCTGCGCAACTGCTCCAGCCGAAAAACGGAAAACTGCTCTGGCTGGTGGACACCACCGCCGGCAGCATGCTTTCGGTAGGAATTCGAGAATAGTTGACCGGTTTACGGTTACGGTTGATTTGACTGCACGGCAGTCACAGTTGAATCGACCGCTTGGCGGTCGCACCTGAAATGAGGAGAAAGAAATGGCAACCAGCACGATCCAGGGAAAAATTGAAACCTATCTCGGCGCAAAGGCGGATTCCCTGCTGGGATTCAAGTCGCCGAAGATCGCCAAGGAGCGCCTGCATCTTCCCGGGCCGGACTTTGTCGACCGCATCTACGCCTCGACGGACCGCAATCTCCGCGTGCTGACAAATTTGCAGCGCATATTTGGCCACGGCCGGCTCAGTGGTACGGGTTATCTCTCGATTCTACCCGTCGACCAGGGCATCGAGCACTCCGGCGGTGCCAGCTTCGCGAAAAATCCCGACTACTTCGACGGCGGCAACATCGTCAAGCTGGCCATCGAAGGCGGCTGCAACGCCGTAGCCTCCACCTTCGGTGTCCTCGGCTCCGTCGCACGCAAGTACGCCCACAAAATCCCCTTCATCGTCAAAATGAATCACAACGAACTGCTTACCTTCCCGAACAAAGCCGATCAAATTCTCTTCGGCACCGTGCAGCAGGCCTACGACATGGGCGCGTCCGCCGTCGGCGCCACCATCTATTTCGGCTCCGAACAGAGCGGCCGGCAGATCGTCGAAATCAGCCAGGCCTTCGCCCATGCGCACCAACTCGGCATGGCCACCGTCCTCTGGTGCTATCTCCGCAACAACGCTTTCAAGAAGGACAAGGACTATCACCTCTCCGCCGATCTCACCGGCCAGGCCAACCATCTCGGCGTGACCATCGAGGCGGACATCATCAAGCAGAAGCTCCCGGAAAATAACGGCGGCTACCAGGCCCTCAACATGGGTGATTCCAGCTACGGCAAATTCGACAAGCGCATCTACACC
>DASZIV010000106.1:0-37031 GCA_035948775.1 Bryobacteraceae bacterium
GTATTCGCGCTAAAGCAGTCGCTAGAAAGCTTCCGTCACTATGAGCGGCTGGTTGCCGAGGTCAACCAAGAGATCGAATCCCGCCTACACGGTCTGGAGACGTCACCGGCGGCCGGGGCGAAACCTCCGGCGCGGAAGAAAAGGTCGCCGTACCAACGCCAACGCTACGAACCCACTTCGTTCGATTTGCGCGCATTGTTTTCCATCTGCTGACCACGAAGGAGGCTTACAACGAGAGCGTATTCATGCGGTGTGAAGAAGAAGCTCAGAAACGGGTTGAACTTCGGCTAAGGAGACACGCGGCTCAGCTCGGATTCCAGGTCATCCCAGCTACGGACGCGTAACGGTTCCTTGGGAGTCGGCATCGCAAGTTTGATGGAGGGCCCTCGGTGCACGGATCGGCTCTGCCATGCGCGTTTGTCGGTCCCTATTGCTCCGTCCCGGCGCTGTGACCGGCCTCTTGAATGGTTTCGAGCACTGCAGTCCATCGCGGCAGCTTAGGCATTCACCTCGACGGTGGCGGTCAGCGAAAACGGAAGCCGAAAAGATCACGCCCAACAGATAAACACGAATGACGACCGCTTGGAGGTTAGTGCGCGATTAAATGCTGCCGGTCCTTTTCGTTTTCGTTGCAGAAGCTTTCGAGAATGTCCGTGTCCGGCAACAGCAACTCGGTAAATTTCAGGCTTAGAGGCTTGGTGAATATCATGGGATCCTCGACCGTCACTTGCGCATCCATGTGGCCGAAATCACGGCGGTGGAACCGTTCCTGAACGTGTAGAGCCTCGCTGCGAGGAGTTCCGTAGGCGTCGAGCCAGCCCTGGTCGTTGAAGCCGGCAGTATCCACTACCAGCGTGTCACGTTCCCAGCGTCCTACGGAATACCCCAACCAGGAGGGTTGTGGATCGACCGGTAGCCGACGGCCATCGGTATATACCTGACGGTGAGAATTATCGGCCTCGTACATCATCACGGTGACATCCGGCGTTTGAATGATCTTGAAGGGGAACCCGATCAGGTCCGCTCGCGGCACGCCCATCGGGGCGCAGCGGTTATCGGGATTGTCAACGTCCATCCGCGCGGCGTGTTGCTGGCGCAATTGGGCTGCAGCGGGCCGCAGGGGCGCGTCCTCCGGCTTGAAATCGGCCAGGATATTCATGAAGTACTTGTGGAAAGTACGCGGATCGTCACCGGGTACGATGAGCGCGGTGTAATCACCGAAGGCACTCAGCATGCGGTCGATGTCGTCAGGCGTGGGTACTACCCGCCACACTCCCGAAAGATCCGCCTTGCCGTTGGCAGCACGCGGAGCATTGGCCGCGAGGTTGGCCTTGCCGTCTTTGGTCCGGGGCGTCCCGGGACTGGGATGATTCAGCCATTGCGCGTGCGCGCCGACCGCAAGGAACGTGGATACGAGGAACAGCCGGTGAGACCGCATCTTCAAGCCTCCAGGGTTAGCACTACGACACTATAGCCCATCCACATCCTCTCCAAGCGATATAGGTCGAGACCGGATAGGGTTAGCGCCCTCGTCTGGATTGCGCCCTATGGTCGGCCACTCGAACATTAGCGGAATTGGCGTTCGCGAGGATCAGGACCGATAAGCGCCATATGGCGCTTGCTCGCCGACAGTATCCTTATGAACGGGATCCCGGTCCGGCTCCTCGTTCGACGGGCCCAAGGGCGTTTCTCGGTCCTAATCGTCCAGAATATAAAGAACGCAAATCGCTTCAGCCTGTTTGCCCGTTATATTTCGGGGCTTTCCTCGAGGGAACTCGTAGACCTTTGAGGTCATCTGTTATTTCTCCCGTAATCGACCTGAAGGCGCTGCTCAAAGACGCCGTTCAATCCCACCCACATCTGGATCATTGTCACTTCGGATTCCCTCCTCCAATTGATGCGCCTCGCTGACGCCCAACCGAATAAGGCTTCCGAGTAAGCTTTCGATCTCAAGCCTGCCGGCCTGATTTCGCGCGAAGACTTTCGGATCGAGTCGCATGATCGTCTCGATGATCGAGCAGAGACGGCGGCCCACCCCATGTTCGACCCAAAACGCCTTGTCGTCGGGGTGAGCCGCGAACCACACTCTTCCGGCAGTGACGACTAGCGGAAGGTGCTCCGGCCGCGGCGAAACCTGGAGAAGATTGAGCAGCGTCAGGGCCACGAAGAAGAACGTGCCCTTCTGCAGGACTTCATCGAGGACCGGCAAGAACGAACCCAAGCCGTCGATGCCCTTTTCAAGCAAATAGCATTTCGCGGGGACCAAGCTGCCGTATTCGTTGAAGAATACTACTGCCACGGCAGGTCCAAGGTGAGAAAGGATCGACGTCGAACCATCGCGGCTCTGCCATTTCCACAGTCTCGTCTCCAGCAACTTTCGAGCGATCGCTGTTCGCACATGCACGGCCTCGGCCTCGTGCAGGCCACGATCCGAGAAATAAACGGTATCGACGTTCCGCAAGAAGATCGTCATGACGTCGAGGAAGGCCTCGCCCGGCAAGGCAGTGACCGGGCCGAGGACCGTTCCGTCAATTTCACCAACGGTCAATCCGGGCAGACAGTAAGCAATGAGCTTGAAGTACGCCTCGTTCCAGTGATCCGGCGTTCGATCTGGGTCCTCCGCCTCCTCAAGCTCCGATCCGTTCGCCACGTACGTCCATGTCGAGTAGGTCTTGGCGATGTCGCGCAGCCAAGGCTGTTTACCCACGTCGAAAATGCCGCTGGCATTCGTAAGCCAGAGTGCCGCGGCTTGATGATCGGTGTAAAACTCAGGTTGCGGCTTTTCCCGCTCTTCCCGCCATTTAGCCGGTCCGACGTGATGCCGGGTATGTGGGTGCTCCAGTTCGAATGCGGGCCACTCGGGTTCGTTGCCTTTTCCGTTCAACCAGGCGAACTCGGCGTCGACCGTCTCTTTTAACTCTTCGCGGCGACGCTCGACGCTCGCCTTATATTCCTCATCCTTTACGCCCCAGTGGCGGTGAGGACGCTGGCAGGCCGCAAATGCACAACGCAGGATAGCGCGCGGAAGCCGTTCGTCAATCGCCGACAAAGCCGTTGCAACGTAAACGAAAGCCTGTGCGGCTGCCGGGTTTTCGTCTGCGGCGACTTCGAGGAGGGTACGTACATCCTCCATCGCGAGGCGTTGTCGCAGCAAGCAGACAGTGCCGAAGAAGGCAATCGCTATGGGGTTGAACTGGAGGCCAGCTCTGGACCTGTGGACCGGATCATTTTCGCCCTTGAACGCCCCAGCGAAGGTTCCCCTGATCCAGACGCCTTTCTCTGAAATCAGTTCCGGTGCGCCGTCCCGGGCGGCGATCGCCGCTGCCGTAACGATTGCCTCCTCGCGCATTCGCTGTTCGGTTTCATTTTCGACCGGCTTGTCCTTGACCTCTTCGGCCCACTTGACGGCTGCGGCAGCGAAATCCGGCGACGAGCGCGCCGGGTTCATCAGGGCGATCCCAATATACTGCCGCATTTTCCCGTTCGTCTGACGTTCTCTCGATGCGTCCTGCAGGGGCTTGAGATGCGCGCTCTCCGAAGCGGGAGCCACATATTTCCGAACCTCAATCGGTCCGGCCTTGCCTTGAACGATCGCGTCACGCCAGTTATCGGGGTTGATGAGGTTTAACGCATGAACCACCATGAAATTGGGGTCTCCCAGATCCGATCCGGGTTTGGCCGGCCCCAGCCGTTTGGCAGCAGCGGACAGCAATCCAGCCAGGATGTCGCGTTGCTCCTTGAATTCTTCCTTGGCGTACTCCCCGAGCAAGTGATCGAGGGAAATCCTGCGGGAGGGCCGCGCCTTCAGGCTTTCTATGCTTGCCAGGCCGACCGGTTCTTTCTGAAGCGCCTTGAGGCCGAAATAGTCGGGGAGCTCGATATTGTCGGGCCCGGGCCTTTGAAGATCATAGGAGAGTAGCTCCGGGCACCCAACGAACGGAATCGCCGCGTCGCTCGATTTGGGCCAATGAGACAGCAATAAATCAACGGCGACGAGCAGGTACGCCGTCGGCGGATTCGCCGCGCCGATCACGTCCGCGACAACCTTGTCGACAGGCTCACCGGCTTCGATGCGTCGATGCGCCCACGCTTCCAAGGCCATGAGCGCCGATGCCAGCACGGGTGTTCCCGATCCGGCCTCGCGCGACCAGTTATACATCTGATACCAGGGAAAGACAATTTTGCTTCCGTCTGGAAACGCAATCGTCATTGCATTTTGGCCGAAGTCACGGCCGCGCGTGAAAAACCTGACGGCATGATCAACGAGCTTCCTTATGAGCGGAAGCCCGTGCTCGGGCGCATGAACTAGAAGTTCGAGGAACGGTCCTTGGGCAGGAGAGGCCGGCACGAATTTGAGATCGGCATGGCCGAACGGGTCGGGCATCGGACCGCGCCGGTATTCTTCCTCTTCCTCCTCGGTAGGTATCAACACTTCCGCCGTCAGTTCGGCAAGTTCTTTAGGTGCCGCCTGGGCCAACGACCCGCGAAACTTCAGGATTTCTTCACGCACGCGATCCGGGAAAGGCTGCTGCTTTAAGGCCTCAAGATAGGCAACGGCAAGGCCGGGCGCGTGGTTGCAGAACACAAGAAAACCCGTCTTGAGATCCTCCGCGAGCGCGCCGAGGCGACCGGCAAGTCCGCCGTTAAATGGTCTTCGCGGCGGTTCGCTCCTGGCGGCGTCCATGATTTCCGAGAGCCAATGGTAGAACCACTGAACGATGATTGGGGTCAGCGCATCCCTGCCGCCAAGGGCGAGCGACCAGTTTGTATAAAGCGTTACGACATCTGGCAGCGCGCCTGCCGATATCCCGACGCCGAGCTTCAACAGCCACACAATGAGCCTGCCCCATGAAGGGGCGCTCGGAACATTAATGCCGGCGGGGATGGATTGCGGATCGAGACCCGCCGCCGCGAAATACTTCGTCGCAGGGACACTGTCAACCGCCAAAACCGTGCGCACTACTTCGCCGAGCATCGCGCCGCCATCGGCTAGGAGGTAGCTCGATGCCTTCGTCAGAACCTCTGATGCAACTTCCGACCGAACCAATGCAAGCAACACGGCTCGCCGCCATGAGCCGTTGATACCTTCCTTACTTGTTGAAATAAGGAACTGGTGCCAAAGCTCGGCATCCGCGTCGCGTTCGATGGCGAGACGCGCCGCCAGTTCCACGCCCCTGCCAAGATCGGACGGCGCCGGGCGGCTCAGCGGCAAGCGATCCAGCAGCGCAACGTCGGCCAAGAGTGCGTTTGCAATCGCCCATTCCCGCAAGACGTCGTGGCGGAATATGACGCGATCATTTCCGCGGTCCCGCAAGGTTTCGCTTGTCACCAGCGCATCAACCGCGTTCGCTTGTAGGTCTTTTACGCTGAGCCACTCGACACGCGCGAGTGCCTGATCGGCCAGCGCCGCAAGAACACGCGAACGTTCGCGGTGGCCACCGTCTTTCTTTCCATCAGCAGACTGCCACCATTCCTCGGCCATCTCGGCCTCCGTACGGGGCAGCGGAGCGTCGGACGGTCGCCTCGCGAGGCGCGACAGCCGAAAGAGATTTCGCGCGACGACGCGAGCGGGATGCCCATCGGCAAGCAGCGCCGCAAGTTGAGGCGCCGCCTCCCGCAATTCCCCAGTTTCGTCGTCGCTGAGTTCGCCGACCAGGACCGGATCGGCACGCCCCAACACGTCCAGCGCCTCGGAGGGCAACCAATTCGGTTCATCGGCATCGAAGTCCTGACGAGCGGTGACAATCACCGAAATACCCCTGATCTTCGCCGCGTCTCGCACGAGATCAACAACGGTATGGCGCTCTTCTTCGCTGAAGAAGTCCAGGCTGTCAATAAAAAGGAATGCGCCGCCGCTTGCGGCCAAGTCCGACAAAAGTTGGCGGGCGGTTCCGTCGAACTGGAAGACCGACCGCATGACCGCCCAGCCCTTACCGACCGTTCGGCCCGGACTCAGGGCGACAATCCGGCCTTCGGCCGAAGCTTGTTCCGCGAAGTGCTTCAGCACGGCTGATTTGCCGACGCCCGCGTCGCCTCGTATCTCCACGTAGCCACCGTGATCCAGCGCGTCATGCACCAAGGCGACGTACTGGTGCCGCGTCAGAAAGACGCCCGCCACCCGGTCTTCGATATCGGCAAGGCAGTTTTCAGACGCTTCCGCAAGAGCTGCCAATGCCGATTGGTTATGCCGGTCTCCGGCCAAACGAAAGCCCTTTTGGCCCAGATCGTGCTTCAACGCCTCGGGCGTTCTGTCGCCGCCGGATTTCGCGATGGCGATCGAGAGCTCCACCAATTCGCTCCAGAGATTTCCAGCGCGGCCTGCGTCATCGACATGAAGCGCCCGCGCGGCGCGTTCCTTCGCAAGCTCCTCGGAAGCCGAGCCCGTCGCCGCAAAGTCGAAGACCAGAATCTGCATTCTGCGAAGGAGCTGCCAGACGGCCTCATCGTCGTGAGGAGCGCCTTCATCCTTCAGGTGCGCCCTGAAGGTCTCCACAAAACTGCGCATCAAGGGATTGCCTGAGCCGGGGCGGTTAATGCGGTTGACGAACGTCGTGGCATCGCCGATCTGCCGAGCCCAGGTCAATACGGTCTGGTACGGACCGTCGATATTGTGGGAGTTGCGTGAAATCGCGATGCCGAGTTCGTAGCGGCTAGTCTTGAAGTCGGCATTACGGGATGCTTTTACGATCTGTCCCACGACTTCGCGGAAGACCTTATCGCCGGGCGCGAAGGTCATGCCTTTCTTGACCTGTACTTCAAGCTTGGCCGGATTGCCCTGCGCATCGTGCGCGTAAACAATCACGTCATCGAGCGGGCTTCCTTCCGGCGCCCGCTGCAGCGCAATGTTGCCGATGGTCGTTCCCGGAAGCGCACGGGGTTCGGCACCCACCAGCATCGAAAGCAAATAGGATGCGCCAACCTGCCCCTCGAAATGGGAGCCGGCCGGTCCGGTCGATGATGGGCTACTCGCCTTACTCATAAATCGGCATCGGTGTTCAATAGATCCGAACCTTACACGAAGCACTCGCTGAAAAATCAGCCCCTTACTTGTGGTTGTGGTTACTAATCCTCTATCAAACCACGCTCAGGTGTCCATTACACCGCATCATCCGTTACGAAAACTCGGCGGCCGAGATGTGATTTTTCTGAGAGCCAGAA
Source organism: Bryobacteraceae bacterium (assembly GCA_035948775.1). Lineage (GTDB taxonomy): Bacteria > Acidobacteriota > Terriglobia > Bryobacterales > Bryobacteraceae > PSRJ01. Next base: position 7,159 of record DASZIV010000106.1, read on the forward strand.
TCTGGAAAGTCAGCTTGACAACACACCTCGCCGAATTGTCAGCGGATCGGTCCTGGGAAGTCGGCCAGCGTCAGGTGGCGGCGGCTTGACATGGCTCGATACCGATGGAATCGTTGATCGCATTTCGGACGGTCGCTGCGTTCGCCTCGGCATAGCGTGCTGCGACGCGCCGACTCCTGCTGGCCGAGGCTAATCGGTTCTGGTAGGCTGCTAGCCATGTGGGGCAGAAATGGCTCAGCGGACAAACAGTATCTCAATCCCAATAGGCTTGCGGACGTGCTAGCGCTTATTCAGGTTCTGGCACTTGATGAACACGTGCATCGCAGCGAGGACGGGCTCCAGAGCGAACTACAGGGCCAGCCGAAATCTGGCCGTTCGTGGACTGAAATAGCGCGATCACACCCAGAGTTCTTTCGTGTTCGACCTCAAGGCGATCACACGGTCTCTCTTATAGCGAGACACGTGTTGCCAAAAAAGGATCAGGGCGTTCGGGAGTTGCCATCGGAATTCGCCGGTCAGCTTATCGCTACGGCCGTTGATCTTCATGATCGACAAATCAAGCGGAGTGAGCGGTGGACCTATCTCGTGCCAATTTGGGTCGCCCTTATCACAGGGCTTTTCGTGCTTGGCGCAGTCGCCCTCAAGGGCGCGTTCGGGCAGAATTGATCAGCCGCACCATTAAGCTTCCGAAGATATTCTCAAGACTGTATTACTCCTCGGAAGTCGGCTTATGGCAGCCGATTCTGCCCGGATCACGGCGTAAACGGAAGTTGAGACCGCGCGGACCTCCCTCAGTTTCAGTCTTAACTGATACTCACAATCAGCCACGTCCGATCACGTGATCCGGGTTCACAGAATTTGGCTAGCCAGGATGATCGGGCATCATCCTTATAAGAGGATTTCTTTTTGTCTCTTCCAGCGGTTTTCTGAAAGTGGGTGGCAACCGCGCGCGAGGGGCAGCGAGACTGTGGAGTCCACTCGGAGTCCAAACCGCCTGCCTTCAGGCTTTGGCGTCCATTTGGCGTCCAAATCGTGTGGACTCAAGTCTTGTGGTTTCAGTGACGGCTGTCTGTAAGTGATTGATATTTTTTGCTTGGGGTGCAAGAGGTCCCGAGTTCAAATCTCGGCGGCCCGACCAGCCAAATCAATCACACAGGACGTGAGTTTTTTTGAGCCAGCCTAGGTGTATTTCATTAACAGCTTGAAACCATAGTCCATATGCTGTTGCATGTGGCAGTGAAGCAGCGACGGGCCTGGATTGTTAGCCACCACGTCGACCTCAACAGTGCTGTTGCGAGCCACATTCACCGTATCCTTGATGATGCCCGCCGTGGGCTTTCCTCCTACGCTCGCCAATTCAAAGCTGTGCCGGTGCAAGTGGAGAGGATGGCTGTCCTCCATTCCATTGTGAAAAGCGATTCGATAGCGCTTCCCGGCGTTGACTAGTAACGGATCGATATTCGGCCATTGCTTGTCATTGACGGTCCAGCGATTGAAGGCCTTGCCTTCGTCCGGAAGCATCATGAACATCAGGTCGAACTTTCCTTCAGGCTGGGGGAGCTTCGCTTGAGAGCCAAAAACGGTGTAATCCCAAACCACGCTCTTGTCAGGGGCCTTCCATTGTGGCTCGCCCTTCCGATCCGCGTATTCCACCACCACGCCCATGCCTTTGTCGCGGTCTTCGTCCCTGGTGGAACCGAGGACCCACACGCCCGGTTGGTTCATCTCGACCACCGCATCCACGCGTTCGGCCACCGCCAGAGTCAACAGCTCCACCCTCACCGGCATCGGCACGCGGTTCCCATCGAGCGCGAGAACTTCGAACTGGTGGCCTGGAAGAGCAAGATTCAATTGCCTGGTGGCATCCGCGTTGAGAATCCGGAAGAGGACCTTTTGTCCCTGGCGCACACGAATCGGCTCGCCATGTCCGAGTGCCCGGTCGGATAAAGAGCAGAGCTTGTAATCGACGGTCCAGTCGTTGTTGGGAGCTCCTCGATGGAGGATGACTGGATCCCAGTGGCGGCCCGCGAGGAAAATCTCCTGGTCATAGCGGCCGGGTTCGCTCTTGGGCTCGACGTAGAGAAATCCGTACTGGCCCGAATATGCGCCCCGCGTGAGATCCGTCATCGCCATGGCATGCGTGTGGTACCAGCGGGTTCCCGCCGGCCCAGGCGCAAAGCTGACGCGGAGGTGGCCGCGTGGCGGCACAAAGGGGCTGCCTTCTTCTTCCGCGCCATCAGCTTCGGCGGAAACGTTCTGTCCATGCCAGTGGACCAACTCGGGTACATCGGTGTCGTTAAACACGTCGACGCTGATTCGCCTGCCTTCCTTCATGCGCAGAACCGGTCCGGGGACGCTACCGTTGTAAGCGACAGTCCGGATGGTTTGACCCGGCGCGAGTTCTACCGAGACAGGCGCGATGCGAATGGTGAAATCGGCTTTGGGCCGAGCCTCAGCACGACGGTCCGCGACCGTCTCCAGTGCGATTCCACCGGCGGCCAACAGGAAGTCCCTGCGCTTCATTGCCGCTCCTAAGGTTCGTTCGTCTTCAGGGTGGTGACTGGCGAAGGCAGGCGGGATCCCAGGGGGCCGGTAAACTCCTCCTTCGATCCGTCCTCGTAAAACTGGACAAACTTCCAGACCAGCGGGCCGCCTTCTTTCGGATTGATGCCAAGCATCCCAAACTCGACAAATTCGTACGGCGCGATTTTGCCCGTCCAGACGGCGCCAAGAATGTTCCCTTTGTCGTCCTTCTTGAAATCGAGCTTGAAGCCTGGCTTGAACTCGAAATCGTAGACCTTTAACCCAACCGGGAATTCACCTTCGATACGAACGGTCGCGACCTGTTTCTCGTTCGGCACGCGCATGGTGTACTTCTCGCGCGCTCCATAGGCGGAATCCGTCGGGTAGATCCGGATGTGCGCGAGAGCCAAGGAGACAGACAGCAGCGTCAGCACGACGCCGGACAGTAAACCAGGGGAGCGTTTGTGCATCTTGTCCTCCTGAAAAAGGCTTTCTAGATTTCAGCCAGTATAACCTACTTCACCAGGTTCGACGACTTCCCCGCGAAATCGAGAACCCAGCCGGGGAAGATTCCGAGAAAGAGCGTTCCAAGCGCCGGAAGAATCAGCGCAGCGCGCATGCCAGCCGACAGCGGTTCGGCGTTAGTCGCGGCTTCGCTGGGCTCGTACATGTACATCATCACCAGAAGGCGAAGGTAATAATACGCCGCCACGGCGCTGTTGAGCAGGCCCAGCACCGTCAGCCACACTAAGTGAGATTCCAGGGCGGCTTTGAAGATGTAGAACTTGCCGAAGAAGCCCCCGGTCAGGGGCACGCCGATCAGCGAGAGAAGGAAGATCGTCAGGATGGCCGCTGTCATTGGCTGCTTTTGGGCGAGCCCCGCAAAATCATCCACGGCTTGATACCGTTCGCCTTTGCCCGAAAGGTGGCTCACTACCGCGAAGGCGCCAATGTTCATAAACGCGTATGCCGCCAGGTAGAACATGGCAGCGGCTGTGCCGACATCGGAGCGCGCGGTTAGCGCCACCAGCACATAGCCGGCATGCGCGATGGAACTGTAGGCCAGGAGGCGCTTGACGTTGGATTGCAAAAGCGCGGCAAAGTTTCCGATGGTCATCGAGAGGAGCGCCGAGATCCAAACCAGGGGAGCCCAGCTATTGCCGAGCGGCTCTAAAGCGGTCATGAAGATGCGCAGGAAAATCGCGAACGCAGCCGCCTTCGGACCCGCGGAAAGAAAGGCCGTAACGGGAGTGGGAGCGCCTTGGTAAACATCGGGCGCCCATACCTGAAACGGAGCGGCCGACACCTTGAATGCCAGTCCCACGAACATCAACGCCGCTGCCACGCCGATGAATACCGGGGAGGGTCCATTCGCGCTGGTTACCGCGGCCCGCACCACCGATAGGTTGACGCTCCCGGTGGCGCCATAAACAAGCGCCACGCCGTAGAGGAAGAAGCCGGTGGCGAACGATCCCAGCAGAAAATACTTTAGGGCAGCTTCGTTGGCACGCTTGTCGTCGCGCAGGTATCCGGCCAGTACGTAACTGGCGATGGAAGAGATTTCCAGGCCGATGAAAATCATGATCAGATCGTTGGCCGAGGCCATCACACACTGACCGGCGATGGAGAACAACAGCAGCGCATGGTATTCGCTGGTCTCCGCGTCCTGCCGGGCCAGGAAGCGGAAGGAAGGCAGAACGGTCAGAATCCCCACCACAATTACGAGCACACGAAAGAAGGTGGCGAAGCCGTCCACGATCATCATGCCTCCGAACGCGGGACCGGCCTGGGTGTAGGCGTACACCGAACCGATCAGGGCAGCGACGAGAGTAAACAAGCTCAAAAGGCCAAACGCGTTGGAAGAACGGCGATGGAGCACCGGATCGAGCACCATCATCAACGTGCCCATCACCGTGAGAATGATCTCCGGCAGGAACCGGATCATATCGCCGGCGTTGAAGAACGAGTTAACGGGCACGAGCAACCTCCACCTTGCGCGGCAGCTCAACCTTGAAAGGCACGTTGATCTGAGCTTGATCGAGCACCCGCGCCGTGGCCTTGCTCACTGGAGGAAGAAAGCTCATGGGGTATACGCCCATCCACACCATCATGGCGATCAACGGAACCACCACGGCCCATTCGCGCAGGTTTAAATCGGGAATGTGGCGACGGACGTTCTCGCTCACTTCACCGTAGAAGACGCGCTGATACAGCCACAACATGTAGCAGGCGGAAAGGATGACCCCGACAGCGGCAAAGACTGTCCAAGTGAAGTTGGCGATGGCGGTGCCCTGCAGCACCATGAACTCGCCCACGAAATTGTTGAGCATGGGCAGCCCGATGCTGGCCAGCGTGGTAATGAGAAACACGGTGGAAAGCCAGGGAGCTACCGTGGCGACACCACCGTAGTCGGCGATGGCCAGGGAATGGTTCCGCTCGTATAACAGGCCTACCAGAACGAACAGCGCGCCCGTCGAGATGCCGTGGTTCAGCATCTGGTACACCGCGCCATCGAGGCCCAGTTGCGTGAAGGAAAAGATACCCAGCACAACGAATCCCAGGTGGCTGACGGACGAGTACGCCACCAGTTTCTTCATGTTGGGTTGGACGAGCGAGACCAAGGCTCCGTAGACGATCCCAATGATGGCAAGAACCACGATCCACGGCGCGCAGGTTCGCGCGGCGCTAGGGAACAGGGGCAGACAGTAGTGCAGGATTCCGAAGGTGCCCATCTTCAGCATGACGGAAGCGAGCATGACGGAGCCGGCCGACGGTGCTTCCACGTGCGCATCGGGCAGCCACGTGTGCAGCGGAAACAGGGGCACCTTGATGGCGAATGCGATGAAAAACGCCAGGAACAGAAGCAATTGCTCGGTGGAGTCGAACATCAGCCGGCCGCTCGAAAGCATCGCCAGGATAGCCGGATAGCTGAACGTGCCAGCGCGGTTGTAGAGGTAAATGATCGCAGCCAGCATTAGCACCGAGCCGGCGAACGTGTAGAGGAAGAATTTCACTGCAGCGTAAATGCGGCGGTCGTGGCCCCATATCCCCACCAGGAAATACATGGGGATGAGCGAGATCTCCCAAAACACGTAAAACAAAAACAGATCCTGCGCGATGAAGACGCCCACCAGGCCAAACTCGAGCAGCAGCAGAAAGGCAAAGAACTCCTTGATGCGGTGTTGTATGTAGCGCCAGGAGATCAGCACGCAGATGGGCGTGAGGAACGTGGAAAGCATCACCAGCCACATGCTGACGCCATCCGCGGCGATGTAGAAATGGATCGCAGGCGTAGCGATCCAGGGCACGTCAATGCCGAACTGCTCGCCCGTCGCGCTGTTATCGAGCATGACCGGGAGGCCGATCGAAATCACGAAAATCGCCAGCGAAATAACCAGCGCCCAAGTACGGGAGGCCTGCGGCGAAGACCGCGGAATGAAAAGGGCGATCAGGAATCCTACGAGCGGCAAGAAGAGGACTACGCTCAGCAGGTTCATCGGATGCCTCCCCCCAAGCCCATCGCCACAATGACGAGCACCGAGCCGAACAGCACCCACGCGGCGTAGCTGCGGATATTGCCGGATTGCAGCAACCGTAGGACACCGCCCACATCTTTCGAGAGGCTACCAATTCCGTTCACGATTCCGTCTATCAAACCTGCGTCCATGCCTTTCCAGAGCACAAGGCTGGAACCCTCCACCGTGGGGTTCACTACGGCAGCATCGTAGATTTCGTCGACGAAATACTTGTTGTAGACGAGCGTGTACAGGCCTTTCATGCTACCGGCCAACGCGTCTGCCATGCCCGGCTTGGCAACATACATCACGTAAGCGATGAAGATGCCCAGGAGGCCGGCACCGACCGAAATGGCCATGAGCGCCATATTCTCGACTTCCTCTGCGGCCGGAAAGACCCCAGCCAGGAACGTCGGGACCTTGAACAGAAATCCGCCAGACAGCGATAGAAGCGCCAGGATCGCTAGCGGGATCGTCATCACCGGCGGGGACTCGTGCGGGTGTTCATGCCCGCGGTAGTCACCCCAAAAAGCGAGGAACATAGCGCGCCATACGTAGAACGCGGTGATGCCCGCCGTGAGCGTACCAAGCCAATACATCCAGGGCGCGTGCTGATAAGCAGCCAAGAGGATGGCGTCCTTGCTGAAGAACCCCGAAGTCCCGGGGAAACCCGCAATCGCCAGCGCGGCACAAAACATCGTCCAGAACGTCCACGGGATCTTTTTCCGCAGGCCGCCCATATTGCGAAGGTCCTGCTCGCCGGCTAGCGCGTGGATCACAGCGCCCGATCCCAGGAAGAGCAGCGCCTTGAAGAAAGCGTGCGTCACCAGATGCCAGATGCCAGCCGAAAACGCACCGACGCCGACGCCCACGAACATGTATCCCAATTGCGAAACCGTGGAGTAGGCAAATACTTTCTTGATATCGTTCTGGGTAATGCCGATGGTCGCGGCAAAAAAGGCGGTGGCGATGCCGATCACGGCGATCACTTCCATGGCGATCGGAGCGTGGGTGTAGATGGGCCAGGACCGCGCTGTCATGTAAACGCCAGCGGTCACCATGGTCGCCGCGTGGATCAGGGCCGACACGGGAGTGGGCCCAGCCATGGCGTCCGGGAGCCACACATACAGCGGGATCTGTGCCGACTTGCCGGCGGCCCCGACCATGAGCAGGATTCCGATCAGCGTGAGCGTGTCTTGGGGCATCCCCGGCGCTCGCTGGAAGACCGCGCTGAAATCCAGCGACCCGAAGTTTTTCACGATGTAGAACATCGCCAGCGAGTAGCCGAAGTCGCCAATGCGGTTTACGATGAACGCTTTGTTGCCGGCGGTGGTGGCGAACTGCTTATCGAAGTAGAACCCGATCAACAGGTAGCTGCACAGACCGACGCCTTCCCAGCCCACAAAGAGCACCAGGAAATTCTGGGCCAGCACCAGCACCAGCATGAAGAACATGAACAGGTTGAGGTAGGCGAAGAAGCGGTAGTAGCCGCCGTCGTGCGGGCCATGCTCGTGCGCCATGTAGCCGATGGAGTAGATGTGGATCAGCGAACCGATGCCGGTCACCACCAGCAACATCACCACAGTGAGCCTGTCCACCGCGAAATCGACATTCACACTGAACGCGCCGCTCTGGATCCAGGTGTAATAGTGCTCGATATAGGGGCTAGTCAGAGGGCCCAGGCCAGAGATCGTCTTCAGCACCCAGGCGAACGCAAGCACCACGCTGCCGATGCCGAACAGATTCACCAGCCCTTTGGAAAAGCGCCTGCCAAAGACGCCATTGATCAGGAAGCCGGCAAACGGGAGGAGAGGTATGAGCCAGAGTTGCATCTAGTTATTCACCGCAGAAGCCCTAGGCCATCTCATATTCAGTTCTTCATCGAATCGACTTCGTCAATATTGAGCGTCCCGTGGTTCTTGAACACCGTCAGGATAATGGCCAGGCCCACAGCGGCTTCCGCCGCGGCCACCACCATTACGAAGAACGTGAACAGGTGACCACTTACCTGCTTGTATTGGTAGGAAAACGTGACGAAACTCAGGTTCACGGCGTTGAGCATCAGCTCAATCGACATGAACACCGTGATGATGCTATGGCGGAACAGAAACCCGGCAACGCCCAGCACGAAAAGAATCGCGCTCAGGGTCAGATACCAGGAAATTGGGACAGCCGTCATCATTAGTCCATTTCCTTTCGTGCCAGAACGATGGCGCCGAGGATGGCGATCAGGATCAACAGCGAGGTCACTTCGAAGGGCAGCAGATAGGTAGTGAACAGCGCCTGGCCGACGGCCTTGGCCGTGCCGCCGGTAAAGCCGCCGAAGTACACCGAGACGGCTCTCGGGAAAAGCCGCTCGACGAAAAATGCCAGCAGGCCCAACAACGCGATCAGCAGAGGCACGCCCAACACCTGCACTATGTAGGAGCGGCCGCGCTTGGATTCCGCGCCGGCATTGAGCAGCATGATCACGAAGATGAACAGCACCATGACTGCGCCGGCATAAACGATCACCTGCGCGGCGGCGATGAATTCGGCGCCCAGCAACAAATAGAGAACCGCAAGCGCACCCATCACGCCGATAAGCGATACGGCGCTCGAAATGGGGTGCGTCTGTACCACCACGTTGATGGCTGCTACCACCGCGATGATCGCGAAGATCAGAAAGAGAATGACGTCCATTTACGAAAACCAGGCAACCATCAGGCTAGTCACCAACATGTTCAGCATGGCGACCGGGAACAGAAACTTCCAGGTGAAACCCATCAGCTGGTCGTAGCGGAAGCGCGGCAGAGTCCCGCGGATCCACATGAAGGCGAACAGTATGAATCCGGTCTTGGCCAGGAACCAGAAGAGCGGCAGCAGCCAGCTCTGCACGATGGGCGCGAGAAACACGACTGCGATCACCAGGAAGATTACGGCGAACCCTCCGAAGGTGTACCGATCTTTGATGCGCGGCGGGTTGGCGGCGTGATATCCAGCAGTCAGCCCGGCAATCACGAAGATCAAGGTCGGTATCAGACTCGATCCGTACGCGGCAGGCCACGGGGCCTCCCATCCGCCCAGGAACAACAACGTCGCCATGCAGCTCACGGTCACCATGTTGAGGTACTCAGCCATGAAGAACGCCGCGAATTTCATGCTGCTGTACTCGGTGTGAAACCCGGCTACCAACTCGTTTTCCGCTTCGGGAAGGTCAAACGGAATGCGGTTGGTTTCGGCGAACGCCGAAATGATAAAGATGATGAAGGCGAAGATCTGCGGAAAAGGCAGGCGCAGAATGTTCCAGTGCAGGATGCTGCCGGCTTGCGAGTTCACCAGTTCGCGGAGGCTGAGCGTGTTGGAAAGCAATAGCGGCGATGCAATGGCCAGCGCCATGGGCAACTCGTAGCTGATCATCTGCGCCGAGCTACGCAACCCGCCTAAGAGCGCGTACTTGTTATTGGAAGACCACCCCGCCAGCGCAATCCCGTAGACGCCCATGGACGATGCCGCCAGGATGAAGAGCACACCGATATTGAGATCGGTGAGCTGCATCAAGGTGCGATAGCCAGCCACCTCGATGGGTGGGCCAAAGGGAATTACCGCAATCGAAAGAAGCGCCATAGCCACTGCCAGGAACGGCGCGAACAAGTAAAGCGGCTTGTTCACGTAAGACGGCATCATGTCTTCTTTGGTGATCAACTTGATGACGTCGGCCAGCGGTTGCAAGAGGCCATGCGGTCCCACGCGATACGGGCCGGGGCGCACCTGGATATGCGCGATCACCTTGCGCTCCACCCATTGCAAGTACGCTACCGCGGTCAGCAAGATAAACGCGATGACCGCGAGCTTGATCAAGGTGATGACAATGAACGCGTCCATTAGCGGGTTATGCGACTTTCTATGACGGAGTTCAGTACCTTAGAATAGCGCCCCAGGGTTCCCGAAGCGAACAACCCATTATGATCGGAGTGCACCAGATCGGGACGGCTTTCCACCGGGATGCGTCCGTTGAGCGGCGTGGTTTGCGCGGCCCCCCCGGTGGCGATCGCGGGAGCCGGAATCTGGTAGCCGCGCACCTGGGCGCGGATCTCCTCGAACACCACCTCCGCCTTCCACGGCCCAAGCGCGGCAGCGACTCCCATGTCGCGCGCGATGAAGCCCATAATTTCGAGGTCCGGCTTGGCGCCCATGGTGTTCACAGCCCGCTTCAGGCGCTGCACCTCGCCGGTGACATTGGTAATGGTGCCAACCTTCTCGTAAGCGCAGGCCGCGGGGAGAACGACATCGGCCAACTGCGCGGTCTCGGTGAGGAACATATCCTGCACCACGAGGAACTTGGCTTTCCGCGGTACACCGTGCTTGAAGGGGTTCGAGCCGACCACCCACAGGGCGTTCAGATTCGCAGTCAGCATCTCATCGATGTGCATGCCCGGATGCCCGGACGGCTGGTAGCCGGGAAACAGCTCCGGCACCAGGCCCATATCGACCGCGCCGCGCGAGTTCGAGTAATCCACAAGGCAAATATACTTCACCGGGATGCCCAGCGATTCGCCGAACTCTACCAGCGTGCGTACCTCTTCGCCTTTCACGGCATCGTCGAAGAGGATGATGAGTTCCGGCTCGGTCTTGAGTTTCGCTCCGAGCGATTGGTAATCAAGACCTCGCACGATCGCGGCGGCGTATTTGTCCTCACGCACGGGTCCCGGCGTAACAACGTAGACACGCGCCTGATGGTGGCGGTAGTTGGCGCGAATCTGATAGGAGAGCAGCGGATGTTCCAGCGCCAGGTCAGCGCCCACGACCAGCACCGCGTCCGCATGGTAGAGATCGGATACGGTAGCCAGCTTGTCGCTTTTTCCGCTGAGCGCATCCAAGAGCGTCACCACATCTCCCGTGCGATGGTGATCGATGTGGTTCGTGCCCAGCACTTCTCGCGCGAATTTCTGCAAGTAGTAATTCTCTTCGTTGGTAGTGTGGTTCGACCCGATGACGCCGAACCTGCCGCCAGTGGCCAGCGTCTCATTGAACTTCGCCGCCACCGTTTCGAGTGCCTTGGCCCACGAAGCTTCTTCCAGCTTTCCGTCGACCCGCACCAACGGGGTTTGGAGCCGGTCCGGATGATCGTAGAAATCGAACCCGTAGCGGCCCTTGATGCACAGAAACTCGTCATTGATGCCCGAATGATCGCGATTGTTGCCGCGAATGATGCGGTCGTTGCGGGTGCCCAGGGTGGTCTTGCAGCCGTCGGCGCAATGAGTGCAGATGGTACCCACGTGGGTCATCTCCCAAGGCCGTGTTTGATAGCGATAAGCCCCGCTGGTGAGCGCACCCACGGGACAAATATCAATGCAAGCGCCGCACTCATCGCACTCCAGGTGGTCGCCGTGGTTCGGGGCGATTTCGGAGACTACGCCGCGGTTGATCACGCCCAGCGCGGTGACGCCCATGCCCTCATCGCAGATGCGCACGCACCGGTAGCACAAGATGCAGCGCGGCGCGTCGAAGTAGACCACCGGCGAAAACTGCTTCTCTGGCGTATGGACCTTTTCTTCGGTGAAGCGGCTCTCGCCCACGCCGTAGCGGAAGGTCATGTCCTGCAATTCGCATTCGCCGCCCTTATCGCAGACTGGACAATCCAGAGGATGGTTGGTGAGCAGGTATTCGAGCATGTACTTGCGCGCTTCGGCAACCTGCTTGGTCTCGGTCCTGACCACCATGCCCTCGGCAACGGTCAGCGTGCAGGCCGTCTGCAGCTTGGGCATCTTCTCAACTTCCACCAGACACATGCGGCACGCGGCCTGCAAGGTCAGGCCTTCGTAATAACAGAACGCGGGGACTTCGATGCCTTCGCGCTTGGCGGCATCGATCACCAGGCTTCCGGGCGCGGCCTGCACCGCGCGGCCATCAATCGTGAGCTTTAGCAAGTCAGCCATTTCACCCTATGTCTTCTTGACTCATACCGACACCATATGCCGTGAGCTTTCGAAGGGGCACGGCCTACCGTTGAGATGGTCCTCGAACTCCTGCCGGAACTTTTCGACAATGGACGTAGTGGGCAGCGATGCCGCATCGCCCAGCGGGCAGAATGTCCGGCCCAGCATGTTGCGCGAAACATCACCGATCAGGTCGATATCGGCGCGCGTCCCGCCGCCTTCGTGGACGCGGGTGAGCAACTTTCGCAGCCACGCCGTACCCTCGCGGCATGGAATGCACCAGCCGCAACTCTCGTGCGCGTAAAACCGCATGATGCGCAGAGCGGCCTTCACCATGCAGGTATCTTCATCCATGACTACCACGCCGCCGGAACCAAGCATCGACTTGCGCGCAGCCATGGAATCGTAGTCCATGGTGGCGCCTTCGCACTCTGCGCCAGTGAGGACGGGGCACGAGGAACCGCCCGGAATGAACGCCTTCAATTTCTTCCCATTGCGCATGCCGCCGCCAACGTCGTTGATCATCTTCATCACCGGGAAACCCAGCGTCAACTCATACACACCCGGGTTGTTGATATGGCCCGTGAGGCAAGTCAACTTGGTGCCGCCGGCCTTCGGCACGCCCAGGTCGGCGAAAGCCTTGCCGCCACCGAGGATAATCGGCGGTACCGCGCAGTAGGTTTCGACGTTGTTGAGGACCGTGGGGCATTGGAATGCGCCGACCACCGCGGGGAATGGCGGCCGGATACGCGGCACTCCGCGCTTCCCTTCGAGCGATTCGAGCAGCGCCGATTCTTCGCCGCACTCATAAGCGCCCGCGCCGGTATGGGTGTACAGCTCGAAGTCGAAGCCGGTGCCCTGGATGTTCTTGCCCAGCCAGCCCTTCTTATAGGCCTCGCCGATGGCCTGATCCATGATCTCGATGAGGTAGCGATATTCGCCGCGGATGTAGATCCAGCCGGCGTGCGCATCCACCGCCAGGCCTGCGATCAAAACTCCCTCGATCAACTCGTGTGGATCGTATTCCATCAGGAGCCGGTCTTTGCAGGTACCCGGTTCGCTCTCGTCCGCGTTGACGACGATGTACTTTGGCTTGGGCGAATTGCGCGGCACGAAGCTCCACTTCATGCCCGTGGGGAACCCAGCGCCGCCGCGCCCGCGCAAGTTGGAAATCTTGACTTCTTCGATGATCTGCTCGGGCTTCATGCCCGCGGCTTTGGTGAAGGCCTCATAGCCGTTGGTGGCCAGGTAGGTTTCGATGGACGCCGAGTTGGGCATTCCGAACCGGCGCGAAAGGATTCGGGTCTCGAGCGGACTGGGTTCGTTATAGAGCATGATAAGGCCTGCTTGGCGCAGAGAGAGCGGTGATCATTGTTTTCTCAAACCTTCCAAGAGCCGATCCAACTGTTCGGGCGTCACAAAATGATGAAACTCGTAATTCACCTGGATGGCCGGCGCCCACGAGCACGCTCCGATGCACTCCACTTCTTCCAGGGAAATCCGGCCGTCGGCGGTCACCTCTTTGTGCCCGACGCCCAGCTTTTGGCAGGCTTGCTCCCAGAGCTTGTCCCCGTCCCACAGCAGGCAACTGATGTTGGTACAGATCTGCACGTGGTACTTCCCCATGGGCTTCTTGTGCAGCATGGAGTAGTACGTCAAAACCTCGTTCACTTGCAGGGGCGTGACACCGACGCGCCTGGCGACTTCTTCGATCAGCTCGTCGGATACGTGACCCACTTCGTCCTGCCCATACAGCAGCATCGGGATCATCGCGGAACGCTGCCTGCCCGGAGGATAGCTCTGGAGGAGCTTGGCGAAACGCGCTTCGGTCTCTGGAGAGAAAGTCATCTACCGGTCCGTATCCCCTAACACAAAATCCATGCTGCCGATCGATGCGATTACGTCCGCGATCAGAATCCCCTCCACCAACTTGGGCACCGCCTGCAGGTTGCCGAAGCTTGGCGTACGCATGTGCACGCGGTAGGGCTTGGTGGTTCCGTCACTCACCATGTAATACGCAAGCTCGCCGCGCGGCGACTCGATCACCTGGTACACTTCGCCTTCCGGCACGCGGAAGCCCTCGGTAACGATCTTGAAATGGTAGATGAGCGCTTCCATCTGCGTCTTCATCTTCTCGCGGTCGGGCAGCACCACGTGCTGATCTTCAGCCTTCCAGGGGCCCGACGGCATGCCTTCCATGGCCTGAGTGATAATCCGCGCGCTCTGACGCATCTCTTCGATGCGCACCTGGTAGCGCGCATATACATCGTTTTCGGTGCGGGTCGGTACTTCGAAATCGAACTTCTCGTAGCTGCAGTAAGGCTTGTCTTTGCGCGCATCCATCTTCAGACCGGCGGCGCGTAGCATGGGACCTGTAATCCCCAGATCGAGCATGTCTTCGAGAGAGATGAATCCTATCCCACGGGTACGCCCGATCCAGATACGGTTGTTGGTCAGCAAATCCTCGTACTCGTCCACGCGGCTGGGGAAGACGTCGATGAACTTCTTCACCCGCTGATACCATCCGCGCGGCGGCTCTAGCGCCAGCCCGCCGATGCGGAAGTAGCTGGTCATCATGCGCTGCCCCGAGAACATTTCGAAGATGCGCAGAATATCCTCGCGCTCGCGGAAGCAGTAAAGGAACACGCTCATCGCGCCGATGTCGATGGCGTGCGTGGCCAGCCACACCAGGTGGCTGTTCAAGCGCGTCAATTCCGTCAGCATCACGCGCATCCACTGGGCTTGTGGCGGAATCTCCAAGCCGAGCAGCTTTTCCGCCGCCAGGCAGTAGCAAAGGTTATTGGAGAGCGGCGCCAAGTAATCCACGCGATCGGTCAGCGTGACCGCCTGCTGGTAGTTCTTGACCTCGAACTCCTTCTCGATTCCGGTGTGCAGGTACCCGATATCGGGCTGGCAATTGGTGATGATTTCGCCATCCAACTCGATCAGCAGGCGCAAAACCCCGTGCGTGGATGGGTGCTGCGGCCCCATGTTGAGAATCATGCGCTGGGGCCCGGTGTCCGACGGATCCTGCTCCAGAGTCGCGGTAATTTGGTCTGGGACTTCCGCTTCGCTCATGGCTACATCCTGTATCCCGTCACCGGATAGTCCTTCCGCAACGGGTGTCCTTCCCAATCCTCCGGCATCATGATACGCCGCAGGTTGGGGTGGTTTAGAAACTGGATTCCGAACAGGTCGAACACTTCGCGTTCATACCAGTTGGCCGAACGCCAGACGGAAGTGACCGATTCGATCACCGGGTCCGTTCCAGTCAGGCGAGACTTCAGCCGCAGGCGCTCGTTGCGTTCGATGGAGTGCAGATGGTACACAACCTCGAAACGCGGCTCGCCCGGGTACCGATCCACGGCCGTCACCGAGCTCAGACGGACGAATTTCCGATCGTACTTCAGAAAGCCGCAGACGCTCACGATCTTCGCAGGAGCAATTTCCAGGGTCAGCTCTCCCAGGTCGAAATGGCCGCCGGTGAGGGCGTCACGGTCAAACGCATCCACAGCTTTGGCTGCGTCGTGTTCCCGCAAACTGTCCGGTATCACTTGCCCCCCTTTACCGCGGCGCCGCGTTCCTGCTGCGACCAATCCAGAGCGCCCTTCCTCCAGATGTAAAAGAACCCCGACAGGATCAGCACCACAAACACGAGCATTTCGAAAAACCCGAACCACCTCAGGTCGCGATACACCACCGCCCATGGATACAGAAAAATTGCTTCGATGTCGAACACGATGAAGAGCATCGCCACCAGGTAAAATTTTACGCTGAAGCGGTGGCGCGCATCGCCCGTAGGCGTGATGCCGGATTCATACGGCGTGTCCTTGATCTTGTTGCGGACCTTCTTCCCGAACACATAAGAGATGATGATGAGCGCGGCCGCGATGACCACGGCCAGCAGCCCTTGCACCAGGACAGGGAAATACAGTTCCGGATACGAATTGGGCATTTGTGTTTACGGGGAGACGGGGCTCAAAGATTGACTATAATGGTTGCAAAACAAGAGTGTCAACCCGCGCATGCTCATAGAGATCGTCCTCAACGGCGAACCCCGCACGGCTCCCCAAGGGCAGACGGTCCTGGGACTACTGGAACAACTCCGTTTGGACCCGTCACGGGTCGCGGTCGAACTCAACCGCCGGATTGTCAAGCAGCCCCACTGGGCCGACACCGTATTGCAGCCTGGAGCCGAGGTCGAAGTTGTGCAGTTTGTGGGCGGCGGCTAGCGTTTAGGCGAAGCTCCGGATCGCGCCCGCTTCGTCTTCGTGCACGTCGAAGACGGTATACAGCTTGGTGATCTGCAGCAGATCCTTTACCCGCTTCGTGAGGTTCAACAGCTTCAACTGGCCGCCGCTGTTGGTTACGGTTGTGAAACCGGACACCAGCTCGCCTATGCCGGAACTATCGATATACGACACGTCGCCCAAATTGAGCAGGATCTTCTTCTGGTTCTTCGAAACCATGTCGCGCAAGGCATCGCGCAGCGCGCTGGAGCCCTCCCCGAGGGTGATCCGCCCTGACACGTCCACCACGCTCACGTCGCCTACTTGTCGCGTATTCAACTTTACACTCACTGAAATGCCTCCCTCATGAAAGCTCCGAAACCTATTTTGGAACCATGTACTTGACCATGATGAATTCCATCCCACCCAGTTCCAGACGGTTAATTTTCAGCTCGTCCATGAACGTGCGGATGAGAAAGATCCCTCGCCCGGAACCCCGCAGCAGATTCTCTTCAGCGAGCGGATCGGGGACGTCCTCGTAGTCGAATCCCTCACCTTCGTCGGCGATTCGTATAGTGAACCGCTCCGTGTTCTTCGCCACGGAAAAGCGAACCTTCTTATTAGCGTTGTAGCGATTGCCATGGACCACCGCGTTCACCATGGACTCGCGTACGGCCATTCCGATCTTCAACAGATCTTCTTCGCCGAAACCGGCCCTCTGCGCCACCCCCACCGCAAGTTCCTCCGCGTGGTCGACGCTGTCCAAGGTCGAATCCAGAAACCGTTCCACGGTTTCGGATTCATGACGCGCTGGATCTCGCATACGCAGGGCCGGCCAAGGCGACTTAGGTCAAGTGGAATGGTTAGAATAAAGGACCCTTGCTGCCAAAGTCAAGAAGCACGGCCTCTTAAACCTGCGGACGAGTGAACGGCCAACGGACGTCCGCCTGCATTATGCACTGAGCCTGGGCAAAAATTTGAGGGCGTTTTCGCGCTGAATGCCGCGCAGTTCTTCCGCGTTCAGGCCGCAGCTTTGCAATCCCTGGAGGTGTTTCGCGGCGTCGCCGCCAAACGGGTAGTCTGTCCCGAAAACGATCTGCGAGGTGCCGGCGATGGTTTTCAAGGCCTGCATCTGGACGACGTTGGTGGACATCGCGGTGTCGTAATAAAAGCGCCGCAAGTGATACAGCCTGGAATTTGGCTCAGGCGTCCGGCTCAAGACACCGTTGAGCGTATCGGCACCGCCAATTCCCAGACGTCCGATCACCGCGGGTATCGTCCCACCACCGTGCGAGAAGATGAAGCGGATGTCGGCATAGCGCGTGGCCGCGTTGGTCACCAGCAAGCTGAGGATGGTCCGGGCGGTGTCGGTGGGAAACTCGAGGGTCGTGGGATTCACGTCAGTCCACAGGTCCTGGCAGCACGGGGCGTCGATGGGGTGGGTGTAGACCACAGCCTTGCGGCGGTTGAGTTCATCGAGCACCGGCCGGAATTGCGCGTCGCCCAGCCAGTGGTTGCCGTAACTCGTCAGGATGCCGACACCGTCGGCCTTGAGGGTATCGAACGCGTATTCAATCTCGCGTAGGCTTTCGTCAATCAGTGGCAGAGGCAGCAAAGCGAAGAGGCCATAACGTCCCTTGTAGTCCGATGCCATCTTTGCGCCATACTCGTTCATCCCGCGGGCGAGTTTGCGCGCTTCGTCTTTATCACCAAACCAGACGCCGGGGGACGTGACGGAGAGCATGGCCGTCGCCACGCCCTGCCGGTCCATCAACTCGATATCTTTAGCGGGGGAGTAATTCGTCCAAAGACCGAGGGGAAAATAGCTTGTAAGTCCGTCAACTTTGTGGCCCTGTTTAGACTGAAGGGTTTTTAGAAAATCCGGCGATACGAAATGGTGGTGGACATCGATGATGCGCGCGTTAGCGGTTGGTGTCTGAGCCGACGCCCGGCGGGTAAGCCAGGTGGCACCGGCGAGAGACAATCCAGCGGTCAGCAGGCGCCGCCGCGTAGGGGACGAGGGTGCGGGTTTCACAGTCACGTTGTCCTTGTTCCCAGTGAGGATATCACACGGGTGGGGCATGCTCTTAAAGGTCGGATCGCGCCAAAAGATGACCCCTAGCACGAGTGCTTGTAGCCGTACTATAAGAGAATCTCATGACCCTGAGCGGACGATGGGCTCGGCACCCGCAACAAGTGTGGTTGCGCAGGGCGCTTTTTCAAGTTCATCTGTGGACCGGAGTCGCCGCCGGTTTTTACGTCGTCGCCATCTGCGTCTCGGGCAGCGCCCTGGTTTTCCGTGACAAGGCCTTCAAATCGCTCGCGCCTAAGCCCACCATCGTCGCTATCTCAGGTCCGAGGCTGACGCCCCGGCAACTGCGCGCCATCGCTCAAAAAGCTCATCCGCGCTACCGCGCCGGTTACGTCTTTGAAACGAAGAAACCCGATCAGGCGGTCGTGATCTGGCTGGAGCGCAACGGGAGCTACCTGCAGCGCCTGTTCGACCCTTACACCGGTAGAGACTTGGGGGCATCGGAGCCACTCCTGCTTCGCAGCCTAACCTGGCTGGCTGACCTGCACATCAATCTCCTGGGAGGCGAGCAAGGCCGCATCGTAAATGGCTATGCCGCAATCGTTTTTACATTTTTGTGTTTGACTGGTGCGGTCATGTGGTGGCCTGGAATCGAAAACTGGCGACGCAGCCTGCGGGCGCGCACACGAGGAAACTGGAAGCGGCTCAATTGGGAACTGCACAGCATGATCGGCTTCTGGACCTTCGCCTTTTTCTTCATGTGGGGGGTCACCGGAATCTATGTCGTGTTCCCCGCCCCGTTTCAGCGCGTCGTGGCCCTCTTCGTCACACCGGATTTGCTCGATCCACGCCGCAGCCCCGATGAACAAATCTTGCGCTGGCTGACACGCTTTCACTTCGGCTCGTTTGCCTGGCCATGGAAGATCGTTTGGATAATTTTTGGCCTGGCGCCGGTGCTTCTATTCGTAACGGGAGTATTGATGTGGTGGAACCGCGTACTGAACCCCCGCATTCGAGCGCTGGTGCGCAAGGCTGAGCTGACGCAGGCGGGATTACCCGCCGCACCGGATATACAATGATAGGTCCTATGAAGATCGACATTTTCAATCACTTCTTCCCCAGGCGCTTCTTCGA
Source organism: Bryobacteraceae bacterium (assembly GCA_035948775.1). Taxonomy (GTDB): domain Bacteria; phylum Acidobacteriota; class Terriglobia; order Bryobacterales; family Bryobacteraceae; genus PSRJ01. Next base: position 26,510 of record DASZIV010000106.1, read on the forward strand.
CGAGTTCATCAACACGCCGGCGGGGCCCAAAGACATCGGCAAGCGCGTTCGGGAAGCGGCCACTATTGTGGATCTCGACGCGCGCTTTCGTGTCATGGACGAGTTCGGCGAGTATTGCCAGATCATCTCGCTCCCCATGCCCGCGCTGGAAGCCCTGGCGCCCCCCGACAAGTCCCCGGCCTTGGCGACTATGATCAACGATGGCTTTGCGGAATTGTGCCAGCGGCATCCGGCGCGCTTTCCTTCCTTCGTGGCCTCGCTTCCCATGAATAATCCGGACGCCACTCTGCGCGAAGCCGAGCGGGCAGTGAAGCAGTTGGGCGCCCGCGGCGTGCAGGTGTACACCAACGTGGCGGGCAAGCCGCTGGATGCCCCGGATGTGCTGCCGATCTTCGAGGAACTGGCGAAGCGCGAAACGGTAATCTGGATGCACCCCTCCCGCGCTGCGAACTCTCCCGACTATCTGACCGAAGACAAATCCAAGTTCGAGATCTGGTGGACGTTCGGCTGGCCCTACGAAACCAGCGCCGCCATGGCGCGCCTGGTGTTCTCGGCGATCTTCGACCGCCACCCCAACCTGAAGATCATCACGCATCACATGGGCGGCATGATTCCCTACTTCGAGGGCCGCGTGGGCTACGGCTGGGATCAGTTAGGCAAGCGCACATCAGACGTGGACTACAGCGTGCTTTTGAAGACGCTCAAGAAGCGCCCGCTGGAATACTTCCGAATGTTCTACGCGGATACGGCCTTGTTCGGCGGGGCCGCGGCCACCCAGTGCGGGCTGTCCTTCTTTGGCGTTGACCGCGTGCTGTTCGCCTCCGACGTTCCCTTCGAGCCCTCGCCTGGTCTCTATATTCGCGAGACGATCCGCTGCATTGAAGGGTTAGGAGTGAGTGCCAATCACAAGGACCAGATCTATCGCGGAAACGCCGAGCGGCTTTTGAATCTGTCGAAGGTGATGCAGACGGCGTGAACGAACCACGAACGCGACGATGTCTTTACTGAGGCGCGACCAAAGGCAGCGGTGCTTGCAGCGTGCTACCGCCGCAGCAGCCTCTTTAGGCGCGCCACCAATTCCACCGGATTGAACGGTTTCACCAGGTAATCGTCGGCGCCCAGGTTGAAGCCTCGGCTGATGTCGTTCTCATGCTTTCTGGCCGTCAACAACACCACTCGCGTGGGGATCTTTTCCTGGCGGACCGCTGCCAGCACGAGGTAGCCATCCATCCCCGGCATATTCACGTCGAGCACCGCGGCGGGCGGCCGCTGCTGCCGAATCATTTGCAGCGCTGCCGTGCCATTCTCGGCCATGTGGCATTTCATGCCGTAATCCTGGAGGGCTAACCGCACCGCCGAACGGACCACGGCATCATCGTCGGCGATCACGATGTCGGGAGATCCAGGCACAGCCGTCAACTCCGAGACCGGGGCATCGGACCGCGTGACGCCGCCGTTGTTGCGATTCGTCCGGGTGATGGCGAAGCTGAGCCGCAACAAAGCTTCCTCCGGCTGCCAGCCGTCGATCAGGAACTCGCTGGCGCGCGACTGCTGAGCCACGCTCAGTCCCATGATTTGCTCCCGTTTGCCGGCCAGAACTAGCGGCTGTTGCGCAGACAGCGGCGCATCTGCCGCCAACCACGGAGAATTCAGAGTGTCGGCAGTGACCGCCATCAGCATTGCCCTGCAATCTTGTACGGAGCCGGTATTCAGCGGATCGGCGGGATGAAACAGGCGCGGCCGCGCGCCCACATGTTCCAGTGCCGAGCAAACCCGTTCCATTTCGTCGGCTCCAAAGCCCAACAGTCCGATCGGTTGAGAGGCCAGCGCTTGTGTAATCGATACCGGTATTTGCTGCTGCGGCGTAGTCTCCAGCGGATCCTGGAAAGCTAATGCCAGATCGGAGAGAGATTCGCACAGAATTTCCTGGTCCGGAGGCGTAACCGATAGGGCTTCCTCCGCCTGGCGCGCTAGATTGGAGATCGCCATGTATCCCAGGATGCCCGCCGCGCCCACCCAACTGTGCAGCAGGCGTGCTGATTTCTGTACTTCGAAGTTCTTCGTGAGCGATTCCAACATCTGCCGGCTTTGCAGTGCGCCTTCTTCGAGGAAGCGCCGCCGCAGGGTCTCGATGTCGTCTTCGTCGACCGCGGTAACTTCGGCCGTAGGCATCGTGCGCCGCCGTTCCTGCTCCCGGTTCTCCAGGTTGCCCGGCTGACGGTTCAGGTGACCGCGGATGCTGGATACCAGCGTCGCGGAATCAATGGGTTTGGTGATGTACCCGTCGCATCCCGCGGCGTAGGCCTTCTGATCGTCGCCGCTCGAGGCGCGGGCGCTCAGGGCGATCACGACAATATCTTTGGTGGAGGGATTCTCCTTGATACGGCGGGTAAGCGAAAATCCGTCCATCCCCGGCAGTTCGATATCCACCAGCATGAGATCGGGATGGAAGCCGCGCAGCAGGGCCAGCGCCTGTTCCGCGTCCGAACTGGTGTGGACCTTGAAGCCTTCCCGGCGGAGTAGGATGTCGGTGAGTTTGAGGTTCACCGGAACATCGTCCACTACCAGAATCGATTTATCCGCCATAAGTTACCTCTCCCCAATTCACGTTGGACATGGCCTGGCTCACTTCGGCGAAATTCTGCTCTATCTGAGCGAGCACCCCGGCTGCCTCCGCGATATCACCGCTCATGCCCATCTGCTCCATCTGGAAGCACATACGGGCCATGGTGGAGGCGCCCAACTGAGAGGAACTACCCTTGAGGGCGTGGCCTTCGGCACGAATGGCAACGCAGTCGCCCTTGCGGACCGCTTCCCGAAGCCGTTCCAGCCGGGAGGCGCTATCCTCCTGAAAAACTGCAATGACGTCGGCCACCACGTCGGCTCCGCCGTCTTGAGCGAGTTGCTGTAACTCCTCCGGCAGAGTCCAAGCACTCTGCGGGCGAGCATTGTTATGTACCGGGGCGCTGCTTTCCATAGAGTTTACTCATCACTCCATCTTCAGCTTCTACTTTCACGGGAATAACCCCTCGGCCACAACGCTGCTCTTGGTTAACATCGGCGGCAAAATCCGCGAAAAACCCTGACTCTGCACGGTAAACTGAGTACGCGAAATCGGGGGAATGCCCGCCGATATGAACCTAGTGCTGTCACAGCTGACTCTGGGAGTAGCCGTGTTGTGCGCCGGTGTGGCCGCAATCGGCTGGCGCCAGGCGCGGCGACGTCTGGCCAAGAGTCTACGCCAACAAGAGGAACTGGAGAAGTCCTCGCGCGTTCTCGAAGAAGAGCGGCAGGTGCTCGAGTTGATTGCGCGCGGAGCCTCGCTGAAGCAGGTTCTCGATGCGCTCACCCACGCCATCGAGCACATGTCACCCGGCTCCCTGTGCTCGGTGCTGTTGCTCGACGAGGACGGACGCCTTCTGCTGGAAGGCTCGGGTGGCAGTCTACCCCAGGACTACATCCGCGGCGTACACGGGTTGGAGATCGGACCCGAGGTAGGAGCTTGCGGCTCCGCGGCCTTTCACAACGAAATGGTCATCGTGGAAAACATTACTACCGACCCGAAGTTCGCAGCTGCCAGGGGCTTTGTGTTGAGCTATGGCCTGCGGGCCTGCTGGAGCATGCCGATCCGTGACTCCAAGAAGAACGTGCTCGGCACGTTTGCCATGTACCACCGATCCCCAGCCAAACCCCGCGACTTGGAGCTACGCCTGGTGCGGGCGGGCGCGCACCTGGCCGGAAACGCCATCGAGCGTCTGCGCGCCGAACAGACGTTGCGCGAGAATGCCGACCGTATCGCGCTGGCCGAGAAAGTGGCCTCCTTCGGGATTTGGGAAGTGGACAATGCCACCAGCACCCTGAAGTTTTCGGACGGATTCGCGGCCATGATGGGATTGAGCGACGGACCTCGCCGCTTGAGCATGGACCAGTGGCGGGCCATGATCCATCCGGACCACCTGGCCGCCGCAAACGGGGCATTCGAATCGGCAAGCCCCTCGCAACCGATGTTTCAGGTCGAGTTTCGCGTCGTGCGCCCGGATGGATCGGTTCGCTGGCATCGAGTCCACGGCAGAGTGGAGTTCGTCGGCTATGTGGCCGTGCGCATGACCGGCGCCTCCATGGATATCACCGAGGAAAAGGAAATGCTGCTGCGGCTGGAGCAGGCCCGCGCGGCCGCGGAAGCTGCCATGCACGCCAAAGGCGCTTTCCTCGCCAACATGAGCCACGAGATTCGTACGCCCATGAACGGCATCATCGGAACCATCGGGCTGCTGGTCGACTCCGGAGTTACCGAAGAACAGCGCGAATATGTAAATACCGTTCGCGGCTGCGGCGATGCGTTGTTGCAGTTGGTCAACGACATCCTCGATCTGTCTAAGATCGAGGTTGGCAAGCTCACACTGGAGCGAATGCCTTTCCACCTCGAGACGCTGGTCAAGGACACCGCGGCTGTGGTCTCACCTATGGCGATATCCCGCAAACTCGAGTTGCGCCTCCTTTTCGAAGAAGGGCTACCCGATACCGTGCTGGGCGATCCGCAGCGCATGCGCCAGGTGCTGCTGAATCTACTGTCGAATGCCGTGAAGTTCACAGAGGCAGGCAGCGTCACCTTGGGTCTGGCAGTGGTTGGTGGTACGCCGGACAATGTGGACTTACAGTTCGTGGTGAAGGATACCGGCATCGGCATTTCGCCGCAGGTGCAGCAGTCTATCTTCGAGCCGTTCACTCAAGCCGACAGCTCAACTACCCGACGTTATGGCGGAACCGGCCTCGGCCTGGCCATCTGCCGGCGTCTGATCACACTGATGGGAGGCAAACTGGAACTGGATAGCGAGCCTGGCCGCGGCAGCACTTTCGTGTTTCAAGTCAGTTTCCCAGTCGTTGCCCGTTCGGCTGCTCCGCCCCGGCCGGCGCAAGACCGCATTCAGGTTTCGCGCAAGCGTCTCCACATTCTCCTGGTCGAAGACAATGTCGTGAACCAAAAGGTGGCAACGCGGCTGCTCGAACGCATGGGCCACCGCATCGATATCGCACCAGACGGACGCCAGGCCGTAGCGGCTGTCCAGGTGGTCCCGTACGATCTCGTGTTGATGGACTGCCAGATGCCGATAATGGACGGCTATGCCGCCACGCAAGCCATCCGCAGCCTCAATTTAGGCCGCCACTTACCAATCGTTGCGATGACGGCCCACGCCATGCCCGAGGATCGCCGCCGTTGCCTGGATGCGGGTATGGACGAATACCTCGCCAAGCCGATTTCCGCTGACAAGCTCTACGACTTGTTGGAGAACTTCGGTACGCGCCGCACTCTGGCAGCATCCTAGAGTGAGCCTTGCGCTGCGCGGACGCGCCGCGGCGGGCCGGAAGGCCTACCTAACGTCTGGAGCCATCGCAAATTCTCTTGTATGCTCATTGGTGCAATTTCTTTCTCAAGGAGTGACCTCCATGCCAACCGAGAATCGCCCATCCGTCCCACAGAGCAGTCTCAGCCGCCGCGATTTCATGGCCGCCGGAACCGCCGCGGGCACTCTGCTCGCCAGCGCCGCCGACGTAACAGCGCAGCAAGCGGGATCGGCGCCGGGCTCTTCCGATATGCCGTTGGACATTGCGGAGTGGAGCTACTTCTGGGTTGGCGTGGACCGCGCCGAGTTGGCCCGCGGCGTGGTGGTCAACGGGAAGCAAATGTACGTCGAATACCAGATTCCCGCGCAGGTGAAACACCCCTATCCCATCGTGCTGGTCCACGGCGGTGGCGGCCAGGGGCTCGACTGGATGGGCACGCCAGATGGCCGTCCGGGTTGGTCCACATACCTGCTGCAGGAAGGTTACAAGGTCTATGTGGTCGATCGCCCCGGGCACGGCCGCCCGCCGTTCCATCCCGACCTCCACGGCCCGTTCCCCCAGCAAAACATCACGCTCGAGCAGATCTCGGGACTGTTCACCCCGCAGCGCGCCAATGCGGCCAACGCCGGGCCGCTGGCGAAACTGCATAACCAATGGCCCGGCACCGGAGCCGTGGGTTCGCCCGAGCTCTCGCAGTTGGTGGCTTCGCAGGGCGGATCGTTCCTGCAGGATATTCAGGCCTCCCACACCGTGTGGCGCGAACGCGGCGCCATGCTTCTCGACAAGATCGGGCCCGCCATCATCATGACGCATTCCGCCGGTGGGCCCTTCGGCTACCTGGTGGCCGAGGCGCGGCCCCGGCTGGTGAAGGGAATCGTGGTCATCGAAGGCGCGGGCAATCCGTTCAGCCAGGGCAATCGGTGGGGAGTCACCACCATTCCGATGACGTACGATCCGCCGGTAGGCGAGCCTGCCGAGCTCAAGACCATGAAGGTGGATTCGCCCGAGCCAGGTGTGCAGCCGTATATGATTCAGGCCGAGCCGGCCCGCAAGCTGCGGCACCTCCAGGGCATCCCGATCGCGCTGGTTACGGCTGAGGCCTCGTTCGCCTCGCCGGGCAGTCCGGGGGCGCTGGCGTTTCTGAAACAGGCAGGCTGCACCGCCGAAGAGCTGCGTCTGAAAGACCACGGCGTTCACGGCAACGGCCACATGATGATGATCGAAAAGAATAACCGCGCGGTGCTACAGCCCATCCTCGATTGGATCGACAAGAGCGTTTTTACCAAGGACGCATCGGCTCCCGCCAAGAAAGCCCAGACGGGCACGAATTCGACCGCGATCCAACTCGCCAAGCAAGGCCACTTCTGGGTGGGTACCGAGCAGAAGAAGATGCCCTACGGCACGATCTTGATGGGGCAGATGTACGTACAGGAAATGATCCCTGCGCAGGTGCGGCATCCCTACCCCGTGGTACTCGTACATGGAGGCGCGGGCCAGGGCACTCACTACATGGGGCTGGGCGATGGGCAGTCCGGCTGGGCCCACTTCTATTTGCAGGAAGGCTACAGCGTGTACCTGGTAGACCGGCCGGGGCACGGGCGCGCGCCGTACCATCCCGATGCCTTGGGACCGATCACGCCTGTCTTTACGTACGACTCGGTCACCGGCGATTTTAAACGAGCGACCAAGGGTCCCAATCGCCGATGGTCGGGCACCGGAGATGTTGGCGACCCGCTCATCGATCAGTTCCAGGCCGGGCAAGGTTCCACCCCGCAGAACAACGATTTCGCGCACATGCTGTGGGCCAGCCGGGGCGCCGAGTTACTGGACCGCATCGGACCCGCCATCATCTCCGTGCATTCGGCAGGCGGACCTTTTTCGTGGCTGGTGGCCGACCAGCGTCCCCGGCTGGTGAAGGCTATCGTCAACGTGGAGGGTGCCGGATCGCCTTTTACGCCGCAAACTCCCTGGGGACTAACTGGCATTCCGCTGCAATACGATCCCCCGGTGCGGGATCCCAAGGAACTCGTCACCGTGGAAGTGAAACCGCCCGAAGGCTCGCCCATGCAACCGTACAAGCTGCAGGCCGAACCCGCGCGAAAGCTCAAGAACCTGCAAGGCATCCCCATCGCTTATGTAACGGCGGAGCAGTCCGGACGCACGCAGAGTCCGGCCATTGTGGCATTCCTCAAGCAAGCTGGATGCGATGCCGAGGACTTCCAACTGAAAGACCACGGCATTCCCGGGAATGGTCACTTCATGATGCTGGAAACCAATCGGCGGCAGGTATTCGACGCCATCCGCGGCTGGATCGAGCAGAAGGTCAAAGCGTAGGCAACAAGCACGTTAGCTAACACCCGGGTCTCTTTTGCGTTACAGAGCCGTTACCAAAGGGAGGGTGCTTTTCTGGCCCACGGGCCCAAGAATCGCGGTGTTAAAATCAGTACCAGCCAAGAGGGGGGGCCTAGTGTCTGCCGAAGAGAAGCAGGATGGCAGCAGCGTCAGGAAGGATGCCTTGAGCACGGCCCATCGGAGCGAGAAGATGGTTTTCGCCCTGCTGGAGTCGGCGTCGCAGGCCATCATCAGCATCGATCGCAACGGCCGCATCGTGCTGGCCAACCCTCGTGCCGAGCAGATGTTCAACTACACGCGCCAGGAACTGGTGGGGGCGCGGATTGAGCTGCTGCTGCCCGATTCGAAGCGGGCGGGCCATAGCCGGCAGCGGGACGACTACTTCAAGCATCCCCGCGCTCGTCCCATGGGAATCGGTATGGATCTTTCCGGCCGCCGTAGAGACGGCACCGAGTTTCCCGTCGAAGTCAGCCTTAGCAACATTGAAACCGACGAAGGGATGTACGCCATTGCCTTCGTGAGCGACATCAGCCAGCGCAAGCAGCTGGAAGAGCAGTTGGTACATGCGCAAAAGATGGAAGCCGTAGGCCGGCTGGCAGGGGGCGTGGCGCATGATTTTAACAATATGCTCACGGTCATCTCCGGCTACAACCGCATGATCCTCGATGAACTCTCACCTCTGGATCCGTTGCACGATTACGCCCAAGAGATCGGTAAAGCAGCCGAGCGGGCCGGGGCCGTCACCAACCAGTTGTTAGCCTTCAGTCGGCGCCAGGTGATCCAGCCGCGCGTCGTCAACGTGAATACCATCCTCGCCCAGACCGAAAAAATGCTCCGCCGCCTGTTGGGCGAGGATATCCAATTGACTCTGAATCTGCCGGACGGCGTGGGCAACATACAGGCCGATCCGAACCAGATCGAGCAGGCGGTTGTGAACCTGGCCGTGAACTCGCGCCACGCCATGCCGACTGGCGGCCATATCGCCATCGAAACCGGAAACGTCTTCCTTGACGAGGACTACATCAAAACCCACTTAGGTGTGGCGCCGGGCGCTTTCGTCATGATCTCCGTGACGGATACCGGACATGGTATGGACCAAGCCACCAGGCAACGCATCTTCGAGCCGTTCTTCACCACAAAGGAACGCGGCAAGGGCACGGGCTTGGGTTTGGCGAGCGTGTACGGCATGGTCAAACAAAGTGGCGGCGATATCTGGGTATACAGCGAGCCGGGCAAAGGCACAACCTTTCGGCTGTATTTCCCCAAGGTCGCGGGCGACGTTACCGAATTGAGGGCCGGCGAACAGGAGGCAGGTGAGCGGCCGGGCAATGAAACGGTGCTGGTGGTGGAAGATGAAAAACCGGTCCGCGACCTCACGGTGAGAATGTTGCAGCAGCTCGGGTACAGCGTTCTTTCGGCTGCCTCCGGAGAAGAAGCCATTGAGATCAGCCATTCGTTCGGCTCCAAAATCTCCCTGCTTCTTACCGACGTCGTGATGCCTCAGATGAGCGGGCGCCAGGTAGCCGATGCGCTGATGGCTTCGCGGCCGGATCTGAAAGTGCTGTACCTTTCTGGCTACACCGGGCATACCGTGATCCACCATGGTGTGGAGTCCGACGTGAATTTCCTCCCCAAGCCATTTAGTCGCGATGCGCTATCCAAGAAGGTCGATGAAGTGCTAAGCAAGACTTCCGGCAATGGCCGGTGAGTGGGGCAGGCAGCCCACTTGCTAACCTAATCGTTTCATGCGCAGATTTCTTCCCGCGCTCGCTGCGCTCGCCGCAGCCGGGTGCGGGTACGTGGGCGAGCCTTTACCACCCCTGGCCAACATTCCAGCGCGCGTATCCGATCTGACCGCCGTGCAGCGCGGCGCGCAGATTCAGGCGCAATTCACTCTGCCTCGCCTTACCACCGAAGGGCAGCCGATCCGTTCGCCGCTGGAACTCGACCTGCGAATCGGCGAAAGCGAAGCACCCTTCCACGACGAGGAGTGGGCGGCCCATGCCCGCAAGATTCCGGGAGGGAATGTATCTCGTGGAATTGCCAAATTGGAAATCCCTTCAGCCGATTGGAACGGCAAACAGGTTCTGGTAGCAGTGCGCACCATGGGAAGCAATGGAAAGCCATCTGGATGGTCGGATTTCGTTGCGGTTCCAGTAGTCGCCCCGCCCGCAACGCCAATCGCCCTCCGGGTCGAAGCCGTGCCCACCGGAGTCGCCCTCACCTGGAGCGCACCGGGCAACCAGTTCCGCATCTTCCGGCGCACGGGGACAGGCGAACCCGAAACCGTAGCTACTGTGGAGCGACCGACCTGGACCGACACTGCCACTCAGTACGGACAGCACTACAGCTACCAGATCCAGACGATCACCTCCCTAGGACAGAACCGCGAGGCACAGAGCGAGCTTTCGGCCGCGGTGGAAATCACTCCCACCGATACCTTTCCACCAGCCACACCGGCGGGTCTGCGCGCCGCGGCATCTCCGAATTCGGTGGAATTGTCCTGGGATGCCAACATCGAACCGGACTTTGCCGGGTACCGTCTTTACCGGTCCTCCCCCGGCGGACGTCCGGCGAAGATCGCGGATTTGGCGGTTCCGGCCTACTCGGATCACCAAATCGAACCCAATAAAACGTACCAGTACGAGGTTTCCGCCGTGGACCACTCGGGCAACGAAAGCCCCCCTTCAGCTCCTGTAGAGGTTACTTTACAGTAGAGTTACACTCTCGTGAGGTGGTGGCCCAAGTGCCTATCAAATCGGGTCTTGCTTGCAATTTGCACACAGCCTTGGGTATACTAATATCTTCGATGCCGCATCTCTACGCC
>DASZIV010000107.1:0-1708 GCA_035948775.1 Bryobacteraceae bacterium
GCAGAACGAAGCTCCGCAAACAGGACAAAGAGGGAGGGTACATGAAATTCGGATCGAGGGGAGCGATCCGTGGTGCGGTGACCACGCTGGCAGTCTGCCTGATTGGAGCAGGATGGGCGCGCGGCCAGGAACAGAAGCCTCAGCTGGCGGAAGATGCCTTCAAAAACATTCAGGTGTTGCGAGGCATTTCCGTGGATCAATTTCTGGGGACCATGGGCTTCTTTGCCGCCTCGCTGAGTTTGAACTGCACCGATTGCCATACTGCGGAAAGCGGAGGCAGTTGGGCGCGCTATGCCGACGATACGGCATTGAAGAACACGGCGCGGCGGATGGTGGTGATGGTGAACGCCATCAACAAGGCGGATTTCGGGGGCGAGCGCAAGATCACCTGCTACACCTGCCATCGGGGCAGCCAGAGGCCGGAGGTGACGCCGAGTTTGGCCGAGCAATACGGGACACCGCCGCCGGAAGATCCAGACAGAGTGGAAATCCTGAACCTGAATGGAGCCAACCAGCCGAGTGCGGAACAGATTCTGGATAAGTATCTTCAGGCGCTGGGCGGAGCGGCGCAAGTGGCCAAGCTGACGAGTTTGGTGGGCAAAGGAACATATACGGGATTCGACACCGATTTTGCCAAGGTGCCGATCGATTACTACGCCAAGCCGGGACTGCGCACGACGGTGGTGCACACGCTGGCCGGAGATAACACTACGGTGTATGACGGCCAGCAAGCCTGGGTGGCGGCGGTGGATAAGCCCGTGCCGCTGATGCCGCTTACGGGGGGCGATCTCGAGGGAGCGCGGGTGGATGCGGGGCTCGCGTTTCCGGCGCAGATCAAGCAGGAGTTCAAGAACTGGCGGAGCGGATTTCCGGCCATCACGGTCAACGATAAGCCGGTGCAGGTGATTGAGGGGACAACGCCGGGCGGCTCGGCGATCAAGCTGTACTTCGACAAGGAAACAGGTTTATTGGTGCGGCAGGTGCGTTACAACAACACAATTATCGGGCTGACGCCTTCGCACGTAGAATACTCGGATTATCGAGCGGTCAACGGAGTGAAGGTGCCGTTCCACTGGACGGCGACGTGGGTAGACGGCCAATCCACGACAGATCTGAGTTCGGTGCAGGCGAATGTGCCCATCGACGCCGCCCGATTCACCAAGCCGGCTCCAGCCGTCCCCAAACAAACCAACGCATCGCGCTAAACCGAACGCACCATTACGTTCTCGGAGGCGCTGAGTCTTCCACAGCGCACGCGAATTTACCGCGCGCGCGTCGAATTACCGCGAGTTGCGACCGCCGAGAATTTCCTGTTAGAATCGCGCAGCGTGAAGTAACCAATGCCGAGCCGTTCGCGTATAAACTAGGGAGGCAAGTTATGAAAAAATGGCTGGTCAGGGGTTCCCTCGTGGCTGTTGCGCTCTTGATGATCTCAGTTTCGCTCTTTGCGCATCACGGCAACGCAGCCTATGACAGCAAAACCGTCACTGTGAAGGGAACCATAACGGCTTGGGTTTGGACCAATCCGCATAGCTTTTTGAAGTTTGACGCCAAAGACGAAAAGGGCAATGTCGTACACTGGCTCGGCGAATGGAATGCCCCCTCTACGCTTATCAATTTTGGCATTACGGCAAAGTCATTTAAGCCTGGCGAGGAAGTCACCGTCACGATGGTCGGAATGTCTAAAACAGGCCAGCCGGTTGGGCGC
>DASZIV010000108.1:0-139465 GCA_035948775.1 Bryobacteraceae bacterium
ATCAATATGCCGCCATCACCGGGCGTGCAGGGAAGCAACCTGGAACTGTTGAGTGACCCGCAAGGCGTGGACTTCCGGCCTTACCTGATGCAAGTGCTCGCAGCCGTCCGCCGTAACTGGCTGGCGGTGCTCCCTGAGAGCGCCAAACTGGGGCGCAGAGGGCGGGTTAGTCTGCAGTTCGCGATCGCCAGAGTTGGCAGCGTGGCCAAATTGGTGATCGTGAACTATTCCGGAACCGACGCCCTGGATCGGGCGGCGGTTGCCGGAATTAGCGCCTCCGACCCGTTCCCTCCTTTGCCCTCCGAGTACAAAGGAGAGCGGGTGGTACTGCAGTTCAACTTCGCCTACAACATGCCGCGGCGTTAGGTGTGCTTGGCACGATAGATCTGGCGGCTCAGGTGGTTCTGTTGACGGTTGACCTGCTTGCGCTCGTTTGTGGTGAGATGGCCGCCGTTGGCCACGCGGTCGTTGTGGATCTCACTGTTCAGCGACGCTTCCTTATTCTCCAGCCGCGCCGTCTGGCCGGCTGTTAGCGCGCCGGACTGGACGCCTTGCCCAATTCGGTCCTGCTGATTCTCTCGCCGCTGATTGACCGTTTGAGCACTGGCGCTAACCATCGTTAGCGCGGCTCCGAATACTGCCGCTACCCAGATTCTGTTGAAGCCTTTCATCTAAGTCATCCTCCTGACCATGTAAAGGCGAGTCGGAAAGGAAAGTTGCTCGTGTCAAAATTAAATATTCATGAACATGCGGCTGGTTTTGGCAATGTGCAGCTATGCCGTACTAGCGCTATTGGCAGCTTTCACGCTGGATGGCACGCTGCGCTACTTCGTTTGGATTCTCATGGCTGGACTGGCGCTGAAAACCTACGTCGCGCACAAGGCCGGCTGGTAGCGAATTTTACTCGCAACGGAGCGCGCGAATCGGATCGATTCCCGCGGCGCGAAGGGCCGGCACCAGAGCCGAGGCCACGGCCGCAATCGTAAGTACGGTTATGACGGCCGCTATGGTAACCGGATCGGCTGCGCTCAAACCGAACAAGCGGCTCCGCACCAATGTGGAAGCAGCCAGAGCGATCGGCACCCCGAACCCCAGACCCACGAGCGCCACAAACAGAGCCTCGCGAATAATGTCGCGTACAATGCGGTCCTTCCTTGCGCCCAAAGCCAATCGGATTCCGATCTCGGATGTCCGGCGTGCCACCGAGAATGACAGCACGGCATAGAGTCCGAAGCACGTGATGACCAGCGCCAGCGCGCCGGAGACCAACGCCAGACGCGCCAGCAGCCGGTCGCGAAGCGTCTGGTTCGCCAGCAATTCGCCCAATGTGCGCGCGAACATCACTCGAATATTCGGATTTGCCGCCGCGATCTGTTTGCGGGCGGCCTCAATTACCGAAGATGGATTCGCGAACGTCCGGATTTGATAGTTCATGGCGTCGGGATATCCACCCGCCACCAAAGGCTGCAGGGCTGGGATGTAAAACATCGGTTCCACCTTCTCCCGCAGTTTGCGATCCCGCGCATCTCCGGCAACACCGACGACCTCCAGAGTCACCCGCGTGTCCGGGTATTCATCGGTGATGTGCCTGCCGATGGGGTCCCGCCCGCGGAAGAACTTCTCGGCAAATGCACGATTGATGACGCAAACGCGGCGCGCGCCGGCCTGATCCTCCAAACCGATGTCGCGGCCTGCTAGCAGCGGAATGCCCACCACGGACAAATACGACGGCCCCACTCGATCCCATCGGGAGGATGATTGCTCGCCAGAAGGGGCGGTGTAACCCTCGACACTGATCTCATCCTGGGAATCACTGCCGCCGAACAGGCCATTTTTCGAAAACGTTACGGCGCGGACGCCTGGGATTTGCACGAGGCGTTGTTTCAACTCGTCATAGACGGTTGCGAGTTGCTGACGGCTGAATCGCGCGGTCAACGGATCGACTCGAATTTCCGTAAGGCGCTCCGCAGAGTAACCCAGATCGAGGCGCTCCAGATTTCGCAACGTGATCGCGAACCAGCCCGCGGCCATCAGCAGGACCGTCGAAAACGCGATCTGTGTAGCAACCACGATTCTCCCTGCGTGCGCGGAAGCCGACCCGCCCGCCACGTTCGCAGCGGTTCCTTTCAAAACCTGATTGAGATTCGCCCGTGTGCTCATTAGTGCAGGCGCCAACCCAAAGATCAGAGTGGCGAGCGACGCCACGCCAGAGGTGAAGGCGAAAAGGCGCCAGTCGGGATGCACATTCAGTGAAATCAGGTCACCGGGCTCCGAAGCCAATCCGATGATCGCGCGAATCGCGAGTATCGCGATGAGGCCACCCGCGATCGCGGCCGCCAGCGATACCAGCAGACTCTCGGCTATAAATTGCCGGATCAGACGGAGCCTGCCCGCTCCTAAGGCGATCCGCATCGCCACTTCCTTTTGACGCGCGGCGGCGCGCGCCAGCAGGAGGCCGGCAATGTTGGCGCAGGCCGTCAACAGAAGCACACCCGCGATCGCCAGCAGCACGTACAGGGGCTCGGTAAATTGCGAGCGCAGAGCGGAGGTTCCCTGCTCACCCGGCCGCAGTTTCAAAGCCTGTTTGAGTATCTGGGGTTGACTGGAAACGAAACGGCTGAAACTGGCTTCCGTCATCTGGCGCCAGACGACGTCAGTCTCAGTCTGCGCCTGTCGCAAGTTGACGCCGTCACGCAGCCGGCCAAACACCTGCAGCCACATCACACGATCGACCTTTGCGGGATTGTCCGTCAGCCAGAATTGGCCCAGGCGTACTTGTGGCTGCATGACCAGGGGAAGCCAGACATTCACCAGGTCGCCGACATTCTCGCCTAGAAAGCCGGGGGGCATGACACCGATGATCTGGTAGGAAGTTCCGAATAGTTGTAGCTTGCGGTTCAGGACGTCGGCGGAGAGCCCGAACCGATCCCGCCAGTACGCGTAGTTCAGCACGGCATAGGGCGCGGAGCCAGGCCCGTGTTCGTCCGCGGCCGTGAAGGCGCGCCCAATCAGCGGCGGCACACCCAAAACAGTGAAGTAATTGCCGCTTACCAGGCGAAAGCGCACTTCCTCGGGCGCGCTTCCATCGACCATCGCGTTCAGACGGCGGTATCCGCTGTCGACAGCAAACATGTCCGAGAAGGACCTTAGGCGAGATCGGAGGGTGATGAACTCTTCATAACTCAGCAGGGAGCGAGGGCCGCCATAGTCTGCGCCGATCGAGACCCCACTTTCGGCCGGATCGGTAAACAAAACCAGCCGATTGGGCTCCCGCACGGGCAGGCCCTTAAGCAGCACAGCGTCGAGCAAGCCGAAGATGGCCGTGGTAGCACCCATGCCCAGTGCGAGCAGCAACACCGCCAGGATCGCAAAGGCCTTGCCCCGCGCCAAGGTCCGCCAGGCGTAGCGCAGATCCTGAAAAAAGGCCTCGACCGCCGCGAATGTCCAGGTTTCCCGGCAGCTCTCTTTGAGTGCCGTCCGGTTGCCGAAAGCTCGCCCGACTTCCCGCGTAGAGAGCCCGCGCTTTTCGGCCATCATGGCCGCGTGAAACTCCAGTTCCTCCGCCAAGTCGCGATCCAATTGGTCCCGCCGCAGCGGCGATCTCGTCCGCAAGCGCAAGGTGGATAGCCATTCCGGCATGAGCGCTCCTCCTAACTGCTCTCGATCACTTGCATCACGGCTCCGAGCATCCGGCGCCAATAGCGCGCTTCACTGGCGAGTTGTTTCTTGCCGGAGTCCGTCAACTGGTAATACTTAGCCCGTCGGTTGTTTTCCGAGGTACCCCACTCCGAAGCTAGCAGGCCGCGCAATTCCAGGCGATGCAGCGCAGGATAGAGCGCGCCTTCTTCGACGCGCAGAACCTCGTCCGATGCCGCGTGGATGAACTCGGCGATGGCGTAACCATGCTTGGGCGAGCGCGCCAACGCCTTAAGGATGAGCATCTCGAGAGTTCCGGGCAATAATTCGCCCGAGCGTGCATCCGAGCTTCCCATAAGTAACTTATGGGAAGTAAACGCCGCAGCCGCCCCCCGTGCAAGCGAAAATAGTTCTTCGTCTGGAATCGAGATCCGATGCCTTCATCCCGTCGAAAAGCCCCGTTAATCCCGGCAGGCGACAACGCCTTCGGCATCAAACAGCGCAAGGCCATCCCGCACGAGTTCGTACTCGAAGCGATCGCCACACTGTCCCCCAAAACGCGGCCTATGTTCGGCTGCCTCGCGGTATACGTCGGGGAAAAGATTGTGCTCATCCTACGGGACAAGCGCGGCGGCGACGCCGATAACGGTGTATGGCTGGCCACTTCGGAAACGCACCACGAGAGCCTTCGCCTCGAGTTCCCGAACATGCGGTCCATTCAGGTTTTGGGCAGGGCAGTAACACACTGGCAGGTCCTTCCGGCCGATAAGCCGGATTTCGAGGGGGCGGCGCTCCGCGCCTGCGAGTTGATCCTCGCTAAGGACCCTCGCATCGGCAAGGTGCCCAAGGCGCGGCGGGCTTTGGCCAAAAAGGCGCCTGGCCGCCGTTCAGGTTGAGCGGGGCTTGGGCGATCGTACGAAAACCCTGCGGAAGACCTCACTCACTTCCGCTACCACCCAGGGCTTCGGAATCACATCGTCGAATCCGTAGTTGCGAAAGTCCGACATAACCGGTGCGTCCGAGTAGCCACTCGAAACGATGAGCTTCAAGGCAGGATCCAATTGCTTCAATCGCGAGGCAGCTTCAATTCCTCCCATCCCGCCGCTTACCGTCACGTCCAAGAGCGCAGCGTCAAAACTGCGGCCGGAGGCGTGCGCATTTTCACAGAGAGTAATCGCCTCGGCCCCGTCGCGGGCGGTCTGGACCTCATAGCCGAGATGGGTCAAAATGTCCTCCAGCAGCGTCCGGAGGGCCTCTTCGTCATCCATTACCAGCACTCGTTCCGTGCCGGTTTGCATGTGGGTGACAACCGGATCCTGCGCTTCGAGGCTGTCTTGGGAAGCGGGCAGATCAATAATGAATATTGTCCCGTCTCCAGGTTTCGATTCCACTGAAATAGTGCCGCCGTGTTTGGTAATGATGGCATAGGCCATTGCCAGCCCGAGACCGCTGCCGCTGGACTTGGTAGTGAAGTATGGGTCGAAGATTCGCGGGAGAACATCGGCGGGTATGCCACAACCGTAGTCCCTAATAGAAATCCGCACGCGGGCTGCGGCCCCGGAGTCGTCCTCGATCACATTGGTCGCGCGAACTTCGATAATCCCGACCTCGGGCATTGCCTGCCGCGCGTTGAGGAGGATGTTATGCAGCACTTGTCCAATCTGGCCCGGGTCGACTTCGGCGCACCAAAGATCATCAGAGATGGTGACTTCAATGCTGGTCTGAGCGCCGGCGCGTGCCAGGTGGACCGCATCCGTCACCAGCTTGGCAACTGAAACCAACCGCCGGATCGGGGCGCCGCCTTTCGCGAAGGTTAGCAATTGAGAGGATAGAAACGCCGCCTGCTGGCAGGCACTCACGGTTTGGTCCAGAATCCCATTGATCGACGTGTGCGGACCCAGGCGCATCTTGGCCATCTCGATATTGCCCTGAACAACCGTCAGGAAATTATTGAAGTCGTGCGCGATGCCGCCCGCCATCACGCCGAGCGATTCGAGCTTGCGCGCGCGCAGCAACTCGTCTTCGATCCGTTCGCGCTCGGTCTTCTCAGCCAGCAGTCGCTCTGTAGAGCGCTGCAATTCCGCAGTGCGCTCGTGGACCCGAGCCTCCAGTTGCTCATTCAGTGCTTCCACATTGCTTTTGGCCTTCTGCAGACCCTCCACCAGGCCCTGATTTTCGAACTGTAAGTTCAGTGAAGAAACGATCGTCAAATAGAATCGCCTGGTCGTGACTATAAGGGCAACCGTGAATAGGACCGCCAGCAACCCCATCGCAAGATGGGCCTCATCACTCTGAAACATGAGACGCGCGGCTGGCGCGAAACCAGTAGGGATCAGGAAAGCGAGGAAGGCCTCGGACCGTGGTGCCAGCAGAGACGCTGCGCCCAGCATCATTCCACCCAGAATGAAAATAAGAAAGACCTGGTTCGCAAGATGCGCTTCCGGGTATAGCAAGACACCTGCTGCCCCCCAGCCGGTTCCCGCTAAGCCTGCGCCAATCGTGAATGCCTTACCCCACCGAATCGCCTTCAGGCTCGACCGAACCGCCCGCCGATAGCGGCGATGCAAGGTAAAGCGGGCCAGCGAAACCAGGATCATGCACAGGCACCAGCCGAGGATAATGGCGTGCGGCACGACCGCCCATTGCAGCCTGCCCAGGACGATCGCGGCGATTACCGTGACGCCGATTCCTACATTTGCATTGGAATAAAGAAGCCGGACCTGTGCTTCAAAGATCTGATCCTGGTGGGCGTGCAATGCCGCGCCGCGTGAGGAGTTCGGCGTCATTGACGGAACATCCTATGAGAACTCCCTATTGCGGGAGGGCCAATACCAGCAGCGTGGTGGCCCACGCGATGCGGCTTACTTTTTGGCGGCCGCTGCCATGGAAGCAAGTGTAGGGCCAGACGTCCCACGTGGCAAAAGGCTAGGCCCGGACGGAATAAAGACTTTATTGGCGTCGGTGTGTGCGTCAAACACCAGGCCGAGGAAGCCCGACTGCATCTCGTCCCAATTCTGATCGCCCCACAAAACCAGCTTCGTCGGATCCGGATTGAACTTGTTGTTCAAGGAGTTGTCATAATGCACAACCGCCAGGAGCTTGGTTCCCTTCGGTAGCGCCAACGGCTTAGCCAACTGATAACCGACCTGCCAATCGAAGTTCCAGGTGCCTTTGAACACCACTTCCGATTCGCCGGTAGGATAAGTGACCCGCAGCTCGTAGTCCTTGCCGCGCAGATGCAGGTGCGGCTGGATGTAAACCAGCTTCGCGCCATCGACGCCGACCGTCACTTCGCTAACCACCTCGGCGTTGTTATCACCCGCCGGAATGGCGAGGTTGAAGGCCGCGGGAGTACCCGGCGACATCCAATACCGGCTCTTGGGAGGCGCCTTCGCGAACACCAGTCCGACCTTCGAGCGATCGGTCTGCGCCGTGCCGACCGAAGTGTAGTGGATGTTGAAGACGATGTCCGAGCCCTTGGGCACGAACTTTGCCGAGCCATCAACGTCAAACCTCTGCGCGCCCAATCCCGGGTTGTATTTGCCCAGCAGATCGGTCCCTTGCTTGGCTCCGCCCATTTCCGCGGATCCCTCTTCGTACGCCTCGCCGGGGATGGCGTTCGCCAGCCAGGTGGAGGAGGGCGGGCGGACGATCGCTCTCATGTGATGCACCACTTTTGAATTGCCGGGACGCATCTCAGCTGCCACCACCCAGGTATCCTCGGGGAAATTCGCTTTGACCAGAATGTTCTGATAGTTGATGGTGCCGGTGGCCTTCACCTGGAAGTCCTTGGGCATTTCGATGATCATATCCGGCTTGATGTTCCAACCGTCCGGAAACGTGATCGGCGCGGGCTTGTCCTTGGCATCGCCTTCGGGGGCGCCTTTATCGGCCCACGCCACCAGCGTATTGATATCTGCTTCGCTCAGCCTGCGGTCATTGGCAAAATGCCCGACTTCCGCAAACCATGGCGGCATTTTCTTGGTGGCTACGGCTACTTTCATGGCCTTGGCCCAGGGGCGCGCGTCGTTGTAGGTGAGCAGCGACATGGGCGCCACTTCTCCCGGCCGATGACAACCCTGGCAGTTCTTCTGGAGAATCGGGAGAACGTCCTTGTTGAACGTCACGGAATCGGGGGAGTTGGTAGCGGCCAAAGCCGTAATCCCCATCCCACAACCCGCGAGCACCAGCGATAACGTACGCATATTCCAGGCCTCCTTCGACGAGCCTATCTGTTGTTGCATCATATCGGAGTGGCGTCGCCAAAGCAATGTTACAGGCCGAGGATGTTACCCCCGCGGCGACATCACAAGACCGGCGGCGCCTACGATTCCCGACTTGTCTGCCACCTTCTGTTCTATTAGCGGCACATCGCGTCCTAACATGATTCGAGACCGGCCCCAGACTTCCTCCTGCAAAGGTGCCAACAGGTCGGCGCCGGCATCGGCGACGTGTCCGCCCAAGATGACCAATTCCGGGTCGAACACGTGCAGTAACCCCGCCAGCGCCCCGCCCAGTCTGCGGATGGCTTTGGAGACAATGGTCCGCGCCAGTTCATCGCCCTCGCGAGCGGCCTGAAAAATTGTCCGGCAGGTAACCAGTTGCGGTTGCTCGCGAAAGAGCCTGGTGAGCACGGAGCCACATCCGCGATGCACCGCGGCCCAGGCTTCGGCTTCGATCGCGCGCGCCGAGAACACCGTCTCCAGACACCCGTGGCCACCGCACCCACACGCTACTCCATCGGGCTCCACGGTGAGATGTCCCAAGTTCCCCGCCACGCCGGAGTGTCCACGCAGCAATTGGCCATCGACCAGCACCGCTCCGCCCACACCCATGCCCAAGGTCAGCATCAGCACATTTTCATGCCCCCGCGCCGCCCCCCACACCATCTCCCCGGCCAGCGCCACGCGTGCGTCGTTGTCGGCGAATACTGGGACGTCACTCGGAAGACCGACCAACTCGCTCAGCCGCAATCCTTGTAAGAAGTGCAGCGCGCCCCAAAGAGTCTCCACGCGCGTGCTGTCGGAATTGATAGTACCCTTGCAGCCCACCCCCACGCCGTCGGGCGGGGCGGTGGCTTCCAAGAGCCACCCAACGGCTTCCCGAAGAGACACGACAAACGTGTCCAGGTCAGTGGGCGTGGCAACGGTGCGGGAAGCCAGAATGGCCCCCGTCTCATCTACCATCCCGGCCTTGATCTGGGTGCCTCCGATATCAATTCCCAGAACCATCATCGAAAACTCTCCTCAAGCTCCGGTCATACTCCAGCCGGCGTCGAGCCGCAGCAAGTCGCCGCTGATGGCCCGCGCTTCGTCGCTAAGCAGAAACAGTGCGGCACGCGCCACTTCGCGGGCGTCGATCAGGCCCTCGGCAAGCGGTTGTTTGCTCTTCAGGAATTTGTTCAATTCCGGGTCGGCCTCGGAACGCTCGCTCAACGGCGTGCGCACCAGCCCCGGCGCAATCACATTAACACGGATTTTATGCGGCGCGTAGTAAGCCGCCATGGAACGGCTCAAGGCCACCACCCCGCCCTTGGCCGCGGCATAGGCGTGGGTGGCGAAATGGCGCGGCTCGGGCGACTCGCTCAACACGCTGCCCATGTTCAAGATTGCGCCGCGAATTCCAACTGGCCCAGGCTCCTGCTGCAGCATCCGGCCGACCACGGCGCGGCACATGAAGAAGGTAGTTTTCAGATTTTGGGCCAGCGTGATGTCCCATCCTTCTTCGGTACACTCGTCCACCGGGCCGTCTCCGAATCGGCGCCCGCTCAGGCCGGCGGCGTTGAACAGCGCGTCTACCCGCCCGAATTTAGAAAGGCATTGCGACACCACCCAGTCCGCCGACGGTGCCAGCGTGAGATCGCCCACCCAGCACTCGGCGGCAATCTCCGCCGCCAGTTCCCAGCCGGACTGACCGTCTGCAGTCGCCACCACCAACCGCGCTCCGGCCGCCGCTGCCATGCGAGAGGATACCGCTCCGATCCCCGTGGAGCCCGTCACGATCCATACTTTGCCTTCGAGATCCTGCATGTCCTGATGATCTTCGCAAAAGTCTTGACAGCCTGGCGAAATTTTTCTAATATGTCGTTATGCGACATGTCGCTGGACAACCTGACGTGGAACCAGGCAAACCACTCACCGAGCCGGTTCTGTTAATCCTAATGAGTCTGGCCGCACAGCCGCGTCACGGCTACGCGTTGATCAAGGACATTGAGACTCTGAGCAACAACCGCGTTCGCTTGAGTACTGGCACGCTTTATGGCGCTCTGCGCAGGCTGCTCGAAGACCTTTGGATCGAGCGCTTCGAGCAGGAAGACACGTCACGCGACAAGCAGGCCTATCGGCTCACCCCCGAAGGACGTCGGCAACTGCAACTGGAGCTGGAGCGATTGAAGCAGCTGACCCGAGTGGGTATCGCGCGGCTCCGCATGAACGAGGCTTGACCGCTATGACTCTGGCCTATCGACTATTGCTGTGGCTCTATCCATACGATCACCAGGTGTGTTTCGGCGAGGAGATGCAGTCCGTCTTCGAACAGGCAGCCCAAGAACACCGCGGCCGCGGCCGGACCGCTTACCTGCGGTTCCTTGTGGCAGAGTACGGCGGGCTGATCGTCGGATTGGCAACCGCTTGGACCGTAAAAATTGCGGGCCGAGGGTATGTGCATGACCAACGCCTCATCCGCACGGCCGCCCTCGCGCCGCGACCTCACGAGGTTCAGGAAGCGCAGGAGCGACTGACCGCCAACCTGAACGGTTTGCTACACGCGATCTCACATCACCAATTCGTCAAGGCTCGCATCTACGCAGCCGAAGAACAGAAAGCGCGCGAAGATCTGCGCTTGCTTCGCGAAAGGTACAATATCACCGAGTCAGGAGATGTTGTATGAAAGCCACCGTGTGCCTGATCGCGGCGCTGGCGTTTACCGCTGCGGCCGCCGACAAGCCCAACTTTTCCGGTGAGTGGAAACTGAACGCGTCGAAGAGCGAGCTGGGACCTGTCCCCGCCCCCACCTCATTCACGCGCAAGATCATGCACGCGGAGCCGTCCCTGATCATTACCGACGACCAAAAGGGCGGAACCGGCGACCAGAACTCCACGCGAAACTACACCACCGACGGCAAAGAAATCACTTACCAAATGAACGGTGCTGACGTGAAAGCCGCAGCCACTTGGGACGGTGATGGCCTAATCATCCGTTCGAACGCCGACGCCGGCGGAATCACCATTTCTTTCGTCGAAAAAATGGCTCTGACAGGCGGAAACAAGACTCTCACCGACGCCATCCATATCGGGACCCCGCAAGGAGATCTCGACATCACGTACATTTTCGACCGCGTTACCGCGCCGTAACCAGAGGGAGCTGTGCTTTCTTCGCTCTCCCTTGACATACCATCCCCGATCCCTCAACCTGATCGTTTATGCCACTCGCGCAGGTTCTCGTGCTCGCCGTTGTGCAAGGCTTAACCGAATTTCTACCGATCAGCAGCACCGCCCACCTTTACCTCTCGTCGTGGCTGCTGGGTTGGCGGACCGAGTCTCTGGACTTCGATATCTCCTTGCACATCGGCACACTGCTTGCGGTATTGATTTATTTCCTGCCGGACTGGATCCAGATCATTGGACAGGGCCTCGGGATGCATGTGGGCCGCGATGAGGAACTGAAACACAATCACATGCTGCTCTGGCTGCTGGCCATCGGCAGCATTCCCGTGGGCGTCGCCGGCCTGGTGTTCAACAAGCAGGCCGAGACCACGTGGCGTAACCCATTTGTCATGGGCACCATGCTGGTCGTAGTCGGCGTTCTTCTCTGGTTCGTGGAGCGAGGCGCTCGGCACGCGCGCGATCTGAGTTCGGTCGACCTTCCGGATGCGCTGACTATCGGCCTGTCGCAGGCCTTGGCAATCGTACCCGGAACGTCGCGCAGCGGCATAACCATGGCCGCGGGACTCTTCCGCGGTCTCACCCGGGAAGGCGCCGCGCGGTTTTCCTTTCTACTCTCCACCCCGGCCATCGCCGCCGCCGCGGGCAAGGCCCTCTACGACATGCACAAAGAACACAATCTGCACGGGATCCTCAACACCAATTTCATCGTTGGGGTTGCCGTCAGCGCCCTCACCGGCTGCGCCGTCATCGGTTGGTTCCTGCATTACTTGCGTCGCAGCGGCCTCACACCGTTCGTGTACTATCGAATCATTTTTGGCATAATAGTCCTTGCTCTGGCTTTCATCCGCCGGCCAGCGTGATGAAGCTCCTATCGCCGACACCCTACACAAGGCTTAACGAAGTCACTGGATTCCTATTGCTGTCGCTAGGCCTGGTGATCCTGTTGAGTTTGGTTTCGTACCATACCCAGGATCCCTCGTGGGATACGGCCTCGGGCGCGCGCCCCCTGAACCTGGTTGGTTACCCCGGCTCGTACCTCTCCGATCTCCTCTTTCAAAGTTTTGGAGCGGCCGCGTTTCTATTCCCGCTGCTCAGCTTCGCCCTCGCATGGAAGTGGATCCGTTCGGAAGAGCTCGACTCCGGTGCGCCCAAAATCATCGGCTCAGTCTTGCTTGCTTTGAGTCTGGGCGCCGGGTTATCGTTTCTGCCCCTCCGCCTTTTCGGCGGTCGCATTCTTCTCGGCGGCGCCGCCGGAAATGCTCTCGCCAAATATCTTCTGGAATCGCTGAACGCAGCCGGAGCGCTGCTGGCCACCCTCACAGCCTTCACGATTTCCCTTTACCTGGTTTCGACGTTTTCCATTTCCAAGCTGGACGAGTGGTTCGCTGGGCCGATCGCCTGGTTCCGACGCCGCGGCGAGGCTTTACGGGAATGGAGCAGTCGCATGCACGCCCGCTCGGTCACCAAGGCCGAAGAGAGGGCGCGCCAGAGAATGCAGCGCATCCCGGAGCGCTTGTCGCGCAAGCAGGAACCCGCCCCAGCAGCCTCCGCAGTGTCCGCAGCCGCGGCCCCTTGGGAGATCGAGAAAGAGCCGACTGCACCGGCACCCGCGGAGTCCGATCGGAGCTACAGCACCATCGAAGAAATTCCCATTTGTCCCATCGAGGAACTGGAGCCTCTACCCACAGCGGTAGCGGCACCGCGCCCCGCACAGCCGCCGCCTGACCCGCGGCCCATGCTGTTTACCCTCCCGAGCACCGACCTGTTGAACGAAGCGCCCGGCCGCAGTGCTTATGACGAGCAGGAGCTCAAGGACACTGCCGTACGCATCAAAGCGAAGTTCCAGGAGTTCAACGTGCTCGGTTCGGTGGTTCAAATCAATCCCGGCCCGGTGGTTACCACTTTCGAGTTCAAGCCCGAGGCCGGTATCAAGTACAGCCGCATCACCAACCTTACGGAGGATCTCTGCCTGGGCCTGCAGGCCGAATCGATTCTGATCGAGCGCATCCCCGGCAAGCCTACCGTCGGGATTGAAGTGCCGAACTCACGCCGCGAAATTATCGCGCTACGACAAATGCTCGAATCGGACGAATTCACGCAATCCCACTCGCACCTGACCATTCCGTTGGGCAAAGACATCAACGGCCGCATCCGCGTGGCAGCACTCGAGTCCATGCCCCACCTGCTCATCGCCGGCTCTACGGGTTCGGGCAAAAGCGTCATGATCAACTCGATGATTATGTCGATTCTCTACAAGGCAACGCCCGACGACGTGCGTTTGATCATGGTCGACCCCAAGCGCGTGGAATTGGGCATGTATGAAGGCATTCCGCATCTACTGACGCCCGTGATCATCGACCCCAAGAAAGCTACCAACGCGCTGCGCAACGCGGTTCTCGAAATGGAGCGCCGCTTGCGTCTGCTGGCCGAGTATGGCGTTCGCAACATCGATCAGTTCAATAAGAAGATCCGCAAGCTGCAGGATCAGCCGCGGGACCTTTTCCCGGAAGACGACGCCACCCAGGACGAGCTCAAGCCGCTGCCCTACATCCTGATCCTGATCGATGAGTTGGCCGACCTGATGATGCTCGAAGGCCGCAACGTGGAAGAAAGCGTGACGCGCCTGGCGCAGATGGCACGCGCTGTCGGCATGCACCTGGTGCTCGCCACGCAGCGGCCCAGCGTCGACGTGATCACCGGCTTGATCAAAGCCAACTTCCCCGCGCGCATCAGCTTCCGCGTGGCTACGCGCGTAGATTCGCGAACTATCCTCGACGTCATGGGAGCCGAGCACCTGCTCGGCAAAGGGGACATGCTGTTCCTGCCCCCCGGCTCTTCCCGACTGACCCGCGTGCACGGCGCGTTCGTCACCGAGACCGAAATCAACCGCGTTGTGGACTTCTGGAAGGAGCAGGCCGCTCCGGAATACGATCAGTCGTTCCTGGTTGCGCCGCCGAGCGATGACGAAGCCGCTGCCGAAAACGCCCCCGCCGAAGCGCAGGACCCCATGTACGAGGAAGCCGTACGCTTGGTTCTCCAGATGGGCAAAGCGTCTACCTCCACGCTGCAGCGCCACTTGCGGTTGGGGTATGGCCGCGCTGCCCGCATCCTGGACATGATGCAGCGCGACGGCATCATCGGCCCGCCCGATGGCAGCAAGCCGCGTGATGTGCTGAAGCGTCCCGATTGGCTGCGCGAGACACAGGACCAATTCCGCTAAACCGAATTGTGCGTTGCCGTGCCGTGACAAACGGAGCGGCACTTTTGCGCATGTTATCGTAAAATCTGAGGTTCGACAGCCTTGCGATCCTGGCGATGGCTTCTGCTCTTTCCCGCCGCGCTGGCGGCCCAGCCGCCGCAATCCGTCGCCCTGCTTTCCGGTGTCCTGCTCGAGCGTGATACCCAAGCCGCCGCCGGCGAATTCGCCGTCCGCGCCTCCGATAATCAGGTGTTCCGCTATCGCTTCGACGCCAAAACCTACGTAGAGCGCGAACAGTTGCCCAGTTCCGTTGCGCGCCTGCAGCCCGGCGACAAAGTCCAGGTGATCTCCGATGAAGTTTCGGGCACGCTGCTGCGTTATGCCCGTACGATCCACGTCCTGGAAACACCTCCGCCTACGCGCCCCGTCTCTCAGGGCCGCTTGCGTGTATACCGCTCGCTTGAGGAGCGCGCCATTCCCACCGGTACATTGACGTATGCCGGAGTCATCTTCCGGCTGAATGCAGAACGAATGGTCATCCACACCCGCGGCGCAGGCGATCAGACCATCCTGCTGCGACAGGACACGCGCTACCTGGAGGATGGCGACACCGTTGAGCCCGGCGTACTCCGGACCAACATGCGTGTGTTCGTGCGAGCTGGCCGCACTTTGTTCAATGAGATTGAGGCCTACCAGGTGGTCTGGGGCCAGATTTTGATGCCGCGGTAAAGCGCCGGCCAGCCTTCAGTACACCGCTTCCAACAGCGCCAGAACTTCCTTTTCCGTGACCGGCCGATCTACTACACCGTTGTGCTCGAGTTCGTACACGATGGGCGCGACGATCTCCCCCAGTTCATTGCGCGGCACCTTCGCATCGCACAGCTTTTTGGGAACATCGAACTGAGCGATGAACTGCTCCGTGCGATCGGCACATGCCAGGGCCGCGGGCCTCGGGTTGGCCGGGTCAAACGCGATCTTGTAGCCCTCGGCAATGGGACCGAACCGCTGCGGCGCCACATCCGCCATGAAGCGTATCGCCGTCGGCAGGGTAATGCACGACGTCACGCCGTGCGGGACGTCCCACCGCGGTCCGATCTGGTGCCCCAGCAGATGGGACAATCCGAACCGCGTGTTCATCGCGCCATAAATCGAAAACCAGGCGGCTACCTGGCAATGGCCGCGGTGCGCCAGCCGCTCATCGCCTTGGGTGCGGATCGACTGCGGCAGATGCTCTTCCATCAACGCGATCGATTTCGATGCCAGCGCATCGCTGATGGGCTGGTGACGGATCGCGTAGGCGCACTCGATAGCGTGATCGAGCGCCCGCATCCCCGTGGTGACCCATAGCCAGTCGGGAGTCGAAAGTGTCAGCACCGGATCGTTGATCACGGTCCGTGGTAATACACGCGGGTCATACACGCCGCTCTTGACCCTCGTAGTCTCATCGGTAACGCCGCCGGCGTGGGTATACTCCGCAGCCGAAAGCGTGGTGGGTACCGCTATGTGGATCAATTCGCGTTTGGGCAGCATGCCGTAAGCGGCCACTTTGCAGGAATCGATCGGGCTCCCGCCGCCGAAGCTGATCAAGGAATCCGCGTTCACGCGCTCGATTTCCTTTTCGAGTTCGTTCACCGTTCCGCGCGGCACGTGCTGGATCACCTTCGAGAACACGCCGGCACAGCGAGAGCCCAGCACGCCCGTCACTTGTTGGAGAATCGGCAGCGCCGCCACTACGTCAGTGGTCACCACTAAAGCGCGCTGCAGTTTGCGCCGCTCCATCTCGTCCTTGAGGGCCGCAATCTTTCCCGGGCCATAAATCACCCGCTCCAGACGGCTCAAGGTGAATTCGCCCTCGGGGGCTTCGAATCGCATCACGTTTACCTTGGCGGAACTCATCCCGGTCATACTATCAGACTGCTGCCCCGCCCCAACTGCTACACTCAAAAAGAACCCCTATGGCGAAGGAAACCAAAGAAAAGGAACCCAAGCAGCCCATGCCGCCCATAGGCGCCTGGGCGCCTGCCGTGGCATTGGGATGGCTTATCCCGGGGGCCGGCCACCTGTTGCTCAAAAAGACCGGGCGCGGTGTGCTGCTGCTGCTGGCGGTGACCGGAATGTTTCTTTGCGGCCTGATGATGCGCGGCGCCATGTTCCATCCGCAAAGTGGCGACCTGCTCACCACTCTCATCAACACCGGGGGCTTTGTAGGCGATGTCTGCTCCGGCATGCTCTACCTGCTGAGCGTCTGGCTGGGCTATAACCAGCCCGACATGGCCGGCCACGTCCACGATTACGGCACCAAGTTTCTGGTCACCGCGGGCCTTCTCAATCTGCTGGCACTGGTGGACGTCTTCGAAATCGCGGCCGGGAGAAAAGACTGAATGCCCAAAATGAACCTCTCGCATTTCGAGGCCGCCTTGCTCTTTTCGCTCTTCACTTCAGTCGTGCTGGGCGTGGTCACCAAGCAGAATGACCGCGACCGTTTACACTACGGCCTCTACGTGTTCGTCTGTTTCGTAGTGGCGCTGTTCGGCCTGGGCTGGTTGATGTACCTCGGCCACGGTTGAGCCGGGCTACTTCTTCGTCCGCATCATTACACTGATACTGCTTCCGCCTCCGCTTTTGCCCACCGTTACCACGATTGCCTGCCCCCGCGCATCGTCTTCCGCCATGAGCATGCCGCCATCGCTGGTGGTGGTATTGAGCGACATCTTCATGCCCGAACCTTCCAGTTTGTCGTGGTAGAACGCCAGAACCCTGGATGGAGCGTCGGGGCTCGAGAACGAATAGGTCGCCGCGCTCCCTTGTCCCTCGGCGCTGTTACCGTTGACGGAGAAATTCTCTTCGACCTTTGCTCCAGGATAGACGGGAACGTCAGATGGAATCTTACTGTCGGCTCCGCCCGCCTCAAACGTCGCCTTCTCATGGTCGGGGCCTTCCGCTTGGAAGCTGAACTTTCCCTTGCGGGCCTCGTCGAAGGTCAGCGTTACCACTTTGCCCGTCTTCTTATCGCGCACAGTGATGGTGCCCGCTCCATCGTCTGTACTCAGGACCTCGGCATCGGGCACCGCTGCCATCACCATCTTGCTAATGGCGAGCCCAGGATTGCGCCGCATCAAGTCTGGATCGAATCCCGCCTGCTGCACCTTGCGGACCAGGAAGTAGCCCGTTGCTAGCGTGCCAATAGCGCCCAGCACAAACAGCCCCAACACGATCACCAGAATCCAGACAATTGGGCTGGTCTTGCGCTGCACGAGTGGCGGCAGCGGCGCCGACGGCGGCACAGCTGACACCGGTGGAGGCGCCGCAGCGGCCGCGCCTGCGCGTGCGCCCGCACCCGCTGAAGCTGCCGGCGTTCCACAATTCTTACAGAAAGCGCCCTCTACAGACGCGCCGCAATTCGTGCAAAATGCCATGTCTCACCCCCGCTCGTTCACTCAATCACTTTTTTCTTGCGGAACCAATCTACCAGAACATCCCGCAACAATCCGCCATCACCCGCGAATACCAGGCCCTTGCTCCGCAGCTGCTCCTGCGCGCCCTGGTTAGCCGCCGTGAAATCGCTGACTGCCAGAGTGTACTCGTGGTCCGGTTCCACCTGGCGCTCCCCCACTACCACCGCCGGCAGATCGCGGCCCTTGAATTTGCCGAACACCACCCGGTTGTCGAAGGGCATGATGTCCCAAATATGCCGAACCAGCAGTTGGCCCGTCGGCAGCGTGTCCCGCACCGCGCCAAGGTTGATGAATGCGAAGTCCGCGCCAGTCTGGTCGCGCACCGCCCGCTCCATCAGATCTCGCACCTGGGCTTTGGTGAAACTCCGTTTCGCTAATGCCAGCGGCTGGTCCACCCGCTGCTTAACATCATCTTCCCAATGCTGCACTTGGGTGGCGACCTCTGCCACTGGCTGGAGCTCTTGTGCATTTACCGGAATCCTTTTCCACGTCCAGCTCACCGGGGCCTTCTTTTCGGTATCCACCTTGAGTTCGAGCCGCCCGATTTCCTCGCCGTATCCCTTCACCCGTACCAGGATCCGCCCATCGCGGCTGTCGGCCTGTTTTAAACCGGTGTGAAGATGCCCGGTGACCAGAACGGGAATCTCCGGCACCTCGTTGAGAAACTTCAGCTCTTCCTCCCTGCCGATGTGCGCCAGAAGCACGATGAGGTCGCTCCGGTTGCGAACTTCCGCGGCATACTTTCGAACGGCCGTGAACACCGGCGCAGCATGCCACTCTCCCATGGTTTGGGGAGTCGTCAGGTTGATCAGATCGTCCGTCATGGCGCCGATCACCGCCACCCGCAGCCCGTTCACCTTCAGAATCACGTACGGCTGCGAAGTAAAAAGCTTCCCACCGGCATCCACCATGTTGGCCGAAACCACCGGATAATTGGCCACTTGGATGAACTTGCGGACTTGCGGCCAGCCATAGTCAAACTCGTGATTTCCCAGGGTAGCCGCGTCGAAGTGGAAGAAATTGGAGATCTCGAAGACGGGCAGTCCGTGGTAGATCGTCGAGACTGGCGACCCTTGGACAAGATCGCCGGCGTTCAGCAGAATACAATCGGTGCAGTGGGCCCGCTCGCGCTGGATGGCGGCCGCGACGTACGCGAACCCGCCTTGGTGGTTATCGAGCGGCGTCAGTCGCGCATGCAGGTCGTTCGTATGCAGAATGGTCAGCGACCGGATCTCCGCGCACAACGGCGCTGTAACCAGCAGCCCCAGCACTACCCAGCGCTGGGTGGGTCTTTTCATATCCCAACATTGTATCGTGCGATTATGGAGTTTCCGATGTCATCCGAGTTTAAGCGGCAGTGGCTCGCGGCCGCGCGCGCCGCCGTCGACATAGAAGCTGCCTCGCTGACCGCTACCGCTTCGCGACTCGATGGGCAACTGATTCGCGCCGTGGATCTGATCCTCTCCCACCCCGGCAAGGTGATGGTCACCGGCATCGGTAAATCCGGGCACGTTGCGCGCATGCTTGCGGCTACATTTTGCAGCACCGGCACTGCTGCCGTCTATCTCCACCCCGCCGACGCGGTGCATGGCGACCTGGGCATCTACACTCCCAGCGATCCAACCGTGCTGATTTCCCGCCACGGCAGTTCCGCGGAACTATTGGCGCTGGTCCCTCTCCTGCGCGAGTTTCATTCGCCGTTGATTGGCATTCTAGGGAGCGTCAACTCCCCGCTCGCCGCTCGGTTGGACGTCTTGCTGGATGCCACAGTGGAGCGCGAGGCGGATCCGCACAACCTGGCGCCCACCGCCAGCTCTGTGGCAGCACTAGCACTCGGCCACGCGC
Organism: Bryobacteraceae bacterium; assembly: GCA_035948775.1. Lineage (GTDB taxonomy): Bacteria > Acidobacteriota > Terriglobia > Bryobacterales > Bryobacteraceae > PSRJ01. Next base: position 19,521 of record DASZIV010000108.1, read on the forward strand.
TGGCCATTGCGTTGATGTGCGCGCGCAACTTCACAGCCGAGGAGTTCGGCCGCTTCCACCCCGGGGGACAGCTCGGCCGCAACTTACGGCTCTCGGTGCGCCAGGTAATGCACCGCTGTGAAGAAATCGCGATCGTGGCTCCGCGGGCTTCCCTCAAGGAAGTCATCCTCGCCATGACCGACCGGCCCTGGGGCGCGGCCTGCGTGGTTACCCCCACCGGAACCCTGGCCGGCCTGATTACCGACGGCGACCTACGTCGTGCGCTGCGGGAGCATGACGACATCCGCGGCCTGGTGGCTGAAGAAGTCATGACGCAGGGGCCGGTCTCGATCGATCCCGGTGCTACCCTGGCCGATGCGCTAGAAAAAATGGAACGCCGTCCCTCGCAAATTTCCGTCCTTCCGGTGGTGGGCGACGCTGGTCAAGCGCTAGGATTATTGCGCTTGCACGATATCTATCAGGGAGCACTCCCGGCCCGGTAGCCTGCTACTGCACACCCGTCAAGCCCATTCGCGCCTTAGCGTCGGTAATAGAGAAGTCGGCCGGTACCGCAAACAAAGCCGCGGGCGGCTCACTCCGGCTGATATTGGTCAGCTGGGAGACGGTCTCACCCACGCGTGGATCGCTGCGCTTTGAGAACAACGCCACCTGCAGGTCTGGTGAGTACCATCGTTCGGAAACCACCACGATCGGCTGCGAATTACCGATCTGGCCTGCTGGAATCGTTTGGGTGGTTCGGGTGACGTCTGCCACCAGACCGCTCATCACCTGCATTCCCAAGGATTCCTTTTTGGCAATCGCCTGTGCCGGACGCGGCTGGCGATTAGGTCGGTTCGACGGCACCCCGGCGGGCACTTGGGGCCAGACGGTCCTGGTCGCGGTGTGCTTCATCAGGTTGAGAACGTAGCTCACGCTCGCTACCGGGTCATAGATGAAAGCCAGTTGCGGCACGCTCCCACCCGGGGCCGCCGAACTCAACGCCTGCAGCGAAGGCTCCTCGCGAGTGCGACCTTCGCTATCGCGATAAACCCGCCCCGTACTGACTTGATGAATTGTGTTTCCGTCAGGCAGCGTTCGCGTGGTCTCGTTGGAAACGTCTGCCGAATACGGCGCGCCTTTGACAATCTTCCCCGGCCTGCCAGCCTGGGTACCCAACAGCCGGAGGCCCCGGTTTTGGGCGTGGAGCGTGGCGGCGAACGCCATTGCTCCGATCATCATACTTATTTTCAGTATCTTGCGGACCATCACCCAACTCTCACTGTAATACCCGGACGGCTTGCGGGGCGCCACCCATCCCCAGCATCACTTCGGCTTCGACAGGCTCTCCCGCCTCCCCATCCGCCACCGGCACGCCCAGTGCGACTAACGCAGCGCGAGGCATTTCCACGCGGATCAAGTTCGCATCTTCGGCCGAGCCCGATTCCCCCGCACTGGGCAGCGGAACGAAATCCGACTCCCATTCCGCGGAAGCCACGGTCTCCGGGCTCGCAACCTGCGGCACTGGTTGTGGCGGGCGACGCCAAAGCAGAAAGACTCCCAGCACCATCGCCGCCGCGAGAACGGACACCCGCGCCGCCCAACCCGGCCAGCCAAGATGAGTTGCCGGAACCTCAAGGGGCGCTGCCTGGTTCGCCCGAAACGCCTCCAAAAGGCGCTCTTCCAGGCGGGCCGGGGCCGCCAGATCGTTTCGCTGGATGGCCACCCGTCGCAAACTCATGGCCAGGGCCCGTTGCTGCTCCATCTGCGCCGCGCAATCAGCGCATTCGCGGACGTGCTCCGACGACAACCGTTCCGCATCCAACTCCGGCATGCGATCCCAGAATTCGCGGCAAGTCATGTCAGGCTCCTCACGGGCTTCCACGCACCCGCATCCCCAACGGGAGCGCGTTTCTGCTGCAGCTTTTCCAACAACAGACCCCGTGCACGATGTAGGCGGGAGCGCACGGTGCCAATCGGGCAACCCAGCAGTTTTGCCGCTTGAGTATAATCCAATTCCTCGAGGTCGCACAGAACCACTACTTCCCGATAACGTTTCGGCAACGAAACCACTGCCCGGCGAAGGCCATCCATGGTTTCGTTGTGGAGAAAAGCTGCCATCGGGTCAGGGTGCGCCAGACTCCGCCGTTTGCCGGGTTCCCCTTCGATAGTCTCTTCCGCCGCGGTACGGCTACGTTCCAGGTGCCGCAATATCAATTTCCGTGCGATGCCGAACAAATAGGCGGAGAGTGAGCCGCGTGAAACGTCGTATCCGCAATTGCTGCCGATCAGCGCCAGGAATACTTCCTGCACCACATCTTCGGCCACGGCCGCCCCACCCGTCATCTGCAGCGCGAAGCGGTAGATAGGCCCTTGCAGCCTCCGATAAAGCGCCACAAACGCCTGCTCATCGCCCGACCGCATCTGGCGCAGGAGTTCATCGTCCGCCTCAGGCGCTGTCGAACTTTCCATCACCATCGCGTCATGCATAGTGTATTCCGCGTTTTATAAGCGAGGGTTCCAAATGATATCAGGCGTTTACCCCGTAGCAAATGGTGCTGTCTAATGGTAACAATAACTAAATTGGTACTGTACGGGTTATACTGCCTCACCTATCATTTTGTTTCAAATGATGCCTGAAACCAAAATGGCCCCCGACGAAACCGCTGAAGAAGTGAGGGCCCTACGGGATAGGATCTCCCGCCTACAAGACGAACTCCAGCGGCAAAAGGTTGCCAGTCAAGGTAGCGCGGAAGAGAGATTTCACCAGATGGCCGACGCAGCGCCGGTCATGATCTGGACCGCAGGACCGGATGCGCTTTGCGACTTCTTCAATGCAGCATGGCTCGAGTTCCGCGGCCGTAGCTTCGAGCAAGAACGCGGGAATGGGTGGGCGGAGGGTTTGCACCAGGATGACCGCGACCTCTGCCTGGAAACATATCTGAAGTCGTTTAGCGCGCGCCAACCGTTTCGCATCGAATACCGCCTGCAGCGTTCCGACGGTGAATACCGCTGGATCGAGAACACCGGTATGCCATATTTTGACGACGCCACATTCTGCGGCTTCATCGGAGCTGCGGTAGACGTCACGCAGCGCAAGACCGCCATGGTCACGCCGGACGAAGAAGCCGTCCGCATTGTATTTTCACTGACCGAGCGCGAGCGGCAGGTGTTGGTGCTGATTGCCGAAGGAAAGTCCACCAAGGAAGCCGCGGCACGTTTGGGCATCAGCTACAAAACCGCCGATTCGCACCGCAGTCGGATTCTCGAAAAGTTGGGCGTCCACGAAACCGCCAGCATGGTGCGGTATGCCATCCGCGCCGGCCTTATCGCCCCCTAAGATCCTTCGCCATACCGGTCTCATGTAGGCTATCTAGTAGCCTGATCCTTCGCTTACCCTTATCGAGCAGCGACCGCGAGGGAGCGGGTTCGACTAGTACCTCATGGAACCCACGCTCATTAAGCAGGTAATCGACTTGGCAGTCGACAACGTGCGCCGCGACGGTGGCCCATTCGCTGCACTGGTGGTAAAAGACGGTGTCATCATCGCCACCGGAACCAACCTAGTCACGCTGACCCATGACCCTACCGCCCACGCCGAAATCGTGGCCATCCGCGAAGCCTGCCGTGTGCTTGGCGACTACCAGCTGACCGGCTGTGATGTTTACACATCTTGCGAGCCTTGCCCTATGTGTCTGGGCGCCTTGTTCTGGGCCCGGCCCGCGCACGTCTTCTTCGCCGCGACCCAGGTTGACGCCAGCGCCGCGGGTTTCGACGATACCTTCATCTACCGCCAAATCGCCGCGGCTCCTGCCGCGCGCAGCATTCCCATGGTCCAGGTGCCCGACGAAGATGCCAATCGCCCCTTCGAGGAGTGGATCAAGAAACCGGACAAGAAGGAATATTAAGTCACCGAGCAGCCGTTTCCTTACGCGCTGCATGAGTTCGCGACAGCAGCGTGAGCAAGGACCGGACGCTGACGGTCAATACCAGGGACGGATACTACGCGAAGTAGTGAGCGCGAATCGCTTAGGCCACTGCCCGGATCAACTGCGCCATCTGCCGGCGCATTTCCTCGTGCGGAAAGCGGGCTCGCTCGCCGTGTCCGGGAAGCACCCATTCAAACGAGTAGCTCTCCAGTTTGGCGACGGACTCCACCTGTTGGCTCCAGGAGTACCAGCACACGTCGCGTGATGCCGTAAGCCGCTGCCGCACCCGGCTCCAGCACAGGTGATCGCCGGAAAAAAGAAACTCGTCGCGATAGAGCAGCACACAATGGCCGCGAGTATGTCCCGGTGTGGGGATGGCCACAAACTCCGGCGTCAGCACTACCGGGTCCCATCCTTCGATGACCAGCTCCGCCCCTGGCTGCGACGCTAATTCCAGGCGATGAATGATGCGGGTTGCTCCAAACCGCGCCGCCCATTTTTCGGCGTCCGCGACATCGTCGCGGTGCGTCAGAAAGATGTTTCGTATGCCGCCGCGCTCCTTGAAACGGCGGGCCAGGTGTTCGACGAAGCGCGGCGAGTCGATGAGCCAATTCCCCGCCGGATGCTCCACGAAGTAGCTGTTTCCGCCGAACGATTTCCGCGAATTGAAGCCGCAGTAGAAGACGCCCGGTGCCAGCTCCATGGGAAAATCGGCGACGGCTAGTGGCATCCGGGTTTTGTCAGACGTGCCGATGGAGCCGGTCGGGCAGGCGATCAAGGCGCGCAGCGCCGCGCGTTCCTGCTCGGCATCGCGCGGCTGTGTGTGCACCGAGGAGTATTCGCCCGCATCCCGAAAAGTAGCCGGCGCAAGCTGGCGGCAGGTATCGCAATCGATGCAACTCGAATCGACGAAGAAGGGCCCCTCCACATTTTCGGCCACGCGCAACGCCCGGTCGGCCATGATCTAAGCATGGCACAGTAGGGTCGGCGCTTCCGCGTGAGGCCTCACTCAGGTCGAGGCAACGTACCAAAAACGCACCAGAAATAACGCCATCAACACATACACCAGCCAATTCACTTCCCGAAACTTGCCGCGCAGGATCTTCAGCAGGGTAAACGCGATGAATCCGAAGGCCAGTCCGTTGGCGATGCTGAAGCTCAGGGGGATGGTAAGCATGGTCAGAAACGCCGGAATGGCTGTCTCCGGGTCGTGCCAGTCAATCTCGGTCACCACCGCCATCATGAGGCTGCCCACCACGATCAGGGCAGGCGCGGTAGCAGCATTCGGGATAACGCCCACTACCGGCGCGATAAATAGCGCCGCCGCGAATAAGACACCGGTCACTACTGCCGTGACACCGGTCCGCCCGCCGGCGGCCACACCGGCCGCGCTCTCCACGTAGCTGACCACAGTGGAAGTACCGGTCAGCGACCCGACGATGGTCGCGATCGCGTCCGATAGCAGAATCCGGTTGACGCGCGGAATGCGCCGCGCGTCATCGAACAAACCCGCCCTCTTCCCCACTGCCACCAGCGTGCCGATGTTGTCGAACATGTCGATGAACAGGAATACGAAAATGATCTCCACGAAGCCGAGGCGCAGGGTCGCCGCAACTTCCAGTTTGCCGGCCGTGGCCGACAGGTCGCTCAGACGATACGCATGCGGCGTCCACTGGGCCACGCCAGTCGCCAGCCCCAGCACGGTGGTAGCCATTATGCCAATCAGCATTGCGGCACGTACGCGCCAAGCCAGCAGGGCCGCGATCAGCACCAATCCGAAAATCGCCAGCGCGGTGGCAGGTTGGCGCATGTTGCCGAGCGTGACGATTGTGCTCTGGCTGGGAACGATGATCCCCGAATTGCGGAACCCGATCAGCGCAATGAAGAGTCCCACACCAGCAGCCACAGCGGCGTAGAGCTCGTGCGGAATCGCGGAGAGAATCAGTTGCCGCGCGCCAACCAGGGTCAGGAACAGGAAGGCTACGCCGGAAAGGAAGACAGCCCCCAGCGCCGCCTGCCATGGTATTCCCATGCCCTTGACCACAACGTACGTGAAGTACGCGTTCAAACCCATGCCCGGCGCGAGCGCGATGGGATATCGCGCGAACCCGCCCATGAGCAGGCTGCCTACAGCCGCTGAGATACAAGTGGCCGCCGTGGTGGCTGCCACCGGCATACCGGTTTCCTGCAAGATCGACGGGTTCACAAAGACGATGTAGGCCATCGTCATGAAGGTGGTGAAGCCGGCCAGGACTTCCGTCCGCCAGTCGGCGCCCAGCGCTTTGAACTCAAAATAGCGTTCCAGGCGGAGGAGGAGAGACACGGTCACTCTTTCCAGAACAATTCGGCGTCCGAGCGGCGGACATAGTTGGCGTCCAGCGCCGCCGGGTCGGTTTTCTCTCCCCGCAGAAAACGGGCGCAGGCGATCCGGGCAATGGCTCCTGCCAGGACGTGCGGAGCCGTGACGATTCGGGCCCCCTCGAAGCGCGTGCCCTCAAGTTCAGGCTGGAAATCTTGCGAGACAAATTCGACGTCCGCGGGCAGCGTTTCGAGCCACGGCGCAAATTTGGCCACCACTTCCGGGCCCACCGCCTCGCCCGCGGAATTGTAGACTGCACCGAAAACTTCACCGCGGCGCGCGTCCATTACCGCGGCGCGCAGTGGTCCCGAGCCGAACGCCGCGAGCGCCTGAAGGTTGGAAACGGCCACCGCGGGCTTGCCGCACGCCTCTGCCAACCCCTTCACGCACGCCAGCCCCACGCGCACCCCGGTAAACGAGCCGGGCCCGGAGGCCGATGCAAAGCAATCCATGTCACGCAGCCGGATGCTATTCCGCTCCAGCAACCGTTCCAAGTGTCCGTAGATCACGTGGGCAAAGCCATCGGGCGCGCGAAGCGCGAGTTCTTCAACGATCTCCTCCCCGCGTGCAATCGCCATGCTCCCGCACTCGTGCGTGGTATCGATGGCTAGCAACGTAGGTGCGTTGGCGTTACCAAGCCGTGACGGCGTCACCGGTTCAGCTGCAGCGCCCGATCGAGCGCGTACACCTTTCCGTTGGCGTTCATCGCGAATAACCGAATGTTGATCACCGCTGGAAAATTCTTAGCCAGCCCGGCCGGAACAGTGAAGGTTCCCTTCTGGCCGGTCCCCAGCACGCGATACCCCTGGCCATCGGCCGCCACCTCGCCCGTCCAGAGCCACATCACCGAGCGCGTGGCGCGCGTCTCGCGTTTAATTTTCGCGGAGAATCCCACAGGTTTGACCACCGTCAGATCGCCCAATGGCTGCTCGATCTCGAAGGGAACCTTGTCCGTATTCTGTTCGATCTCCTGCAACGCAATACGCCGCGACTCGAAGTAGTACGACTTGTTCATGCTCTCCACGCGGCCTTCCCGCACCACGTGCAAAACCCAGTCGTGAGACCGGTCAGGCGCTTCGCCGGTAAAGTGGTCACCCTTGAATTTCTGGCGGGTCACCGCTCCATCCGCCGGGTTGACCCACAAGACGTCGTAGCCATGTTTCTCCACCAAAAGCTCGAGCGGGCCAGGCTTCTCCAGATACACCACGTACTCGACACCTTCTAATGCCAGAGCGCGTCCGCCATCCACATCGAAATACGGTTCCAGCTCCCAATGGCGTGTATCGGAGAAAAAATCCCACCACACCGCCATCTGCTTCGCTCCGGGAGAGTTGGCATACTGCGGACCGGCGCCGGTATTGACGTAGGTAACGTACTGTCCGTCCATGGTGGCGTTCCAGAGCTTGTGGCGAAATCCCGACGCATCCACATCGTCTGGTGCGGTCTTTCCCGCCCCGCTATCCTCGCGGGCGAAATTCACATTGACGAACGGCACCGCGTAGAGCTGGTGCTCGACGGCGTTAACCGTGTCGTCGCCAGTTCCATAGGCGGCAAAGTCCATCCATTTGTCCTCCAGCAGCGGCGCGGAGGTCACCCGCGCGCCGCTTGTACGCGGATGCTGATACGCGTCCGTCTCCTTGAGGACTGTGCCGATTTCCTTCAACAGCGCCCGGCCGTCCGGAAAATCCTCGAAGTGCTCCAACGCCTGCCAGGTCACATTAAACGGCGCGTAGCGCGCCACCAGGTAACGTACCAGCCGGCGACGATCCTCCCAACGCGGGAATTGCCTGGCCAATTGTTCCGGCCCCGCTGCTAGGATCAGGTCGGCGACGATGCCCTTCTGGTTCAAGTAACGAAGCCGCTCATCCAGGCGGCGAAACCGTGCGAAATCCGGCTGGTTGGCGGAAGTAAACCCGGACTCCGCCCCTTCCCCCAACACTAAGCCGCGCAGGTGATTGAACTTCTGGCCGGCCCGCGCATCGGCCACCACCCGAAAGGCTGAATCGTCCAACGAAGCGAAACCCATTTCGCTAGCGCCCATCCACAGGTGCGGCAGGTTGCGCTCAGTGTAGGCCCAGTGATGCACATTGGCCGCGCGCACGAACCCGGGGGCCTCGGAAGCGGCCGCCGTAAACGTACCGGTTTTCCCCTCCCAAGTGGCGATGTTGCTTGTGACGTGGTAATCCCAATCGCCGGGCTCGGTAGGCGTAAATCGGATCACCATCTTCTGGCCGCCATCCCAAAATGCCGGCGCCAGAAACGTGCGGTGTTTAGGGGAGCGGAATTCCGCCTTCAGCTCCACCGTGAGATAAGGGTTCGCATGAGCCGCGGCATCCTGGCCGCTCAGGTCGAACACGATGTCGCAAGGCGAATAGGCCGGAGTGTTCTGGCACGGCTGCTGGGCCGCCACACGGCCGGCAGCCGCGCCCAGCAACAGCACAAGCCCGATTAACAAAGGGGCTGGTTGCCTACGCATAGCTCTAGTGTAATGTGGGGCAGCGTCATGCGCTGCCCGGGACTCACAGCGGACGAAACCGTACAGACCCGAGACGCTACCTGGCGAATAATGTATGGGGAGGAAACGCGCATGGGCCCGCACCAGAGTTTCACCAGAATTCCGCTACAGGTCGGCAGTGAGTTGCGTATTCGCAATACAGGCGAGATCAGCGTCAGCAATCCCACCATTGAATCCGGCCCCGGGCAGGACGATGCCGAGGCCCTCCTCGACTATCGCTTCGACGCGCAGACCGCGGAGCACGTGTTGCGTCTGGTGCAGCCGTCCGCCCGGCCCCTGAAAAAGCGCTCCGGACAGGAAAAGCCCGCTGCTACTGGCCGCGGGTAGCCAGGAATCCGCGCAGCTCTTCGAAGGAGATCGCCCACGCGGTGCTGGAGTCTTCGTAGCCCTTCAGCTGAACGCGGCGGCGTTGAAAAGGGTAGGTCGCGTCCGGCACTTCCAACGCCTGAAACGCGCGCTCGCCCAACGCCACGCTTAGTCCGATCGTCTTAGTGGCCGCTTCGAGGCGAAAAGCTGCGTTCACAGTGTCACCCAGGGCCGTGTAGTCGGTCCCTCCTAGAATTGCCGGGCCCGTACTGATACCTGCGCCGATCCGCAGAGGAGCGGGCAGGGAGAGGGTGCGGCTAATCTCCTCGGTGGTCCGCTCGATCTCGCAAACCGCGCGCAGGGCCCGCCCCAGATCGGAGGGGATCGTCGTGGGGTTGTCGTGCACCCACACCGCCATCATGGCGTCGCCAATGTATTGTTGGGCCCAACTACCCCGCTGCTCCGCTACCTGCCCCACACGCAAGAACCAGGTGCCGATGGTTTGCGAGAGCAGCGCCTCGGAAAGCTTGCGCGCAAGCGGCGTGAAATCGCGTATGTCCACCACCACGATGGTGGTCAGACTCTGCGCATTGAGCGCAGCCGTAGGTGTGTTGCGCGTGCTGTAACCGGGCGCCCCCGGCTCCACGCCGGCACCCAGAGGATTGCAAAAAACTAACTCCTCCTCGGCGAATAACAGCCGGTCCTTGTCCCGCAATATCATGGGCACGCTAACGCGGCGTCCATTCACAAAGGAACCATTCCGGCTTCCCAAATCGACCAGGAAATAGTCACCCGCGTTGCGCCGTTGGATGAGCGCATGGAGGCGCGAGACGGACCGGCTGTCCAACAAGACCGCGCAACCGTCCCCTCTACCGACCGCCCATGTTTGGCCCGCGACCAGGGGAAACCTGCGATCGCTTCCCGCCGAGACTAAGTACGCCTCTGAGACTAAGGCATCCACGTAAGCATTCAATCTACCAGAGCGCATCCACGCGACGGCGTATTTTAGCGGAGCACCTGACGTTCGAAAACTCAGGTAGTTCCTGGGTAGTCCTAGGACGCCGGGACCGCTTCGGGCTATGGCGGACCGCTCGCATTCTGCGTAGAATTACCCGAGGACATCAGAAATGCTTCTCCGCACCCTACTGGCGTTTTGCACCAGCCTGTGCGCGGCGAATCTCGTTTCCGCCCAAGCTCCCCTCAACCCTCTTCCGCCGACGGCGAGAATTCGAATCGACAGGGAACTGGTTCTGGTGCCCGTGACCGTCTGCGACCGATCCAATCGCGCTATGACCGGGCTCGCCAAGGAACACTTTCGTATTTTCGATGACAAAGTGGAGCAGACCGTCACCAGTCTTTGGACGGACGATGCGCCAATGGCTATCGGGCTGGTGTTCGATACCAGCGCCAGCATGGAGAACAAACTGCGCCGCTCACGCCTCGCGGCGGATGCGTTTTTCAATGTGGCCAATCCCGCGGACGAGTTTTTCCTCGTGGAATTCAACGATCGGCCTAAGGTCGCAGTCCCACTGACCAGCGATGCGCAGGAAATCCAGAACCGGCTGACCTTCACGGCCCCGAAAGGCCGCACCGCGCTGCTCGATGCCATTTACCTGGCACTGGACGAGATGAAGAAATCCAAGAGCAGCCGTAAAGCGCTGTTGGTGATCTCTGACGGCGGCGACAACAGCAGCCGTTATCGCGCGCGCGAGATCAAGAACCTGGTGCGCGAAAGCGATGTGCAGATTTATGGTATCGGGATTTACGAGACCACCGGAACGCGAACCCTGATGCCCGAGGAGGTCTACGGGCCGACATTACTGGCGGAACTAGCGGAGATCAGCGGCGGCCGTCACTTCCCCGTGGATAATCTCCGGTATCTGCCGGAGGTCGCATCCAAGATCGGCATCGAGCTCCGCAACCGTTATGTACTCGCCTTCTCGCCCACGATTAGTCAACGCGATGGCCGCTATCATCGCCTGCAGGTGAAATTAGTGCCTCCCCCAGAAGCCCCGTCGCTGCACGCGTATTGGCGCGCTGGATATTACGCACCGGCGGAATAAGGCCTAACGAATCGCTATCATTGCACTATGTCCGTCTCACAGACCTGGGATCCCACAAGCTACGCGCGTCATGCCCGTTTCGTTTCCGACCTGGGATCTCCCGTCGTTGACTTGTTGGCTCCCCAGCCAGGCGAGCGAGTTCTTGACCTTGGCTGCGGAGACGGTGCATTGACGAAAAAGCTGGTCGATCTTGGCTGCCTGGTGGTTGCCGTGGATTCCAGCGCGCCGCAGATTGAAGCCGCCCGAAAATTAGGGCTGGACGCGCATGTCATCAGCGCCGATGCTTTGCCGTTTCAAGAGGAATTCGATGCCGTCTTCAGTAATGCCGTCCTTCACTGGATCAAAGACGCTGACCGCATGATCGCCGCCGTATACCGCTCACTCAGACCAGGAGGCCGCTTCATTGCCGAGTGCGGCGGCTATGGCTGCGTCCATAAGATTCGAACCGCACTGGTGCAGGCCTTGGACCGGCGCGGGATAAGTGGCAAGGCGCGCGTGCCTTGGTATTTTCCGACCCCCGGTGATTATGCGACGCGCTTGGAACGAGCAGGGTTCCGCGTCGATAATATCGCCTTGATCCCGCGTCCGACGCCGCTGCCCGGCGATGTCACCGGCTGGCTGGAAACATTTGCGCAAAGCTTCCTCATGGCGCTTCCCAGCTCCGCGCGCGAGGAATATCTGCAGGAGGTCCGGTCCACATTGGAACCGCAGCTTAGGGGAAGCGACGGAATCTGGGTAGCGGACTACGTGCGGCTGCGATTCGCCGCCACCAAATCTCGCTACCGGCATAGCCCCAAACTGCCACTGCGCCGGTGCCGGATCTCTACTTACTGCAACCCTTCTTGGTTTCTTCAAATCCGTCGAACAGTCTTCCCGCATTGGCGCCTGCCAGCGTCTCCATGCGGTGCGGCTGCCCCTGCTCCACCGTATAGCGGGCCACCGTCCCTCCGGCGCGCAGAAAGTCTGCTTCCTTCTTCATCTCTGCGTGCCACATGTATTCGTCATTCTCGCCGACGTACAGGAAGACGCACATCTTCGAAATAGCTTGGAGCTTGGCCTTGCTAGGCTCCCACATATATCCCGGAAAGGCGGTTACCGACAGAAAGTACTGAGGGTTCGCGGCCGCCACGTGCAGTGCGGCGATGCCCCCGTTGGATGGTCCGGCAATATGAAACTTGTTGCCCTCGATCTTGTAATCCGCCAGGATCATTTTGAGAAACTCCGGGAAAATACGCGCACCTTCCTCGAAGAACAACCCTTCATCCGGGGCTGCCGGAGCCACCACGATGTAGCCGCGCTTTTCAGCCTCTGCGCGGAAGTTCCGGTTGAGAACGCTGTCCACCGTGTTCATGGTTTGCGGACCGCCGCCGAAAGCGAGGATCGCCGGATACGCCTTCGCCGTATCATATCCGCCGGGAAGAACCACCTTATACTGCACGGTAATGCCGCCCACCTTCTTAGACTTCTCCAGCAACTCCGCATGTACGAGTTGCGTCGCGAACACAGCGATCACGGCTGCCGCCAGTAAATGCGGCATCGACTTCGACTTTGGTTGCTTCATTCCGGAAGGCTCCTTGTCAAGATTCCCATTTTAGAACCCAAGTTCGCCAGGTGCACGCGGCCTCCTCCGCAGGCCCCGCGCTACACTCCTGCTGGCGCACGGAATATGCCCAACCTCGCGCAATAGCGGCCGAATTCTGTGCTTTGATAGTGGATGTACTCCTTCTCGCATGCGAACCCATTATCTCGTCCTGGTCACTGCCCTTGTCTTCACAAGCGCGCTCATCGCCGCTCCGAAGCGCACATCTAACACTCAACCTCCCTTGCCGCGCACCGCCGACGGCAAGCCGAACTTCGACGGAATCTGGCAGGCCTCCAGCACCGCGGCAGCTGATCTGCAGGATCACGCCGCGCGATTCAACATGCTGGCCGGCCGGTCGGTTGTCACCGGCGGCGAAATCCCGTATCAGCCGTGGGCCGCCGCGAAGAAAGCCGAAAATTTCCGGAACCGGCAAACGGCCGATCCGCTAACGCAGTGCTACATGCCCAGCGTCCCTCGCATCATGTATCTGGATTTCCCGTTTCAGATCTTCCAGACACCCCAGGCCGTCGCCATCACGTTTGAGTGGTCGATGATCTTTCGCCTGATCTACACCGACGGCAGTCCACATCCAGCCGACATCGATTCCTGGATGGGCGATTCGCGTGGCCATTGGGAAGGAGACACCCTCGTAGTCGACGTCCGCAACTACAACGACAAAACCTGGTTCGACATGGCCGGCGATTTTCACAGCGACGCGCTCCACGTGGTCGAGCGCTTCCGCATGACCGGCCCCGACACCATTCAGTACGAAGCCACCATCGACGATTCGAAAGTCTTTACCAAGCCGTGGACCATCACCATACCTTTGCACCGTCGAGCCGACCGCGACCGCCTGTTCGAGTACAACTGTCAGGCGGAAGCCGAAGAAGCCAGCGGTGCGTTCACCCGTGAGGATCAAACGTGGTATCCCGGCAGCGGCAACCCATCCCCCACGACAACCCCGGCCGCTGAGCCGCATCCACCCGCCGCTCCACTGAAAGCCGCGGCGAACATTCGGCGGACATCTGACGGTAAGCCCGATCTGCAGGGTGTTTTTATATCTGACAACGGAGCCGCCAACCAGGGTCTGGAAAGCCGCCGCCCCGATGCCCAAGGGCTCACGCCGCCGGGGCGAGGTGTGATTATCGATCCGCCGGACGGCAAGCTTCCGATGCAGCCGTGGGCCGTCGCCGAACGCGTCGACCGCAACCGCCCCGAACGCGGGTACGACGATCCGACCGCGCATTGTTTCCCCGCCGGTGTGCCGCGCTCGATGTATATACCGGCGGCGATTCACGTCATTCAGACTTCCGATTACCTCGTGTTTCTGCACGAGCGCATGGCATGGCGCATTATCCCGTTGGATAGCCGCGCGCACCTTCCCGATACCATCCGTTTGTGGCAGGGTGATTCGGTAGGTCGATGGGAGGGCGACCGGCTGGTGGTCGATACCACCAACCTCAACGGCAAAACCTGGCTCAACGAGGGGGGTGAGGTCGTGAGCTACGCCGCGCACGTGGTGGAGCGTTTCACCCCAGCCGGTCCCGACACCATCAACTACGAAGCGACCATCACCGATCCGGTCGTATACACGCGGCCGTGGACGATCGCATTCCCGCTCAAACGCGAAAAGGGCGAACTGCTCGAAGCCGCCTGTCACGAGGAAGATCGCGACCTCCCGCACCTCAAAGCCATCAAAGACGCGGCAGCCCGCAAGAAATAAGCCTGCCCGCGCTCCCCTCTGTGAGGCGGGCTTCAGCCTGCGCGGGACTTCAGTCGCGCTCCTCCAAGCGACGGCAAAGCAGGGGCTAAAGCCCCCTGCAGGCTCAAGCCTGCCCCACTGTTGAGCCTGCCAGGGACTTTCTGAGGGCCTACGGGATCCTTGGGCCGTGAAGCAAAAGATACCCGGAAATCCGCCAAGTCCTCATTGACTTTGCCGACCGGCTGATATAGACTCGCGCCACATCTTGTTGCGTTTGGGATTCCTAAGTTCTCGGAGAAAGACTTCCGGGATGTAATGGGGAGGACGACCATGCGTGCATTGCAGCGCAGTTTTTGTCTATGCGCGGTTGCGGTGGCCTTATGGGCACAGAGCGATCGTGGCACAATCACAGGCACAATCTCTGACCCGGCGGGCGCAGTCGTGGCAGCCGCTGTAGTCGAGGCGAAGAATGTCGCGACGGGTGCGCTATACCCGGTGGCCAGTTCAGCCACGGGCAATTACACCATCGCGCAATTGCCCGCCGGTAATTACGAGCTGTCGGTCACGGTGCCGGGGTTCAAGAGGTACGTCCGGACCGGTCTTCAAGTCGAAGTGGCCGGAACCGTCCGCATTGATCCTACCCTCGAGGTGGGCTCGGCCACGGAGTCGGTCACCGTGGAAGCGGCTGCGCCTCTGCTCAAGACCGAAGGCGGAGAGGTGAGCCACAATATTGCCACTCAGACTCTGGATGACCTTCCCATTCTCACGCTGACCGGATCGGCGGCCAGCGGCGGAAGCCTCAGCACCTTAGGCAATATCCGCAATCCGCTGTCTTCGGTCCAACTGTTGCCGGGCGCGCGCCTCTCAACGGACAACGTCCTGCGGATTAATGGGATGCCTTCCAGCTCGCAATCCATCAACATTGAAGGCCAGGACGCTACCAACGGTTTCAGCAAAATGAGGAATCAGGTCAACCAGGCGGGCGTGGAAGCGATCCAGGAGGTGGCCATCCAAACCAGCAACTTCGCTGCTGAGTATGGCCAGGCGGGCGGCGGGTATTTCAACTACACCATGAAATCCGGCACCAACCAGATTCACGGGAGTGGGTACGACTACTTCGTGAACGAAGCCTTGAATGCCGGATCACCGTTTACGGACGCGGGCGCCATCAACCCCAACAAAACTGGGCAGCTTGTTCGGAACCCGCTGCGGCAGAACGACTATGGATTCACGCTGGGAGGGCCGATCAAGATCCCCAAAATCTATGACGGTCACGACAGGACGTTCTTTTTCTTCAGCTTTGAGCAGTTCCGGCAAAGCGCCTTCACCAGCAACACGCAAGCCATCGTGCCCACGCTAGCCCAACGCAATGGGGACTTCAGCGCAGCCCTAAGCCCCGTATGCAACGGCCCCGATCCAGCCGGCCAGATGGTTTGCCTCAACGAGATCTTCGATCCGAGCACGCAAAGGACGGTGAATGGCAGCCAGGTGCGGAGCCCCTTTGCCAATAACAAGATTCCCGTCGCCAGCATGGATCCCACGGCGCAGATCATTCAGAACCTGATTCCGCTGCCCAATACCCCCGGACTGATCAACTACACCGCTCCGGGCTACTCGAATTTTCGCCACACCACGATTCCTTCCATCAAGATCGACCACAGCCTCAGCGCCACAATGAAATTGGCAGGCTACTATTCGGCTACCAAAACCCTGTCGCCACAGAGCAACGGTTTCCCCCAAGCGTTTACGGCTTTGCAGCCGCAGGATGCCTTATCTCATACCGTACGGATCAATCTGGACATGACTCTCACGCCGACTCTGCTCTTTCATGTGGGCGCCGGTTATGTGCAACTGTCCAATCCGCAAGGCGGCGCCCCGTACGACCAGAAGGCGGCGGGGCTGTTTCCCCAGGGCGTTCCGTTCACGGATAGCAACTTCTTTCCCTATTTGGCCGGCATGTCCAGCGCGCTGGGTGGCGGCTGGAGCGGCGGCGGCCCCTACCCGGCAGTCACCAATACGGGTGTCCCGTTTGGCCTCACGCCCATACAACACGATTACAAGCCGACCTTCAACACCAGCGCGACCTGGGTCAAGGGCAACCATACTTACAAGTTGGGAGCAACGGCGCTGTTTGAGGGCCTCCAAAGCGTGAATGCCAGCCGCGCCCAGGGAGAATTTACATTTTCTCAGCAGCAGACTAGCGACCCCTGGCAGAATGGCCAACCTTTTTCAGTTACCCAAAGCAGCGGATTCGGATACGCCAGCTACTTTCTCGGGTCGACTAGCGGCGTTACGACGGCATCGCCCGCGGATGTACGTCTGGGTATGCATTCCTGGGGGATTTATATCCAGGATAGTTGGAAGATCACGCGCAAGCTCACGTTCGACGCCGGTTTGCGGTGGGATTACGCGACTCTGTGGAAAGAGCAATATGGCCGGATGCAGAATGCCGCGTTCGACCAACCCAATTCCTTGATCGGCGGCCGGATCGGCACAGTCGAGTATGAGGCCACTTGTAAGTGCCACTTCGCCAACGCCTACCCGTTTGCCCTCGGACCGCACCTGGGAGTCGCCTATCAGATCACGCCGAAGACTGTGTTCCGCGCGGGAGGCGCAATCTCTTATGCAGCGGTCTCAGATGAGGCCGGGCTGAACGGCAGCGCTGGGGACTTCTACCTCATCTCCCCGCCGGCTTATGGCGCCTCAGCGGGGGACATGCGCTATGGCGATCCTCTTGGTCCGGGTAACCACTACGGAAATCCGGTGATTCACTGGCCGAATTTTAGTCCGCAGTATCCGGTTCCCGCGGCGCCCGGTGTTATCCCGCCATCCTCGCCGTTTGTCTCCATCTCTCCGAATGCAGGCCGGCTGCCGCGGATCTTCCAATGGAGCGTCGGGTTCCAACGGGAGCTCGCGCCGAACCTTGTGGTGGATGCCAGCTACGTCGGCAATCGCGGCGCCTGGTGGGTAGGCCCACTGTTGGCCGGCCTGAATTACAATGCGCTGACCCCGGAAGGATTGAAGTCGCAGTATGGAATCGACGTCACCAACAAGGCCGATACCACGCTCCTCAACACCCAGATCAATTCGCCAAATGTGATCGCGCGCTTCCCGTACCTGGCCAATCCGAATAACGTCTACCCGGGATTCCCGGCCACGCAAACTCTGCTTCAGGCGCTGCGGCCGTACCCGCAGTGGAACGGCATTCCGCCGTTCCTGGGGCCGCCCGACGCCAACACCTGGTACGACTCGCTACAGGTGAAGTTGACCAAGCGCTTTTCGCACGGTCTAAGCGCCCTGGCCACCTACACCTGGCAGAAGGAGCTCACCAACGGCACCAACGCCAATACCGCCTACGTCACGCCTTCTCCGCCGCTCATCAACGACGTGTTCAACCGGGCCCTGGATAAGCAGCTTTCCGGGTTCAGCCAACCGCAAGTGCTGGTCATTGCGTTCAGCTATACCACGCCGAAACTGGAAGCCAATGGAACCGGGTCCCGCGCGCTTTCCTGGCTGCTGCGCGATTGGACCTACAGCGGCGTTCTCCGCTATCAGAGCGGGCAGTTGCTGCAGAGCCCGGACTCCGCCAATAACCTCCTCTCGAACCTCGGTCGAGGACCTGCAAACAATCCGGCGGTCTGGGGAGGAGGTTACACGTTCCTGAACCGGGTGCCGGGTCAGCCTCTCTTCCTGGTGGATCCCAATTCCAAATTCGATCCCACCACGCAACTGGTGCTGAATCCGAAGGCGTGGGTGGAACCGCCGTACGGCACCTTCGGCTCTTCCGCGGTCTACTTCAATGACTTTCGTTGGCAGCGTCAGCCCGCCGAAAGCATGGCGATCGGCCGCGTCTTCCGGATCAAGGAGCGAGCGTCCTTCTATGTCCGGGCGGAATTCCAGAACGTGTTCAATCGCCTGTTTTATCAGATGCCCAGCAACCAGACATCTACTACGATCACCACGCCCACCGGCCGGGGGAACAGCCTGAGCGGTGTCTCCGGCTTATTGTCCTCCGGTTGGGGGTATGTGAACTGGGTAAACGGCGGCAGTCCTGGAATGGGTGGCGCGCAGCCGCGGTCGGGCCAGATCGTGGCGCGGTTTACGTTCTGAGTTCTCGGATTGCGGCGGGTTTACACCCTTACGGCGACGACGATCCCACTGGCCCACGCCATCGACAGGGCGTGAAAATCCGGATGGCCAAACAACGACACGATCAGCCCCGGCACTTTCGCCGCGTGCCCTTCGGGCCAATTCGGTTGGGGAAGCAGGTCGTCAATGATGTAAAAGCCGCCCGGCTTCACAACTCGCAGAGCGTGGTCCAGGCCCTCGTACTTGCCGCGCAGCGCATCTGCGAACACCAAGTCGAAGCTGGCTGGTTCCTGGCGGCCGAGAAATGCGATGGCGTCTTCGGTGACCAAGGTGAGCCGCGGATCGTCCGACAATGCCTCCCGCGCGACGCCTTGCACGCTCGCGTCAACATCTACACTGATCAAATGAGAATCGGGTTTCATGCCGTCCAGCAGCCAGCAGGTCGCCACGCCGGTTCCCGTTCCCAGCTCCAATAACCGGCCACCCGGTTTAGACGCAGCCAGTGTCCGCAACAACGCGCCGGTTCGCGCCTCGGACGCCATTCCGAATCCGATTGCGGCCGTTCGCTCCGCGATGCGGGCGAGCTTGGACGGCAGGTGAATGAACGAGATTTCTTCCATTTCCCCCGTCACGCCAGGGTATTGATGGAACCTACGCGCTTGGCTTCGAACGCGGCGATCTCGGCCTCGCGCTGCATGCTGTAGCCGATCTCATCGACGCCTTCCAGCAGGCAGTGCTTGGCGAAGCTGTCCACCGGAAACGTGACTTGACGGCCGCCAGGAGTCGTCAATGTCTGATTGGGCAGGTCGATCTTGACTTTGGCGTGCTCGCTCTTAGCCACCGCCGCGAACAGCTCCGCGTGTACATCGGCTGGCACCAACAGGGGCAGCAGACCGTTTTTGAGCGAGTTGGCTTTAAAGATGTCTGCAAAGGAGGTGCTGATCACCGCCCGAAAGCCGAACTGAGTGAGGGCCCACGGCGCATGCTCGCGCGAGCTGCCGCAGCCGAAGTTGTCGCCGGCCAGCAGCACCTGGGCGCCCTTCGCGATCGGCTGGTTGAGAATGAAATCCGGCTTGGGCTTGCCTTGTGCGTCGTAACGCCAGTCGCAAAAGAGGTTGTCGCCAAGCCCTTCCTTGGAGATGGTCTTTAGGAAACGCGCAGGAATGATCTGATCGGTATCGATGTTGCGATTAGGCATCGGTACCATGTGGCTTTCCACGTTTTGAAAGGTCATAGCAAAGTCCTGATGTCGGTCACCACGCCGGTGATGGCGCTGGCCGCTGCGGTCAGCGGGCTGGCTAAAAAGGTGCGCGCGCCCTTGCCCTGGCGGCCTTCGAAATTGCGGTTACTGGTGGATACGCTGTACTCGCCGGTAGGCACGTAGTCGCCGTTCATGGCGATGCACATGGAGCATCCTGGCTCGCGCCACTCGGCTCCGGCCGCGCGGAAGATTTCGGGAAGTCCCTCGGCGATCGCCTGTCGCTTCACTTCTTGTGAGCCCGGCACCACTAGCACCCGCACGTTGGGATTGACCTTGCGCCCTTTGAGCACGCCGGCCGCCGTGCGCAGATCGGAAATGCGCGAGTTGGTGCAGCTCCCGATGAACACCACGTTCACCGGACGACCCAGCAGCGGCTTGCCGCCTTCGAGCCCCATATACTGGAGCGCCTTCACCAGAGCGTCGCGCTCCGCGGGATCGGAGATCTTGGAAGGCTCGGGCACCGGCGAGCCAATGGGTACACCCATTCCGGGATTCGTCCCGAAGGTGATCATCGGTTCGAGGCGGTCAGCGTCGATGGTCACCGTGCGGTCGTACCTTGCGCCCTCGTCGGTGGGCAACTGCTTCCACCGCGCCACGGCGGTATCCCATGCGGCCCCTTTCGGCGCGTAGGGCCGCCCCTGCAGATACTGAAACGTGGCGTCGTCGGGCGCTACCAGGCCTGCGCGCGCGCCCGCTTCGATCGACATGTTGCAGACCGTCATGCGCTCTTCTACAGATAGCGCGCGGATGGCCGTGCCGGTGTATTCGAAGACGGATTCCGTGCCGCCGCCAATACCGATCTTGGCGATGAGCGCCAGAATAATGTCCTTCGCGGAGACGCCCGGCCGAAGCGTGCCCGGCACCTTTACCTCGAAGGTTTTCGAAGGCCGCTGCAGCAGGCACTGCGTGGCCAGCACATGCTCGATTTCGCTGGTGCCGATTCCGAAGGCCAGCGCGCCGAATGCTCCATGGGTAGCCGTGTGGCTGTCGCCGCAGACCACCGTCATGCCCGGTTGGGTCAAGCCCAGTTCGGGTCCGATCACGTGAACGATGCCCTGGCGGTCGCTATCCAGCCCGTACAGGCGGATGCCGAATTCGGCACAGTTGGTGCCCAGTTGCGCCACCTGCCGCGCGGCGATCTGGTCCACGATGGGAAGCGAGCGGTCGGTGGTGGGAATGCTGTGGTCCAGAGTGGCCACCGTCAGATCGGGCCGCCGGACTTTGAGTTTTCGTTCGCGCAAGCCTTGAAACGCCTGCGGCGAGGTGACTTCATGAACCAGGTGCAGATCGATGTAGAGCAGCGCCGGCGCTCCCGGCTGCTGGGCGACGACGTGGGAATCCCAAAGCTTTTCGATAATCGTTCGTGGCATAAGAGTTCTCTTGATATCCGCTCGCTTACGGAGCGGAGCCTACCCGATCGCCGCGCACACTGCCTCGCCCACCTGCTCGGTGGTGGCCGGCGTGCCCGACGGTCGTAGATCTGCGGTAACTTTTCCACTCCGCATCACGGCCTCAATGGCCGCATCCACCGCGGAGGCTTCTTCCTGCAATCCGAAACTGTACGCCAACATCGCTTCGACCGACCCGATAGCTCCCAGCGGGTTGGCTTTATTCTGTCCGGCAATGTCCGGGGCCGAACCGTGCACCGGTTCGAACAACCCCACCCAGGCGCCGGACGGCTTGCGTGCGCCGATGGATGCCGAAGGAAGCATGCCGATCGATCCGGCCAACACGGCTCCTTCGTCGCTCAAAATATCGCCGAACATGTTTTCCGTAAGCACAATATCGAAGCGGCGTGGATTCAAGATCAACTGCATGGCGCAGTTGTCCACCAGAATATGATCCAACTCCACACCGGGAAACTCGCGCGCCACCTCGATCACCACGCGCCGCCAAAGCTCCGAATTCTCGAGCACGTTGGATTTGTCTACCGACGTCACTTTCTTCCGTCGCGCACGGGCCAGGTTGAACGCCATCCGCGTAACCCGCTCGATCTCCGGACGAGTGTAGGTCATGGTGTTGACGGCCCGCTCTTCGGCGCCCTGTCCCGTAATGCCGCGCGGCGTTCCGTAGTAGATACCGCCCGTCAACTCACGGACGATAATCATGTCCGTGCCTTCCACCAGGTGGTTCTTCAACGGCGAAGAATCCAGCAGCGACGCATGAGCCTTCACCGGCCGCAGGTTGGCGTACACGCCCAGCGCCTTGCGAATTCCCAGCAGCCCCTTTTCGGGCCGCTTCTCAGGAGGTGCATCATCGAACTCGGGCAGACCCACCGCCCCCATCAATGTGGCATCGGCATCGACTGCCAGGCGTTCCGTCTCGGGCGGCAGCGGCGTACCGGTCTTGTGGATCGCGATCCCGCCCAGCAGGCCTTCCGTTACTCTCAGCTGGTGCTTCCATTTCGCCGCCACGTGCCGCAGCACGCGTACGGCCTCGCGGGTGACTTCCATGCCAATGCCGTCACCCGGCAAAACCAGAACGTTTATATTCATTCTTTCTTTTAGTCCGCGCCCGCCACTTGATGGGCCTTCCGGCCCTCGTGGATCAGCGCAATGATTTCTTCGTCCATCAGTCCCTTTTTGCGATGGTCGGCAATCGCGGTAAAACGATGGTACAGATCGTCCAGCTCCGGTTTCGAAAGCTCGAAGCCCAGGTCCTGACAGCGCTTGAGCAGCGCGTGGCGCCCGCTGTGCTTGCCCAATACCAGCTTACCTTCCGGTACGCCTACTGAGCGCGGGTCGATGATCTCGTACGTCGACTTCTCCTTCAGATAACCATCCTGATGGATTCCGGCTTCGTGCGCAAATGCGTTGCGGCCAACGATGGCCTTGTTGGGCTGCGGCCCGAAAGTGATGATGGAGCTCAGCATCTCGCTCGCGGCGAAAAGGTGCTCGGTGTGAATCCCCGTGTGGTACGGATAGAAATCCGGCCTCGTCTTGAGAATCATGACTACTTCTTCGAGCGAAGTGTTCCCGGCGCGTTCGCCGATTCCGTTGACGGTGCACTCCACTTGCCGCGCGCCCGCTTCGATGGCCGCGATCGAGTTCGGAACGGCCAGACCTAGGTCGTCATGGCAATGCACGCTGACGACCGCACAGTCGCCAAGCGCTTTAACGAGGCGGCCGATCATGGCGCCATATTCCGCTGGTACCGAGAACCCCACGGTGTCCGGGATATTCACGGTGCGAGCGCCGGCGGCTACCACGGCCTTGGCCACGCGCTCCAGAAACTCGGGATCGGTGCGCGATCCGTCCTCAGCCGAAAACTCCACATCGTCCACGTGCCGCCGGGCCAGTTCCACCGCCGCCACCGCTTCATCCATTACCTGCTGCTGGGACTTTTTCAGTTTGTGCTTCAGATGGATTTCGCTGGTCGCGATAAATGTATGGATGCGCGGCCGCCGTGCGTGCCGCAGAGATTGCGCGGCGCGCTCCACGTCGAGCGTACACGCCCGCGCCAGCGCCGCCACGTGCATCCATGGAAACTCGCGGCTGATCGAATCGACCGCTTCGAAGTCGCCCTCCGAGGCAATGGGGAAGCCCGCTTCCAGTACGTCCACACCGAGCTCCACTAACTTGCGCGCCATCCGCAGCTTTTCAGGAACGGTCATGCTGCATCCGGGCGACTGCTCGCCATCGCGCAGCGTGGTATCGAAAATGTATACGCGGTCGCTCATGGAAATCTACCGATACGAGCCATTATGCAAGTCGCACGCTGATTTAGCAAATTTATAATTTTCGATCTTTGCATTAGCGGATGTTATAATCAAACCCCAGCATGGAACTCCATTCCCTCGAGGTCTTCCTCGCGGTGGTCGCGGAGAAGAGTTTTTCGCGAGCTGCGCAAAAGGTGTATCGAACGCAGCCTGCGGTTTCGCTGGCCCTGCAGCGCCTGGAACAGGAACTGGGCGAGAAGCTCATCGACCGCGGGCCGAAGGATTTCACGCTGACCGACGCCGGGCGCGCGGTGCTCGAATATGCGCACCGCTTTGTGAACCTGCAACAGGAAATGCAAGACGCGCTGGCCGAGCTACGGGACAATTCGGCCGGCCGCCTGACGATTGGCGCCAATGAATCCGCGACGCTGTACTTATTAGGTCACGTGGAGCGCTACCGGGAGATGTACCCGAAGGTGAAAGTGCAGATCCGCCGCAGCTTGTCGAGCCGGATTCCCAACGAATTGCTGGATGGAAACCTGGAACTGGGCGTCATCAGCTATGACCCGGGCCACGAGCGGCTGCAATCCAAAGTGATCTACTCCGATTCGCTGGTGTTCGTGGTCTCTCCGAAGCACTCGTTGGCGAAGCGCAAGAGCATCTCGATCCAGGAGCTGGCGGGCGAAACATTCATCGCGCATACCGTCGTTTCGCCCTACCGCGAAATCGTGGTGCGCACCTTCCGCGAGAATCACGTGCCGCTGCAGATCGAAATCGAGATGCCGACGATCGAGACCATCCGCAAGCTGGTACAGAGCAACCTGGGGGTGGCCTTCCTGCCGCGCATGTGCGTGGAGCAGGATATCCAACAAAAGCTGCTGTCCGAGGTGAACGTAAAGGAGATGCATCTGGAGCGGAAGATCCGGTTGGTGTATCCCACGCGGAGGGCGTTGAGCCACGCGGCGAAGGCATTCTTGGAGCTGGTGGGATAGGTCCTGGCCCACTTTTGGTAGCATGTCTACCCAGCACACCGAATTCCGGGTAGAATATCTACTGAGCTATGACCAACGAATCCTCCGACCGAATCCAATTGTTGCAAGGGACGCTGGACATGCTGATCCTGCGCACTTTGCTGTTTGGACCCGCTCACGGCCACCAGATCGCGAAGCATATCCAGCGGACCACCGATGACCTGCTGCAGGTTGAGCACGGATCCCTCTACCCAGCGCTGCACCGGCTCGAACGAAAGCGCTGGATTGCGGCCAGATGGGAGCCGGCGGGTAAAGACCTGAAGCGCGAGTTCAAATATTATCGCCTTACGCCGGCCGGCAAGAAGAGGCTGGTCGCTGAGGAGTCGAAATGGAAGCAATTGACCGGCGCCATCGCGCGCGTAATGGCGCGGGCTGAGGAGGGCTGAGATGTTTTGGTGGCGTCGAGAAGGACGCGAGCAGGAGTTGGAACGCGAACTCCGCTCTCATCTCGAATTGGAAGCGGAAGAGCAGGGCGATTTATCTGCCGCGCGGCGCGCGCTGGGAAACCAGACCCGAATTATGGAAGAGGTTCGGGACGCGTGGGGATGGATTGGTCTGGACCAGTTATTTGAGGATCTTCGCTATGCGCTGAGAACCATACGCGCCAGTCCGGCTTTCCTGTCGGTCGCCGTGCTCTCGTTGGCCCTGGGCATCGGTGCGAATACGGCGATTTTCGCCTTAGTGAATGCGGTGCGTCTGCGAAACTTGCCAGTGCCCGATCCTCAGGAACTGGCGACGATCCAGATCCGGGGCGGGAATCGCGGTATGGGTCTTTCGGGCGATGCCTCGCAGCTTACCTATCCTCTATTTCTACAGATTCGCGACCACCAGCAGGCGTTTTCCGGCGTTCTGGCATGGAGTAGTGGGGGCCAGACCTTCCTGGTTGGCGAGGGAGCACAGGCTCACCGCGTTCCGGGTTTGTTGGTGAGTGGCAATTTCTTCCGGACGCTGCGGCTTTCGCCAGCCGCGGGCCGCCTGCTCACTCCCGAGGATGACAGGCCCGGCTGTGCTGCCCCTGGCGTCGTCCTCAGCTACGGATTTTGGCAGACGGAATTCGGCGGCCAGAGTTCCGCCATGGGCCGCCGGTTAACCGTCGAGGGCCACCCGCACGAGATCATCGGTGTTGCGCCCGTGAATTTTTCAGGACTGGAGGTCGGAAGGAACTTCGATTTTGCCCTCCCGATCTGCGCACAATCCAATGTCTTGCCGGCATGGGAAGCCTCCCCGCTGCGGACCGACGTGTATTGGCTCTCGATTCTCGGCCGGCTCAAGCCGGGATGGAGCGTGGCACAAGCCAGCCAGCACCTCCAGGCGATTAGTCCGCCGCTGATGGAAGCGACCTTGCCGGTAGGGTACGCCGCCGATAGCGTGGAGCGCTACAGAGAGCGTTCGCTGGAAGCGCTTCCTGGTGGGAATGGGATCAGCCCTCTGCGCAGCCAGTACGACGCGGCGCTTTGGCTGCTCTTAGGAATCACCGCGCTCGTGCTGTTCATCGCGTGCTCGAATCTGGCGAACTTGATGCTGGCACGCGCCACCGCGCGCCAGCGGGAATTCGCCGTTCGGGTTGCATTGGGCGCGCCGCGTATGCGTCTGGTGCGGCAGGCCCTATGCGAGAGCCTGTTGCTGGCCGCGGCCGGCTCCGCGCTAGGCCTGGCTCTATCGCGGCTGCTGAGCGGCGCGGTTGCCCGGTTTCTCAGTACGGAAAACAATCCCCTTGTTTTGGATCTGAGCATGGATGCTCGCGTATTGTCGTTCACGGCGGCGGTGACCATCGCAACTTGCATACTCTTCGGTGTAATGCCGGCGCTCCGCGCATCGCGAGCAGAACCGATGGCGGCCATGAAAACCGGGAGCCGCGGGCTTACGGCGGATCGAGAACGCTTCTCGTTTCAGCGCGTCCTAGTGGTCTTGCAGATCGCCGTATCGTTAATGCTGCTGGTAGGGGCGGTGTTGTTTGTCCGCAGTTTCCGCAACCTGATGACGCTCGATCCGGGGTTTCGCGAGCGCGGCATTCTGGTGGCATGGTTCGATCTGAGCCATCCTCCGCTGGGTTATGGTGCGTCTAAGCGCCTGGAGCGCGATATTCTCGCTGAAGTTCGTACCCTACCTCACGTGGAGTCCGCCGCCACCACAACCACAGTCCTAATAGGTGGCGGCGCTTGGAGTCTGGGCGTTCATTCCGGCAGTACCGACTGGTGGGCAAGGTTCACCTGGGTTAGTCCTGGTCACTTCTCGCTGCTGGAGATACCCATTCTCGCAGGCCGCGACTTCGATGCAAGCGATAACGGGGACTTTCCCAAAGTGGCAGTCGTCAACGAGACTTTTGTCCACAGATTTTTCGGGAACACGAACCCGATCGGACGGACCTTCCGGTCACGCACCGAGCCGAACTACCCGGAAACGGAATATCAGATTGTCGGCGTGACTCGGGATACCAGGTACTTTGACTTGCGCGAACCGGTTGATCCCATGGTTTACGCACCTGCCTCGCAAAACCCCGTTGCGGTGCTGGGGTCCCATCTGTACATTCGTTCGCAAGCCCCGCCATCAGTCGTGATTGCGAATATCCGACGCTGGCTCGCCGTGTCGCATCCGGGAATCCCGGCGGAATTTCGAGTCTTTCAAACCCAAATCGAAGACGGCCTGATCCGCGAGCGTCTCATGGCCGCCTTATCCGGCTTTTTCGGAGTTCTGGCGGCGCTGCTCGCCACCATCGGACTCTACGGCGTCATCTGCTACATCATGGAGCGGAGGCGAAACGAGATCGGCATACGTTTGGCGCTGGGCGCCCGGCCTCCCAAAGTCGTTGGCCTGGTGATGAAAGAGGCGGCGGTCCTGCTGATCATCGGGTTAGGCATTGGCGCCGCGTGTGCACTGGCGCTCACGCCCGCAACCACTTCGCTGCTGTTCCGGCTTAGCGCCAATGATCCGCTGACACTTGTGGCAGCGGCCGGACTGCTGGCAGCGGCGGTCGCCGTGGGCAGCTATCTACCCGCCCGACGAGCGTCACGGCTCGATCCGATGACAGCACTGAGGTGCGAATAGTGAGACCAAGGAACCGCGACCGTTAGGACGCAGCGCCGACCACCTTCGAGATCAGCTCCTGGGCTTCCTTCTGAATGCGCCGCAAGTGCTCCTCGCCGGCAAAGCTTTCGGCATAGATTTTGTACACGTCCTCTGTACCGGAGGGCCTCGCGGCGAACCATCCGCGGGCCGTCACCACTTTCAGGCCGCCCAGCGGTGCGCCATTGCCAGGTGCTTTGGTGAGCATGGCTGTAATCGGATCGCCCGCGAGTTCACGCACGGTCACTTGCTCCGGCGAGAGTCGCAGCAGCACCGCCTTCTGTTGGGGACTCGCGGGCGCATCGATACGCTCGTATACCGGCGCGCCAAATTGCTCGGTGAGGCTTTTGTAAATCTCGCCCGGGTCCTTACCCGTCCGGGCCAGCATCTCGGCGGCCAACAAGCCCATGATGAGTCCGTCTTTATCGGTCGACCAAGGCGTTCCATTGCGTTCGAGAAAAGACGCACCCGCGCTCTCCTCGCCACCGAAGCCGAGCGAGCCGGCAAGCAACCCATCCACAAACCATTTGAAGCCGACTGGCACCTCCACCAGCGGCCGGCCCAGCGTCGCCGTCACCCGGTCGATGATGCTGCTCGAAACCATAGTTTTTCCCACTCCGGCATCGGGGCGCCAACCCGGCCGGTTGGGATAAAGGTAGGAGATGGCCGCAGCCAGGTAGTGATTCGGGTTCAGCAGGCCCGCGCTGCGCGTCACGATGCCGTGCCGGTCGTGGTCGGTATCGCACGCGAACGACACGTCGAATTTATCCTTGAGCGCGATCAGCCCGGCCATGGCGTAGGGCGACGAGCAATCCATGCGGATCTTCCCGTCCCAATCGACCGACATAAAACGGAAAGTCGGATCGACCTCATCATTCGCGACGGTCATCGCCAATCCATAGCGTTCCGCGATCCGGCCCCAATACGCTACCCCGGCGCCGCCCAGAGGATCGGCGCACAGCGATAGCTTGGCGCCGCGAATGGCGTCCATGTCCAGCACCGATGCCAGGTCGTCCACATAGGCGGTGACGAAATCGAAGCGGCGCGCTGCGCTCAGGGCGGTTGCATATGGGCACCGTCCGACGCCGCGCAAACCATCGGAGAGAATGGCATTGGCGCGATCCTGTATCCACGCGGTAGCGCCGGTATCGGCCGGCCCGCCGCTCGGCGGATTGTACTTGAAGCCGCCATCTTCCGGTGGATTGTGCGAAGGCGTGATCACGATACCGTCAGCGAGTCCATCGCTGCGTCCCCGGTTGTAAGTCAGAATCGCATGCGACACCGATGGTGTGGGCGTGTATCCCAGGGCCTCATCCACCATCACGCCTACGGAATTAGCGGCCAGCACCTCCAGCGCGGTGGCAAAGGCGGGTTCCGAAAGGGCATGGGTGTCCTTGCCCATAAACAGCGGGCCGTCGACGCGGCGCTCGTGCCGGTACTCGCAAATCGCCTGGGTGGTGGCGAGAATGTGGTCTTCGTTGAAGGAGCGGTGGAAAGCCGAGCCGCGGTGCCCCGAAGTGCCGAAGCTGACTCTCTGCGAAGCAACATTCACATCCGGCTTTTCGCTGTAATAGGCGGTGATCAGGCGGGGAACATTGACCAGCATGGCGGCCACCGGCGGCTTGCCGGCCATCGGATGAAGTGCCATGCCTACTACATTACATCGGGTGCTTGGAAATCCATGCCGCTAAGGTGATCGATCGAACTGTGGACTGTATTAAAACGGGGAACAAGTGGGGCAGGTTTTTCGACCTGCCCCGGATGGGGAACGCAGGTGCTTTTGCCGCCGGTGACGTCGGGGACCGGTAGGCCATGCGTTGCATTAGCTCGCCAGAGTGTTGGCTTGGGTGAGCTGACTGTTGGTGGTGGTCCAGATACCTTTGATGCTGCCGCCTGCTCCCAGAAAGAGAGCCGCCGAAGCCAAGGCCACGAACGCCATGAGCAAAGTATATTCGATCAGGTCCTGCCCCTGGTCATCCTTCCAGAGGTTCTTGAAAATCGTCATTGTTACTCCTTGGTCAGAGGTGTTGATTTCGTGACCTCGCGGCCACGGCTCCTCGAAACTGCTGCTAGTCTTGCACGTAAAAAACTATTCTGGAAGTACGTATAGGTACTGGCCGTACTCTAGCGTTCTCCAAGGTTAAGGTTGGCGTCGAACCGAAGCTAACAAGTGCCGCCATTCGGGCAACTCGTCGAGGTACATACCGGTCGAAAGCTGCTCCTGGTAAACTAAAAAAAGTTAACCTCAGGAAGGATCATCGTCACTTGAATTTTGCAATCCTCGCCCTGGAAGACGGCACGGTCTTCGAGGGCAGGAGTTTTGGTGCGTCCACGGAGCGCGCCGGCGAGGTGGTCTTCAATACCGCTCTCTCCGGTTATCAAGAAGTGTTTACTGATCCGTCCTATTCCGGGCAGATCGTGATCCTCACCAACCCCCAGATCGGCAATTACGGAACTAATATCGAGGACAACGAATCCGCGCGCCCGTACATCGAGGGACTGGCCGTGCGCGAATTCTCCGCCATAGCCAGCAACTGGCGTTCGGATGCCGACGCTGGCACCTTTCTGAACCGCCACGGCATCCCGGTCATCTCCGATCTGGATACGCGCGCGCTGGTGCGTCACCTGCGAAGCCGTGGCGTGATGCGCGGCGTTCTCTCGTCGGTGGAGACGAATCCGGAGAAGCTCATCGAAAAGGCGCGCGGCATTCCCACCATGGCAGGGCAGGACCTGGCCAGCCGCGTCTCCACCACCGAGCGCTACGCGTGGACCAAACCCGTGGAGGCTTGCTCGCCATCGGAAATCCTCGCGAATCCTGCCGAGCCGCGGTATCACGTGGTGGCCTACGATTTCGGAATCAAGCAGAACATTTTGCGCCGCTTGGTGCAGGTGGGCTGCCGCGTCACCGTGGTGCCGGCGCTAACTTCCGCGGAGGATGTGCTGGCTCTCAACCCGGACGGAGTCTTTCTCTCCAACGGCCCGGGCGACCCCGAGCCTCTGCAGCCGCAGGTGGCCAATATACGGAAGCTGATCGGCAAGAAGCCGATCTTCGGCATTTGCCTGGGTCACCAGTTACTCGGGCTAGCAGTGGGGGGCAAAACATACAAATTGAAATTCGGCCATCGCGGCGCCAACCATCCGGTGCGGAATGAGCTGACCAAGAAGGTGGAGATCACTTCTCACAACCACGGATTTGCGGTCGCTCCGGAATCCCTGAACCTCAACGATGTGGAGATCACCCACCTGAACCTGAACGACCAGACGCTCGAAGGATTTCGCCACCGCCGCCATCCCGTGTTTTGCGTGCAGTATCACCCGGAGGCCGCGCCGGGCCCGCACGATTCGCACTATCTGTTCGACGACTTCGTCCAGCTCATGAGCGAGAACCAGTAACGGATGCCCCGACGCAACGATCTCCATCGCATACTGATCATCGGCTCCGGCCCCATCGTCATCGGCCAGGCCTGCGAGTTCGACTACTCCGGCGCGCAGGCGGCCAAGGCCTTGAAGGGCGATGGGTACGAGGTGGTGCTGGTGAATTCGAATCCGGCCACGATCATGACCGACCCGGAGCTGGCGAGCAAAACCTATATCGAACCGCTGACGGTTCCGTACCTGGAAGAGATTATCCGGCGCGAACGCCCCGACGCGCTGCTGTCCACGGTGGGCGGCCAAACCGGGCTGAACCTGGCGGTGGCTTTGGCCGAAGCCGGAGTGCTGGAGAAGTACCACGTCGAGCTGATTGGCGCCAGGATCGACGCCATCAAGAAGGCCGAGGATCGGCTCCTGTTCAAGGATGCCATGCGCAAGATCGGGCTCGAAACGCCGCAGTCGCATCTGGTGAACTCCGTCGCTGCCGGACTCGAATTCGCCGAACGCATCGGCTACCCCGCGATTCTGCGGCCGAGTTTCACTCTGGGCGGCACGGGCGGCGGCATCGCCTACAACCGCGAAGAACTCGCCGAGATTCTGGAGCGCGGCCTGGACCTCTCGCCGGTGCACGAGGTACTCATCGAGGAGAGCGTGCTCGGCTGGAAGGAATTCGAGCTGGAGGTGATGCGCGACCTCGATGACAACTGCATCATCGTCTGCTCCATTGAGAATTTCGACCCCATGGGTGTCCACACTGGCGATTCCATCACGGTAGCGCCGGCCCAGACCCTTACCGACCGCGAATACCAGATGATGCGCGATGCCTCCATTGCATGCCTGCGTGAGATCGGCGTCGATACGGGCGGCTCCAACGTACAGTTCGGCGTGAATCCGCGGAACGGGCGGATGGTGATCATAGAAATGAATCCGCGTGTTTCGCGCAGCTCCGCGCTGGCCTCGAAAGCCACCGGGTTTCCGATCGCTAAGATTGCCGCGAAGCTTGCGGTGGGCTATCGGCTCGACGAAATCCGCAATGACATCACGCGCAAGACGCCTGCCTGCTTCGAGCCGACCATCGATTACGTGGTCGCCAAGATTCCCAAATGGGCTTTCGAGAAATTCCCCGGTGCTGACACGACGCTCGGCACGCAGATGAAGTCGGTGGGCGAAGTGATGGCTATCGGCCGCACCTTTAAGGAAGCGCTCTGGAAGGGAATGCGCAGCCTGGAGACGGGCAAGGCTTTCGGCTCGGAGAAGTTCGACAAAAGCCTGGTAAAGCAAAAGCTGATCACTCCTACGCCCGACCGGCTGAACTACATCCGCTTCGCCATGGCCAACGGCTATCGCGTGGAAGAGATTCACGAGTTGACCTCCATCGACCGCTGGTTCCTGGAGCAAATCAAAGAGGTGGTCGATTTCGAAGCCGCACTGGGCGCCGGGCATGCGTCCCTGGCGGATGTTTCCCGGGAGACCTTCCGTACCGCCAAGCGCTACGGGATCTCCGACGCGCAACTGGCGAAATCCTGGGACTCCGATGAAATCTCTGTCCGGGCGCGCCGCAAAGAACTGGGCGTGAAGGCTGTGTTTAGCCGCGTGGATACCTGCGCCGCCGAATTCGAAAGCTTCACTCCGTACCTGTATTCGAACTACGAAGGTTCGTGCGAGGCCGACCCCAGCGACCGCAAGAAAGTCATGATCCTGGGCAGCGGTCCCAACCGCATAGGTCAGGGAATTGAGTTCGATTACTGCTGCTGTCACGCCTCGTTTGCGCTGCGCGGCGAGCTGGGCGTCGAATCGATCATGGTCAACTGCAACCCCGAGACCGTATCCACCGATTACGACACCAGCGACCGCCTCTACTTCGAGCCGCTCACGCTGGAGAACGTGCTCAACATTTACGATACGGAAAAGCCCGACGGAGTAATCGTGCAGTTCGGCGGCCAGACGCCGCTCACCCTTGCGTTGCCCCTAAAGCGGCTGGGCGTGCCAATCATCGGCACCGATCCCGCGGACATCGACCTGGCGGAAGATCGCAAGCTTTTCGGCAGGCTGCTCGACGACCTGGCCATTCCTTCGCCCCCAAACGGAACCGCCACCAGCGTGGAAGAGGCGTGCGAGGTTGCGCGGCGCATCGGGTATCCCGTGCTGGTGCGGCCCAGCTACGTTCTGGGCGGCCGGGCGATGGTGATCGCGTACGACGAAGAAATGGTACGGCAGTACATGCGCGAGGCCGTCACGTTCTCGCAGGACCGCCCGGTGTTGGTCGATCGGTTCCTGGAAGACGCCATCGAGGTCGACGTGGATGCACTAGCGGATGGCGACGACGTGCTGATCGCGGGCATTATGGAGCACATCGAAGAGGCCGGCGTACATTCGGGTGACAGCTCCTGCGTGCTGCCGCCGCAGTCGCTCCCGAACAAGACGATCCAAACCATCGAAGACTATACGGTGCGCCTGGCGAAGGCTCTACACGTGATTGGACTGATGAATGTGCAGTATGCCATTCAGAACGGCAAGGTGTACGTACTGGAAGTCAACCCGCGCGCCTCGCGCACCGTGCCCTACGTTAGCAAAGCCACCGGCGTGCCTCTGCCGAAGATCGCGGTGGGCCTCATGTGGGGCCGCAAGCTGCGGGACTACGGTTACGGAGCCGCCACTGGAACAACTAAGCTTTCAGTCTCGCAGGATTTCGTAAAGTCGCCGGTATTCCCTTTTAATAAGTTCCCCGGCGTGGATCCCGCGCTGGGACCCGAAATGCGCTCGACGGGTGAAGTGATGGGAGTGGGCGCGAATTTCGGCGAAGCCTTCTTGAAGGCGCAGATCAGCGCCGGGAGTCCGTTGCCGGAAAAGGGCAGCGTCTTCATCAGCGTGAATGACCACCACAAGGCCGAAGCCGTGTCAGTGGCGCGGCGATTTGCAGAGCTCGGGTTCAGTTTGGTGGCCACGCGCGGCACCGCCGCCGCCCTGCGCGCTGCGGGCCTGACGGTCAAGAACATTTTCAAGGTTAACGAAGGCCGCCCGAATGCCGTGGACCTGCTCAAGGGCGGTTCCGTACAACTGGCGATCTACACCACCACCGGCGCGCCCGCATTCATGGATGAGCGCGCCATCCGCCGTGCAGCAGTTACCTACCGTGTGCCGTGCATTACGACCATGAGCGGTGCGCGTGCCGCCGCCGATGCGGTGGCCGCTTTGCGCCGCGACCCCATACGCGTGTGGAGCTTACAGGAAATCCACGAACCCAAGAAGACCGTGGCATAGGCTTCTCCCCGGGTGACCGGCCTCCCAACGGCGACTGGCGTGCTCATTAGCACGCCGGGAGGTAACTGTGAAGACCCAACCAATTCTCTTTGCAACCGTAGGGGTGCTGGTAGTCGCTGCCGCTATCGGCTGCGGGAAAGACAACCGAAGCAATGCCGACCGCGTGGCCGACAGCTCACCGGCCGCCAGCCAGCCCGCTCCGACCGTTAACGATTGGACCGTCGACCGAGACACCTACGTTAGCCGGCGTCAACAGGATCTTGATGAACTACAACAACGGTGGGAACTTGCTAAAGACAAGGCCGACCGCAAGTCGAAGCGTGCCTGGAAGGAAATGGAGGAGCAGACAGTTGCGCTACGACACGATCTGGACGAAGCGAAAAACGCCACCAAGGAGACTTGGGATGGTACCAGGCAAAAATTGGATGAGAGCTGGCACCGGATCGAGAACAAAACCCGTGATGTATTCAGCGGTAACGAAACGCACGGCAGCTGACGCGCGCCCCACAAAAAGAGAAACCCGGCGGGAGTTTAGGTCCCGCCGGGCCGCGTCGATCTAATTTGACCCTATATTGGTAACTTCTTGGTCCCCTTCGCGGGGTTTTCTTCACTATATCACTACACCGTTGTCTTCTTGATGTAATCCAATTGCGGAAACTGACCTTGTAAATATTTATTTGCCTGTTTGGCCCGGCGGTGCCGTATGTCACCATGCCCACAGTGTTGCTTTGTTTCACGGGATCGTCCATCAGGCTCAAATGGGAAGGTCGATACAGTATGCAATGCTGGAAACCAATGGCCGCCTACGACGACTTTGCCTGGTTTTATCACCGCTATTGGAACGGGGAATTTCACAGCCTGGCATTTCCAATCCTGGACCGCATCATACTGCAGCACCTGCCCGCCGGCGCGCACGTGCTGGACGTTTGCTGCGGTACCGGTTATCTGGCCGCCCGGTTGGGCGAGCGCGGCTACCGGGTATCCGGCTTTGACGCCTCTCCGGAGATGGTGCGTTACAGCCGCGAGACCGCGCCCCAAGCCGACCTCCGGGTGGCCGAAGTTGCCAGCTTCCAAACCACCGAGCGATACGACGCGGCGGTCTCCACGTTTGATAGCCTGAATCACATCCTGGAGAAGGACGAGCTGAAAGCAGCCTTCCGCAATATCTCGGCCGCGCTCAAGCCCAACGGCTGGCTGGCGTTCGACATGCTGTTGGAAGAGGCGTACCAGACGCACTGGGGCGAGGACTTCGCGCTGGTACGCGACGACCACGTCCTCACCATAACAGGCGCCGGCTATGACTTCCGCACGCGCATGGCCTGCTGCAACCTCACCATGTTTCGTTCGATCACTGGCGTGTGGCGCCGCTCGGACGTGGTGATTCGCGAGCGCTGTTATACCACTGATGAAATCGGCGAGGCGCTGGAGCGCGCCGGGTTCGGGGAGCTGGTTTGCTACGATGCCGGCGACCTTGGGATGTCCGGCCAGCTGGGCAAAGGGCGCACGTTTTTCGTGACCAGGCGGAAACGCTGACCCCGAAACGGTCTATAGGTGAAGAAGCCTCATCGCGTTTCCTTTGAGAATGCGGTCGCGGTCCGCGGCCGTTAGGTTGAACTGGTCCAGAACCGCCGTCGGGTAGTCGACGTCTCGGGCTGCGAAATGGTCGGTGCCGACTACGATGCGGTCCGATCCAACCAACTCCATGAGAAAACGGAACGCCTCCGGATAATAGATCAGATAGTCGTAATGGAATCGACGTAAGTAGTCCCGGAACGGGTGTGCGATCGAGGTTCCCCGGTCATTCATGTGAAAGAGGAAATGCTCGACGCGACCCGCCAGGTAAGGAAATGCGCCGCCGGCATGCGGCAAGACGATTTGCAGATTCGGATATTTGTCGAGCGAACCGGTATAGATGAATTTGCTCGCCAGAAAGGTGTGCTCGATGGGAGCGTCGATCCCTGGGGCCAGGTTAGGCGGCCCTGCCGTACGGCTGCCGCCGAAGGTGTTGGGCACGCCATCCATCTGATGAAAGATGATCGGATAGTTCAGTTCCTGGATGCGCGCGAGGACCGGGGCAAAGCCCGGATCGAACAGGTAATCGTGGTTTTCGATCGAATCCGGCAAGTGGACTGCACGCACGCCAGGCTGTCCGGCGACGCGGTTCAGCTCCTTCAGGGCGAGCTCCGAATCGCGGATGGGCAGCTCGACGCCGATGACAAAGCGGTCAGGGTGCTTCTGGTGGGCTTGGATACCGGCATCATTGATCACTTGCGCGAGATGTGCGCCCTCAATCGCCGTGGTGCGTTGCCATGGCATAGCGCCGGAGAGAGTCAGGCAATGCATCAGGTCGCCATGGTCGTCCATCCACTGGCGTCGCTTGTCGAGATCGTAATCGAGTGGAAAGGGATTGGCGATCGGCTGTCCCAGCTGGGCCAGGGCCTGGTTGTAGAGTTCCGGAGACCAGTGCGCGTGCATGTCAATCGCCGCCGGCGCACCCACTCCCGCTTTCCCGGGTCGCGCCGCCCACCACGGGACTCCCTGCGGCGAAGGAGCCTGCGCCCGCGCCGGGACGAGATTCAGCATGCTGATCGCCGCAGCCGCACCAGCACCAACCTTGATGAAATCACGCCGTCCGATCGCAGATTCCCGTGCCGGCAATGAATTTTTCATGGTTATCTTTCTCCATACTGCCTGCTCTGATTCGTCGCCGTCTTGGCCGATTCGCGAGCGCGCGAGATGATGTAGGCTTGGATCTCCCGAACCTGCGCGGCGGTCAGAATCTTTTGAAAAGACGGCATGCCGGATGCAGCGCGGCTGCCACCCAGAACGATACCTTCGATCCCTTCCAGAGTCTCCTTGCTGGCGTAGCGGAGATCGGGCACGGGGCCGGCCACCGCGTCTATGCCGTGGCATTGCGCGCACTGCGCATTGAAAAGCAGGCCCCCTTCGTGTATCGTCTTCGCGGAGGCGTTGGTGGTCAGAGCCGGCGTGGGAGGGCCCTTATGGCCGTACGCGGGAACTTTCAACGTCGCGGCGCCGCCTGCCATGAAGGTGACTATCCGGCCGAAGCCCGGCTTGACCGGACCCGATCCGGGAGCGTTGAACATTCCGGCGCCTCCACCCCATCCTGCCATCACCGACACATATTGCACACCGTTGACGAGATAGGTTACCGGGGGGCCGATGATTCCCGTGCCGGCGTCGAAGGTCCAAAGCTGTTTGCCATCGGTGGCTCGATAGGCGGCGAGTATGCCGTCCGCGCGTCCTTGCAACACCAGGTTTCCACCCGTAGCCAGGACACCTCCGCCATCCGCCACCGGAGAGTTCGCAGTCCACACCGCTTTTTGCTGCACCGGATCCCAGGCAACCAGTTGGCCGGTGGCTGGAGGCATTTTGGCGAGCTGGCCGTTGAGCGGCCCATCGTACATTCCGTCAAGGCCGATATTACTGCCCTCAGGATCGTATTTCCATTTCGGATCGGGCGCATGCACGAACTGCGCGCCCGCTTTTGCCGGCAGGTAAACCAAGCCGGTCATCGGACTGAACGCCATCGGATTCCAATTGTGCGCACCGTCCGGACTAGGCGAAGCGATCACAGGCTTGAGTTCCGCATAGCCGGGCGCCTCGATGGGACGCCCCGTTTTGGGGTCGAGTCCGGTGGCCCAGGTAACGCCTCTGACGAACGGCGCGCCCTGGATGAACTCGCCGGTCGCACGGTCCAGGACGTAGAAGAACCCGTTCTTGTTGGCCTGCATGATCACCTTGCGCGCGCGTCCGTCGATGGTGAGATCGGCCTGCACCAACGGTTGCGTCGCGTCATAATCCCAGTTGTCCCCCGGCGTGGTTTGGAAATACCACGCTAGTTCGCCGGTGCTCGCATGAACCGCCAGGATAGACGCCGTGTACAGTGTGTCGCCTTTGCCGCGGAGGGCGCGGTACCAGGCAGTGGGGTTGCCCGTTCCGAAATACAGCAGCTCGAGCGCGGGGTCGTAGACAATGCCTTCCCACGGTGTGCCGCCACCGCCCGTCTTCCACCACTCGCCGGTCCAAGTCTTGGCGGCGTTTTCCATGGCCTTCGATTCGAACCCTTTCGAGGGATCGCCCGGAACGGTGTAGCTGCACCAGGCCATCTTGCCGGTTTCGGCGTCGTACGCCGAGATGTACCCGCGCACGCCAAGCTCCGCGCCCGCGTTGCCGATGACCACCAGTCCCTTGGCGATGCGCGGGGCGCTGGTGATCGAGTACGGTTTGGCGCTATCGGTGGTCGCTGCGGTCCACACAGGCGAGCCGGAATGTTGATCGAGCGCGATCAGGCGGCCATCCAGCGTCCCCACGTACACCTTGTCACGGTACAGCGCCACGCCGCGATTCACTACGTCGCAGCAGATGAAGTAAGCGCGCGCCCGATTCACCTTCGGATCATAGGTCCAGCGGACTTCTCCCGTCTTGGCGTCGATGGCGTACACCACGCTCCAGGAGCCTGTGGTGTAGATGATGCCGTCCTCCACCAGTGGCGTTGCTTCCAGACCGCGCGTGGTATCCAACTCCCGGCTCCAGGCCAGCCCAAGCGTTGCCACCGTCTCCTCATTGATCTGGTTCAAAGGACTGAACCGATGGTCGTCATAGGTTCGTCCATACATGAGCCAGTTGCCAGAGTCCTGATCGGCACTGCGTAGGGCGGAGTCGTCGAGAGTCTTCGGCCGATTGCAGGAAACGAGAAGGAAAAGAGCGGGCAACATGACGCCCGCGAGCAGACGGCGCTTCAACATGGAATGGCCTCCCCTGGCCGGGTTTGAGGGTCAACTATAACACACCATATTTCTGCGGGAAGGGCGCAAAAGCACCGCTCACTTAGGCCACGGCTCGATAAGGCTGCGTCAAGAGTCGTGACCAAGGAGAGCGGCGCCATTAGGTGTATACTAAGCGGCGTTCTCATGAAAGCCTGGATAATCCTGGCTGGCTTGGCCGCGGCGCACGTTCTGCCCGCGCAGTGGGTCCACTATCCTACAGCGGGACTGCCCAAGAAGCCGGATGGATCGCCGAATCTCTCCGCCCCGGCGCCGCGCACCAAGGATGGGAAGCCCGACCTCTCGGGCATTTGGGCGCCCATACGACTGCGACCGCTGAACGAGAGCCTGGAGGGCCAGGTGAATGCCACGGGACCATTCTGGGATTTCGGTTCGGTGGTTCCCGGCGGCCTGCCGTATCAGCCTTGGGCCGCGCAGGTGCGAAACCAGCGCGCCGCGGACCACAGCAAAGACAATCCGGACGTCCACTGCATGCCGCTCGGCATCCTGCAAATGAATACACATCCGTTTCCTCGCCGGTTCATCCAAGTGCCCGGCTACCTGGCGATTCTGCACGAGCGCGATATGGAGTACAGGCAAATCCTGACCGACGGCCGGCCGCTGCCCGAAGATCCCCAGCCGTCGTGGAATGGTTACTCGACCGGCAACTGGGTGGGAGACACGTTGGTGGTGGAAACTATCGGCTTTCGCGACGGGCTCTGGGCCGATTACGATGGCAGTCCACTCACCAGCGCGGCCAAGATCACCGAGCGCTTCCGCCGTATCAACTTCGGGTCGATGGAGATCGAGATGACCGTGGACGATCCCAAGGCGTACACGAAACCCTGGACTGTGAAATTGAACCTGGCCCTGCAAGTCGATTCGGACTTGCTGGAATATGTCTGCCTGGAAGGCGAGAAAGACTCCGCGCACATGGTGGGGAAGTAGAATCGACAAAATGGGGGATTCGAAATGCCGCGCTCCATTCGTTCATTGGCAAAACGCGCAGCGCTCGTGGGAATCGTAACGCTGCTTCCGTTGGCTGTTTTCGCGCAGGAGGAAGGAGCCGGACGGGCTGCCGCCGCTCCCAAAGGACCCGCGCCACGTTTAGCGGACGGCAAGCCGGATTTCTCCGGCGTCTGGAGTCCCGATCGCAATTTCATCTACGACCTCGCCGACGCGCTCAAGCCTGGCGAGAACCTTCCTTTGCAGCCATGGGCGGCGAAGCTCACACGAGAGCGCATGTCGAAGGACGATCCCGAGGCGAATTGCTTGCCCACCGGCGTGCCGCGCTTAGCGCCGTACCCCTGGAGAATCGTGCAGAGCCCCGGAATCACGTTCTTCCTGTTCGAGGGGAACATCCACAGCTATCGTCAGATCTTCATGGACGGACGCGGCCACGCGGCCGATCCGAACCCCACCTGGTACGGGGAGTCGATTGGCAAGTGGGAAGGAAACACCCTGGTGATCGACAGCGTCGGGTTCAACGATCGGTTCTGGTTTGACTTCGCAGGGCACCCCCACACGCCTCAGTTGCATACCGTTGAACGCTACCGGCGCCCCGATTTAGGGCACCTGGATTGGGAGACCACGGTCGAAGACTCCGGCGCGTATACCAAACCATTTACGCTCTACGGCCACGCCACGCTCCAAACCAAGACGGACCTGATGGAGTACATCTGCCAGGAGAATAACCGCGACGTGGAGCACATTCTCGGCAAGGATCCGCGGAACAGGGAATCGAAGTAAACTGGGCGAGCTAAAAGCATGGCCCCGGCTTGACAATCGGTGCAGCCGGGGGATAGGCTACATCCACAATCGAGGAGATGTCCCAATGAGGATTAGGTTTCGTACACCGCTCGTAACTGCAGCTCTCATATCTCTAGGTTTGGCCGGACTGGTTG
This sequence comes from Bryobacteraceae bacterium, assembly GCA_035948775.1. Classification (GTDB taxonomy): domain Bacteria; phylum Acidobacteriota; class Terriglobia; order Bryobacterales; family Bryobacteraceae; genus PSRJ01. The sequence continues at coordinate 60,379 of DASZIV010000108.1, forward strand.
CCGGGCAGGAAAAGGGAGCGAAGCCGCCCAGTGGACCGGCGCCGCGCCTGGCCAGTGGCAAACCGGATTTCAGTGGCGTCTGGCAGAGCCCGCGCATGGCCGATGTCACACAGGATATGGCCTGCTGCAAGGGAGTGAAGGAACTTCCCTTTACCGCCTGGGGGAAACAACAGTGGGAGAGTTACGACGCTGAGAAGGGCGACTACACCGGAAGCTGCCTGCCATTCGGTTTACTCCGATCCGTGGGCGGACCGCACCCCATCCAGATCATCCAGAACGACAAGTACATTGCCATGCTGTATGAGCAGAATAGCTGGTTCCACGTCACACCCATCGACGGGCGCAGTCACCCCAAGGATCCGGACGCCACCTGGTACGGAAATTCGGTGGGCCGCTGGGACGGAGACACGCTCGTCATCGATACCGTTGCCTTCAACGGCAAGACTAAAGTGGATACCATCGGCCATCCGGTCAGCGACAAGCTACACACGATCGAGCGTTTTAAGCGCCGCGACCTGGGCCACATCGATTACGTGTTGACCATCGACGACCCGCAGACCTACACCAAGCCCTGGGATAGCGTGAGGACCTGGACCCTCCGACCCGAATGGGAAATTATGGAGTACTCCTGCGAAGAGAATAACAAGGACGTCACCGAGGGTCACATAAAGGTCGGGCTTCAACCAGCAGCGAAATAGCGATGAGATATTGGATCGCTGTATGGCTAGGTGGCGTGGTGTTGGCATCCGCCCAAGTGCCGCGGATGGCGGATGGCCATCCGGACCTGGGAAACGGAAAGGGTGTCTGGTCGCCGCGAATCGTGGATGACATCTCCGGAAACGGCCGCGGCGAAAAGGACGAAAAGACGCGCGCCGCCCAGATGAAGATGGTGGATCAGCGCATCGATGTGCCCTTTTTGCCTTGGGCGAAAGACGTGTACGAGCAGCGGGAAGCAACGCTCTCCAAAGATGATCCGGAAAGCCTGTGTCTGCCGCCCGGAATTCCGCGCATGATGAATACTCCGTTTCCCATGCAGATCTATCAACTGCCTGACCGCATCATGCAGGTCTATGAGGGCGGGGCGCACATGTGGCGCATGATCTATATGGACGGCCGTCCGCATCCAAAGCCCGAACAGTTGAACCCGACGTACTTGGGGCACAGCGTGGGCCACTGGGAAGGCGACACCCTGGTGGTGGACGTGGTCGGTTTGAATGACCGGACGTGGCTGGATGCCGCCGGTCATCCACACACGGAGCAGTTGCACGTGATCGAGCGCTATACGCGCACGGACGAAAATACGCTGCACTACCAGGCCACCATCGACGATCCCGGCGCCTACGCTAAGCCGTGGACCGTGGGATGGAAGGTTGCGTGGCAGCCCGGTTGGGATCCGCTCGAGTATGTCTGCCAGGAGAACAACCGCGACGTCGGAATCAATGGTCATATGGTGGGCTTACGGCCAGGAGAAAAACATCCATGAGCACGATCCGGCCGCGATATTTCGCGCTAGTGGTCCTGCTGTCGTTGTTGCTGTGCGCGCCATTATCCGCCGGCGACGCACGGATGACACCTGAGGAACGCACGAAGGCCCTCAACTGGCTGGAGGAATCACGCAAGGAATTCCTGGCTGCCATCGACGGTGTAACGGACCAGCAGTGGAGGTGGAAACCGTCGCCAGACCGCTGGTCGGTTGGCGAAGTAGCCGAACATATCGTGCTTGCCGAGGCATCGCAATTCGCTAACGTTAAGAAAGCGATCTCTTCACCCGCCAACCCGGCTTGGGAAGAGAAGACCAAGGGCAAGACGGAGACTTTGGTAGCGGTCCTGGCGCCGCGTCTCGGAAAGGCGCAGGCCCCAGAAGCAATCGTACCCAAGGGGGGAATGACTCCGGCTCAAGTCAAGGAGCGCTTCGAAAGACAGCGCGTAGAGATAGCCAGGTTTGCGACCGAGACGGACCTTCCCCTGAAACAATACACCATCGATAACCCATTTTTCGGCGCTTTGAACGCCTACCAATGGCTGATCTACGCACCTTTGCACACCATGCGCCACGATAAGCAGATTGCAGAGGTGAAGGCCACGCCGGGTTATCCCAAGTAGGAAGGCTTGCTTCCCACCCGTTTAAGGCTTATGCCTTCCGGGCCATCTTCGCGAACCACCAACGCACGCCCACAAACAAGAACCGCCAGTCTTTAAAGAACTCGGGAGGTTTGCGTTCAAACACATGGCCTGCGAATTGAAACACCCAGCCGGCCGCGAACAAGGACACCGGCAGCCACCACCATCCGGTTCGCCAGAGCGCCACCGGTATGAGCAGCAGGGAAACCACGATCATGGGTATTCCCACCGTGTGGCAAACCCGGTTTACGGGATTCTGATGGCTCGCGGAATATTGACGGATCCATTCCTCCCACGAGCGATTTCCCAGCATGGTCTCTCCTTGCCCGCGACCTCAGTGATGATCATACTATCTCTACGAGCGGCCGCGCAGACGGCCGTTATAGCGTTTCCAGAATCGCGTTCACCAATCCGTCGATTGTGAACGGTTGGGCTTCCACAGTCACGGATATGCCCAGACTGCGGGCCGTCTGCGATGTGACCGGGCCTATGGTGGCCACCTTCACGCCTTCGAGCGCGGCGGATCCTGCCGCAGTTACGAAATTCTGGACGGTGGAGGAACTGGTGAAGGTAACGCAGTCAGGCTTGTGCGCGAACGCCGCAGCGGTCCGCTCGACGGCGTCCTCGGGTGTTACAGTGCGGTAGGCTTCCACCACTTCCACTAGGGCGCCACGACGCGTCAACTCCGTGGGCACGAGGTCGCGCGCCACCGCCGCACGCGGGAGCAGTACGCGCTTGCCGGCCAAATCGTGCGCCGCGAAGGCTTCGAGCAGACGTTCCGCCACGTATTCCTTGCCCATGAGATCCACCTCGAGATGGAGAGCTTCAACGGCCGCGCGCGTCGCCGGACCAATCGCGCAGATTTTCGCGCGCAGCGCCCGCAAGTCGGTAGAGGAGCGGTCCAGTCGATCGAGAAAGAAGCGTACTCCGTTGGCGCTGGTGAAGATCAGCCAGTCGTAGCAGGCAAGGGACGCAATGGCCCGGTCGAGCGGACCGTTATCCGCGGCGGGCCGGATCTCAATCGTCGGTAACTCCACCACCTCCGCACCCAAAGAACGCAGGCGCGCGGAAAGCGCTTCGGCCTGGCCTTTGGCGCGGGTCACCACAATGCGCTTGCCGAATAGCGGCAGCCGTTCAAACCAATCGAGCCTCTCCCGCAGGCGCACCACTTCACCCACGATGATGGTGGCGGGCGGCTTCAACCCGCGCTGTTCAATTTGTGCGGGCAGCGTCGACAGCGTGCCGGCCAAGGTTTCCTGATCGGGCCGGGTGCCCCATCGCACAGCCATCGCTGGAGTGTCTGCGGGACGGCCGCGCGAAATTAGAGCCTTGGCAATTGCGCCGAAAGTGGTGAGTCCCATGAAAATCACCAGTGTCTCGGCGAGACCGACTCTATCCCAGTCGATCGCATCGACGGCGTGGCCCGTCACAAACGTAACTACGGAGGTATGTTCGCGATGCGTCAGCGGGACGCCGGTGTACGCGGCGATGCCGAGCGGCGTTGTGACCCCGGGCACCACTTCGAATGCCACGCCCGCGTCCACTAGCGCTTCGGCTTCTTCCCCGCCGCGCCCAAAGATGAACGGATCGCCACCCTTCAACCGGACCACCGCCAGCCCGCGCCGCGCACGCTCGATCATCATGCCGCAGATCTCTTCCTGCGTGAACGCGTGGATCGATTTCTTCTTGCCCACGTAAATCCGCTCGGCTTCGGGCGGGGCCAGTTCCACTAGGGCGTCGTTGGCAAGGTGGTCGAACAGGACGGCATCGGCGTGTTCCAGGATGCGGCGGCCTTTCCACGTGATGAGGTCGGGATCGCCGGGGCCCGCACCGACCAGGTAGACCTTACCCGGCATACACCGCGTCGAGAATCTTTCGGGCGCCGCGTTCGAGAAGTTCCTGGCCCAGTGCGCGCCCCAGTATTGCGGCCTCGTGGGCCGCCCCTTCCGATCGAGCACTCACCAGTTCCGAGCCGTCCGGCGAAACCACCACGGCCATCAATCGCAGGCAGTCGTTCTCCACCGTGGCATACGCTCCGATGGGCACCTGGCATCCGCCGCCCAAAGCCGCCAGCACCCCACGCTCGGCCGTGACCGCCGCGCGCGTGGCCGCGTGGTCGAGAGCGGCGCAGGCATCGCGGCCCTTGCCCGTTTCGCGCGCTTCCAGCGCCAGCGCTCCTTGACCCACTGCCGGGCACATCACTTCGGGTGCCAGCAACTCGGCAATCCGGCCGCCCCAGCCCAGCCGTTTCAGCCCTGCCGCGGCCAGCACGATGGAGTCGTAACGGCCTCCATCCAACTTGCGAAGCCGCGTGTCGAGATTGCCGCGCACCGATTCGATCTGCAGATCGGGCCGCAGCTTCTTCAACTGCGCCGAGCGCCGAAGCGAACTGGTTCCTACCTTAGCGCCTTGCGGCAACTCGTCGAGCTTGCGGCCCACAATGGCATCACGAGGATCTTCCCGCCAGGGAACGCCTGCCAGAATCAATCCCTGCGGCAGCTCCGTCGGTAGATCCTTAAGGCTGTGGACCGCCAGATCCGCGCGTCCATCCAGCAGCGCGTCTTCGATTTCTTTCGTAAACAGGCCCTTGGTTCCCACTTGAGCGAGCGGCACATCGGTAATCTTGTCCCCAGTGGTCTTGATGATTTCGATGCGGCTGGAAAGGCCCGACCGCGCAAGCTGGCCCTCCACCCAATGGGCTTGCCACAATGCGAGCTGGGAACCGCGCGACGCGATAACGAGCATGCTTCAATCCTGCAGGTGAAAAACTTTCTTGACGACCGCGATGACGTGCGCGGCATCGGGCTGCCCCGCCTGGTTTCGCAGCTCGGAAATCGGCCCGTGCGCGATCTTATTGATCATCCCGCGCGTCGCCGCCTCCAAAGCCTGCTCCATCTCGGGCGTCAGCGGCCCGTATTTGTGGCGCACCTTCTCGATTTCGGCGATGCGGATCTGCTCGAGCTGCTCCTGCAGAACCACGATGGTGGGCGTGACTTCCGCCACCTTGAGGCGGACCATCATACGCTCGACTTCTTCTTCCACCAGAGCCTCGGCGCGCTCGGCTTCCTTGGAACGCTCGCGCAGATTGGCTTCCACCACTTCCTTCAAGTCGTCGATGTCATAGAGGAAGACGTTGTCCAGCTCGTTCACCGCCGGATCGATGTTGCGCGGCACGGCGATATCGATCAGAAACATCGGCTTGTTGCGTCGGGCGGCGATGACCCGCTGCATCTCGTCCTTGTGCAGGATGTAGTGGGGCGCGCCGCTCGAAGCGATGAGGATATCGACCTCAGGCAGCATGGCCGTGAAGCGCGTATATTCCACCGGGGTTCCCTGAAACAGCTTGGCCATCTCGACAGCGCGTTCGTGGGTGCGGTTGGTGACCAGGACACGGTCGGCCCCGGAACGCCGCAGGTGCCGCGCCGCCAATTCGGACATCTTCCCTGCCCCGACGATCATGACCGTGCGATGCGAGAGCGATCCGAAGATCTTGCGCGACAGTTCCACCGCGGCGTAGCTCACCGAGACAGCCATCTGCCCGATGCCGGTTTCCGAGCGGACCCGCTTGGCCACGCCGAAGGCGCGGGTCATCAATCCCTCCAGCCATCCACAGCACGCACCCGCCTCTTTGGCTGCGGCATACGCCGCCTTGAGCTGGCCCAGTATTTGCGGCTCTCCGATGACCATGGAATCCAGGCTGGACGCCACTCGAAACAGATGATGAATCGCTTCGCGCCCTTCGTGCCGGTATAAATTGGGCGCGATGCTGGTTGGATCAATGGCTTTCTGTTGCGCCAGGAACGAATCGACAATCGCCTGAGGGTCGGCGCCATCCGTGGTGGTAATCATGATCTCCACTCGATTGCAGGTGGAGAGGATAACCGCCTCGTTGATGCCCTCACAGGATTTGAGGCCTTGCAATGCGGCTGGGAGCAGGTCCTCGTGAAATGCCAGGCCTTCGCGCACTTCCACTGGCGCAGTCTTATGACTCACCCCTGTCAGCAGCAGTTTCATTGCTTCAGCAACAAGTATCCCAAGCGCGAATGCGCCACCCAGGTGATGGCCGAAAATCCAAGCACGGCGACGGTCATGATGGCTGCTTTGCGGCCGCGCCAACCTACCGTGGTCCGCAGAAAAACCAGGGCCAGATAAATGCCCCATGTGAAATAGGAAATGGCGATGTTCGGCTGCCGGATCCAGGAGCTTCCCATTACTACAAAGGCCCAAGTGCTCGCGGCAATTACAGCCAGGGTCATCAGCACAAACCCCATGCCCATGGATTTCGAGATCAGGTCATCCAGCGTTCCCAGGGCCGGCAACCGGTAGTAGAACTTGCGCGGCTTCTTGGCCTTCAGCTCGCGCTCCTGGAAGAGGTAGAGCAGCGACGCCACCGCGGTGACTACCAGCGCTGCAAATCCGAGCAACACGAGCACAATGTGCACCGTGAGCCAGACATTCCGGACTACGGGACTCGCCCCGAGGCTCACGGGGTTGCCCAGCGTGGCGACCAATGACCCGACGAACACCAGCGGGAAGATGAAGGCACTCAGGCTCTCCATTCGGTAGCGCCACTGCACGAATAAATAGATGATGGCAACCAGGAAGGCGCACATCGAGAGCAATTCGTAGAAATTGGTGATGGGGCAGCGATTGCTGACGACGCCCTCTTCCACGATGGAAACAAAGTGGAACACCGCTCCCAAGGTAAAGGTGCCCAGCGCGATGCGGAACAACTGCTCGCGCCGCCGCACCAACATGAGGATGGCGTGCAGCAACCCGACCGAATACAAAGCCGCCGCCACGCGCAACCAGATGACGCTCATTTCCGCCATAGGTTTAATGCAACTCTCTGAGTCAGAAGCTATTATAACGCGCGGCGGTGGTTTTCAGAGGGGTGGCTCCGGAATCGGTCGGCGTAAATCGAGAAGGTCACATCTCGCGCAGACGCCGTTGAAGGTACCTCCGCTCGCGATCGTTGGTGACGAGTTCCAGTGCGCGACCATAGCTTTTGGCCGCCTCCTCGCGGGACCCGAGGCGGCGTAGTAAATCGGCGCGCGCGGCGTGGAACAGATGGTAGTTGTCGAGATCGCCTCCTGCCGTGAGAGCGTCCATCATCGTCAAGCCCGCGCGCGGACCTTGCGCCATGGCAAGCGCCGCCGCGCGATTCAGCGAGACAATGGGCGAGGGTTCGAGGCGCTCCAGTTCACCGTACAGGCGGACAATCTCCCGCCAGTTGGTATCTTCGGCGCGCACTGCCTTGCAATGTTCGGCCGCAATCGCCGCCTGCAGGGCGAAGGAGCCGGGCCGGCCGCGAAGCGCCTCCACGACCAGGGACAACGCTTCAGCGATTTGCGCCTGGTGCCAACGGCTGCGGTCCTGCTCCTCAAGCACGACGATGTCTCCGGCTTCGTCGACCCGCGAGTCCCGGCGGGCATCATGGAGCAGCATCAGCGCCAGAAGAGCCGTCGCCTCCGCCGGAGGTGCGCCGCCAGGACCTGGCGTGAGCAACATCCCGACTATCCGGCCGAGGCGAATCGCTTCGGCGGCCAAGTCAGTCCGTATCAACTGCTCACCGCGCGTTGCCGCATAGCCCTCGTTAAACACAAGGTAGATCACGGCCAGCACCGCCTCGAGCCGTTCGGCAATCTGCTTCGCCTCGGGCACTACATAAGGTATCCTGGCGTCCCGGATTTTGCGTTTCGCCCGCACCAGCCTCTGCGCCATGGTGGCTGTCGGCACCAGAAATGCCCGGGCAATTTCGTCGGTCTCAAGCCCGCAAAGTGTGCGCAGCGTCAGCGCGACCTGCGCCTCCAGCGCCAGTGAGGGGTGGCAACAAGTGAAGATCAACCGAAGCCGTTCGTCTGGAATCTCACCGGTCTCATACTGCGGTTCGGTTATGGTCGACTCAAGGTCATGGACAAGCTGCGCTTGGATCTTTTCCGTGAACAGCGTCTGCCGCCGCAGACGGTCGATGGCCTTATGGCGCGCGGTCTGCACAATCCAGGCGCGCGGGAACTCCGGGACGCCGGCCGCCGGCCACTGGTCCACAGCGGCCGCAAATGCTTCCTGTGCATACTCTTCCGCCAGGTCGAAATCGCCCAGAAGCTTGATCAGGGTGGCCACGATACGGCCCCAGTCCGAGCGGTACAATGCTTCCACGGCTGAGGCGGTGTCTGTTGGCATACCCGATCTTAAAATTATTTCGCAATCGGGTGTCTATTTGGCCTGCGGCCGTTCGTTTCATCAATGGAGGCACAAAAATGAAATACATGTTGCTGATTTACCTGGATGAGAACGGGCTGAGCGAGGCCGAGCGCTCCGAGTGCTATCAGGCGTCCGCCGCCTACGCGCGAAAGCTCCATGGCGACGGGCGGTATTTGTATGCCGGTCCACTGCACCCCACTTCCACGGCGACGAGCGTTCGCATACGCGACGGCAAGCGGCTCATCACGGACGGGCCATTCGCCGAGACACGCGAGCAATTAGGCGGCTACTTCCTTATCGAGGTGGACAACCTGGATCAAGCGATCGAGATCGCAGGAGAGATCCCGGCGGGGCGCTGGGGCACGGTGGAAATCCGGCCCGTGCTGGAAATTGAAGGCTTACCGGATACGAGCACAGCCAAGGAGGACAAGCGTCATGCGGTCGCCTGATCAATCTCCATCAAGCAAGCATCTTTGGGCGGGGCGGATCATCTCTGGTTTGATGGTGGCGTTCCTGGTGATGGACGGTGTCACGCACCTGATGAAGATCGCTCCCGTCGTCCAGGCGTTCGACCGGCTGGGCTTTCCCATCAGCCTGGCTGTCGCCCTCGGCGTACTCGAGCTCGTTTGTACGGTCATCTACATTTACCCGGCCACGTCTGCGCTGGGCGCGATCCTGCTGACGGGATATCTCGGCGGGGCGGTGGCGATGCACCTGCGCGTGGGCAGCTCCCTGTTCGGCGAAATGCTGCTCCCGGTCTACATAGGCGTTCTGCTTTGGGTGGGACTCTATTTACGCGGTGTGCGGCTGGCCGGAAGCCCTGCCCTACCAGCTTCGAAGAAAACGCTTTGGACCGGACGCGTAATCAGTGCGTTGCCAGCGCTCCTGATCCTGTTCGCCTCTATCCCGAAAGTGCTCAAAGCAGCCCCCATGATCGAAGGGTTGAGCCAATACGGATTTCCGGAACAAACTGTTGTTGTTGTCGGGGTCATCGAGCTGGCTTGTACCGTTATCTATTTGGTTCCGCGTACCCGCATACTGGGCGCCATTCTGATGGCCGGCCTGATGGGAGGGGCAACCGCGACCAACGTGCGAGTCAGTAACCCGTCCTGGATCGTGACCGTAATCCTGGGCGTGCTGGTGTGGCTGGGCCTCTACTTGCGGGGCGTGCGTTTGCGCGCTCTAATCCCGGTGGCTAATTCCAATCGAAAAGAGGATCAATCGTATGCAGAAAATAACCCCGTTCCTGTGGTTTGATGGCAAACCTGAGCTACAGGTGACTTATCAGCAGCAATAGAGTGGGAACCGGGCCGCGGTGGTCGGATTCGCAGCCCGGTGCTCCCGACGTTTCGTCCCTCCTTCTTGATTCCCCCAAAAGCACCGCTCCCTTTGATCACGGCTCAGTAATACAAGTTCTTTTTTCGCGCTTCCTGTCGATTCTACGGGTGCTGGTTCGTCTTACCTATGAGAGGGTCGAAGATGCAAACGCAGGCAATGGCTACCGAGAATTACTACGAGTGGGCGATCGCTTGCGATGTACAGCAGCGATTCATGCAGCACCCAGCCCCGGCGATCGACACACTGGATTACAGCGCGCGATGCCGGCAAATGCACCAGCTGGGCGGCGATTGCTATGACTTCGTGCCCCTCGCCAACAACCGCCTGGCGCTGGCCGTGGGGGATGCCTCCGGCAAAGGTTTGGCCGCGGCGCTGATGATCGCCAACGTCCAGTCGTCCCTACGTACGGCGGCTTTGCTGTCAGGGAATCGAGCCGCAGCGGTGCTCGAAACCGTCAATCGCCAGGTCCACGCGTCATCCTTCGCCGATCGGTACGCCACCGTATTCTATGGAGTCTTCGACGCCGCCATAAGCACGTTGCGCTATGTCAACGCAGGCCACAATCCTCCTATGGTCCTGCGGCGAGACGGTTCGATCGATTGGCTTGAGGCAGGCGGAGCCCCGGTGGGGATGTTTCCGGATTGGCCCTATGAAGAAGGATCGGTGCAACTCAACTCCGGTGACCTTGTGCTCGCCTATACCGACGGGATGGTAGAAGTGACCAATCCGTCGGGAGAGGAGTGGGGATTAGAGGGCCTCCACAACGCAGCGTCAGAAAGCCATGCGCGATCGGCCGCGGACCTGGTTGATGCTGTCTTCCAATCAATGGATGAATTCTCGCAGGGACATCAGACCGACGATGCGACCGCGGTGGTATTACGGCTGCCCTTGGCTGCTTGAGCTCACAGTCAGCGAGGCTTTTCTAAAACCCCTGTACGGGTGTTACCATGTGGCTTCGATAAGAGCTATATGGACCATTTACTCTCAATTGTCCTGTTCACCCCACTGGCAGGCCTGCTGGTTCTCCTGTTCCTTCCTTCGTCCAACGCGCGCGCCATCCGTCTGTGGGCAAACGTAGCCAGCTTCGCGGGAGTCCTGGTTTCCCTGCCCCTGGTCTTTTACTTTGATTCGTCGAAAGATTACCAGTTCGTCGAGCAGGCCCCGTGGATCCCCAGCCTGGGCGCCAGCTACCACATCGGCATCGACGGCCTCGGCTTGTTGCTGGTCCTGTTGACTACGGTCCTCGGATTCCTCTCCATCCTTTCGAGTTGGAACGCGATCCAAGTCCGATTGAAGGAATACTACGCGCTGTTCCTGCTGCTGCAGACTGCCATGCTGGGCGTTTTCATGGCGCGCGATTTCCTACTGTTCTTCATCTTCTGGGAAACCGTGCTGGTGCCGATGTACTTCATCATCGCCATCTGGGGCGGACCGCGGCGTGTGTATGCGGCCATGAAGTTCATCATTTATACGCTGATCGGCTCGGTGTTGATGTTGCTCGGCATCCTGATGCTCTATTACCAGCATTACCTGCAATTGCATACCTACAGCTTTGGCATCGCCGACCTGCTGCAGACGCGGGTTCCCCTGGGCATGCAATGGTGGATTTTCTGGGCCTTCTTCCTAGGGTTCGCGGTGAAGGTGCCGATGTGGCCATTCCATACCTGGCTGCCGGATGCCCACGTGGAAGCGCCCACTGCCGGGTCGGTGATCCTGGCCAGCGTCCTGCTGAAGATGGGGACGTACGGCTTTCTACGGTTCTCGCTGCCGCTGCTGCCCGATTCGGCCAAGAACCCGACCATCATTAACATCATGGCGATCCTTTCGATCATCGCCATTGTGTACGGTGCGCTGGCCTGCCTCATGCAGAAGGACTGGAAAAAGCTGGTGGCCTACTCCTCGGTGAGCCATCTGGGCTTCTGCACGCTGGGGATCTTCGCGCTAAACCCAGCCGGGATCGCTGGCTCGATCATCCAACAGATCAACCACGGCATTTCAACCGGCATGCTCTTCCTGATCGTGGGCGTCGTGTACGAACGCCGGCACACACGCGAGATTTCGGAATACGGCGGGCTGCTGAGGGTCATGCCGCTGTTCACCATCATCTTCCTGATCGCCGCGCTCAGCTCCATGGGGATGCCGCCGCTCAACGGGTTCATTGGCGAGATTACGATTCTCGGCGGAGCTTACCAGATGTCGTTAAACTGGGCGGTGTGGGCGGTGGTGGGGATCGCGCTCGGCGGCGCGTACCTGTTGTGGTTGTTCCAGCGAACCATGCTCGGTGAGATTAAGGAAAAGAACCAGAAGCTGATCGACCTCTCCTGGCGCGAAATCGCGGTGTTCGCGCCGCTAGTAGTCTGGGCCTTCTGGATCGGCCTGAGCCCGCAGGCGTATTTCCGGGTACTGGACAGGCCTGTGGCCCAGATCGTGGAACGTGTACGCCCCGGCTACTATGCCGAGCGTCACTTGCCGAATCCTCTCGAAGTGCCTAGAACCGCCTCGTTAGCCAAGCGGTAGAGCACGTGCGGCCGCAACGGGTGGCCTTCAGGCAACCGCGGGTGTTCAAAATCGCCTGCATACTGCATTCCCAGCTTCTCCATGACGCGCCGCGAGCGCAGGTTTCCGCTCGTAGTGAACGACACCACTTCCAGCAGGCCCACCGTTGTAAACGCAAATTCCAAAACCGCGTGCGCTCCCTCCGTCGCCAGGCCCTGATTCCAGTACGCGACCCCCAGCCGCCACCCAATTTCCACACACGGTGTGAAAAATGCTTCGAAGCCCGGAATCGCCAAGCCGACAAAACCCACCAGCTCCCCGGTCGCCCGCAATTCGGCGGCGAACAAACCGAAGCCGTGAATATCGAAGTGCTTCTCGATGCGGTAAATCATCGAATCGCTCTGCTCCCGCGTCAAACACTCGGGAAAAAATTCCATCACTCGGGGATCGGCATTCATCCGTACGAACGCATCACGATCCGTATCGAGCCAACGCCGCAAGACCAGCCGCTCGGTCTGCAAAGCCAAATTATCCATTGTTAATCGGGGTTAGTCTTTCCGTTCCGGATACCGGCCAGTATAATTCGTGTGGCCTCGGTATCATATAGATAGGAACAAGTCCGCTTCATGTCCACCAAAACCGACCCGGAAATGGGAATCAACAGCTGGCTCGAAGACGAGCTGTATCAACAGTATCTGCACGACCGCAGCACCGTCGACCAGAGTTGGAAGAACCTTTTCGAGGATCCCGGAGCGAAGGTTGCGAATGGCAGTAGCGCGATGCCCTCCACCCAGCCCGCCGCGCCTCCGGTCGGGGCCGGGCCCGGCGAAGTGCTCCAGCCGCTGCGCGGCGTGGCCGGCAAGATTGCGGAAAACATGGCCGCCAGCCTGGCCATCCCACTGGCTACGTCCCAGCGCACCATTGCCGTGAAGGTGATGGACGAAAACCGCCGCATCATTAATCAGCACCGCACGCTTGTGGGCAAGGGCAAGGTCTCGTACACCCACTTGATCGGATGGGCAATCGTGAAGGCCCTGGAGACCATGCCGACCCTCAACCATGCCTACGCCGAGAAGGACGGCCAACCGTTTCGCGTGGCGCGGTCGCAAGTCAACCTCGGGATTGCCGTCGACGTGGAAGGGAGAGAAGGCACGCACAGCCTGGTGGTGCCCAATATCAAGAACGCCGGGGCGCTGAATTTCCACGATTATGTCGCGGCGTTCGACGATCTGGTGGCGCGTGCCCGCAAAGGCAAGCTGACCCCCGACGATTTTCAGGGGACCACTATCTCACTCACCAACCCGGGCACCGTGGGAACCGTATCGTCGAATCCCCGGCTGATGCCGGGTCAAGGCGCCATCATCGCGGCCGGCGCAATTGACTTCCCCGCGGAATTCCAGGGAGCCGCCGAAGAGACCCGCGCCCTGCTGGGGCTCAGTAAGGTGATGAGCCTGAGCTGCACCTACGATCACCGGATTATTCAAGGCGCTGAGTCGGGCATGTTCCTGGCAAAAATACAGGCGCTGCTCGACGGCCAGGACAGTTTCTACGACGAGGTCTTCGAACATCTGCGCATGCCGCACCAGCCGGTGCGCTGGGAAAAGGACCGCCGGCCGCTGGTCCCCGGAGCTTCGGCGCGCACCGCGGAAATCGCCAAGCAGGCGGGGATCATGCAGATGATCAACGCCTACCGGGTGCGCGGGCATCTGCTGGCTGACCTCGACCCGCTCGGAACAGAACCCAGCTATCATGCCGAGCTCGACCCGGAAACCTACGGCCTCACCATCTGGGATCTGGACCGCGAGTTTCTCACCGGCCCCCTGGGCGATGCCATCGGCGATGAGGGCCCCAAGCATGTCGCCACGCTGCGCGAGATCCTGGAGACGCTGCGGCAGACCTACTGCGGCAAAATCGGCTGCGAGTACATGAATATCCAGGTGCCCGAGCAAAAGCTCTGGCTGCAGCACCGCATGGAGCCGGAGGCCAACAACTGGAAACTTGATAGCCAAACCCGCGTGAGGACGCTGCGCAACCTGGTCGCCGCCGAGGAGTTCGAGCACTTCCTGCACGCGCGCTTCGTGGGTCAAAAACGGTTTGCGTTGGAAGGCGGGGAAACCGCGCTGGCCATTGTGGCCGAGGTCCTGGAACGCGCGTCGGAGGACGGCGTCCACGAAGTAGTCATGGGCATGTCGCACCGCGGCCGCCTGAATATGCTGGCCAACGTGGTGGGCAAGGACCTCAAGAAGATCTTCTCCGAGTTTGAAGGCGACATCGACCCTGCCAGTACGCAGGGATCCGGAGACGTGAAATACCATCTGGGCGCGAGCGCAGTGGTCAAAACCGCCGCCGGTAAAGAAATCGTCGCCACCGTCTCTCCGAACCCCAGCCACCTGGAAGCCGTCGATCCAGTAGTGGAAGGCATCGTGCGGCCCAAGCAGGACCGTTTGGGCGACGTGCGCCGCGAACGCGTGCTGCCCCTGCTTCTGCATGGAGACGCGGCCTTCGCCGGACAAGGTGTCGTAGCGGAAACTCTCAACTTGTCGCAACTGGATGGATACTCGACGGGCGGCACGATCCACCTGGTGATCAACAACCAGATCGGCTTCACCACACTGCCCGATGAAGCGCGCTCCACACCCTATTCCACCGACGTGGCGCGCGGCGTGCAAGCGCCCATCTTCCATTTGAACGGCGACGACCCGGACGCCGCCATCCGCGTAGTACAGATCGCTTTCGATTACCGCCAGCAGTTCAAGAAGGACGTGGTGATCGACATGATCTGCTATCGCCGCCACGGCCACAACGAAGGCGACGACCCGAGCTACACGCAGCCCATCCTCTACCGCAAGATCAAAGAGCATCCGTCAGTGGGAACGATCTATTCGGAACGCCTGATCCGGGAGGGAATCCTCACCGCTGACGAAGTTCAGGCGATGCGAAAGGCCGAGGCCCAGCGCCTTTCCGACGCATATGACGCAGCGCAGGCCGCCGCCGAGCGGTATGACGTGCAGGAACTGAGCGCCGTCCCCAGCGAAGACATCGGCAATGTATGCCCGCGCACTTCCGTGAACCATGCCGTAATCGAGCGTGTGGTTCGCGCCATCACTACCTTCCCCGATACGTTCCACCTGCACCCCAAGCTGCGCGGCTTCGTCGATAAGAGGCGCGAGGCGATTGAGAAGAATGGCGCCATCGATTGGGCATTCGGTGAAGCACTGGCGTTCGGCACGCTGGCCCTGGAGGGAACTCCCATCCGGCTGAGCGGCCAGGATTCCAGCCGCGGCACCTTCAGCCAGCGCCACTTGGCCTTTTACGATTCCGAGATGGGCCAGCACTATATCCCGCTGCAGCACATTTCTCCCGACCAGGCGCGCTTCGATGTCTACGACAGCTCGCTCAGCGAATTCGCAGTGCTCGGGTTCGAGTTCGGCTACAGCTTGGCCGACCCTCTGACGCTGGTGTTGTGGGAGGCGCAGTTCGGCGATTTCGCCAACGGCGCGCAGGTGATGATTGACCAGTTCATCGCCAGCAGCGAATCTAAATGGGGACAGCCCAGCGGCCTGGTAATGCTGCTGCCGCACGGCTACGAAGGGCAGGGCCCCGAGCATTCGAGCGCGCGCATCGAACGGTTTTTGGTGCTGTGCGCCGAAAACAACCTGATCGTTGCCAACTGCACCACGCCGGCGCAATACTTCCACCTGCTGCGCCGTCAGATGTATGGCGGGCACGATCGCCGCGGCACGCGCAAGCCCCTCATCATCTTTACTCCGAAGAGCTTGCTGCGCCATCCGCGCGCCGTCTCGACTTTGCACGATTTCACTACCGGCGGCTTCATGGAGATCGTCGGCGATGCCGCCGTGCCCGATGCCGCCCGTGTTTCGCGCGTCGTCTTCTGCTCCGGCAAGATCTACTACGATTTGCTGGCCGCTCGCGAACAACAAAAGGCCGACCACGTGGCCATCGTCCGGGTGGAACAGTTGTATCCCTTCGCCGCCGATCAGGCCCGCGATATCCTCGCCCGCTACCCCGCCACGGCCGAAGTGATTTGGGCGCAGGAAGAGCCGCGGAATATGGGCCCCTGGCGATTCATGCAGGAGCATTTGGAGCCGCTGCTGGAGGGTACACGGCGCGAGTTGCGTTATGTTGGCCGCCCCGAAAGCGCCAGCCCGGCGAGCGGTTCCGGCAAGCGCCATCAGCAGGAGCAGTCGGAGATCGTCACCGACGCTCTGACCCCGGGAGCCATATCACAGACTCATCGGGTGCGGGTGGTAGCGCGGCGCAAGAAGTAACGGACGGAGTCCTAAGGAGTCGCCTTATGTTGTGTACAGCAAAATCGGCTCCACCATCATAGCCACTGTCCAATGACAGCGCGCGGCTAGTCGAAGCCGTGGCCCTCGTGATCGCCACCGTGCTTTCCGCCGCCGTTGTTACCGCCTCGCGGCGCGATACCGCCTACTGGCGCCTGGCTTCCGGACGACGCGGTGTTAGCGGCGGTGAGTTGGGTGTTTCCTGACGACCAGATCCCCGAGACGCTGCCTCCGACGTTCAGCAGTAACCCCGACGCTACCAACCCAATGGCTGCGAGCAGCATGCTGTACTCGACCAGATCCTGCGCCCGCTCCTCGTTCCAGATTTGCCGCCAGATCTTGTGCATTTCGTCTCTCCCGGCTACGACCATCTCATGAAGGGTGGCGCGCAAGCAGTCATGGCCGTCGGGAAGTACGTTCAGTACCCTGTTCAGAGCAGGGCGCTGCCCGACCATGGCTCGGGCCAACCGCGGCAAAGTCGTTTTGTTGTGCACGTTTTATCCTGGAGGGAAATGCCTGATTCCCAGCCCGACTATCGAATTCGCCCCGCCGAACCGCGCGATGTTCCCGTGATCGCCCATCATCGAGCCGCCATGTTTCGGGACATGGGTTCGATACCGCAGCAAGATTACGAACTGCTGCGACAGGCTAGCGTAGACTGGATCGCCGGCCTCTTCACCGTCGGTGGCTATGCCGGCTGGTTGGTGGACCATCAAGACATCGTCGTTGCAGGAGGCGGCATTCTGCTTCGTGAAATGGGCCCGCTGCCGGGAAGTTATCACCCGAACCGCTGGGCGCACATCGTCAACGTTTATTCCGAACCCGGCCACCGCCGCCGCGGGTTGGCACGCCAGGTGATGCAGACTATGCTGGACTGGTGCGCGGATCGTTCGTTCGACTTGGTGACGTTGGCGGCATCCGATGAAGGCCGGCCGCTCTATAAATCGCTCGGCTTCGTTCCGACCAACGACATGCGGCTCCTGAAACGGCCATGAGGCACAACGAGGTTGCTGTTGTGCAGGCTCACCCGCGCCCACTCGCTGCGGTACGGGTTACAACCGTACTTTCCAAATGGCCGAGTCAATTTAGCAAAGCGCTGGACAAAGTCTACGCCGCCGTTCGCGCCGGCAAAGTGCAGCAGAGCGGCCAGAATGTGATGGTGTACTACCCGCGCGAGGATGGCCTGGTGGATATCGTGTGCGGGATCGAAGTAGCAACGAAATTTGACGGATGGGGCGAAGTTCTCTATTGTGAGACGCCGGGAGGCCTCGCGGCGACGACCGCTCACATTGGCGCGTACCAGGAGTTGGGTGTCAGTCACCGCGCGATTGTGGAGTGGAGCCACACAAACGGCCACCACCTGACCGGAACTTGCTGGGAAATCTACGGCGATTGGAATGAAGACCCAGCGAAACTGCGCACGGACTTATTCCACCTGTTGGAACAGTAGCGCCCGCGAACGTCAGCAGTGGGAGTGTATAGTGATTCCATGGGAGTGGCCATCAGAGTGGTTTGGCGCAGTGCTTTGCTTCTCTTCGCCGCTGCTGTTGCCGAGGCGCGGCCAGCGTCAACACCAGCGACCGATAGCCAATCGCCGTTCCTTTCGGTACTGCCGGCTGTTTCCGACGAGTTTCGATTTGACCTGAAATCTCCGGAATTTGAGGCACAGGACATCAACGGACGGACGTGGCGGTCCGAGGATCTGCGGGGCAAGTTCACGCTGATCTACCTTTATTGACATTCTGCATCGACTACGACTACACCCACGCACCCGATTACATGAAACAGAGGAAGTATACTTTTCCTGTAATTGCCGACTGGGCCTTGGTTGGCAAGCTATTTCCCACAGACACGTGCAGGCAAGGATGCAGTTATGTGCTTCCATCCCCGACCGGAGGAAGACCGTTGGCGTCCAGCCAGCGTCCTACGTCCAGATGGCCGATCAGATCGGAACGTTGGAACCGGGCAAACTCGCCGACCTCATCCTGCTCGATGGCGATCCGCTGGAAGGCTACTGGAATTGGCTGAAAACGAAAGTAGTGGTGAAGGGCGATGTGGCGGTGGTGGATAAACGCTAACTCCGCCCTTACCCACGCCCTTGCCGCCACCCTTTCCCCCGCCCGTGCCGGTGGGCGCCCGCGATTGAACCATGAGTGCACCGAGCATGAGAACTGCGGCGACAGTCGGGATGAGCGTTCGCATGGGCGTATTATAAACAATCGCTGTTCCAGCTGGCACAGCAACGCCTCTTCGGGCTAAGCATAAACCACGCGGGTTTCGAACCATTTGATAAAGGCACGGGCCTTTGCGCTGGTCAATCGGCCCGAGGGATAGATGACCCACAGATCCATTACCGGAAGCGTCCATCCGTCGAGAACACTCACCACCTCGCCCGACTGGAGCTCGGGAGCAAACATCCATCGCGAGGCGATTGCAAATCCCTGCCCCGCTAGAACGGCTTCGCGCACTCCTTCGGCCGCGCTCAGCTTCAGGCGCGCCTTGAGGTATACCGACGTCTCCGAAGTGCCGCGCCGAAAGAGCCATTCCTGTCCGCCCGAGCTCTGGCCATAAATAATGCTGTCGTGTTCCAGTAAATCCGCTGGAGTGCGCGGAACCCCTCTGCGCGCAAGGTAAGCCGGAGTCGCCACCACCAGACGGTCAGCTTGCCCCAGCTTGCGGGCTTTCAGCGCCGAGTCGGTGAGCACACCCAGTTGCAGCGCGGCATCGATGTTTCCCGCCACGAGATCGACCACGCGGTCGTCCATCACAAGGTCAAGCTGCACCTTAGGATGAGCATCCAGAAACGAGCCCAGCCTCGGAACCAAATGTAGACGCGAGAACGTTACCGGCGCAGAGATTCGTAGCCGGCCTTCCAGTCCCGCCCCGGCGCCCTGTGCCGCGGCTTCCGCTTCGTTTGTCTCGCCGATGGCGCGCACCGCGCGTTCATAGAACGCAGTCCCAGCCTCCGTCGGCGACAGTTTGCGTGTCGATCGCGTCAACAGGCGGACACCTAATCTGTCTTCGAGACTTGCGATCGTCTTCGAGACCGCCGGTTGGCCCATGTTGAGATCCCGCGCGGCGGCGGAGAACGACCCCGCTTCGACGACCCTGACGAACATCTCCATTTCCCGCAGACGATCCATTCCCGAGCGGAATAAATCTTATCACCAGCGGCCGTCTTCTGTCTTTTCGATGGAATGTGTACTCTGATTGCATAAGCAGGAGGCAACCATGGCACAGAAATTCGCAGGAAAAGTCGCGGTCATCACCGGAGGCTCGACTGGTATGGGTTTAGCCACGGCAAAACGATTCGTGCAGGAGGGCATGGCTCATGTATTCATCACCGGTCGGCGAAAGGACGCGCTCGATCGGGCGGTTGCGGAGATCGGCCGCAACGTCACCGCAGTGCAGGGCGACGTTGCCAATCTGAGCGATCTGGATCGTCTGTACGACGAAGTCCGGAAACAGAACCGGAAGCTCGACGTGATCTTCGCAAATGCCGGCGTCGCCGAACTGGCGCCGTTCGCCACCGTAGATGAGAAGTTCTACGATCTTCACTTCGACGCGAATGTGAAAGGAATGTTTTTTACCGTACAGAAGGCTCTTCCGCTGCTGAACGACGGTGGATCCATCATTCTCACGGGATCGATTGCCGACGTGAAGGGCTTCCCGTCAATTAGCGTTTACAGCGCCACCAAGGCGGCGGTCCGCTCATTCGCGCGGACATGGACCAACGAGCTGAAGGACCGCCGCATCCGCGTCAATACCATCAGCCCGGGCCATATCGATACGCCGATTTTCAACACCTGGCAGCAGGGTGAAGCGCTGACAAAAATGAAAGAGGAACTCGCAAAAAACGTTCCGCTGGGCCGATTGGGAGATCCCGACGAGATCGCCAAGGCTGTTTCCTTTCTGGCAGCGGACGATGCGAGTTATATCGCCGGAGTGGAGCTTTACGTCGATGGCGGCGTGGCCCAGATCTAACCAGGAGGACACTTGTCATGAGCGAAATCGAACGTTTCGATGTCCTTGTTTTCGGCAGCGGGACTGGAGGTAAACTTACCGCCTGGACCAGCGCAAGTGAAGGTCTGCGGACAGCGGTCGTCGAACGCCGCCTCATCGGGGGATCATGCCCCAACATCGCCTGCCTGCCGACCAAGAACGTGATCCACAGCGCGAAGGTGGCGGACTTTGTCCGTCATGACCGCGATTTCGGCAGCGGCACTGCGTCGGCATCTCTTGAAATGGCTGAGGTGAGGGCTCGCAAGCGGCGGATGGTCGACGGCCTCGTCAGCGTGCACATAGACAAATACAAGGAAAG
Source organism: Bryobacteraceae bacterium (assembly GCA_035948775.1). Classification (GTDB taxonomy): domain Bacteria; phylum Acidobacteriota; class Terriglobia; order Bryobacterales; family Bryobacteraceae; genus PSRJ01. The sequence goes on from DASZIV010000108.1 coordinate 81,166, forward strand.
CGGTGCCGAGCTGGTCTTTGGCGAGGGCCGCTTCGTCGGACCGAAGACAATTCAAGTTCGACATGACAACGGCGGCGTGCGCACTCTGCACGGCGACCGCATATTCCTGAATCTGGGTACCCACGCGGCTATCCCCGACATCCCCGGCCTTCGCGCCGCGAAGCCGCTCACGCACGTAGAGACCCTCGAACTCGATCGCCTTCCCAGCCATTTGATCATCCTCGGCGGTGGCTATGTTGGCCTGGAATTCGCGCAGGCGTTCGTCCGTTTCGGAAGCCGTGTCACCGTTCTGGAGCGCGGAGCACAGTTGCTTCCTCGCGAGGACAGAGATGTCGCCGATTCGCTTGTTGAGTTTCTCCATCTTGACGGCGTCGATGTTCGTTTGAACGTGGAGGTCGCGCAGGTGGAAGGCTCGTCCGGAGGCTCCGTGCGCTTAACTCTGGCTGCCTCAGAGGGAACGTCGCTTCTGGAGGCGAGCGATATCCTTGTGGCCACTGGCCGAATTCCTAACACAGAGAACGTCGGGCTGGACAAAACCGGTGTAGCGACAGACGCCCGTGGATACATTCGAGTGAACGAACGCCTCGAAACTACGGTGCCCGATATCTGGGCTTTGGGCGAGTGCGCAGGTAGCCCTCAGTTCACGCATATCTCTGAGGACGACTTCCGCATTGTACAGGCCAACCTTCACGGTGGCTCTCGAAACACGCGCGATCGCCTGGTGCCGTTCTGTCTTTTCACCGATCCGGAAATAGCGCGGGTCGGACTCAACGAGAACGAAGCGGCCGCGGCGGGCCGCCGATACCGCCTGGCGAAGCTGCCCATGCAGGCAGTGCTTCGCGCCCGGACACTGTCGGAAACGCGCGGCTTCATGAAAGCCCTCGTCAGCCACGAGACCGACGAAATCCTCGGCTTCACGGCGGTGGGACCACACGCGGGCGAGGTCCTGGCGGTGGTCCAGACCGCGATGATGGCGAAGCTGCCTTATACCGCGCTGCGCGATGCTGTCTTCACGCACCCCACTATGGCTGAAGGCCTGGGCCCGCTGTTCGGCGGAGTGCCGACCCGCACACAGGTCAGCGCCGGTGCCGGTTCGATCGCCTGAAACGGGAAAGTCTTGTACCGCGTCGGAGAATCCATGAATCTCTGCTCGCTGGGCGCTCTGCTGTTGACAGCACCTGCCTTGTACGGCCAATGGCCCGCAGTTCCAGCGCGAGGAATTCCACGGATGTCCGATGGTAAGCCAGACCTGACCGCCAAGGCTCCTCGCACCGCTGACGGGAAACCTGATCTATCGGGACTGTGGACCATCCAGACGCAAGACTACTGGTACGACATAGGCGCCGACCTGAAGCCCGATGGAGTCCCACTGCAACCGTCGGCTGCAGCGATCTTCAAGCTGCGCAGTGAGAACCTGGGCAAAGATAACCCCATCGCCAGGTGCCTCCCCGCCGGCGTGCCAACCATCGATACGATCCCGACCCCGTTTAAGATCTACCAAACACCCTCATCCATCGCGATTCTCTACGAGTACAACATGCAATACCGCCAAATTTTCCTGGACGGCCGCCGGTTGCCCCAGGATCCAAATCCAAACTGGATGGGATATTCGGTGGGAAGGTGGGAGGATGACACGTTGGTTGTGGATACAACCGGCCTGAAAGACGACACGTGGCTCGATATGTTTGGCCATCCGGCGACCGATGCCTTGCACGTCACCGAACGTTTTCGCCGGCATGATTTCGGTCACATGGATTTGGAAATCACGATGGCTGACTCGAAAGCCTACACCAAGCCGTGGGAGATCAAACTACATCCAGTTCTCAAGTTGGATACCGAGCTCATGGAGTGGGTATGCGTCGAAGGTAACAAAGGTGTTGAGCACCTCGTGGGGAAGTAGCCCTCCGCACCCGCGCAATTGTCCGGCACGGCTACTTCACCACTCGCTCCCAAACAAACGTGCTCTCGACGACGGGCCGGTTAAGCTCCGTGGCATCAACCCGCAATGACATGCGGTCAGTCCCTTGGAAGGTATACCATCTCTTGGTCGCTTTGCCCACTGCGTTGGGAGTTTGATTGATGTCGTAATGCCGGAGCATAAAGCCCTCCTCCGCGTGAATCTCGATCGTGGCACAGTAAGCGCCGAAGCCTCTGATCGCGGACAGTCCTTCCTCCGGTGTCGGCGTGGCTTCCGACTTCCACTGGGGCCGGCTGGGATTCATGCTGAGGAAGCACATGTGACCCGCATTGGCGTCAAAAAAGGCATACCCGACGATGTTTGATCCCTCCCGCGTCGTTCCGTCAGCGAGGCGTTGCGGGTTTGAAACCAGCCGCCACATACCGGCAAACTTCGTCGCGATATCTTCCTGCGACTGAGCACGCGACGTGCTATGGATCTGCCCCAGTACCAGGAGGATGGACCATAAGAGAGTCTTATTCATCTGCCGAACCTTTCGTCGAAATTTGCGTCCACGAACACGCTAATCATAACGCGCAGCCGCCGGCTCCAGGCTGCGCTCCCACACCTGCTGCTACAGGGTTGCGAGCCGGCCGTAGGCGACGAACATCAACAGCAGTCCTGTCACCAGGGGAAGGACTGCCACCCCGATACCTTGCGGCAGTGAAACTACGATCGCTCCGATCATGATGATCAGCAGTCCTGCGGCGGCCAACGGCGTCAGACCTGGCTTGATTCGCAGGAGTGCGGGCAGGATCAGACCGACCCCGCCAAGAATCTCGCACACACCTATAAAATGGATGAACGCGCCGCTGGCCAGGGCCGGGGGCAGGCCTTGGATCATTTGGTCCACCGGCATAACAAACTTCGCTCCCCCTGCAAACCAGAACAGGAGTGCGAGCAGAATTTGAGCGATCCAGAGTGCGCGGTTCATATGGTGGTACAGCAGCAGATCCCTTCCAAAGCTTTCCCGCGATGGGGGCGGAGTACGATAGGTCAACACTTCATGTCAAAGGAGGATCGTACAAGAAATCTGATGCGTTGTGCTTGATCTTGCGTCCCAATTTTTGAGTGAATCTCGTATGTTGTGCTATCCGGGAGGGGAAGCTCGATAGTTTACATCGAGGCTCGTCGCCGCCAACGCCGTTCCGCGGCTCCCTGTCAAAAGGGCGTCTTCAGTTTTCCGTTGGTGTCTTGTCGAGGTGAGTTACGACGAGCATTTCGATGGGGGCTTTGCGCGCTTCTAGGCGGAGCCCGTACTGCTTGACCGCGTCAAACACCGAGGGGCCAGGCTCGACAGGTGTTGCGGTGCCATCCACGGGAGGTGTACGCCGTACTTGATCCGTTTCCGCTGCAAAGGTCAGCCGGAACTCGTACTGACCTTTGATGCCGGTCATGTCGACCACGGGGAAGGCAGTGAAACGGGATACCAGCCCGGCCAGGCTCTCGATGGTCGCAGAAGGGGCCGTAATGGATACCTCGCCGCCGGGCGGAAACATGTACATCATCATTGGCCTTGGCTTGCCGTCTGGCCCCAGAGCCTTGGGCGAATTGTTATCGGTTTTGACTTCAGTAGGTTTCAACCTGGCTCCGCTATTCCCGACCAACAGAGCGTAGACGTTTTGTTCCTTCATCTCGTGCCGGATTTCTAGTTTGAACCGTTCGGCCAGCAACGCTTGTAGCATCTCGGGAATTTGGTCCGCGTAAGCGCCCGCCGGAAGTTTGGCGCTGATCTCGAAACGCGCTTTCGTCATCCAATCAGGCCCAACGATCTGGAAATCCCTCACTCGGTACGCGCCGCGGATGCAATCTAGCAGTGTAATGTTCGTGTACGTCACCATCGCGCCGTCGGCGCTCATACCGATGGTCATTGGATTCTCGGGATTGGGATCGGAGGGTCTGATGGATGCTACTTCAAATCTGGGCTCCTCTGACGCCTGCTGGGCGAAGCCAGCTGGCAGAGCCGCGGCCGTGAAGAGAGCCAGGGTAAAACTGCGAAGCATATCGGGGAATGTCACCGGTATCCCCACCCTTTCAGCATAAGCTGAAAAATGGTTTAGGCAGCCGGGCAGCCTTCCCACACGATAGGAAATCTCCGCGAAGTTTGGCGGTAGTTTCACGCGGGGTGCCAGTCCTGCGGGAGCCGACGTGGACACGTGACCTGTGTCGGCTTGCCGACCATCCGTCTTCCCACGCTCCTAATTCTCAGCGGGCCTTTCAGCGCCCTCGACGTGGAGGACCTCAAGCGAGAGTTTTTGAGGAACCAGCCTTAGCCCGAGTTGCTCTCTCACAGCTGTGAATATCGAAGGGCCATCGGTCCCTGGCAGAACTTCACGCGTATTCGCAGGATCCAGTGGGGCGGTCGCCAGATCCCGTCTAAACTTCAGCTCGAAGTCATAGTGCCCGTCCAGGCCAGTCTTGTCGACCACAACGCGGCCGCTGAGCGCCACAAGGGTGGACAGCCGCCAGACAAAGTCCGCCATGGTTTCGTCTCTGAAAACCAAATGACCGCCGCTAGACTCGGCTCCCCTTGCGTGATAAGGGTTCAGAGGGGCCGCGTCGTTAATATGTGGCACGTCACTCAGGTGGAACTTGGGACCTGCTTTCTCGCCCCCGTTATCAACCACAAGAGCATATGCTTCGAGCTCGTTCATCTCGCGGTGGACAACCAGCTTGAAGCGCTCCTCCAACAAGGCTTGAAGCAGACGGAGCATCTCGCCACGGCTCACCGGATGTTCGGCCTTGGCTTGGACATCGTATCTTTCGGATAGGACTAGAGCCGCTGATTTCTCCCAGGAAAACTGCCGAATGGTGACGCCGTACGCGGTCGCGATTAGCAGGTTCAGAGGAGCGTTGGTAGCCACAAACCTCTCGCTGCCCGCCGGGAAGTCCAAATTTGCTATTGCTGTTGAGTCCTTGTTCAGCCTAATGGAGGCCACCTCGAAAGAAGGTGCGTGCTGACAAAGAGCGAAGCCGGCTGCAAGTGCCGCCAGAGTCACGGCTGGGATTGGTCTTGCCACTTCTCGTTCCCTGTGAAATGAGACGCGTGGAGTCGGCGTTGCGTGCAAAGACTGGTTGAAATAGGTACAAAGCGCACCGGCACAGGCACCCGAACTTGGACGAAAAACGCGCCCGGCGGATCGAACTGGGGCCAAAGTAATTCGAAGTCCCGTTGAGTTCTAGTACGATTCGAGACCTCGGGGCGGCAACCGATCTCGTCGAACACCACGGGGGATTGGCCCCCACGCCATATTCCTGATGACGTGAGCAGCATGTCACGGGAGCTATCCCGCTGATGGGCGGGAAGACCTGTTAGCGTTTGACGCTTATGTATCCATCATGCATACTAATGCATATGCGAACTACCTTGATCATTGATGAGAAACTCCTCGTTCGCGCCAGAGAGCTCACTGGTATCCAGGAGAAGACAGCATTAGTGCGGGCAGGTTTGGAAGCGCTAATTGCACGGGAAGCCGGTAAGCGCCTGGCGGCCCTTGGCGGCAGACAACCAAGGTTGAGGGATATTCCGCGGCGGCGAACGGCGTGATGGTGCTCGCCGACACTTCCGTCTGGATTGAGCACTTTCGCCGAGGAACGCCAAGATTGGCGGATCACCTGAACGATGGACTCGTTGTGATGCATCCTTTCGTTTCCGGTGAGTTGGCATGTGGCAACCTGAAGAACCGGCTGGTCGTCCTCTCCGACTTGCAAACCCTGCAGGAGGCCAAGTTGGCATCGAATCCGGAGGTGCTGCAGCTTGTCGAAAGCCGGAAACTATGGGGGCGAGGACTCGGGTGGATAGACGCACACCTCCTGGCCTCAGCGATGCTGTCGAATTGCCGGTTGTGGACCCTCGACAAAAGGCTTAAACAGGTCGCGACAGGAATGGGGGTAAGCTGAGAAATCTCGCCGCGTCACTCCCCGCCGCCGCCGGTCACAGCACACAGAGAATTTTGCATCCAACGCAAAACCAGCGCCTTATTCGCAAACCCACCCTCCCCGGAACTCACTCCGCTAACCCTGGCGCGCGATACTGAGTTGAGCGAAGTCCATGCCACACCCACGAACCCGTGCGGTCACCCAGCAAACACCATTAGCCTGTCTCGCTTGGTACCAAGCGGAAGCCAAGCCCTAACTGCTTTCGTGGGAACAAACCTTCCTCGAATTCCGCAACGATCGTTTCGGAAACACGCCTATGGACGCGGAAAAATAATTGGATCTTGGTTCCTGGCTCGGACTCCAGCAGGCCTTCACCATCGTCGCGGGCAGTTGCTCGGCCGCCCGCGCCCAATGCCTCAAACAGGTCCGCGATTCCAAAATGTTGGATGAGCTAGGCCTCACCTGGGAGGAATTCTGCAAGGAACATGCCGGCATCAGCCGTCAGCATGCCGATAGCCTCATCCGCCAGCACGCCGAGTTCGGCGACGCCTACTTCCGGCTCTCCGAAATCGCCCGTGTCTCCGCCCGCACCTATCGGAAGATTGCTCCCCACGTCGACGGCGAAACCATAGAGATCGATGGGGAAAAACTCGCGCTCACTCCGGCCAATGCCACGCGTATCCGCGCCGCCATCCAAGCCCTGTGCAATCGCCCACGCCCGGCCGCCGCCGCCGCGCCCCGGCCTCCCGCCGATCTGGTCGAGTTGCAGATCCGCGTCGACGCCCTGGCCGAAGATATCTCGAAATCCATTCGCGCGCTCAATTCCGACGAGAGCCGTGATGGCCACCACGCACTCGTCGCCTACGCCGCCAACAAATTTCGCGCTCTCCTGCGCTTCACCGAGCCGTGACCTAAGGGAGAGGTGCTTTTACTGGTTCCGCGCCTTCTTCCGCTCCGCCGTCGTGGAGTACCCGCGATCGCGGTCGATATCCTGCACATGAACCGTCACCGAGTCAAGCTCCGGCAGTTCCCCCACAAATTGGTCGATCGCTTCGCCGAGGGCTTCCGCGGCTCGCCGCCGCACTGCTGCTGTCCGGCCGGGCGTGTCGTTGCCGGCCTCGAGCGTCGCGTGCAGAAATCGCTTCGATGCGTCGCCCCCCACATGCGCGTAATACAACGGAACGATCGCGTGCTTCAGATTGCTCAAATTGATCATTGGCACCAACTCCGGCCCGATCGGGCTTTCCTCACTCCCGGGCTTCTCCATGCGCAGACCGGCCACCACCTGAACCAGGCGATCGAGTAGCTTCCTCGCATCGAAGCCGGTTGCGCTCTGGAAGTCTTCACGCAGCCATTTTTCGGGAACATACAACCTGAGATGCGGCATTAGGACGTGAGCCCTATTTGGCGACCATGTGCTGCACGTCCTTCTCGTTCTCGTTGCAGATGTACTCGAGAAGTTCCCCGTCCATGCGCTTGGGATAAGTCGTGAACGACCACGTCTTGGTGTACATTACCGGATCGTCCACCGTGTTGACGATTTCCATATTGTCCGCATCCAGCCGGTGAATGCGCTCGGTCACTTTGAGTTGGGTCGAGTGGGGCACTCCGGCGGCATCGATCCAGGTCTTCTCATTGAAACCGGTCGTCTCCACTACGAGCGTGTCGCCCTCCCAGTGGCCAATCGATTCGCCGTTCCACAGGTCGTCGGCGAATTTGGAAAACTTCCGGCCGTCCATGAAGATTTGCCGCCACGTGTGCGTGCCGCCTTCGTAAAGGATGGCGATGTAGTTGGGCATCTGGACGAAGCGGAACGGATACGGCGTTGTGGTCAGGCGGGGCACTCCCGGAGGAAGGCAGCGCGCTTCGGGATCGTCCTTTCCCAGACGCGTCAGGCGCTCCTTGTAGAGCGCTTCGCCTGCGGGCGTAAATGGGGGTTGCACACCGGTCGCCTTCAGGTTGACGTTGGCTGCAATGGCGTTCGGTTGCCAGGGACCCGTAAGGTCGGGCTTTCCGTCGGCTAGCCGCGGGGCGGGCCCTGCTTTGCCCAGAACAGGCTTGGTCGGCTGACTCCGCTGCAGAACGGTCGGGTCCTGCAATCCGAACGACGGATGCAGAGGTGCCTCGCCCGAACCAGCCGCCGGGGCCTGTGCGAAAACCGCCGGGAAGAATGCAAACATAGATAGACAGATTCTCTTCATAGAATTCCAGTAACCATCATAGGTCACTCGGAGAACCCACCCGTCCGGAGCTCGGCCCGGCGGGCGCGTTAAAGGACCAAGGACCCGCGCCCTGCCGAACCGCTGCCTTGCCCAACCGAAGTGCTCAGAACAACAGCTTCAGGCTGAACTGCGTTTGCCGCGCGGCGCCAGTAACCGCCGTACCCACCAGCGACGTGATTTGACCGGCAGTCGGGCTCAGCGTGCCTTGATAATTCGTTTGGGCCGACCCCGCGTTAAATGCCGCAGTATTGGGGAAGCTGAAATTCGGATGGTTGAAGATATTGAACAGCTCGGCGCGGATCTGAATAGTGAACCGTTCATTGATCTTCGTGTTCTTCATCACGCCGAAGTCGGTATTCGAGAAACCCGGTCCGAGCAGGGCGTTTCTACCCATGTTGCCAATGGTGCCATACGCGGAAGACGAGAAACACGCAGGGTTGTACCACTGGTGCACGTTCTGGTTGGCATACACGTTGCAGCCGCCAACCACGTTCGGGCGCGGATTGTCGAAGTTGTTGCCCAGATCGGCCTGATCGCCCTCACCCAGCGAGAACGGGACACCCGTATGCCATGCCTCAATCCCGGTCAGTTGCCAGCCCTCCTTCAGCCGGTTGCCTTTGAAGGGAAGAATATAGACCGCGTTGCCGGAAATGTTGTGGCGCAGGTCGTAGCTGCAGGGTCCAATATCGCTGTTCCAGTTGTACGGATTCGTGTTGGCGGACGACACATTGTTGAAACCCAAACCGCCATAGGTGTAGGCGCTGTCAATGCAGTGCGAATAGGTGTAAGAGAACTGGAACACAAAGCTCGAGGAGAGCCTGTGTTGCAAACCAACCTGCAGCGCATTGTAGTGCGAATGGCTGGTGGTGTCGGTCATATCCAGCGCTCCAAACGCCGGACTGGGCCGGGGATTCTGGTCCATTACCGGCGTTCCAAAAGAAGTCGTCTGAACCGGGTCGGGATGCGCGAATGACATGACGCCGTTGTTAATCGTCGGGGTGGGGGCGTTGAAATCGTGGAAGGCCAGGAGGTGCACGCCTTGGGTCCCCACGTACCCCATCGTCAGCAGGGTGTTCTTGGGCAGTTCGCGCTGGATGTTCAGAGAATATTCCACGGTATACGGCGTAGTGTGAACGCCGTAATACGTCCCGTTCGTCAGACTCAAAAGCGGTGCCCCGCCGCCCACGAACGGCGTCGGCCAGCTGGGATCATTGTTGAAGAAGAACTGATTCGTCGTCAGGTACGGGGGGATTGGTGAGATACGCAGACGAAAATGTGTACGTCTGGTACACGTCGTGGAAGATCCCGAAGCCCGCGCGAACGGAGGTCTTGTGGTCTCCAAAAACATCCCACGCCAGCCCAACCCGCGGATCCAGGTTATGGACCGAAGGATTGCTCGTATACGCATGAGGCACATTCTGGAACGCCGTTCCAAACGGCGGGCCCACCGCGTTGAAGAAGTTATTGTGAATCTCAACGGGATTGGATTCCCAACCGTACCGCAACCCTAAATTGAGGGTCACCCTGCTGCTGACTTTCCAATCGTCTTGAATGTAAGGTTCGAAGGAAATCAGGCGCTCGGCGCGATAGGTATTGGTCCCGCCGTTCGGCGCTCCGGTGAACGATAAGGGATTCCCGGTAAGAAAGTTTGGCAGGCTGGTGAAGATGTAAAATCCGTTCCAATACGTATAGGCATACGGATTGAGTTGTTCACGCCGGAAGGTAAGACCGGCGCTGATGGTGTGCGATCCCTTGATCCAGGTCAAGTCATCCTTTTCGGTGAACTTGTTCTGCAGATACTGGAACGGATTAATGAACGAAGAGCCCAGCGCCCCAATGCCATTCGGCATCGCGATGTAAACGTCCTGTCGAGCCGGGGTGAAGATCTGCAATGCCGAGTGCTCCGTCGGCTGAGTCTCTCCTGTGACCGGGCGCGAGTAGGACGAGGTGAACTGGTTCGTTACGTTGGCCGAGAAGATATGACGTTCACCAACTGTCAGAAAGTTGTTGTGTGTGACATCGAAGGTGGGCCACAAACCTAGTCCCGCATATGTGGTGCGGTTCCCGTAATCGATCTCCCATCTGCCAAACAGCGAGTCACTGGCGGAGATGTTCCAATCGACGCGTGCGAGTCCGAAGTTCTCCGGTGAAGTCTGAGCGCCCACATAGTTGTATAGACCGACATCGGCGCTGATGGAAGATGTCGGCAGCGGATAGAGCGCCAGCATCGCGGCCGATGCCGAGTTGACCGTATACTGCTTCCCCGAGACAATTCCCTGATGCACCGCGGCGCTGGGCACGAAGTTCAAGTACGTTGTGTCCAGCACCTGCCGGATGCCTTCGTAGTTGACGAAGAAGAACACCTTGTCTTTTTTGATGGGACCGCCCGCGCTGGCGCCGAACTGGTTTCTGCGGAAGGGGGGCGGAGAACCACCGTCGAAAAAGCCTCTCGCGTCTAGCGCGCTGTTGCGGAAGAATTCATAGGCCGATCCGTGAAGGCTGTTGGTGCCGGATTTGCTCACTGCGTTGATGGCGCCTCCGTTGCCTCCGTACTGCGCGCCGTAGGTTCCGGTCAGCGTTTGGAACTCGGCAATGGAATCGATGCCTAGCGAAGTGCCGGTCACGTCCCCGCCGGCGTTCCGCTGCCACCAGTTCAGCATCGACTCGCCATCCAGCATATTGGCGTAACCTTCCGGCCTCGTGCCGGAGATGGAGAAGGCATTGGCCACCGAAGTCAGCGCGCTGCTTCCTCCTGCGGGGTAAGTCGACACGCCGGGCGCCAGCAGGATCAGCTGCTCGAAATCGCGGCCGTTCAGCGGCAGCTCACGCATCTGCGTTTGATTCACCAACGAAGACACCGCTGAGTTGTTCGTCTCGACCTGGGCTGCGTCGGCCTGCACCGTGACGGTCTCCTGGGCCTGCCCTACGGCCAATTGCAGATCCATCACCGGCGCGCTTCCGACCGTCAGCGTGATCCCCGATCGCACGATTGTCTGAAATCCCGGCTTCGACCCGCGAACTTCGTACGTGCCGATGCCTAAATCGGGGACGTTGTAGCGCCCCTGGGAATCGGTAACCACGGCCCTCACGGCTCCCGTACCGGTATTCCTTATTTCCACCGAAGCACCGGGAACTGCCGCGGCGGAGCTGTCCGTCACCGTCCCTGAAATGCTGGCTGTTGCAGCTTGGCCAAACAGGCTGCCAGTGCTCATCAGCCCTGCGGCCAGACACACCAAACTAAGCAATATGACGTTTTTCGTTTTCATTCGACTCCCTCCAAAAATCGCAAAAACCCGGCTAGGGCGTTTGCAACACCTCATTGGGCGCATACTATCCCATGAGCTTTTCTGAAGTCTATAGATCCCGCTTGATTTGGAATATCTCGCTGATTGATATGCGTAAACTCGCGCATTTTAGACTGGCGGTTTGTGTGACTATCAGCACACACCTGATACGATGACCCCCTCCTGAGGACCGATTGGAATTCGAGTACAATCGATGGCGCGGCTCACGCGAGTCTCCCGCGCGGAGGAAACTTATGATGTCCTGTGCGAACCGAGTGAAATTTGCGCTCACGGTCGTTGAAATCGGAGCGCTAATAATAGGCGCAGAGAGGCTCCACGCCCAGTCCGCTGGGCCGCTAGCCCAGTCTTGCGGCGTTCCGCCCGCCACGGCCAGTTCGGCAGGCCAGGCTGGAAGTGGGCGTGGGACTCCGCAATTCCCGGCTGGTCAATATCCCGTCAAACTACCGCTTGTTTCGATGTTGGGCGCGCACAACGACCTGCCCAATCCATACCAGCCCGGCGTGAGCTGGGGGCAACTGCCGGAAGGCAGGAAGTGGGGATCGACCGCGAGCGTTACCATTGCTCCCGACGGCACCATTTGGGTGGTTGACCGATGTGGCAACTCGGGAGCGGGCGGCACCACCTGTGGCGGAGCCAGCGCCAGTGTCAACCCGGTCTTCCAATTTGATACCTCCGGCAAGATGCGGAAGTCGTTTGGTGCGGGGATCTTTGTGAGCCCTCACAAACTGTCGGTGGATAAAGAAGGCAACGTGTGGGTAGCCGACAACGGCGGGCACCAGGTCTTCAAATTCAACCAGGACGGAAAGGTCTTGATGACGCTTGGCAAGAAAGGAGTCGCGGGGCCAAGCGAGGACGAGTTCGATGCGCCCACCGATGTCGCCATCGCTCCCAACGGCGACATCTTCGTCGGGGACGGACACAGCGGCGGTGGCACCGCCACTGGCAACGCACGGATCGTGAAGTTCAACAAGGACGGGAAGTTCATCAAGACGTGGGGAACCAAAGGAATGGGCACCGGTGAATTCGACGTCATCCACACCTTGGCCTTCGATTCCCGCGGGCGGCTCTTCGTGGGGGACCGCCAGAACAACCGGATCCAGATATTCGACCAGGACGGCAAGTTCATCGCTCAGTGGTTTCAGTTCGGCCGCCCGAGCGGCATCTATATCGACAAGAACGATGTGATTTATGTGGCCGACTCAGAATCGCGGGACGCTCGGACCAACACCGGACAATTCGCACTTCCACAGACTGGTTATGGTTACAACCTGGGGGGCGAGCGTGGTATTCGCATAGGAAGCGCCCGCAACGGTTCCGTGAAGTACTTCATTCCGGATCCGTGCCCGTATCCATACGCGGCCGGTTCGAGCATGGCGGAAGGCGTCACCGCCGATTCCGAGGGTAACGTGTATGGGGCGGATTTCCTCGGCGACGTTAGAAAATACGTCAAAAAGTAAACGGGACGCCGTTAATCGGCCGAGCCGCTCGCCGGCGATTTCTTCCTCTCAGGGAAGAGATTCTTGGGATCCAGATCGGCCGGGAATGTGACATCGAAGAATCCGATCATCATCTCTTCCCAGCTCTGATCACCCCATTTCACGGCCTTCGTGGCGTCAGGGTTGGCCCGGTTATTCAGTGAATTATCGAAGTGCGCCGTGGCGGCAATCTTGGTGCCCTTCGGAAGCAAGATATCGGATACCGGTTGATACCAGAGCTGCCAGCCGAAGTCGTAATGCGGAACCTTCAGTATGGTTTCGGTCTCACCGGTGGGATAAATGAGCCGATATTCGAAATCCTTTCCGCGCAGATGCATGTGAGGCAGCAGAGCGCTCAACTTCGCGTCGTGCGCCAGTTCGAACTCGGCATCTACCTGGTAATTTGAATCGCCCGGCGGAATCGTGAATTTGTTATTCGATGCCCCCAGCGTCATCACACGCTGCTGCGGCGGCTGCTTGCAAAAGACCACGCCCACCTTCGTGCGATCTTCACCGGACTTGCCGTCGGCCGTGTAGTGAAGCTGCAGAATGATGTCCGAGCCCGCTTTGATCAGTCTCCCCTGCCCCGGCTCTAGAACCGTGGCTGGCGCGCCAGGGGCGAATCCGGCGAGCATATCGCCGCCCAGCGCCGGGCGGTTGCCCTTCTCATCAACTTCCGGAACAAAAATCTCTCCTGGCTTCTTGTCGCGCATCCATTTGGAGCTGCTCTCGCGGATGTACGCAATCACGTGATGCACCACGGCGCGGTTGCCCGGCCGCACTTCGGCCATTTGCACCCAGCGATCTTCGGTGAACTGGTAAGGCAGCACCACATACTGATATTCGACGGTGCCTGAGGCGGGAACCTGAAATGCTTCGGGCATTTCGTAAATCATGTCGGGCTTGCCGATGTTCCATCCATCGACGAATTCGACGGGCTTCGGCATGTCCTTGGGGTCCCCTTCGGGAGCGCCGGCATCGACCCAACTGACGAGTGTGTCGATATCCTTCTGCGCGAGAGAACGGTCGTTACTGAAGTGCCCGTATTGCGGGTCGGCGAACCATGGCGGCATCTTTTTCGAGAGAACTGCCTGCTTCATCGCCTTGGCCCACGGACGCGCCTGCTGGTAGGTGAGGAGCGCCATTGGCGCAGCCTCGCCTGGCCGGTGGCAGCCCTGGCAGTTCGTTTGCAAAATGGGAGCGACGTCCTTGCTGAACGTCACGGAGCCGGTCGCGGCGGAGGCGACCAAGGGAATCGCGCAGACCAACAGGGGCAGCAGCTTCATTTCACCCTCTCGTTAAGATTATACGCGGACTACCAACTTTCGGCACTAGTGGCACGCCGGTTGGCTGTCAACACCTCGGCATGCTCCAATCGAGGAATGGACCTTCCACCCGTGGGGGCCGGTTCGGCAGGTATCGATCTGTCCCGGACAGCCGCGGCGGCGGCGCCCGCCTCGCCAACAGGAACGCCCGCGCACACGGCAGCCGGCCAACCCATCGCTGACAACTACGCGTCCGTCGTAAACGACCTGTCGGAGGCGGACCTCGCCAGGCTGATTCAGATTTTAGACCCGCCGACATCCCCACAAGCTGCGGCGCAGTTGAACGCACTGCTCCAAACCGCCATCTCCGCTGCATCCGCGGGAGATGTCATGCAGGCCACGAACTATCTGGCAGCAATGGTAATGATGGACCCGCGCTACGCTCTGGCTGCATCATCCGAGAGCGGTCTCGATCCGATCCGCGGGAATGTAGAAACCATGCTCAACCGAACGGCGTCGGTGGTAAAACTGGACGCCGAAGCGCGCGTCGCGGAGGCAGCGCAACGTAGCGAGGCTAGTGCTGTCAAGAGGCTTGCGGAGTGGGACGCTGCGCCCGAGACGCTCGTGGTCATCGCCAGGCGACTGCTCGACTCCGGAGGACTTGCCAACTACATCCGGGCGGCCGATCTGGCCGAGGCAGTCGTCAACGCATCGCATTGGGCTCCGGCCGACGCCAGCGCGCTACCCGCACGCCCCGCCGGACCTCTACTGGCGACCGAAGATGGCCCGTCGCTGAAGAGAGTTCCTTCCGCGTTGCTTCAAAGATGGAGCCGTTTTCGCAGAGTTGCGCGGCCGCGAATCAGGGCGCTCTGGTTGCGCGCGCCGCTGCTCATTCTGCTCGTCTCATGGCTTGCCGTAGGCATC
Organism: Bryobacteraceae bacterium; assembly: GCA_035948775.1. GTDB lineage: Bacteria > Acidobacteriota > Terriglobia > Bryobacterales > Bryobacteraceae > PSRJ01. Next base: position 96,193 of record DASZIV010000108.1, read on the forward strand.
ACTGGCGGCGTACTTGTTTTGCTGGACCGGAAATACCAATGGCAGAATTGGTCGCCTTCCTTGGTCAACAGCGGCTTTGAATTGTGGGCAACCGGTTTCCTGGCCCTCGTGCTCTTCGGGTTCTACATGCGCGTGCGAAACGTGCGCTGATCCGCTAACCCTTATCTTCGATCCGGAAGCGCGAACACGTAGAGCGCGTTACCCGTCGTGGGGCTGTGCACGTCCGAAGCCACCAAACCAGGCACCTGCCGGGGGCTTCCTCCGCCGTTGCTCGTCGTCACCGCGAGATATTGCTTGCCGCCCACGGTGAACGTCAAGGGAAAACCTTGCACCGCCGCGCCCAAACGAATTTCCCAAAGAATGCGGCCCGTGTTGGCGTCGAAAGCGCGGAACATGCGATTCAGATCGCCCGCGAACGCCAGGCCACCCGCTGTGGAGAGCACGCCCGTCAGGAACGGCGCACGCTGCTCGTACTTCCAGATCTCGCGTAGCGTCCGCACATCGTATGCGGCCAGCTTGCCGACGTTGCCGTTCGATCCGGGCATCTCCCAGAAGCGCCGCAACGCTCCGCTGCCCGAGCCGCCGCCCTCCACCTTGTCGATCACCTGGGCGCTCAAGTCCAGGCAGCTCTGGCTCAGAGGCACGATCAAGCGATTGCCCGGCTGATAGTACGACATCGCCGGCCAGTTCTTGCCGCCCTCGGTCGAAGGGCATCCCGGCACCCACTCGCCAATGCGCTGCTCTACGATGTCGTTGCGGTAGTGCGGCTCGCCCGTCTTGGGGTTGATGGAATCGTACACGTTCTGGAACACCATTTCCTTATGTCCCAGATATTTTCCGGTCTGGCGGTCCAGCTTCCACAGAATGCCGGTCTTCCCCGCGCTGAAGACGTACTTTTGGCCCTGGTCATCCACCAACACTCGCTCGAAGACCTCATCCAGATCCAGTGTTTCGCCCGGCGCGTGGTTGTAATACCAAACCAGCTTTCCGGTGTCGGCGTTGAGCGCCACGGTCGAGTTGGCAAACAGCGTCGCGCCGTTACCCGACCCCCGGCTTACGCGCATCCAGGGTTTCGATTGCGCCGTACCCCAGTAAGTGATGTTTAAATCCGGGTCGTAGCTGCCGGTGATCCAGGTCTCCGCGCCCGCGCGGAATAGATTCGAGAGCGTTCCCCAGGTATCGCCGCCGGGCTCGCCCTCGAGCGCGATAGTCCGGAAGCGCCACGCTTCTTTGCCGGTCGCGGCGTCGTAGGCGCTGATGAAGCACTTCTCTTCCCGATAGGTCGCGCACGCGCCCAGTCCTTGAATCACTCGGCCTTTCACGACAATCGGTCCGCTTGTAGTGGAGTACTCGCCCTTCGATCGGTCGCCGATGGTGGTGTCCCACACCACTTTGCCGTTGCGCGCGTCGAAGGCCATCAGGTGCGCGTCGTTGGTGGCGATGAAGACCTTGTTGTCGTAGATGGTGATGCCACGCATGGCGGCCGCGCCCGCGTTGGTTCCGTACCGATTCTCCCAGATCAACTCGCCGGTCTTGGCGTCCAAAGCCTGCAATACCATGCCGGTGTTGTTCACGTACAGCACACCGTTATGGACGATGGGCGCCGGCTGGTTGCCGGTAGCGCCGCCTTCTTGCATCGCCCAGGTCCACACCAGCCGCAGGTCGTTGACGCTCTGCGTGGTGATCTGATTCAGAGTGCTGTAGTAGTTGGCTTTGTAATCGCGCCGGATCATGAGCCAATCACTCGGATCGGGATTGCGCAACATGGCGTTGGTCACCGGGACGTAGTTCTTCACTTCGCCCGCTACCGTGATTCCGCGCGGCGCTTGCTTGCTTTGTTTGGTGTCGCCTCGTCCGGCTGGCGCGGCCGCACGCTGCCCCGACGCCACGCTGCGAATCGTCATGTCCGAGGCGGCGGTGAGCGGCTGGTTTCCGGCTCGCGCGCCGTTCGCGTCCAGGATGAAGGCGGCGAGATTGATGTAGGTATCGGCGGAAAGAGCGGCGCCTCCGGGAGGCATGGTGGATTGCATGAAGTTGATTAAAGCGGCGGGCGTGCGGTCGCCCCAACTGCCTAGAAAGTTCGCGCCGGCCAGTTGCGGCCCTTCGCGTCCGCTGAGATCGGCCGCATGGCAGGAGGCACAGTTGGTCTGGTAAGCCGTGCGTCCGGCTGTGACCTGGTCCGCCGTAAACGGCCCCGAGGGCCGCTGTTGCGCAAACAGAATCACCACGCCGCACGCCGCAATCAGCAGTATGGCGAGAATCATGCGAGCCTTCATATGCCCTAGCCTCCTACTTCAACAACCAGCCCCACAGATTGCCGTCCGGAGCGCCCACGCTATTCACCAAAACGTAGAGCAAACCCTTACGCAGCGCCTCCACTTCCGGTGGCGTCAGATCGACGGCTCCGGACACTGTGCCACTCGTGGCTTTCGACACGGTGAGCTCGTGAGTGACCACACCGCGGACTCCGGTCATCTTGCTTTGCTGCAGATGAGCCGCGGTTGCCGCCGAGCGCATGCCTTCGAACGTTCCAGTGACCGTGAGCTTAGTCCCCGCGAGTACCGCCGAAACCGACCCGTGTCCGGTGACGACAGGCGCCAACTGCGCATCGATTGGCACGGGCGAAAGACGCGTCTTAAAGGTTTCCTGCGCTTCCGCCGCCAGAGTCCAAACTACCGCTATGGCCCCGAAAGCCGCCGCCAGACGTCGTTTCATGCTCCGCTCCAGAAGGCGGCAGCATATCACATTACGACACCAGCCAACACCGTTGGCAGCGGACAGGTTCATCTCGTATAATGGCCGCGGGCCGGAACGCTTTGGAAGGGGGCGGCATGTTGGACCGAGACGAAACGCACCGCCGGGTAAGAGGGTTGGCAGTGACACTGCTGTTGACGTCCGGCTTCGCAGGGTTGGCAACCGCCGCCGAACTGAGCGATTCGCGGCTGGTCGAGGCTGCCAGAAAGCAAGACCAAAAGGCCGTTCGCGCGTTCGTGACCCAAAAGGCAGACGTCAATGCCCGTTCCAGCGATGGCTCGACGGCGCTGCTCTGGCTGGCGCATTGGAACGATCTGGACTCGGCGGCTATGCTGCTGGGGGCCGGTGCAGACGCGAACACGGCAAACGAATTCCGAATGACACCACTATCGGAAGCGTGCACCAACGCGAATGGCGCGCTGGTACGGTTACTTCTGAAATCGGGCGCCAATCCAAACACGGCCATCGCCACCGGCGAAACTCCGCTGATGACTTGCGCAAAGAGCGGCGGCGCGGATGCAGTTCGTATGCTGGTGGAGTATGGTGCGACGGTCAATGCAAAAGAGCCTGTGCAGAACCAGACGGCGTTGATGTGGGCCGCGGCAGAGCGTCATCCGGATGTGGTGAAGGCGCTCATCGAGGGCCACGCGGATTTGAAAGCGAATAGTAAGCAGGGATTCACGGCGATTCATTTCGCGGCGCGCGTCGGTGATCTGGAGAGCGTGAAGTTATTGCTGGCGGCCGGGGTGGACGTCAACATCCTGACCCAGACCGAGGGGGGAGTCAACCGAGTAGCGAATCAGCTGGGGATTGCCAAGACCGTCGGAACCATCGGCTACACGCCACTCCTGGTAGCGGTGGTGCGAGGCCAGGTGCCGCTCGCGCTATACCTGCTGGATCATGGCGCCGATCCCAATATCCTCGCGGCAGGCTATACACCGCTGCATTGGGCGTCGAGCCAATGGGAGAGCTTCACCGCGAATCCGGTATACGGTTTTGACGACCCCATGTCCGGCATTCCGGATCGTCAGGCCAAGTTGCGCCTGGTGAAGGCTCTGCTGACCCACGGCGCCACTGTGAACGCCCGCATGACGAAACCGCAGCCGACGTTCGCAGGCGGCTACCTGGATGCCACCGGAGCGACGCCTTTCCTGCTGGCCGCCTCGGCCAACGACCTCGAGATGATGAAGCTTCTACTGGATGCCGGCGCCGATCCCAAAATCCGCACCGCAACGAATGCGTCAGCCATTGCGGCTGCAGCGGGTCTGAACCACTCCATCGGAGAGGACACGGTCACAGAGGCCCAGGCGATGGAGACCGTAAAGTTTCTGTTGGATCTTGGAGTCGACCCGAAGGGTGAGACAACGTTCGGCGAGAACGCCTTGTTTGGCCCGGCGTATCGCGGATGGAATCAGCTCCTAGCGCGATTGATCGATCTGGGTGTTAATGTGAACGCGGTCAGTAAGGCAGGCGTGACGCCATATCTGGCGGCAAACGGTGGCGGCGACCGGCTTGGCGGAGTCCTCTATAACAAGGAGGGCGCGGATCTGCTGGTGAAGCATGGGGCCGATCCCAAGCTAGGGCACCCCTGCGAGGCTCAGAATAAGTGCAGGGCGGAGCAGTGAGGCGCTCGGTGATAACTAACCGATATCTCCTCCGCGCGGCCTGCTTGGCGATCTCCGGTGTGAGCGCCTTCGCATTTCAGACAAAGGCCCCGGCGGCTGCGTCCTCCAGCACTTCCGCACGCGAACTCGTCACGAAGTACTGCGTCTCCTGTCACAACGAAAAGCTCAAGACCGCGAACCTGGATTTGGACCGCACCGATGCCGAGCACGTCTCCAACGCCGCGGACACTTGGGAAAAAGTCATTGTGAAGCTGCGAAGCCGCTCGATGCCGCCGCCGGGCATGCGGCGGCCGGATAACGCCGAGTACGACAAGGTCGCCACCTGGCTGGAATCGGAACTAGACCGCGCGGCTGCAGTTCGCGTAAACCCGGGCCGATCCGCCAGCCTGCATCGTCTCAATCGAGCCGAGTACGCCAACGCAGTGCGCGACTTGCTTGTCGTGGAAGTGGATCCAACGGCGATACTGCCGCCCGATGAGCAAGCGTTTGGATTTGAGAATAATGCCGAGGCGCTTTCGATGCAGCCCGCACTGCTGGACCGATACATCTCCGCGGCGGCGGCGATTGCGCGCCGTGCGGTGGGCGATCCGACCATCCCATCAGCGTTCGTGCGCTATGGCGCATTGAAAGACAACGCGAACGATCAGACCTATCTCCGGCAGACGGACCGCCTGGGCGAAGACTTTCCGCTGGGATCCAAAGGCGGCGTCGCCGCCCGCCACTATTTCCCGGTGGACGGCGAATATGTCTTCAAGATTCGCCTCATGCGGGCTTGGGACAGCGTGATCCGCGGGTTAAACGCGCCGACTCAATTCGAAATCCGCGTGGATGGAAAACGCGCTGCTCAATTTGCACTTGGCGGAGAAAAATCGCCCCCGAAAACGTTCGCATACGACGGTGACGAGGCGCTGCAGGCGCGCTTACCGGTAAAGGCCGGCCTGCACCAGGTCATGGCGACGATGCTCAAAATCGAAGATGCAGAGCCCGAGGGCGTGGGCCCGGACCGTCTTCCACTCTTCAGCCGCGCCTCTGATAACGCCAACTCCCCGATTGCCATTGCATCGCTGCTGATCGGCGGTCCGTATAGCGCCCATGCGCCGCTCACCTCGCCCAGTCGCGAGCTTCTGTTCGCGTGCCGCCCCGGAAACGCCGACGAGGAAATTCCTTGCGCGACCAAAACGTTGTCGAGACTGGCAATGCGTGCCTATCGCCGTCCCGCCACCCCCGACGACGTGCAGACGCTGCTCACCTTCTACAAACGCGCGCGCGCCGGCGGAAGCTTCGATGATGGAATTCGCGCCGCGCTGGAGCGGGTGTTGGTGAGCCCTGATTTTCTGTTCCGGATCGAGACCGATCCCCCGAACGCCGGTGCGGGTTCCGTTTATCGCATCTCCGATTTCGAATTGGCTTCGCGATTGTCCTTCTTTTTGTGGAGCAGCACTCCGGATGACACTCTGCTAGACCTGGCAACCAAGGGGAAATTGCATCAGCCGGCGATTCTGGAGCAACAAGTGGCGCGCATGTTCGCCGACGCCCGGACGCGCACGTCTTTGGTCGGAAATTTCTTCTCAGACTGGCTGCAGACTCGCAATGTATGGCTTCTCAATCCAGACGGTACGAAGTTTCCGTGGTTCGATGACAATTTGCGTTCCGCGATCGTTACTGAGACGGAGATGTTTCTCGACGCGCAGTTGAAAGAAGACCACAGCGTGCTCGCCCTGCTAACGTCGAATGAGACATTTCTCAATGAACAGTTGGCGCGCCATTATGGAATTCCGGACGTCTACGGAAGCCACTTCCGGCGCGTAAAACTCACTGACGAGAACCGTTTTGGACTGCTGGGCAAAGCCAGCGTGCTGGCCGTAACCTCCTACACGACGCGCACTGCGCCGACCATTCGCGGCAAGTGGCTGCTGGAAAATATCCTGGCTGCGCCGCCTCCCGCTCCTCCCCCCAATGTGCCCGCGCTGGAGGCGAGCAACAAAGACGGAAAGGCGTTATCGGTTCGGCAAATGCTGGAGATGCATCGCGCCAATTCAGTTTGTGCCAGCTGCCACGCGCGTATGGACCCGCTCGGGTTGAGCTTGGAAAACTTCGATGCCATCGGGCAGTGGCGCACCGCGGACGCGGGCCACGCCATCGACGCATCCGGCGTATTGCTGGACGGCACCAAAGTCGAAGGACCGCGCGAGTTGCGCCAGGCCCTATTGGCGCAAAAAACGCAATTTGTTAAAGCGGTGACCGAAAAACTGCTGACCTACGCTCTGGGCCGCGGTCTTGAATATTACGACGCTCCCACAGTCCGCGCGATTGACCGCGCGGCGGCGGACAATGATTACCGCTGGTCAACGCTTATCCTGGATATTGTGAAGAGCGCGCCGTTTCAGATGGGAACCGCCGGCCCGTGGGCATCCAAGGAATGAGGAGGGCAGGACTATGTTCGTAACGAAGAAATCCATTTCACGCCGCACGGTGCTCCGGGGAATGGGTACGGCAGTCGCGCTGCCGCTGCTCGACGCCATGATTCCAGCCTTCGCACCGGCCGCCGCTACCAACCCGGTACGCCGCTTCGGGGTGGTCTATCATCCCAACGGTGTCATCTATGACCAATGGCTTCCGAAGGGCGTCGGATCCGAATTCGAGCTCTCCCCTACGTTGAAAGGGCTCGAACCATTCAAGGACAAGTTGACGGTTATCACGGGCCTGTTCAGCGATCAGGCAGAAGCGAACGGCGACGGCGGCGGCGACCACTCCCGTGCTTGCGGCTCCTACCTTACGGGCGTGCACGTGAAGAAGTCCGATACCAATCTAGAGAATGCCGTCTCCATGGACCAGATCGTGGCGAAGGCATTCGAGCGCGAGACGCAACTCTCCTCACTACAGATAACCGCCGACGAGAACAGCCTGCTGGGTTCCTGCGATCTGGGCTACAGCTGCGCCTACAGCAGCACGCTCTCGTGGCTTACTCCTACGCTGCCGCTAATGGCCGAGAATAATCCGCGGGTTCTTTTCGAGCGGATGTTCGGTTCGAGCGATAGCACCGATCCTCGCGTGCGCGCCTCACGCCTTAGCCAAGACCGAAGCCTTCTCGATTCCGTCAACGATCGCGTGACGCAACTGCAGCGCCAATTAGGGCATGCCGACACTCGCAAGGTGAACGACTATCTGGCGGCGCTGAGAGATGTGGAGAGGCGAATTCAGAAGGCGGAAGAACAAAGCTCCAGAGCGTTGCCCGATGTGGCTCAGCCCGCCGGCATCCCGGATAAGTTCGACGACCACGTCCGATTGTTGTACGACTTGCAGTTGCTGGCCTACCAATCCGATCTGACACGGGTGATCACATTTATGTACGGGCGCGAACAGACTGGCAGGCCTTATCCGCAGATCGGCATCCCGGAGCCGCACCATCCGCTCACACACCACCAGGGCAACCCGGACAAAATGGAAAAGTGCGCGAAGATTCAGCGGTATCACATCGCGCTATTTACCGAGTATCTGGAGAAGTTACGCAAGACTCCGGATGGCGATGGTTCGCTGCTGGATCATGTGATCCTGCTTTATGGCTCGGGTATCAGTAACAGCGATCGGCACACGCACGGCCCGCTGCCAGCATTACTGGTGGGCGGAGGCAGCGGAACGCTGAAGGGCGGCCGTCACCTCGTATATCCGGAACACACACCGCTCACGAACCTTCAGCTGACCTTGCTGAATAAACTCGGTGTGCCAGCCGAAAAACTGGGCGATAGCAACGGGCAATTTCGAGAGCTGGCCCTCTAAGCGTACAGCGGCTTACTGGAGAGTTGGGGCGAGCGAACGCCTTTTTCGTAGGCTGTCCGGCCGACGAGGAACTCTTCCTCCGGTCGATCCGCCGGAATTATCCCAGCCTTCCGGAAATTGTCTTTGATAGTTTGCCGGCTTTGGGCGTCGAGGGTCGGCAAGTATTGCGCCGGCTTCAATGGAAGCAAGCCGCCATTGCCGCCGGTCAACCACTGGAAATATTTCATGTGCGCCCACGGGTGGCTTTCGTGCAACAGCAAGGGCGCCTGCAAATCATAGATCCCCTGAATCAGCGGCTCCATCTGCCAGTACACCTTCATCGCGTCGGGCAGGCGGCCCTGGATCACCAAGTCCATCATCTCCACGGCGTAAGGCTTCTCCGGAGACTGCAGCGCGTCGGTAATCCACAGCCCACTCCACTGCACGTTCTTGTAGTGCCTGGCGAGCAGGGGTATGTGGTCGAAATTGCACGGCCCCATAATCAACCGGTCCGAAAGCCGCTCGCACACTTCGAAGGTTGTGGCCACGCTCATTGGATGGGTCAGTTTGATTCCGACCACATTGGGATGATCGGCCAGCCGGCTAAACACGTTCAGCGGAATACCGCTCGGATGAAACCGGCGCAGCGATTCCACCGGAGAACCATAAAGCACGACGGCCATCGACGTGGAATCGATCAACTTTCGGAACTGCTCATACACCTCGTCTTCGGTCTCCGGCTTCGCATTTCGGGGAAATCCGATCATGGTATACGCGCAACCGATCTTTTCGAGAAAAGCCAGATCGCCGCCCAGCGCGCCCATGCCGATTTTTCCTGCCGCCTCAGCGCGCACGATTTCCCAGATACGCCGGGTTTGTTCCGGGTTCGCCCCGTTCGCCGAGACTGTGCAGGAAGTGAAGCCCTGCCGGATGGAGTGCCGGACATCGAGCCGAATCCCCTCCTCGTCCAGTCTCTGGAAGTCCGGCGTGAACGAAGGGAAGATCAGACCGCCCAGCCCTCGTAAATGTTCCCTCGCCCACTCCTTCTTTTCGGAACGAGCGATCCGCGAGACGTCAGCGGCCCGACTGCCGCGCGAGAGAGCCGTAATCGCCATCGCCCCGAGCCCTGCTCTCGAGAATTGCCGCCGATTCATACGCGCACCCCAGATTAGTCTATCAAGGCGGGAACACGCGCTCCGGCATACGCGATGGACCACTGTCAAGCATCCAAAGCAAACCTAGGGTTATCAAGCGCTTTCCTGATTGTGCTGACCGGCGGCATACACGATCGTAGGAATGTGCGCGGCCGTTCGCCGTGCATGAGTGAAAGGAGACGATTCCACGTGCGAATTTCGCGATTTCTACTTCTGCCGTTGCTGGTGTTGGGCACTCTGGCATGGAGCGCAGAAACGGACTGCACCACCGTTACCGGCGCCGTAGTGCCTGATGGGCAAGTGAGCGCTCAGGCCACCTTCACCCCGATGGATGGATCCTTGACGATCACGCTCTCGAATACGCTGGCCGACCCCAAAAGTGCGGGGCAGCTGCTGAGTGGCCTCGCCTTCACGGTGAGCGAAGGCGAAACCAGCGGGACGCTGGGCGGCAACTCAGCCAACGTACGCAAGGTGAACGCAGGCGGGACCTTCATGGATTTCGGACCTTCCGGCACGGGGTGGGCGCTTGCCCAGAATTTCAATGGCGGTCTGGAGCTGTGTGTTCTGTGCCGTGATCTCGGATCGCTCGGGCCCAGCCATTTGCTGATCGGTCCGCCTGCCACGTCTGGAACCTACGCGAACGCGAACCGCTCCATTGCCGGAAACGGCCCGCACAATCCATTTACCACAGGGACGGCCACGTTCCTGGTGCAAGTTCCAGGTGTCACCGCGAATTCGGCGATTACCAGCGCGACATTCTTCTTCAGTACGACGGAGGGAGTCAGCGTGGGCGGAACGTGCACAACTGGTAGCGGCGGCGGTGGCCCTCCGTCGTAACTAGTAGGCAGACCGGGTGAAAAGGTTCCTGTGGAGCGGGCTTTGGCTTGCGCGGGACTTCGGTCACGCTGGTTCGGATGGCGGACTGAAGTCCGCCGCAGGCTGAAGCCTCCACACAACACAGCACTAGTTCACGCGGTCGCAGTACTACGCGTAGCGCAGCAACGCTTTGAAGCCGTAATCCATGTGCTGTTGGATATGGCAGTGAAACAATGTGGGGCCGGGCTGGTCGGCGGTAAAATCCACGCTGGCGCGCCCATACGTGGGCACCACCACCGTGTCCTTGATCACACCCGAGGTGCCTTTGCCATAAATCTCGGCGATCTCCAGCTGATGACGATGCAGGTGTAGCGGATGCGAATCGTCGGTGCGGTTGTGAAACGTTAACCGGTAGCGTGTGCCGTGTTTGAGCACAAACTCCTGTTCGTGCGGATAGGCTTTTCCGTTTACGGTGAAGCTGTTAAACTTTCCCGCGCCGCGCGGCACCTTTTCAAACACCATGTCCAATCGTTCGGCAGGCGCCGGTTGTGACGATGGCTTGCCAAAGAGCGTATAGTCCCAGGCGGATTTAGGCGGCGCCGTCCACTGCGGCGTGCGCCGTTGATTGGCATATTCAATGACGATGCCCAAGCCCCCTTCGCGCACCGGGTCTTCCGGCGCGCCGAGAATCCAAACTCCCGGTTGGTTCATCTCCACCCAGGCATCGATGCGCTCGCCCGGCCCCAGCATCAACACGTCCACGGCAGCCGGCGTGGGCACAGGGTTTCCGTCCAAGGCGATCACGTTGAATTTGTGCCCGGGCAGCGCCAGGTGCCGCATCTCGATCGCGCTGGCGTTCAAAAAATGAAACATCACGCGTTCCCCCGGTCTCACGCGGATCGGTTCGCCGGCCCCGAGCGCCTTGTCGTTGATGGAAAAGATATCGGCCGCTACCTCCATCCCGACCGGGCGCGTATCCAGCACCGCCGGCTTTTCCGGCTGCGCCCCCGCAGGATCGAGATCGTCGTTATCCATCGATTGATTCGTGAAATACGGCTCCCAATCGCGCAGGGCCAGGTAATGCTCCTGATCGTAGCGCCCAGGATTATTCGCGCCCTCGACAATCAGAAAGCCGAACATTCCGGTGAAGCTGCCACGATGCAGGTCGTCCATGGACATGGTGTGGGTGTGATACCAGCGCGTGCCGGCCGGCGTGGGTGTGAATTGATAACGCCGGCTCCCGTGCGGAGGCACTTCCGGAGTACCTTCTTCCTCCGACCCGTCGACGTCGGAGGGAATCAGCAACCCATGGAAATGCACAAACTCCGGCACGTCCGTTTTATTCACCACGTTAACCGTGACCGGCACGCCCTCCTTCATCCGCAGCAACGGCCCGGGCGAAGCGCCGTTGTACCCGATGGTGCTGAGAATGCGATTGGGCGCCAACTCCACTGTGATGGGCGCGATTTCGAGCGTGAAATCGGTCTTGGCCACATCCTGCGAGCCGGCCGGAGCCAGAAAGGATTGCGGTTGCTGGCTTAACAGCGGCCCACTCGCGGCCGCCACCCCGGCAATCTTAAGAAAGTCGCGTCGTTGCATGAGAGATGTCGAAAATCAGCCTTTGACGATGGTACCGCCGTAGTGGCCTCGGGCCAACTGCGGCCGAAAGACGTGATATTCTCTTTCGACAAGGAGTCAGTCAAATGGAGCCAAAGAGACCCAAACTGCCCAGTGAGGCCATACAACTCTACAACCTGTTTATTCACGGCGAGATCAGTCGCCGCGACTTTATGGACGGCGTGCAGCGATTTGCAGTAGGCGGTCTGGCAGCGGCGACGATTATCGAGGCGTTGATGCCGAACTACGCTTTGGGACAGCAGGTGCCCAAGACGGATGATCGGATCAAGGCCACCTATGAGACCATCCCATCGCCACAAGGAAACGGGAGCATCAAAGGATATCTGGTCAGACCTGCCAGTGCCGACACACGAGCGGAGAAGCCAACGAAATTGCCCGGCATTATCGTGGTCCACGAAAACCGCGGCTTGAATCCTCATATTGAGGACATCGCGCGACGGCTTGCGCTCGCGAACTTCATGGCGTTTGCACCGGATGGACTCACCTCTCTGGGCGGCTTTCCCGGTGACGATTACAAGGGCGGCCAGCTCTTCAGCAAGGTGGATGGCAAGAAGATGGCCGAAGATTTCGTGGCCTCCGCGATGTGGCTGAAATCGCGCGCCGACTGTACCGGCAAGATCGGCGCCACCGGTTTCTGCTATGGCGGCGGCATATCCAATACATTGGCGGTTCGGCTGGGACCAGATATCGCGGCCGCGGTGCCGTTCTATGGCGCCGTTCCCGCTAAGGACGACATTTCCAAGATCAAGGCTGCGGTTCTGGTTCACCACGGGGAACTCGATACGCGGCTGGCTGCGACGTGGCCCGCGTACGACATGGCTTTGAAGGAAGCCAACGTTCCACACGAAGGCTATATCTACCCTGGCGCGGTTCACGGGTTCAATTGCGACGCGACGCCGGAACGCTACAACAAAGCCGCTGCCGACCTGGCCTGGCAGCGCACGATCGACTGGTTTAACAGGTACGCGCGCGCCTGATAGCGAGCGTAACTGCCGGACCCGCTCAGTTCACGGTCCCCATCGAATCTGGTATTCTCTCGCTGATGAATGTGAGATACCATGTCGACCAAACCTAGTATGGCCCTCAAAACGGTGACGATTCGAAGAGCGCGCCCCGAGGATGCCGCCGCTTGCGGGCGCATCTGTTACGATGCCTTCTGCAAGATCAACGCCGATCACGGATTCCCGCCGGAACTCCCGGAAGTGGGGGCGGCCATCGGGCTGCTGTCAATGATGTTCTCCCACCCCGGCTTCTGGTGCGTTGTCGCGGAACAGAACGGCACTATCGTCGGCAGCAACTGTCTGGACGAACGGTCCGCGGTCTTCGGCGTGGGACCGATCACCGTGGACCCCGGCATCCAGAATCGGGGAATCGGACGGCAATTGATGCAGTCAGTGCTGGATCGCAGCCGCGAACGGCAGGTTCCATCGGTGCGTCTGCTCCAATCGGCATTTCACAACCGCTCCCTATCGCTCTACACAAGACTCGGTTTTGATCCCCGAGAGCCGATGTCTCTCATGCAAGGGCCGCCTTTGCGTTTTAGAATCGATGGCTGCGCGGTACGCGCGGCGACGATGAGCGATCTCGATGGTGCGAACCGCGTGTGCGATCGCGTGCACGGGCATAACCGATCGGGCGAACTGAGCGATGCCATCGGCCAGGGCACCGCTCGTGTGGTGGAGCGGCAAGGCCGGATTACGGGTTATGTCTCGGCGTTCGGTTACTTCGGGCACGCGGTGGGAGAGTCGAACCTAGACTTGCAAGCTTTGATCGCGGAAACGGATAGTTTTGGCGGGCCCGGCATGATCGTGCCCACCCGGAACGCCGAACTGTTCCGCTGGTGCCTGGAGAAGGGACTGCGCGTGCTGCAACCGATCACGCTCATGACAATCGGACTCTACAACGAACCGGCCGGAGCCTATTTGCCTTCCATTCTGTACTAATTCGGAGCGGCGATGAACGAAACTCTCGACCACTAATCGATCCAGGAGAAACTGGGCGAGTCCGCTTTTTGTCACTTGGCCGTGTAACACCGTACTCGCGGATTGGCGGACACGAGCCTCTGCCGGCGCGGACCGGCCAAACCCGTCTTCAACGGCTGGCTATCGTGCTACCGCGAGTGACTAGAATTGATGTAGCATGCAAGAATGATCCAGGAAATGATGAACACTCGCCGCATCTGGCTTTCTGTCATCTTGGGAGTCGCCACCATGGCATTGGGACACGCCGAAGGCAACGCAGCGCCAACGAAGGTTACCGGGAAACCAACCTCCACCGCTTCCGGCCTTCAATACTGGGACATCACAGTCGGGACCGGCGCGACGGCGACCGCTGGAAAAGCTGTCACTGTGCATTACACCGGCTGGCTGACAGACGGCAAGAAGTTCGACAGCTCCGTCGATCGTGGCAAGCCATTCATGTTTTCGTTGGGAGCCGGCCAGGTGATCAAAGGTTGGGATGAGGGTGTAGCAGGAATGAAAGTCGGAGGCAAACGACAATTGCGAATTCCTTCCAACCTGGGGTATGGAGCAAACGGAGCCGGAGGGGTGATCCCTCCTAACGCGACACTTGTCTTCGACGTGGAATTGCTCGAAGTCGGCAAATAGGCCCACGAACCAGTGACCCGCGGCGCGCCTTTTCCGCCCCCGCTGGAGATGCCGCCCCGCTTCTGATACGCTTCTAGAGATACTCGAGGTAGCGGTTTATGAAGCTGGTGCGGCCCTTTTTAGCCATTCCCATCCTGGTTGCGCTCTTTGCGATGCAAGGGGGAGGGTTCCAGTTCGGACGCCAGCAATACTACGAATCATACGGATCGCCCGTACCCTCGGAATTTTATTGGAGCCGGCTCCAATACACTTCCGGATACGCCAGCGGAAATAGCTTCGGCTATCGCAGCTTCCGCGGCTCCTGGTCCCGCGATTATCCCAAGGCCGACAACGATTGCCTGATTGCTCTCCGGCGTTTGACGCGCATCAATTCTCCCTCGGCGCTCAACGTCGCCGATCTCACTAGCGATCATCTCTTCGACTATCCCTGGATCTACGCGGTCGACGTCAATACCTGGACCTTCACCGACCAGGAAGCCAAACGCCTGCACGATTATCTTTTGAAGGGCGGTTTCCTGATGGTCGATGACTTCCACGGCACCGACGACTGGCAGCACTTCATGGCCGGCATGCGCCAGGTGCTGCCCGATCGTCCCGTCGAGGATCTCAAGGATCAGGACGAGATCTATCACGTGTTGTACGACATCAACGAAAAGTTTCAGATCCCCAGCGAAGTCTACGTCAACACCGGCCGAACTTACGAGAAGGACGGCTACGTGCCAAAGTGGCGCGCCATCCGCAACGACCACGGGCGCATCATGGTGGCGATTTGCGCCAACATGCACCTGGGCGACGCCTGGGAGTGGGCCGATAGCCCCGAGTACCCCGAGAAGTTTTCCGGACTTGCTTTTCGCATCGTCCTCAACTACATTACCTACGCGATGACGCATTGAGCACGCGCCTATAAGAATGAACGCCCCGCGCTTTTTCCCGCAGTCTACGAGCAGCCCCCGAACTCATGTTCGAGTTCTTTTTTAAGTACCCGCGCTCCGTGTACGCACGCGGCCAATTAGCCCTTCTGGGGGCATGGCCGAAGTGGATCCTCGTGCTGCTGATTCTGGCTGTCGCGGCCGGTCTGGCGTGGTTGATCCGCTCGCGCCTGGCGCAAGCCGCGCCGGTCATGCGCAGTTGGCGCGCCTGGGTAATCTGGGGCTTGCAGACGCTGCTGGCCGCAGTGCTGCTGGTGCTGTTGTGGCAGCCCGCCATCACGGTGGCCGAGTTGAAACGGCATCAAAACGTCATCGCCGTGCTGGTGGACGATTCGCGCAGCATGGCCATATCCGAGGACGGTTTCAGTCGCCAGGCCCAAGCGGTGAACGCGCTGCAGAACGGCGTCCTGGCCAGCCTCAACCGCTCCTTTCAAACGCGACTATACCGTGTCGATTCCGTTCCCGCGCGTATCGACAGCCTGAAGGATCTGGCACCCACCGCGTCCTCCACGCGCCTGGGCGACAGCCTCAAACAGTTGAGCGACGAGACTTCCGACCTGCCCATCGGCGCCGTGGTGCTGCTCAGCGACGGCGCGGACAACGCGGGCGGCATCAGCGCGGACGCCATTAGCGCGCTACGCGCCCGCCACATTCCCGTGCATACCGTGGGCTTCGGACGCGAGCGCGCAGCGCATGACGTGGAGCTGGATGATGCCGTGGTTGCTCCGCGCGCCCTGGCCGAATCCCGCATCGCGGCCAAGATCACCTTGCACCAGCGAGGCTACGCCGGCTCAAAGATCAACCTGACAGTGCGCGCCACGGTTGGCAGCGACAGCGCCGGCCAAACCAAGGTCCTGGCGTCTCGCAGCATCACCCTGGCGCCGGATGGAAACCAGCAAACCGAGACTTTGATGTTCGATATCGGTGGCGCCGGCGCGCGAACTCTTCAAATCGCCGCCGATGTGCTGCCGGGCGAGGAGAACAAGGCCAACAATGTTTTGATGCGCGCCGTGAATGTCACCTCCGACCAGCGCCGTATCCTGTACATCGAAGGTGAACCGCGCTGGGAGTACAAGTTTATCCGCCAGGCGGAAGAGGACGACCGCATGGTGCAGATCGTTTCCATGGTTCGCACCAGCCAGAACAAAATCTACCGCCAGGGAATCGCCGATCCCAAAGAGCTGGCCGAGGGCTTTCCGCCCCGCGCGGAAAACCTGTTCGCCTACCAGGGATTGATTATCGGGTCGGTGGAGGCCGGCTATTTCACGCCCGGGCAACAGGAATTAATTCGTGAGTTCGTGGATCGCCGCGGCGGCGGGCTGTTGTTGCTGGGCGGTCAGTTCTCAATGGCGGATGGCGGCTACAATGCCACCAACCTTACCGAACTGATGCCCACCACGCTGCCCACGCAGGCGAACACGTTTCATCGCGAGGCCGATCCGCGGAACGGCAACACTCATACCACCGCCGAGCTGGCGCCGGCGGGCGTCGATAGCATCATTACCCGCCTGGTGGATGACCCCGCCGCCAACGCCGCCAAGTGGAAAAAACTGCCGTACCTGATGGACTACGAAGACCCCGGCATTCCCAAACCGGGCGCGGCTGTTTTAGCCAACATGATCACCCCCGAAGGCCGAAAGTTGCCGTTGCTGGTTACCGAGAATTTCGGCCGTGGCCGTAGCGCGATCATGGCCACGGGGGGCAGTTGGAGATGGCAAATGAGTTCACCCCTGGGCGACACGGCTCACGATCTGTTTTGGCAACAACTGCTGCGGTGGCTGGTTTCGGATACCCCCGGGCACGTGTCCGCTTCCGTGCCCGCTCAAATGCTGCTGGACAACGGCGCCGTAACGTTCACCGCGGAAGTTCGCGATCAGCAGTACAACCCCGCTCCCGATTCCAAAGTCGAAGCACATATTCTGGGCCCGAGCGGCGTCAGCGCATTGGTCGAAATGACACCGGTGCCGGATACTCCCGGCCAGTTCCAAGCCACCTGGTCCGCACCTAAAGTGGGCGCGTACTTGACCGAGATCACAGCGCAGCGGGCCGATCGGGAAACGCGCACGGTCAAGGAATTGGGCCGTGACGTACTGACCTTTCAGCGCATGGACGGCGTAGCAGAGAACTTCCATACCGAACAAAACCGCGAGCTGCTGGAACGCCTCGCCACCCAAACCGGCGGACAATATTGGAAACCCGCCGATCTCGGCAAACTCGCCGCCAGCATTCCTTTTTCCGAGGCTGGCATGACCGTGCGCGAGACCCGCGATCTGTGGAACCTGCCGTTGGTCTTCCTGGTATTGCTGCTCCTGCGTTTTTCCGAATGGTGGCTGCGGCGGAAGTGGGGGATCGTGTGAGAAAGGCCCGCTCGCTGACGGTCAACGGATAGGTCTTCATGCTGCAACGCTTCCTCGATCCCGCTGTGCTCCACACGATCTCCGGTCTGGATCTGATCGCCAAGACCGTGGTAGAGGGCTTCGTAGCCGGCCTGCACCGCTCTCCCGATTTCGGTTTCAGCCAGGAGTTCGCCGAATACCGCGCCTATACGCCAGGCGACGATCTGCGCCGTATCGATTGGAACGTCTACGCCCGAACCGAACGTTTGTATCTAAGGCGCTATCGCGGCGAAACCAATACCTTGTTGACGATTCTGCTGGATGCCAGCAACTCCATGCAATTCGGCTCGCACGGCGTCAACAAAATGGATTACGCTCGGTACCTGGCTGCGTCGCTCTTCTATCTGGCCATCCACGGCCAGCGCGATGCTGCAGGCCTGATCACCTTCGATGACGAGATCCGCGACTACGTCCGCCCCTCCACGCGCCAGGGCCAGTTGCACCGTTTGTTGGCCGCTCTGGAGCACGCCGAAGCTCGCGCCCGCACCGACTTCGCGAAGCCCATGCGCTACTTCCAGGAGTTTCTGAAGCGCCGCGGCATCGTGCTGATCGTATCCGATTTCTGGGAATCGCCGGAAAGCATTGTGCATACGATTGAGCCGCTGCGCTTCCACGGTAACGAGGTGATCCTGTTCCACGTCCTGGACCCTGAGGATGTGCGCCCGAAGTTGAATGGCCCTTCGATCCTGGTTGACCTGGAAACCGACAGTCAACTTGAGGTCACGCCCGACTACACCAAGCACGAGTATCGGGAAAAGGTCGCGGCGCATCTCGCCGATCTGCGCGATCGTACTCAGGCCGCTGGCCTGGGCTACTATCTGCTGATGACCGATCGGCCGCTTGACGCCGCCCTGCGCGAATACCTCACTCTGCGCGAAGGACGCAAGTAATGGGACTCTTCGCTCCGTGGTTCCTGGCCGCTCTAGCGGGACTCGCTCTTCCGTTCTATCTGCATTTGTTGAAGCGGCAGACCACCACGCCCAAGCCGGTAAGCTCGTTAATGCTGTTCGAATCGCGGACGCAAGCATCCACTCGTCATAGCCGCCTCCGCTATTTCCTCCTTCTTTCTCTGCGCTTGCTGGTGCTGCTGCTGTTAATTCTCGCCTTTGCGAATCCGTTCATCAACCGCAACACCGCCGCGCTTGCCAGCAATCGCCTGGTGCTGCTGGTGATCGACAACTCCTTCAGCATGCGGGCTGGAACGCGGCTGGACGATGCCAAAAACGCAGCCATCGGCGTGCTGTCGGGCAAGGGCGCCGCGCGCGCCCAGGTGGCCGCATTTGGCTCGCAGCTACGGCTCGCGACCGAACCCATGGAGGACCAATCCACGTTGCGTTCCGCGGTGCAAGCGATTCAGCCTGGCGATGGCCACGGCAATTTCGGCGAGTTGGGCCGCGCCGTGCGTGCCATGGCCGACTCGGTCCACACGCCCATCGAGCTTCACCTGTTCAGCGATATGCAGCGCGGCAACCTGGCCGCCACTTTCTCCGACATGGCGCTACCCGACAACGTCAAACTCGTGACCCATGCCGTGGTCACCAGGTCCGAACCCAACTGGACTGTGGAATCGGTGGACGCCCCTGGCCAACTATGGGGCAAGGACGCCAAGCCGGTTCACGTGCAAGCCGTGATTGCTGGATACGGCACTCCCGCCGCGCAACGAACTGTGTCGCTTGTGGTGAGTGGCAAGACCACCGCCACCAAAAGCGTAGAGGTCCCTGCCAACGGTCGCGCCACCGTGGACTTCCCCGCCCTGACCGTCCCCTACGGCTTCAGCCGTTGCGAGATTACGATCGACTCCGCCGACGCCTTCCCGGCCGACGACCTTCGCCGCTTTGCCGTAGAGCGGTCCGACCCGCAGAAAGCCTTGCTGATTCATAGCTACAACGACAACCGCTCCCCGCTCTACATCGGCGCCGCACTCTCGGCTGCTGCGCAATCGGCCTTTGTCCTGGAATCGATCAACGTCAATGAAGCCGCCGACCGTCAGCCGTCCAATTACGCGTTCATCGTTCTCTCCGATCTCAATGCGTTGCCTTCGCTTCTGGAAAACTCGCTCACCGGTTATGTGCGCTCCGGAGGCAGTTTGCTCATCGCTGCCGGCACCTCCGCCGGCGCCCGTTCGCAGATTCCCATCTTCGGCGCGCGCATCAAGGAGACTCGCGACTACAGTCGCATTCCCGATCGTTACATGGCGGTCGGATCGAGCGATGCTTCTTACGCTGCCGTGGCTAAGGCAGACGGCTGGAATGGTGTGAAGTTTTTCTACGCGCTTGATGTTGATGCCGGCAACGCTCGCGTGATCGTCCGTTTAGGCGACCAGACACCGCTCTTGCTGGAGAAGCGCATCGGCGAAGGCCGCGTGGTGCTGCTCACTTCCGGACTCGACAACCTCACTAACGATTTCCCCTTACATCCCGCATTCGTACCGTTCATCGAGCAGACCGCGCGCTACCTGGCGGGCAGCGAACGCCAGGGCGGCGCTCGCCCGGTGGACGCCTACCTCGAGCTACGCACTGCCCGGGAACAAGCACAAGGCGTTGAGATCACAGACCCCGAAGGAAAGCGCCCGCTCACTTTGGGCGAAGCCGCCTCCGCCCAATCGTTCCAGCTCACTGAGGCCGGCTACTACCAGCTCCGCCTCGCCAATGGGCGTCAGAATGAAATCGGCGTCAACCCTGATCCGAAAGAATCGAACCTCGACGTGATCCCCGACGATGTGTTGGCCTTATGGCAGGGCAACGGCGGCAAGTCTACGCAAGAAGCCTCGACGCCTGGCCCGGCCACGACCGGCAAGACGCCGCAAAGCCTCTGGTGGTACATCATGTTGCTGGGAGTTGCGTTCGCGGTTGCCGAATCGATCCTGGCCAGCCGCTACCTCGGTACCCAGCGCGAAGAATCGTAAGCGGAGCCTATTGAGCGGCAGCTTCTTTGCGAAACTAGTGGGCAATTCGTTTCGGATCGCGCCGCCGAAGTGTGGAGATCAGATTTGCCATTCATAGTCTCGACCAGAATAGTTTGATATCGCACTATTCGGCGGGGATACCTGGGCAAGAACTGGTTGCTTTAGTGGTCGCCGGCACGCAGGGTGAAGCGTTGCATAGCTATGCGGTGCTGAATCGAAAGAAGGTATATCTCAATTCACGGGTAGCCAAAAGAAAATGAGTCTTTCTTGGTTCATGGTGCGTCTCGAACCGTGGACGGCGTTATCCCCCGGCGACGTTGACTCGGCTGTTGTTATCCTACTTTCCTTTACCGACGGGGGCTTATGAGCGACACACTCTCCAACCGCGAAGAGATTACAGATCTTTACCGGAAGCACTTGAAGGATGCCTTAGAGCAACTTAATTCTGCAACACTCAGCGTTCAAAACATCCTAGAGGACTATCGTTCTCGCGTCATTCCGTGCCCAGACGGCGATTATGGTCTTAGGCAAGCACTGAAAACCGAATCTGGGGCGAGGTTTAAGTATATGAGGATAGCGATGATTCTGTACGACCTAACTTTGCACGGCAAGGTCCCCACTGAAGGTGGTCCAGAGGTTAAGGGCTAGGATCGACCTCCCACGGGTTACCGTTCACCTGCTCCGTTCCACTAAGGCCAACCATTCCATGATAACGTTTGAGTGGCGAAGTACGGCTTCTGCATACTTTCGTCCAGCTTGTTGAAGGGCGATTATGTCGATGGAATTGGATCGGCAGCGATTGATAGAGCACGCTCATAAGCAGGTGAGCCTTTTGAAGTTCCTCCTATGCATCGGACATCAACTCGCGAAGAGCCTGTACTTTTGGGTTGCTGAAATCAAACTTGAGAGATTCGTCACCGCTCCGATAAGGTGTTGGCATATGGTCTTGTTGCCTCTGATTTTAGCCACAAAGCATACTCTGCCCCGATTGTTTTTTAGGCCTCTTATTGAATACTCTACAGCTTCTCAGTCTGACCGGGTGGCTTAAAATAGCTCGAAAAACCAAAGTCACTCACTCACTGAATGGGCCTCGATCTCCAGTCATCAGTAGTGCGCTGTAGAGTTAGGCCCAGTTCCCAACACCCGCACGTTCGTTGTGTCCACCCGCCAGGATCGACCCCTATGCACGTGGTCCACGGCGAGCCCGTGCTCCGCCATGATCTTCTCCAGATCCCGATAGCTGCGTTCGCGGTTGCCGAATCGATCCTGGCCAGCCGCTACCTGGGTACCCAACGCGAAGAATCGTAAAGGGTTGTCGCTTATCGGCAACGGCGCACTACCCCCGGGTACTATCGCAAAATCTGATAAGGCACATTTTCAACTGCCAGGCAGCCCGCCGCCAGCGGCGCTGCGATATCCTGTATGACAGTTACCGGGCGCGCGTTGGAGGGATCCATGAGTTTCCGCGAACAGGTTCACGCATACATTGCGGAACTGGAAAAGCGTCTGCGTTGGAGCACCTTGCTACGCGGCCTGGCGATCCTCACCGGAGGCGCTCTGGTGGCGACGTTGGTGCTGGTCACCATCGCCAATGCGCTGGCCTTCTCGCATGGAAGCGTGACCGCCGCGCGCTTCGTCCTAGTTCTGGTGCTGGCCGGCGCCGCTGCCGCCGGGTTGGCGCTGCCCTTGCGCCGCCTCACCCGCCGCCGCGCGGTTCAGGCCGCCGAAGCCGCCTTCCCGCAATTTCAGGAGCGCCTCACCACCTTCTCGGAACGCGATGGGCAGGATCCCTTCATTGAACTTTTGGCCGGTGATACGCTCGAAGTGGCCAAATTCGCCGAACCCAGGGAATTCGTCACCGATGGCCGCCTTTGGGGCTCGCTGGGCGCGGGCGTCGGCGCCTTCGCAATCCTGATCTGGATGATTGCCGCCGGACCCGGTTTTCTCGGCTACGGCGCCTCCCTGCTTTGGACCGGTCCTCACGCAGACAAGCCCCCGCTCTACGATCTGCGCGTGACTCCCGGCGACGCCACCGTACGCCGCCACGCCGACCAGATGGTTTCGGCGCTCCCCTTCGGCCTGCGGTCGCCCAGCGTCAAGTTGTATGCCCGCTTTCAAAGCTCCTCCAAGTGGGAAGAAATTAGCATGCAGCCCAAAGCTACGGGCAGTTTCGCCGGCGGCTACGAATTTCTGTTTGCCGGCTTGCCTGAGAGCGTTGAGTATTATGTCAGCGCCGGAGCGATGACTTCGAAGCACTTCAATATCCGCGTGAGCGATTTGCCCGCGGTGAAGTCGATTCGCGTCACCTATCATTACCCGGCCTGGACCGGCATGCCATCTGAGATCGAGGAGCGCGGCGGCGATCTACGCGCCGTCACCGGCACCGAAGCCGAACTCGAGGTCTCCACCGACCGCCCTCTTCAGGGCGCCCAGATCCAACTCGATAACGGACAAAAGATCCAACTCAACGGCGGCGCGAACAACGTTTATCGCGGCACCGTCAAGATGGACCACGACGGCGTTTATCATGTGGCTGGCATCGCAGAGGGCCAGCCGGCGCGCGTCAGCGAGGATTTCTTCATTGAGGCTCGCAAGGCCGCCCCGCCTCAGATTGCCTTGGTGCGACCAGGCCCGGGCGACTACCACGCCAGCCCCATCGAAGAGGTAACCGTTACGGCCAAGGCCACCGGCGAATACGCTCTTACCGGTGCGGCGCTGCACTATTCGATCAACGGCGGCGCCGAACAGACGGTGGATCTGCTAAAGCAAAAAGGCGAAAAGCAAACCGATGGGTCCACCACGATCTCGCTCGAGGCGTCCCATCTGGTTCCAGGCGATCTAATCAGCGTCTACGCCACTGCCAAGGACGCCAATGCCGAAGCCCACACCGATATGATGTTCATCCAGACCGAACCGTTTGAGCGCGAGTTTTCGCAATCGCAGCAATCCGGTGGCGGCGGCGGCGGAGGCGGTGGAGGCGGCGATCCGTCCGAGGAGATCTCGCGGCGCGAGAAGGAGATCATCTCCGCCACCTTCAAACAACAGGCTGACAAGAACTCGACCCAACAGCAGGCCGCCGACATTGCCAAACTCCTGTCCGAATCGCAAGCCACCTTGCGGGATCAGTCAGTTTCCCTTTCGGGGCGGTTGGAGGCTCGCGAGTTGACCGATCAAGTGAAGGCCATTGGCGAGTTCCAGAAGGATATGCTCGCCGCCTCACAGGCCATGGCGCCGGCCGCGCAGCAATTGCAGCAGCAGAAGTGGAAGGATGCCATTCCCAATGAGCAAAAAGCTCTGCAATTCCTGCTGCGCGCCGAAGCCACCTTCCGCCAAATTCAGGTTGCGTTTGGAGCAAGCGGAGGTGGCGGCGGCGGTGGCGGCGCGGCGCGCGATTTGGCGGCCCTCTTCGATCTGGAGCTCGACACCGAAAAGAATCAATACGAGACCCAGCAAACCGCGGCGACTTCTGAGGAACAAAAGGCCAAGGAAATTGCGGATGCGCTCAAGAAGCTTGACGAACTGGCCAAGCGTGAGGAGAATCTGGCCCAGCAGCAACGCAGCGGCACGCAAAGCGCCGAGCAAAAGTGGCAACAGGAGATGTTGCAACGTGAGGCGCAGCAGCTCCAGCAGCAGATGGAGCAACAGCTTGGTCAGAATGGCCGCCAAGGCCAACAGAGTCAGGGGGGCCAACCAGGCCAGCAGAGTGGCCAGAGCAGTTCCGCCTCCGGGCAATCTAGCGGACAATCGAGCGGTCAGTCGGGCCAGGGAGCCGACAGCCGGCAGCAAGCGGTCCAACAGGCGCTCGATCGTTTGCGCCAAGCCAACGACGACATGCGGCGCGCCGCCTCCGGCAATGCCAGCGCCGCCGATTCCCGCCGTGCCGCGGATCGCCTGCGCCAAGCCACCGATTTGCTGGGCGGCCTGCAGCAGCAGGACGCCGGCACTCGCCTGAGCTCGATGGCCCAGACCGCCGAACAATTGACGGCCCGTCAAAAGCAGCAAGCCGATCATGTGCGCGACCTGGTCGCTCAGTTGAATGCGGCCCGCGCGTCCGGCAAACAGCAGCCCACCGTTTCCGCCCAGGAAGTGGACAAGATGGTCAATGATCGCCAAGGGGTGACGGATGACCTGGCGCGCCTTACGCAGCAACTGCGCACCGCGGCGCGCGAGCTTGCGCCCACGCAACCGGCGGCTTCGGGCAAGTTGCGAGGCGCACTCGAGGGATTAGACGAAAACGATCTCGGTACCCGCATGCAACGCAGTTCGGATTGGCTGCGCAGCGGCAACTTCTCCGATCCGCTCGAAACCGGACTCACCAACGACTTGCAAAAACTGGGCCAGCAAGTCGGCGACGCGGCGCGCGCTTTGGGCAGTGCGCAGCGCACCTCGGAGGACGCCGCGCTCAACCGCGCCATGGACGACCTATCTCGCCTGCGTAACCAACTCGACAACCTGGGCGGACGTTCCAATTCTCAACCGGGACAGGGGCAGCCCGGCGCACCGGGTCAGCAGCCAGCACAGAACGGCCAGAGCGGCGGTCAACCGGGAGGTCAAGCCGGCGGCGGACGGCAATCGGGCCCGGTGGGCGACCGCCTTGCCGGTCCGGTCGGCAATCCGGCGGGTGGCGCGGCCAATGGTAGCCGCAGCCCGCTTGGGGGCATCGACACTGGCAATACGGGCATCTCCGGTCGGGCAGTCACGCCGCAATCCGGTCCCAATCCGGGCGATACTCAACGGCAGATTGATCAGGGTTTGGATCTTCTCAACCAGGTTCGCGCCGCGGTGCAGGATAGCCCCGAGGCGCGGCAACAGTTGCAGTCCCTGATCGATCAAATGCGCAAACTGGACCCCAGCCGTTTCCCCGGCAATCCCGCTCTGGTGGAGCAAATGCGCCAACAGTTAGTCAGCAATGTGGATGCGTTGGAGCTACAACTGCGCCGCCAGCTCGAAGAGAACCAGGGCGGCACGATCCGCAACGCCGACCCGTCCAAGGTCCCCGCCGGCTATCGGGAGTCGGTCGCCGAATACTACCGCAAACTCTCCGGCAGCGGACGCTAACCACCACTACTGCGCGTGCGGCGCAGCCTTTTGCGGGAGTATACTGCTATCGCAGTGTTCGGTCTCGAAGCGAAAGGATTCTGACATGACGAGTCGACGTTCGTTTCTCGCGGCGCTGGGAGCAGGGTACGCGGTGGCCAACAATAGTTGGGCTCAATCAGAGCAGAGCTCGCGTGCTGTCGGCACAACCAGCAACCCCGAATTGTTCTTTACCGCCGACACACAGTTCGGCAAAGTGCAGGGCATGGCCAACGCCGGAATCAAGGAATTCAAAGGCATTCCCTATGGCGCGCCGACCGCCGGCAAAAACCGGTATATGCCGCCGAAGAAGCCCTCCACATGGATGGGCGTCCGCGAGTGCTTTGCCTATGGCCAGATCTCCCCGCAAACGATCTCTTCCGCAGCCAGCGACTACGGCCAGTTGATTCAATGGGACCTCCATTACGGCACAGGCATGGGCGAGGACGTGCTTACGCTCAATGTCTGGACGCCGGGCATCAAAGACGGCGTCAAGCGCGCCGTGCTGGTGTCATTCCATGGCGGCGGATTCGCGACCGGCTCCGGCAACGGACCGCAATACGATGGGACGCAACTGGCGCGCCTGGCGGATGTCGTGGTGGTCAACGTGAATCACAGGCTGGCCAGTCTGGGTTATCTGCATCTGGCCGATCTGGGCGCTCCACCGGAGTTCGCATATGCGGGTGTGGTCGGAATGATGGACCTGGTTGCCTCGCTCGAATGGGTCCGTGACAACATCGAGAATTTCGGCGGCGATCCGTCGAAGGTC
Source organism: Bryobacteraceae bacterium (assembly GCA_035948775.1). GTDB lineage: Bacteria > Acidobacteriota > Terriglobia > Bryobacterales > Bryobacteraceae > PSRJ01. The sequence continues at coordinate 122,617 of DASZIV010000108.1, forward strand.
ATGATCTTCGGACAATCGGGCGGCGGCGCCAAGACTTCAACCATGTTGGCGATTCCTTCCGCCAAAGGCTTGTTCCACGCCGCGGGTATTCAGAGCGGGTCCACCATTCGCTCGGCTACGCGCGAGCAGGCGACGAAGTCGACTGAACTCCTGCTGGGGAAGCTGGGCATAGCAAAAGGCAACGTCGCCGATATCCAGAAACTGCCCTGGCAGCAGATTCTCGAGGCGCAGACCTTGCTGGGCGGGAACGCCGCTTTCACGCCGGTGGTAGATGGCGCGATTCTGCCGCACCATCCATTCGATCCAGCCGCGCCACCGGAATCGGCCGACGTGCCCATCATCATTTCGAACACTCTCGAAGATGCAGCGCTCCGCCTGACCAACTTCGACCTCACGGAAGAGGGCCTCCGCACCATGATGGCCCAGCGATATGGCACGAAGGCGGAGCCGATGCTGGCGCTGTATCGGAACCGCTATCCGCATAAGTCGCCCTTCCTCATTCAGGCACAAATCGATACGGACTCGGGTGCGCGCCGGAGCGCACTCCTGCAGGCCGAACGCAAGGCCGCTCCAGGCAAGGCTCCCGCGTACATGTATCTGTGGGAATTCGCCAGCACTGGTTTCGGCGGCAAGTTTGGCGCCGTGCACGGCACCGACGTTTCGGCTACGTTCAACAATTATCGTGACGGGGTGGGCGGTACCGGCTCGGAGGAAGAGAGAGCGTTGTGGTCGCGCTTCGCGAATACTTGGGTTGCTATGGCGAAGAATGCCAACCCGAACAATTCGAAGATTCCGAATTGGCCGGCATACGACGCGAAGTCGCGGGCCACGATGATCTTCGATAAGGAAGTCCGTGTCGAGAACGATCCGCGCAGCGAAATCCGCAAATTCTGGGCCGAAATGCCCCGAGCTTAGGATCGGACGGTCAAAACTTACACATCGCGTGCTATAAGAGGCCAATGCGCATACGCGATTACGCACCTCGGCCTGCGCACCTCAAATGGCTCCTCGATTCTGACCCGGCCATCCGTTGGCAGGTGATGAGGGATCTCACTGGTGAAGCGCCCAACGCGATTGCAGCCGAGCGGTCTCGCGTCGAAACCGAAGGCTGGGGAGCCCAACTTCTCGCGCTCCAATCCCCTGCGGGCAACTGGGGCGGGCCGAAGGAAGACCGAGGCTTGCTGATTACCCTCTACGCTCTCGTCGTCTTGAAGGACCTCGGTCTCGACCCTGCCAGCAAGCAGGCTCGCAAAATGATCGACCGCGTCGACAAGCGGCTCGTGTTTAAGCCGCTCAACAACCGGCCTTTCCTTCACGGCGAAACGGAGCCCTGCATCAACGGCAGAATCCTCGCCATCGGCTCGTATTTCAAGGAACCGAACGACGCACTGGCCAAGCAACTCCTGGGCGAGCAACTCGAAGATGGCGGCTGGAACTGCGAAGCGCCGCCGTTCCTGTCGCCGAAGCGCCCCCCGAGCCGGCGCTCCTCGTTCCATACGACCATCTGCGTGCTCGAAGGACTCCTCGAATACGAACGAGCAGGGCGCAAATCGGTGGCGGTCACCAAGGCCCGCAGGAGGGCCGAACACTATCTGCTCGAACGCCGCATGTTCCGCTCGCTCCGAACGGGCGAAGCCATCGACAAACGCTGGCTCCGCTTCTCGTATCCGACGTTTTGGCACTACGACGTCTTACGCGGATTGGATTATCTGCGGAATGCAGGAGTCAAACCCGATAGCCGCGTCAGTGAGGCCATCGAAACCGTAATTGCGCGCCGCCACCAGAACGGGCGCTGGCCGCTGAACTTCCTCCATCGCGAGCATATTCCATTGGAGATGGAGACCCGTATCGGGGGCGCAAGCCGCTGGAACACACTGCGCGCTCTCCGAGTCCTGCATTGGTACAACAACTGAACGTGGTGGGTGTGTCTGGGGCTGCGCGCCCGCGCTCGTGATTACGGTCCGGCTCGTCCTCGGCCATCCAACCAAAAACAAGCGAATAGGAATATCGCCAGAACTATAAAGCCTAAAATGCCAGTGGCCATTAAGACACGCTTCCTTCACGTTTTTTAAGAATGGTGACTTCGGAAGGCGGTGTTTAGTAAATCGCCGCGATCCCAGACATGGCAAACCGGGCCAGGTTGATAAGTTCGATGATAGCGCTGGAAGGGCTACGACGCGATGACAGGCTGGTGCCTGGTGTTGTATTTCGTACTGCGCCGCCGAGACTAAATGTACGTTGATATCCATTCAGGGGTACAGCCGCAGCTGACGGAAATACAGTTGCTAAACCCCCTCAGAGGTCTGAAACCGCTAGGATATAGCCATGCAGGTGGCGCACGTTGCGGGGGAGCCTTCGTGGTCTGGGCTCAAAGATGAGGAACTGCTCACTCTCCGCATTTGCGATCTCGGCGTCCGCATCGAGCAATCCGAGTTGGAGTTGCGGGTCCGTCAGTTTTATGACGAACTCTCTGCGCGTGGAGTCTCGTTACGGCCCGACTGCTACCTTGGGGACGAATGGTTCTCTCCCGAAGGCGTACCGGCCATCGCCCTCCCGTTCTACCTGGCGCATCCCCGACTGAAGACGCTGGAACTCCACCAGATGCTTGAGGTGGAAGGAGGGACTGCGGAGTGGTGCCAGATGCTCCTGAGGCACGAGTGTGGTCACGCCATCGACCATGCATATCGATTTTCCTCCCGCGGAGATTGGCAGACCATTTTCGGAAGCCCGGAAACCGAGTATGCACCGGAAACTTACAGGCCACGACCCTACAGCAGGAGCTTTGTGAGGCATCTTCCGAACTGGTATGCGCAGGCGCACCCGGACGAAGACTTCGCCGAGACATTCGCCGTTTGGCTGGCCGATCCGCCGGATGTCTGGCGGCAGCGTTACCGCGGCTGGAAGGCGATTGAAAAACTGGAATATGTGAACAACCTGATGAATGAGGCGGCGGGCAGTCCTCCAGCCGTTACACGGGGGCGCCGGATCTCCGAGGCGAAGAAGCTTCGAAAGACACTAGCTCACTATTACGCGGCGCGACGGAAGCTGTACGCCGAGGATTTTCCCGACTTCTACGACACGGATCTGCGTGCGATTTTCGGAAACGCCGAACCGAATGGGGAATCCGCAGTGAAGGTTATGCAAAGACATCGCGGCGCACTGATCGCGTCGATTGTTCAATGGACTGGCCAGCGCAAATACACCGTCAGCATGTTGGTTCGGAAGCTCATACTGCGTTGCGGGGAACTCAAGCTCACCGCGCCACAAGATGCAGCACGCCTCCATTTTGACCTGGTCGCCTATCTAACTACGCTGGTGACGAACCATCTGTACACGGGCAGGTTTAAGAGATCGGTTTGAGCATGAAGATTCTCGTCCTTTTTGATGTTGCGCGCCGGATGGACCCCCAGGAAACTTTCTCCGCCGAGTCGCTGAAGGAAGAGGACAAGCCGACGGAAGCCGATGTGCTTCAATGTCTCCAGCGTCTCGGTCATGACGTACAGACACTCGCGGTCTTCGATAATGTAGCCGACATTGTGGAGAAGCTGAAGTCCTGCTCGCCGGATCTGGTCTTTAACCTCTCGGAGTCGTTTCATCACGACCGCTCGCACGAACCCAACATACCTGCCCTGCTGGAATTGATGAAGGTGCGATATACCGGGTCGGGGCCGGAAGCTCTCCTCCTTTGCAAAGACAAGGCCCTGGCGAAGAAAATACTCGCATATCATCACGTACGTTTGCCCAACTTCGTCGTCTCCCACCGCTTGTCTCCGCTGCGTCGTCTGGGACGGTTTAAGTACCCCGCTTTCGTCAAGCCGGTGTGCGAGGAGTCTTCTGACGGCATCAGCAAGGCGTCGTTCGTCCGCGATGAATCTGAGGCGATTGAAAGAACACGATTCGTGCATCAGAAGTTTGGATGCGATGCCCTCATCGAGGAGTATATCGAGGGTCGCGAGCTTTATGTGAGTGTGCTCGGAAACCGTCGCCGCCTTACGGTGTTTTCTCCGCGCGAAATCTTTTTCGAACATGTACCAGAGGACGTCCCTAAGTTCGCTACCTTTCACGCCAAGTGGAACGAGGCGTATCGCAAGAAGTGGGGTATCACGAACGGGCCGGCAAAGGAACTTCCAGCCGACATCGAGAGGGAGCTAAAAAAGCTTGCGCGCAATGTCTATCGTTTTCTGAAAATCCGTGGATTCGGACGCCTCGACGTTCGGCTCACTGAAAAGGGGGAGCTATTCGTGATCGAAGCGAATCCGAATCCATCGCTAGCTCAAGACGAAGACTTTTCTCAATCGGCCGCCGATTCGGGAATTGGGTATGACGCGCTGATCCAGGCTATCCTCGAGGCCGCATTTGCATAAGGCAAGAGTTGGGTCCCTCAACCTGCTATTCTGACCCCGTGGAAAACCGAACCGAGCCGAAGACCGCAGGGCAATGGATTCGCTACGTTGTGGTGGCTGTTATTGCGCTCTTTCTTGTCTGGTGGATGCTGCGATCATTTGTTCTGTGAATTGGCCCAGGCGGGCGACCTGACATTGGACCCTTTCCTGCAAGGGTACTTCGGTGCTGATCCGACTAGGTTACGACATTCAGTTTGAGATGCCTTCCCCGGCCCCGATGATAGCCCTTTTGCACGTACATCCTTCACGTGCTGTGCAATTACGAGAGCCGGACCAACTACGGACCGAGCCGGATGTGCCACTTGACCTATATACGGATTCGTTTGGGAACGTCTGTTCGCGTTTCGTGGCGCCGGCCGGACGTTTCCGTCTGTTCAACTCGACGGTTTTAGAGGACTCGGGTGAGCCCGACGCCATAAATCTCAATGCCCGGCAGATCGCGGTGCAAGATTTGCCGACGGATGTCCTGCGCTTTCTGTTGGCCTCGCGGTATTGCGAAGTCGATCGTTTCTCGGATACAGCAATGCACCTGTTCGGCAGCACGCAGCCGGGATGGCAGCGCGTACAGGCAATCTGCGACTGGGTGCATCAACATGTCACGTTCGGCTACCATTACGCGCGGCCAACCAAAACGGCCTTGGATGTGTACTCAGAGCGCACGGGGGTTTGCCGCGACTTTCAGCATCTGGCAGTTACTTTCTGCCGATGCCTGGGCATTCCCGCACGGTACGCAACCGGTTATTTGGGAGACATAGGAGTTCCTCCCGCTCCATCCCCCATGGACTTCAGCGCATGGTTCGAGGTTTACCTGGAGGACCGATGGTGGACATTCGATGCCCGTCACAACCAACCGCGGATCGGCCGGGTGCTCATGGCTACCGGACGCGATGCTGCGGACGTTGCCATTACAACGTCGTTTGGAGCGGCGCCGATGAGCAGTTTTACCGTGATCACGGATGAAGTGCTCGCCCACCAGCCGTCCGGCATTCTCGTGTCCTCTTAGCTACATTGACAATTCAGAAAATCGTGCACCAGCCGGCAAAAAATGCCGACACTTCCGCAGTAGCGGGCGCCATGCGATAACAATCCTATGGTGACTCGTCGCCGCTTTTCCCTTGCCGCCTCGGCGGCAACCGCACTGGCCGGCATCCGGCACTCCGCCGCAGCGGGACCGGCGCTCCCCGAGGCCATCTCCGCCCTCCCCAACCGCCGCGCCGAAGCCCATCCCATAACCCGGGACGAACGCGAATCGCGCCTCGACCGCGCCCGTGCTTTGATGCGCGCCAACCAGATCGACGCCGTGGCCCTCTGCGGCGGAACCTCGCTCGCCTACTTCACGGGCATCCGCTGGGGCGACAGCGAACGCCTTTTCGCCTTTGTTCTCCCGCAGAAGGGCCAACCGTTATACGTCTGCCCCGCTTTCGAAGAGGATCGCGTACAGGAACGCATGACCGAAGCACCCTCTGGGCGCGAATCAAAAGTATTCAGATGGCAAGAAGACAACGACCCCTATGCGCTGGTCGCACAAGCCCTCCGCGAAGCAGGCATAGCGACCGGCAGGTTGGGAATCGAAGAGCGAGTGCCCTTCGTTTTCTCCGATGGCATCCGCCGAGCGGCCAGCGGCATCGAACCTACCAGCGCCACGCCCGTAACCGCGGGCTGCCGCAGCATCAAAAGTGCCGCCGAACTCAAGCTGATGCAGCTGGCTAACGATGTCACCTTGCAGGCCTACGAAGCTGCCTGGAAATGCGTCAAACCCGGGATGACCAACCGCCAGTTCAGCGACCTGGTCGACGCCGGCTACCGCCGAACCGGCTTTCCGGGCGAAGCCAGTTGCCAGGTGGACGCCTGGTCCGCCCTACCCCACGGCTCGCTCCAGCCCCAGACCATCCGCGAAGGCAGCATCGTTCTCATTGACGACGGCTGCGTTGTGGAAGGATACCAGTCCGACATCAGCCGCACGTTCGTTATCGGTAAAGCGACAGACAAGATGAAGCGAGTCTTCGATACAGTGCATAGAGCCCAAACGGCCGCGCTCCACGCGGCTAAGCCGGGAGTGCCCTGCCAGGCAGTGGATGCCGCCGCGCGGAAAGTGGTTGACGACGCGGGCTTCGGCCCCGGCTACACGCACTTCACGCACCGCTTAGGTCACGGCATCGGCATGGATGAGCACGAATGGCCCTACCTGGTGAAGGGCAACACAAGGCCCTTGCAGGTGAACATGACGACGTCCGACGAGCCTGGGATCTATTTACGGGGGGAATTCGGCGTGCGTCTCGAAGACGACATGTATATCACGCCGGATGGGGCGAAGTGGTTCACGTCGCAAAGTAACTCGTTAGAAAATCCGTTTACAAAGTAGCGTGGCGCCGCGACTATCTCGGGAACTCGCCGTGAGCGCCGCTGGTGTACAGCAGGTATGCGAATTCGTCACTGAGCTGAAAATGCCACTAGCACGTTGCCGGGCAACCCGCCGCGTGCCGCGTATCCGGACACCGCGTACACCATGCCACCCGCCACCACCGGCCCCGCTACATCGATGGCCCCACCGCGGCCCGTGATGCCGTTGACGGTCTTGAATTCGTGCGTAGTGTCGTAATCCCAAATGATCTTGCCGTTGTCGGTGGAATAGGCGCGCAAATGGCCATCCACGGAGCCCGAAAAAACAGCGCCAGGAATAGCAGTCACCGCCGACGATTGCGCCGGACTGCACGACGGCCGGCCGCCGCAGCCGGGCGGCGGCGTTTGCCAGATCCGCTCGCCGTTATCGATACGGAACGCAAAGAGCCCGCCGCCCTTGTTGGGGTTGAGCTGATACTGCCGGTCGTTTGTACCGGGCAGCAGGGCGACCTGAAAGTCGACGTCCGAGAGTGCGGCATACAGATTGCGCCCGTCCGTTGCGACGCCCCACTCTATGCCTCCCACCGTTCCGCCTTTCCCGGCGCGGGCCTGCCACAGGATCTGCCCATTCCGGTCCGGATCGATGGCGTACGCCACGCCGGACTTTTGCCCCAGTAACAGTGCACGCCGGCCGTTGGGAAGCTGCACCAGAGTGGAGGACGCCGCAAAATCGAAATCGGGGCCGTCCGAGTCCGGGCAGTTTTGCCGGCCGGCAAGGTAGCATGAGCTGTTCCAGGAGTCTTTCGCCGTGAGTTGCTTCGACCACAGGATTTCGCCCGTGGACATACGCAGCGCCACCACCGCGTCGCTCATAGATGTAGGCGGATCGGAGTAATTATCGCCGGTTGTGAGGTACATGGTGTCACGCTCCGGGTCGAGCGTAGGGGCGGTCCACACACCCACACCGGAAGGGCCCATGACGGCTGCGCCGCGTTTGGTCTTGCGCTGCGGCTTCGCCGCTTCGGCGATCAGGTAGCGCTTCCAGATCACCTTCCCGGTGGCGGCGTCTACGGCTGATTCGCTGCCTCGAAATGTGCAGCACACATAGCCGGGCGAAACCGCCAGCGCTTCTTCGAGCGACGATACGCCGACGTACAGACGCCCCTGGTAGAACACTGGCGTGGCGGTGCCTTTGGTGGCAGGATGTTCCTCCGGTTGCAGCTTCCACACCTGCCTGCCGGTCTCGCCGTCCAAGGCGTAGTAGTAGCCCGAGGAATCGCCGAAGAATACCGTGGGCTTTCCCGCAACTTCCGCGACTGTCATGCCAGACCGTACCTCGGCCTGGACGATGGTGCTCCAGTGCACACAACCGCTCGCGGCATCGAGCGAGTAAACACTGCCATCCTGGCTGCCGACGAAAACGCGCCCGCGATAGACCGCGGGTTGCGATCGCAACACAGTTGTTTCCGGGAATGCGAACGCCCACTTCGGCTGGAGCCGGGGCACGTCGGCAGCGCTGAGCCCGGCAGCTTGCGCGGACTGGAATCGAGTGTTGGCCAAACCCGGGCTCCAACCCGACCAGCCCGGACCATCCTTCCATGCTGCTCCAGCCCGACACGAATTCGAAATCTCCTCGCGCCGCCGCTCCAATGTAACAGGAGTGCCGAGCCAATTGGCCACGGCCTGGCGTTCATTGGTAGAGAGTATGGCCGCCTGCTGCTTCATGACTCCGCCTTCGAGCGCGCGCAGAATCGAATTTGGGGTTCGAGTCTTAAGCACGGATATCTGGGGGATTCGCGCGGCGACCTCGCCTCCGGCCTGGTGGCAGGCGGCGCAATGTTTCTGAAACAGTTCGGCGGCGTAGGGATCATCTGCGGCGAAAGCGAGAGCGGGCGCAATCAGTAGCAGGCACCTAAGTTTCATTGCGGCGGAACCTCCAGCGCGCGGCAGGCGCGCCGGAAGGCAGTATATCAACCCGAGAGGCGATTCAGAAGGTCATTGGCGGCAGACGAAATTCCTGGCATCCTCGGGGTCGCCCTGGCCCTTGTAGTATGCGTACTTGGGATAAGCGCACAACGGCCGGCTGCGGCCCGGGAAAGCTTTCCCGGTGGCGACGACGGACTCCGGAGGTGTCCCCTTCTCGACCCAATCGACCGCAGCGCCCAACAGGTCGAATTGGTCGAGGGCGAACTCGCCGCCGCGGCAGTGATACATGCCCGGCACAAGATACATCCGGCTCCAATTCTCCACCTGCTCGATGCCTCCGTTGGCCTTTGCCATCTTCAGGTAGTAATCGAGGGTATCCATCGCGGAGAACGCTTGATCACTCATGCCGTGATAAAAAAGCAGCTTGCCGCCGTGGGCGGAGTAGCTGCTCAAGTTGGTCCAGGTGGTATCAGTCAGCGCTTCCAGTGGATTTCCGACTAGCGCAAAGAGGCGCTCGTCAACATCAATGCTCAGGGGCGGCGCAGGAGCCGCGGCCGCGCGGGGCATGGAACTGGGCAGCAGGTTGGCGATGCCCGCGTCATAAGCGTTCATAGGGTAGACCAGGTCGCCCTTGGAATTCCTGGGCCCCGAGAAAGCTTTCTTGAGAGCACCCGCCTGCTGCGGTGTGAGGCAAGAATCGGTCTTAGCGCCTTTGCAGGTCAAGACGTCCGGATCGAATTTGCACGCCCGGGTGTTGAAGACCATGCCGTCCTTTAACCCGTCGTTAGCGTCGCAGGCGTTGAGGATGCCGTTGACGATCAACTTTTTATCACTCTCGGAAAAGACCTTGTTGGGCTCGGGCCTTCCGGCGTCATCTTTAGGAGCAATCTGATTGAAGGCGACCGCGGCCCAGTTGTTTCCGATCTGTGAAAAGCCGGTCCGCATAGCGGGATCGCCGGAGATGACGGCATCGAAATAATCGGGATAACGCTGCGTCATCAGCATGCCTTCCCGCCCGCCGGTTGAGCACCCGGCAAAGTAGGAGTATCGGGCCGGCTGCCCGTAATAGTTGGCGACAATCTGTTTGGCGAGTTCTGTCACGCGGGCGACCGCGACCTGGGCAAAATCGAGACTGGCCTGTTGATCGACGTCATAAGTCCGGTCAAACGTGGCACCCTTATGGCCAGTGTCAGTGGAGACGACGGCAAATCCACGCGCCAGCCCGGGGTTGTCCCCGGCGGCTGCGGCGCCCAAGGGCGGCCGAACACTTCCGTTATATCCCCCGCCCCCTTGAAACAGGAAGCGGCTATTCCAGTTGTCGGGCAGCGAGATGGCGAAGCCGATACCGTACGTTTTCCCGTCAGCGCCCGCGCGCTCATTGATCATGCCTTCGGCCTGGCAGTGCGACGGGATAATGCCTGATGTTGCGGATGTTTCGGCGGTGGACGTTCCAGGGGCCGAGGATGCGGGAATGATTGCGGCTTTGGTGATCACCATCGGGAGGCCGGGAATCTTGAATTTGGTCAGGTCGGCGCACTTGCTGGGCGTCTGCGCATGGGCCATAGGGATCAATGCCAATACCAACCAGTAAGGTCTCATCTCTGTTCTCCCCTCGGGTAGACGATTATATCAGCCGGTGGAGAGGAGATCCGGCGCGCGGCATGCACCAAGAATCGGAGGGTTTGTAGGGAATCATAAGCTCGATATGTCTCGGATCCATTGGGACGCTATAGTAACGAAGAGAAAGATGTGGTGCAAGGTAACCATTGATCCCGAAAGCGAAGAGGCGAGCGACGATGAGAACGGAACTGCTGCGATTCAACGGCGCTGTTGAGCGGGATCCCGCCATCGATGAGTGGATGAAAGAGCATGCAGGTGAATTGGGAGCCATCGCGCATCAGTGGTTTGAGGTGATGCGAAAATGCGGCGACGAAGTCCGGGAGCTTTTGCATGACGGTTGTCCGGTTGCTTGTTTGGGAAATGCGCCGTTCGGCTACGTGAATGTATTCACCTCGCACGTAAACGTAGGATTTTTTCACGGCGCTGCACTGCCGGATCCGGCCCGCTTGTTGCAAGGCGCCGGCAAGTTTATGCGTCATGTGAAACTAAGACCGGGAACGCCCACAAACGCCGCGGCGCTAAGCAGTCTCATCGAGACGGCGTACTCGGATATAAAGGCGCGCGTCGAAAACGGCTAGCTACCTGATGTTGTTGTGTATCTCACTGCGACCGTTTACGCTCACGCGTTGCTCTACGTCATTGAGGAATTGGTATCGTAGCCCGCGCCAAGGCGACTGAAGAGCCACTGGAACTCGTGGTCCAAATCGTGGGCCCCGAAAAGGGGGTCGTGAGGACGGTCGTCATTCGATTAGGCGGACCTGCCCTCGCCAATAGAGCGGCTCAACCTTGCGGATAAGGTCCGCGCTGGAACGCACCACATGGCTATTGAAACGTGTCCGGAAGCAATGAGCCTCCAGGCGAGCACGACGGCATCGAAGGCTCTTGGGACTCGGCGTGGGGTCGCTAAAGTGCAAGCCGACAATTTCAAAATGCGAGTGATACGATGGACGCGACAAACTAGACTCACGAAATATGAGAGTTAAGCCCAGGTCAAATACACCGGTGCGTCCATTCCTGGCGCTTGTGCTCATAGGTGTGCTCGGGAAGACGGCTGAGGGACAGGATCCGCGCTCCTGGCAGTCCCTTGCACAGTTGCAGCCGGGCGACCGGATTCGCTTGTCTTTGAAAACGGGACCGCTCGAAGGTGCATTTCGGAGCTGGACGCCGGACCAGGTGATGGCCGGGACGGTGACTTCAAGAAGAGAGGACGTGCTCAAGATCGAGCGCTACCGTCGGGGCGCGGGAGGACGAGGCAAGACCGCCGCCGTCGGCGCATTGATCGGATTTGGTGGAGGATTCGCTATTGGGGCGGCCGCGGGCGGCTGTCACACTGGCCAATTTGGCCCTTGCCTATCGCGTGGCCAGTTGGGCGCGGGGATCGGAGCGGTGGGCGCAGTGATTGGCGCGGGAATTGGGGCGCTATTCCCCCGTCGCCCCAAAGAGCTCATCTATTCGGCTAAATGATCGTCTCCCATCATCGGGCCAGATATAGAGAGGCCGGCGCTCCTGATCATTCAGGGTAGCCGACAAGAGCGACGATCTCCGCTGACCATGGCGCACGGCATCCGTTCGGGCTAGACTCTACAACCAGGAGCTTACATGCCCGCCACGCAAGGTTCTATCGCTCTCTTGGACGATCCAGTTGCAAAGGAGCTCTTGGGCTCCAACATTCCTGCCAGACTTGCCTATGTCTGGCCTGATGGTACGCCCCGCGTTGTGCCGGTCTGGTTTCACTGGAACGGTTCGGAGTTCGTGATTGCGACGCCTCCCAAGGCCCCCAAACTTAAGGCGCTAAGAGTGAACACGAAAGTTGCCCTGACGATCGACGATAATAACTTTCCTCATAAGGTGCTGATGGTGCGGGGAACTGCGACTCTCGAGGAAGTGGAAGGGGTTGTTCCCGAATACGAATTGGCCGCGCATCGGTACTTTGGCGAAGCGCAAGGGAAGGCATGGGTTCAGCAGGTGCGCCAAACGCTAACGCGGATGGTCCGAATCACGGTGCGTCCAGAATGGGTCGGGATTCTCGATTTTCAGTCACGCTTTCCTAGCGCTCTTTCTTCGTAGCAATTGGTGGATTCCTGCAAGCCCGACGTTGGAACGCACGGCTGTTGCTCCGCAGGAACTCGCTTCTGACCTCCGTGATTCATGCATGGCTCCGCCGGGGCGGACAGTCACCATGCGCGGTCATTGTCTCGGACCTGTAGAATGTGCTCGACAAGTTTCGCAATCTGGCTGCCCGGACAATTTCAGCCGCTTCTGGTCACTGCAAAATTACTGCGGGGGCGGAGGCGGCGGGTTATTTGAGCCGCTGGGTGGCGTGCTGCTACCACCAAGTCCCAATAAGTGCAATAGAAGTTCAAGCATTGTGTCCATCTCCTTGGGACCATTCTCGCCTCGACAGAAAAATGGAAATAGTCCTGCCGGTTGGGGGTGGGTACCAGAGGTAATGGGGTGTCGCTCAGCCCTGGTCGCAGCAACTTTTCAGCCGCCTCTAGCGCGGCGGCCTGATTCGCGGCGCAGTGGTTTTCCTTGTCGGGGCTTTAAAGTCGGACATCTGCGGACATCAAGGAAACCACCCGCCAGGACTGACTTCAGGTTCTGACGATCCAGGTGGAGCGCCGCAGTTCCGTGGCGGAAAGTTTCGCGTTGGCTCGCTATCTAATGGCGGGTGTAGTTCGCGACATTGGGACCCAAACCTGAAAAATATCATGTGTGAACGAGAGGAGAAACAGCAGTGGCAATTTCACTTGACCCCGGTGCTGGCGGACGGTCCATCAGTTCCGACGCGCTCCAGATATCGGATATTATTGTCTCGACTACTAACGCCGCCGTTTCCCGCGTCATCCGGGCAGGCACGTTGTCCGCCGTTAGTCACGCGGCCCTTTATATCGGTGGCGATCAAGTGGTCGAAGCGATAGGGGCTGGCGTAGTTATGCGACCCATCGATGTCGCCCTCTCTGACGATATGCTCGCCGTCGTGTATCGCGTTCCCAACCTGACAGATACGCAGGCGCTCAAGGTCAGGGATTTTGTTGGGATGAATCTCGGCAAGGCCTACTCGGTAGCCCTCGCTGCGGGTGCAGGTATCAGCTATGGCGTGCGGAACAGCAAATTGGTGAACGGGTATTTGTGCCTAAATGCAGGAATCTGTACGGACGCGGATATCCCAACCCCCACCACAAGTGACAAGTTCTTCTGCTCTCAGCTTGTATTAGCGGCATTCGCCAATGCTGGCATGCCCCTAGTCAACATTCCCCCTTCACACGTCGCTCCTGCTGACGTTCCGGACCTTTGGATGCGCAAGGCGCTGCTTTACGTAGGGCATCTCAAGCCCTGATCGCATTTGGCTGCACGGCTCTGCTGCTATGTCGATGCATCCGCTGTATCGGCCACCCCAAGGGTGCCTTTACCTGCGGCCGTTCGAGGGCTCTCGATGACGCCCTCACGGCCTGTCGATGGTGCTCGATCTCTATATACTCGCGTAGTTCAGCTCGGTTGGGCTGTTTTCATCGGCCATAGAACCAAGCGCATGGGGCATCCTATAAAGGTCACGCCAGTAAGGAAGTCGAGCCTGGTTTTCGCTACACTCACCAGATTGAGAGACTACCACTGCACAAATCATCCGGGGATGCGGGGACACGTGGCGGGCAGGATCTTCTGGCTCAAGGTCGTAGTGAGCACAGGGTTGATAGCCGGGTTCCTTCTTTCTCCAAAGTTGTGGCTCAGCTCGCGGATGTACCCACTCACGCCGGTTTCCCGGTTCTTGCAGCCGATCCCGCGACCGTACGATTACGTTATCTTGGTTGCCCTGCTGCTTCTGTTGGCAGGGATCGCTGTAGCCGCGAGGCCGGCGAAGGCGTTGGCTGCTTTTGTCGTTCTCGCCGCCGCGTACGCGCTGTACGACCAATCGCGCTGGCAGCCATGGTTCTATCAGTATTCCTTCATGCTCGCGGCGCTCTGTCTGTTTTATGCCAACCCGAAGGATGCCGGCCGGCGCGATTCTGCGTTGGATACGTGCCGTTTCATTGTTGCCGCTGTTTACTTCTGGAGTGGAGTTCACAAGGCCAATTCGACGTTTGTGCACGAGGCTTTCCCTTGGTTGGTCGAGCCGTTTGCCGCATTGGTGCCGGAAATCGCCAAGGGCTGGCTGCGTTCCCTGGGATTCGCAGCACCGATAGCCGAAGCGGCAATCGGCATAGGGCTCATCACCACAAGGTTCCGCAACGGCGCGGTAATCGCTGCGGTTGCCATGCATGCGTTTATTCTGGCGAGCATCGGCCCGCTAACCCACAACTGGGACAACGTCATCTGGCCTTGGAACGTAGCTATGGCCGGGTTGGTCGTCCTACTTTTCTGGCAGCAGGCTGGGGATCTCGCCGGCAGGGGGTTCTGGAGAGGGAAACCCGTGTTTCAAAAGTTGGTGGTGCTCCTGTTCGGGGTCGCACCGGTATTCAGTTTCCTGAACCTCTGGGACGGTTATCCGTCTTTCGAGCTCTATTCCGGCAACAACAACGCTGCCACGATCTACATGGCCGATTCTGTTGCGGATCGGCTTCCGGACGAAATCCAGGAATGGATAACAGTGAATGATTCAGACGTGGATGAGTTGAATCTCTTCGAATGGTCGTTCTCAGAACTCAACGTGCCGCCATACGGTGAGATCAGGGTCTTTCAAAACATCGGGAAACAAGTTTGCGCCGCTGCCGGCAATCCGCGCGAAATGGCGCTGGTTGTCCAGGCGAAATCAACCTGGCTCCGGCGGAGGCGGCTAATCGGCTTTGACTGCAAGAGCCTTTCGAGGGTCCCGCCATAAGCTCTCGGACCTGCGCACTGATCGGTTGGATGGCCGCTCAATTCGGGCGGCCCGAGATCTCGGGCGCGTAGGTGACGAGTTTTGCCGGATCAGCACCCTTGTTGGCAATCACACCGAACCAGGGAACCATCATCTCCTCCCAGGTTTGATCGCCCCACCAGACACCCGTGTTTGGATTGGGATTAAACCGGTTGTTGGCGGAATTGTCGAAATGGGCCGTCACCTCGAGCCTTGAGCCTTTCGGTGCAGCGATCGGCTTCTCCAGATCGTATCCCACCTGCCAATTGAAGTCCCACTTCACCGAGAGCAGAGTTTGGGAATTCCCGCCGGGGTATACAAGCCGGTAGGTCATATCCTTTCCACGCAAATGCATGTGGGGCATCAACCACGCGATCTCGACATCCTCCTGGAACACGAGCGCGGTCCGAGTCTCCCAGTTCGGGTCACCAGCGGGAATGTGGAAGTGCGCCCGATCCCGAAGCGCGGTTGGCACCACGGTGACGAACTGGCGCGCCGGCGCTTCTTTCGCCACAGTAAACCCGATCCTTGTCTGATCGGTAGCCGCTGTGCCATTGGTCGTGTAGTGCATCTGGATCACAAGATCGGACCCTGCCGGAATCAGCTTTCCGGCGTGGTAGGGACGGTAATCCACGGGCGCGGCCCCAGGATCATAAGTTGCTTCCAGGCCCATGAGCAACCCTAGGCGGTCGTCCTTTTGAATTCCGTGGACGGCGACCCCAGCCGCGTCGCGCTTCTTCATCTGAGCCTGCGGTATGCCGTACACCGCGTTGTCCTCATGCGGCACGATAGCTAGGGAAACATGATGCACGACCGAACGGTTGCCGGGGCGAATCTCGATGGACGTGACCCAGGTATCCTCCGTGAAACCGGTCGGGAGCGTGAAACTCGTTAACTCGAGAACGCCATTGGCAGGGATGGGGAATGGCTCGGGCATCGAGAGCACGACGTCCGGCCGAATGGTCCACCCGTCCGGCCATTCGACCGGAGCCGGTTCTTCCTTCGCGTCGCCTTCCACCGCGCCGCTATCCACCCAAGCTACGAGCGAGTCGATCTCACTTTGATCCAGAATGCGAGCATTCGAAAAACGTCCATATCGGGGATCTGCGGGCCACGGCGGCATCTTCCGGGTCAGGACTGCAGCCTTTATCGCCTTTGCCCAAGGCCGCGTGCTCTCGTAGCTGAGGAACGACATCGGCGCCACCTCTCCCGGGCGATGACACGTCTGGCAGTCCTTCTGCAAGATGGGAAGCACGTCGCGATTAAAAGTTGGAGAAGCCCGTGTAGTATCGGCGGCCAGGGCGGCTGCGGCGATCGTCAAACCCAAAACAGAAACGCGCACCATGAACAGTCCCTGGTTGCCTTCCGGCGTGAAATCAGTCCTCATCGATTGCCGCGCTTTGTCCGGGCACTAACGTTTTCAGTGTAACCCGGTCCGCAGTTCGGCACCGGCCGGTCATCGGGATTCGCAAGCCACTCATAGTTGAATTGTGGCGCAATCGAACGAGAGAGTAGAGCCACTGGATGGCTCGCGTAGGGTTCCGTCTTATCTACGCGGCTTTCAGCAAGTTTTCACTCGGACGCGCAGTTACTGCTTATTTTTGGGTTCTGCGCAGGAATTCGTGGGAGGGCGCAATTCATGCCGCTTTGCTGAAGACCACGAATTCGGTCCTGGTCGCCGCCATCCGCTGAGCTTTGAGGAGCAGGTAGCGGAGGTTTTTGTATC
>DASZIV010000109.1:0-4180 GCA_035948775.1 Bryobacteraceae bacterium
CTGCAGATGTACAAGAGCAACATTCTCTATTCGGAAGGCGTGCGCGAGTTCAAGAAACGGTTCATTCTCACCGTGCTTCAGGAAAACCGCGGCAACCAGTGCCGCGCAGCACGCGAACTCGGCATGCATCGCAACACGCTCAGCCGCACCATTACGGAGTTGAAGATTGACGTGCGCCAGCTGCGCGACGGTGTCAAACGGCCTCCGCGCAGCGCCCGTCCCGTGTCCATGGATAAAACCATGGAGAAGAAGATGATGCGCTAAGGCTGCAGCTGCCAGACTGTATTCCAAAAACTAAGGGGCACCCCTTGCGGGGCTGCCCCTTTGCCTGGAATCTGCAGCAGCGTCACTGCGCAGCTGGTTTGGGATGGGGATGGACCGGAGGCTTTGGCGCGGTCTTGGGCTTCTCCAGGAGGCCCTTTTCCATGGTCATCATGAACGGGTTGGGGGTATAAGCGGAAGGCGAACCTTGAAAGTTGATGCTGGCTCCCTCTTTCGGAATCAGCGTTTTGGGGATCGGAGCCTCAAAGGTGAGGGTGATGTCGGCCTTCTTGGCGTCGATATCGTCAAGGCTACCGGCGATGTCAAACTCAGTAGCCGTCGCCGTGATCACTGTGCCGTTCAACACCAGGCTCTTACCCTTGATCGCATTCCAGACTAAGAGCTGATCGTCCGGCGTACCGTTGCCCAGAATAAATTCCAATTGCGCGAAATCCATCTTGTCGGGCGCCGTGGCCACCACCATGCCATGGGCCTGATCGGCGAGTGTGGGGGGGAGCGGGATGGGGACTTGCGGCCCGTTGGCCTTGGCCGCGGCCAGAATGGCAGGCCAGCCGTCGTCTCCCTGGTGGAACTTCACATACTGCGATCGCGCGTACTTCTCAATCTGGGCCTGAGCCTGAGCCGGAGCAATCGCCGCGGCGCGCGCCGCGAACCAGACACCGTTCTGGTAGTCGGGGGGGGTCTGGCCCAGATAGGACAATGTCAAAGGATAGACAATCGAGAAATCCTGAGGGGATCCGTCTACCGCGGCCCGCAGGTGGGTGATGGCGCCGGCGTAATCCTTGTCCTGCAGACTGGCGATGCCAATCGCCGCGTGAAAAACCACGCTCATCTGGTCGGTCATCTTCTTGAAATCTTCAGGCGAAGTGCCATCGGGCTTGATGAACTTGGGGAGATTGTCGAGCCCCTGCTGGCCGTATTTCTTGGCATCGACGAGCAACTGTTTGGCGTTGGGATCTCCGTTTTGCGCCATGATGCGGTCGAAGTATGCGAGCAGAGTCAGCGCCCGTACGTTGTTGGGATCGGACGCCACCAGCTTTTTGGCGGTATCCATCGTCTTCGCTGAATTGCCGGTTTGCTGGTAGGTGCTCATCAAAATCTCGAGCGCCTGATTTTTCATGATGCTGTTGGGATACTGCGTGAGAAACGCTTCCAGGCCGCTGATTTCCGCGGCCGGATCCTTCGTCCCTGTGGCGGCCACGTAGGCGTTGTACTCCGCCGGATCTTTAATCACCGGCGCCGACGACTGCGGCGCGGCCGGTTGTCCTTGTGCTGGCTGCGCAGCGTCCTGAGCTCCTGCTATTACCGCAACCCCAAGCACAACCGTGACCAGAATCTTTTTCATCAGTATGGCTCCTTGAACCTTCCGGGAAATGGCGATTTGGAAAAAATTTATCCTGCTGCTTCTTCTACTGCAACAACTTAGACACCGCACTCCGCTCGGACCACTCGCGCTCTGATCCTGCTTTGGAATGCCGCGCGTCCTGGCAGGGGCACCGGGGAATTGCAGCCCCGTTGAGAGGCAAAGACTGCTCGACCCTTTATTCCCGGTTGGCCGGATTATAAGTACCTCTTCCGCCGAAGGCAAGCCACTTCCCATCATTCGGTTCCGCCGGTTCGTTATCGCTGTTCTTTATTGGCAAGATGCGTTTCTCAGATGCGCTTGTTGGACACGATTGTTAAGATGCGGAAATCCGCCCCGGTGGATGGTCGCTGATCGTCCCATGGCGATCGACCCAGGGCAGCCTGCAACTTGACACTCTAGATGGAGAGGAGCCGCGCACATGGATGTGACTCAAGTCCCGGTGGTAGATCCCGCCAAGCCTCTGGCCGGCCAGGTGGCAATCGTAACCGGTGGGGGACGCGGCATTGGAGCGGCCATTGCGAAGAAACTGGCCAGGCTGGGAGCTGCCGCGGTGTTGTGCGGCCGGACCGCGGCTGACCTGCAGTTTACCGCCGACGAAATTGTGAAGGCTGGTGGCCGCGTGGAAGTGGTTCCCTGCGACGTGGTGGACCTGCGCTCGTTCGAATACGCCGCCGCACGTATCGACAGCAGCTTTGGCCGGGCGGACATTCTGGTCAATAACGCCGGCGTGGGCAGCTTCAACGAACCGTTGCACCTGCTGCCGACCGCGGAGTGGGAGCGCATTTTCAACACCAACCTGCGCGCCGTCTATTACGCCATCCTGACGTTTGCCCCCATCATGATTCGCGCCTACTCCGGCCACATCATCAACATTTCGTCTCTCGCTGGGAAAAACGCACTGCCGAACGGCGCGGCCTACGCCGCTTCCAAGTGGGCGCTGAACGGCCTCACCTACTCGGTGGCGGAAGAATTGCGCCCTTACAACATACGCGTCTCGGTGATTTGTCCCGGCTCAACCGATACTGGATTGAGCCCGCACGCCGGCAAAGATCCGCGCAAAATGCTGCAGCCTGACGACGTCGCCCACGCCGTGGCGATGTTGGTGACGCAAGCTCCGCAATCGTTTATCAGTGAGATTCTGCTGCGGCCCACGCAAAAACCCTGACGGCCGTAGGCCAGACACCTACTTCTTGAACAAATTATCGAATGCCTGCCGGGCGCTGCTGGGGCGCAGGGTGGCGGGCGTCGAGGTTTCCTTCTCCCGCGTCACGCGGATTTCATATGAGGCGCAATCGTTGCGCTCGTCTTTCTTGGCGATTCGCACCGTCACCGGCTGCATGCACTCGAAGTGGCTTCCGGGATCGAAATACATGCACTGCTTGCAGGAGTGCAATTCGAAGCCGCACTTGGGACACCTGCCCTCCGGCGGCATACCCGGCAGCACCGTGCCGCATTGGGTGCAGCGGGAAACTGCCCGCGTGCCCGGCAGATTCACGGGCCTGGGGCCGAAAGTGTTGTCTTTCTTGGGATGCGGTGTGCCCGACCGTTCTCCCGACGGTCTGTCTCCCGATGATCGTTCTCCCGAGGACCCTTTGCGCGACTCGTCGCGGTCCCGGTCCTGATAACCATGCTGACGGTATTTAGCCAAAGAAGACCTCCGGGCGCGTTTTGTGCCGATACGCGGACACCCCGCGCACAACTGCGAGAGTTAGGTGTGCCAAATCAATCCAGGCCAAACCGAGCCGGGTCAAACCAAGCCGGGTGGGTGCTTCCTTGGGGGCGGCGTCCTATATTTAACCACGAAGGGCGCCAAGGTGCACGAAGGAACCCCGTCCAGGCACGGACCACACAGCGGACGGTGCCGTCATACAATGAAAGCTGATCCTCAAACTGATCTAGCGAGTCAAGTCTACCAAGTCATGTCTACCAAGTTATGATCCACGAGATCATCCAGGTCGGCCCGCTGCAGTGCAACTGCTCGATCATCGGCGATGACGCCACGCGCGAAGCGATGGTAATCGATCCCGGCGACGACATTAACGACGTGCTGGCCATCATCCGCAAGCACGGATTGCAAGTCAAGCAGATCGTGATCACTCACGCCCACATCGACCACGTGGGCGGAGCCATGAAGCTGCGCGCGGCCACGGGAGCGCCCATCCTGTTGAACCAGAACGACTATGCTCTGCTCAAAATGCTCGACGTGCAGGCGGGCTGGATCGGCGTGCCGCCGCCGGGCGCAGTCGAGATCGACCGCAGCGTGCAGAGCGGAGAAACCGTGAGCGCGGGCTCGCTCAGCGCCAGCGTTCTGCACACGCCCGGCCACACGGAAGGCAGCATCTGCCTCTACTTTGCCGCGGAGAAAAAGCTGATCGCCGGCGATACTCTCTTCGCCGGTTCGATCGGACGCACCGACCTGCCCGGCGGCTCGATGCAGAAAATCATCCGCTCGCTGCACGATACCGTGCTTGCGCTACCGGATGATACCGTGGTCGTCCCCGGCCACGGCGGGCTCACCACCATCGGCGAAGA
>DASZIV010000110.1:0-108881 GCA_035948775.1 Bryobacteraceae bacterium
TGGACGCGATCGTGCTGGATCTTTATTTGGCTGATATCCCGATTCCTCAACTGGTGGAGGCCATCCAGGGCGAGCTTAACCCTGCGCCGCCCGTCGTTGTTTGCGGGCCGCAAAATCCCGGCGCCGACGTGGAAGCCAACCTCCGAAGTCTTGCGCGGCAGAGCGTGATTCGGTACGCCGAGTCACCCGAACGGTTGCTGGACGAGACGGTGCTTTTATTGCACCGCGCCGAAACCGATCTTTCCGATTCGCAGCGGGAAACCCTTAGCTCCGTTCGGCGGAGCGATACCATTCTAGGAGGCAAGAAGGTATTGGTGGTAGACGACGATGTCCGCAATATCTTCGCGCTCTCGACGGTTTTGGAACAACACAACCTGCAGGTCGTTCACGCGGAAAATGGCCGCGCCGGTATCGAGATGCTCCTGAAAACGCCGGGCATCGATGGCGTTCTCATGGATATCATGATGCCGGAGATGGACGGCTACGAAACCATGAAAGCGATCCGGCAAATCGCGGAATTCCGGACCTTACCGATCATCGCGGTCACAGCCAAAGCGATGAAAGGAGATCGTGCAAAGTGTATTGAAGCGGGCGCGTCGGATTACATCACCAAGCCCGTCGACCTTGATCAACTGTTCTCTGTGTTGCGCGTCTGGCTGGTTCGGGCGCGCGATTCGGTACAAGCAGTCTTGAGCGTCGCGGGATGATAGGATCGTCGTATGTCGTCAGCCGCTAGTGTGGCGCGGGTGGACCAGGAGTTAGCCGTGGAACGACGGATAAAAATCCTCCTGGTGGACGATACGCCGGAGAACCTTGTCTCCCTGGAGGCGGCACTCAGCGGCTTGGGAGAAGACTTGGTGCTTGCCAACTCCGGCCGCGAGGCTCTCCACCACGTCTTGAACGATGATTTTGCCGCGATTTTGTTGGACGTTCGAATGCCCGATATGGACGGCTTCGAAACGGCTGAGCTGATACGCAGCCGCCCTCGATCGCGCCAGATCCCCATTCTGTTCTTGACTGGATACCGTAACGAAGAACACCTTTTTCGAGGCTATGATCTCGGAGCCGTGGATTTCCTTTTCAAGCCCATCGTGCCCGAGGTGCTGCGCTCCAAGGTGGCTGTCTTTGTGGAACTCAGCCGTATCAATGCCAAGTTGAAGGAGCAAGCCGACGAGCTGCGAAAGCAGGCCGAAGTTCAGCAAAAAGCAGAGCAGAAATTCCGCTCGCTTTTAGAAGCTGCGCCCGACGCAATGGTAATGTGCCGCGACGATGGCGAAATCGTCATGGTCAATTCACAGACCGAAGCCCTGTTTAACTGCGGCCGCGACCAGTTGATCTCACGCAACATCAGGACTCTGGTGCCGGGATGGGCTTTCCGTTTGCGGCCGGGTTGGGACGATGACTGGTCTTCCACGAAGGTTCAACCCGCGGAACGAGGCATGGAGCTCGAGGCTTTCCCAACGCAGGGCGCGCCGTTTCCGGTTGAGATCACCTTCAGCCCCCTCAACACCGAGGAAGGTGTGCTGATCACCAGTGCAATTCGGGACATCAGCGAGCGCAAGAGAGCCGAGGAGCAGATCCAGCAACTCAACGCGAATCTGGAGGAACGGGTTCTTGAGCGAACCGAGGCGTTGCTGCGTTCCAATGAAGAGTTGCAGCAGTTTGCTTACATCGCCAGCCACGACCTGCAGGAGCCTCTACGCAATGTGTCGATCTATGCCCAACTACTGGCAAAGCGATACCGGGAGAAACTGGAAGGCGATGCCGATCAGTGTATTGCCTTTATTGTCGAGAGCGCGCAGCGCATGCAGAAACTCATCCATGACCTGCTGGACTTTTCTCAGGTCGAATCCCGCGGATCCGATTTCTTCACCAAGATGAGTTGTGAAGAGGCCTTGGACGATGCGATCCGTAACCTGCATTCATTGATCCAAGAGAGCCGGGCGGTCATTACCCACGATCCTTTGCCGCCACTCATCGCCGACCTGGTCCAGCTGACGCGCCTGTTCCAGAACCTGCTGGTCAACTCGATCAAATACAGAAGCGAGGATCCTCCGCGAATTCATGTCGGTATTGATGGAGGCGAGGACGAATGGCTCTTTTCGGTCAAGGACAACGGAATTGGAATCGAGCCCCAGTATGCGGAGAAGGTCTTCGGAATTTTCAAGTGTCTGCAACCTCGGGACAAGCGATCCGGAAGCGGTATGGGCTTGGCGATTTGCCGGAAGATCGTGAGCCGCCATGGGGGCCGAATATGGGTGGAATCGGCTCTCGGCAGCGGCGCTACATTCTATTTCACGGTGCCCAAGAACTGAGTCACCCATCCGGCCGTGGCAAGCGGACATCGTCGCGGAATCAATCGGTGAGTTCTCGTAACACCGCGCTGGTGCGCGCCGGCAATTCATAATATTCGCCAGGCCCCTTCGGGGTTTGTCCGCTGGTTTCGGGGTTGGCCGAGTCGAGCACCATCTGCCACGCTACGCCGCCCCGGCGAGGCATGTAAAACTGGATCGGTTCATGGTGAGGATTCATTAAGATCAGAAAGGTCTGATCGCGGATCGACTCTCCCACACCGTTCACGTCGTCTAGCGTGCGTCCGTTCAGCAGCACACCGATGCAGCGAACCCAGCCGGCGTTCCACTCTTCCTCGGTCATTTCTTCTCCATCGGGCCGTAACCAGGTGATGTCCGGCTCCGAGTGGCCGTTCACAGGACGTTCGGATTGCCCCGGGCTTATACTTCGGTCTTGAAAAAACTTACGCCGGTGCAAATTGGGATGCTGGCGGCGGAGTTCCACCAGCTTGCGAGTAAACTCCAGGAGCGAGGTGTCGCGATCCGTAAGATCCCAGTTGTACCAGCTGGTTTCGTTGTCTTGGGCATACCCGTTATTGTTGCCTTTCTGTGTGCGCCCGATCTCGTCGCCGCCGCAAATCATCGGTACACCTTGGGAGCAAAGCAGCGTCAACAGGAAATTGCGTTTCTGCCGCCCGCGCATTTCGATGATCTCGAGATCCTGTGTCTCGCCTTCCGTGCCGCAGTTCCAGGAATAGTTATCATTGGTCCCGTCGCGATTGGATTCGCCGTTGGCCTCGTTGTGCTTTCCGTTGTAGCTCACCAGGTCATGCATGGTGAATCCATCATGCGCCGTTACAAAGTTGATGCTGGCGGTAGGGTGCCGGCTATCGTGCTGGTACAAGTCACTCGACCCCGTCAGGCGATAACCCAACTCAGCCAGTTGCCCATCGTCGCCTTTCCAATAGCGGCGCACGCCGTCGCGATAACGCCCGTTCCACTCGGCCCATAAGGCTGGAAACTTCCCGACCTGATAGCCGCCTTCCCCAACGTCCCACGGCTCTGCGATAAGCTTAACCTGGGAAACCACCGGATCTTGGTTGATGATGTCGAAGAACGCCGACAAGCGGTCCACCGCGTGCAACTCGCGGGCAAGGGCGGCAGCCAGGTCAAAGCGGAAACCATCCACGTGCATCTCCTGCACCCAGTACCGCAAACTGTCCATCACCAGCTTCAAGACTTGCGGATGGCGCACGTTCAGCGTATTGCCCGTTCCCGTATAGTCGGTGTAAAAGCGCGGCTGGTCCGGCATGAGCCGGTAGTAGGTAGAGTTGTCGATGCCCCTGAAACTCAGGGTTGGGCCCAGGTGATTGCCCTCGGCCGTGTGATTGTAAACCACATCGAGGATCACTTCGATTCCCGCCCGATGCAGCGCCTTCACCATCTGCTTGAACTCGCCGATCTGTTCTCCCCGGTTTCCCGCTGAACTATAGCGCGCCTCCGGTGAGAAGAAATTGATCGAGTTGTACCCCCAATAGTTGTGCAGGCCGAGATCGAGAAGATGCTTATCGTCGAGGAATTCGTGGACCGGCATCAACTCCACCGCCGTAATCCCGAGTTTTTTCAAATATTCGATAGCTACCGGATGGGCCAGCCCGGCATACGTCCCGCGGAGCTCTTTGGGAATCTCCGGGTGTAACGCAGTGAAGCCCTTCACGTGGACTTCATAGATGATGGAGTCGTGCAGCGGCCGGAGGGGGGGCCGGTCGTTTTCCCAATCGAAGTGCGATGTGGACACCACGCATTTCGGGACGCCCCAGGCGTCGTCGGTATCATCGCGCGAGAGGTCTTGAGCGGGATCGCCCAACTTGTATCCGAAGACCCCCGCATCCCAGTTGAGGGCGCCCGCAATGGCCCGCGCATAGGGATCTATCAGCAGCTTCGCGGGATTGAATCGCTCTCCGCGCTCCGGATCAGACGGGCCGTGAACCCGGTATCCATACAACTGTCCCAATTTGACGCCGGGGAGGTAACAATGCCACACATAGCCCGTGGATTCACGGACCGGCACAACTTCGCACTCCGTGGAGTCCAGTTCATCAAAGAGACACAATTCCACCGCCGTCGCCTTCTCGGAATAGAGCGAGTAGTTGACTCCCGTTCCATCCCAAGTGGCGCCTTGTGGGTAAGGCTTACCGGGCAAAATGCTTCGTGACATAAGTCGCGCGGACAGCGAGCAAGCGGCCTTCCATGCGACCTGTTGCAGCGTAGCTTCAGTCTGATTCGATACACTTCCCGCCCGGCGCGGCTCGTCAAAGCTCGAGCTTGCCTTGGAACTGCATCTCCGGTAGAGCGAAGGATTGCGTCACCACAATCCGCCCGATGTGCGCGTTGAATTCGAGCAGTCCATCCTTTGACGAAATTTCCGCGGATAACGGGAACAGATATGTGACCACCCACCCATCACTCCGCGGGAAGACTTCGACAATCGTAGGCTTCACATCTTTCCTTCCTTCGCGCTTCAGGAAAGCTTCCTCCTTTAACGGATCACCCAACTTTTTCGGATCACCTTTGAAGTTACCCCCGGGAAGACCGTAGACGGCGATACGATAGCCGTCGCCTTCAAGCGTGGGCAGGTCCATCTCGCGGGACTTGAGCTCGGCTAGGCGGACCGGCAGAGCGCTCTCCCAGCGCAGCATCACCGTCATGCTTTGGACCATGGAGCGAGCGCTGCGGGTAGCACCGGCACCGGTGAAGATACTGTTTGGCGTTGTTGGAAGTGTTGGTCCGCTGCCCTTCTTATCCACGCCTTCGTAGCCGATACCTTGGGGCTGTCCCATTCGGCCGCCATCCCTGAGTTCGTCTTCGGTCTGGTACCGGGCGATTCCGGCGATTACCTGTCTCGCCCAGGGAGACCGGGTGAGGATCTGCCTGGCATCTTCTTCGGTCCACTGGGAAGTCGGCTTGGTTTTCCAGGAAGCGTCTGCGGCTATCAGCAAGACGCCGGATACGGACATAAGCCACAAAAGTTGTACTCGGCACCTAACCATGATTACCTCGCAAAGTGGCGCGGCGGCCGATCAAAGCTCGATCTTGCCGTGGTATTGCATTTCGCCGGCATCGAACAGTTGTTCCAGGAACAATTGGCCAATTTGCGTCACGAACCAGATTTGCCTATCTTCTTTGGTGATTTCTTCGGTACGTGGAAACAAAAACACGACCGTCGCGCCCTTATTCTCATCAAACAAGAGGTCGACCCGCGTCGGCTTCAAATCCTTCTTTCCCTCGCGCCTCAGAAACGCCGCCTTTTTCAACTCGACGGGCAGGGTTTTCTCGTCTTCCAGGCCGGGAACGTCGTACACGGCAATGGCATAGTAGTCCCCATCCCATGCAGGGGCGTTCTCATCGCCGATTTTCAGTTCCGCGCCGCGGATCGGAGAGGCGCTTTCCCAACGGACCGGCAGCACGAGACGTTTTGCGGATTTCTTGATAAGGCGCTGGCCCCCCCTAAGCCTGTCAGCATGGAGGGACCGAGTACCCCGAGACCTGCGCCTTTGGTCATCCCCATTTGTCCGCCGTCCCGCATTTGAGCTTCACTGCGTTGCGGCAGGACCGACACTGCGGCCTTCTTGACCCAGGGGGAGCTGGTGAGCACTTGTTTCGCATCATCCGCATTCCATTCCGAGATGGGCTTGCTTTTCCAAGCTGCATCCCCAGCCAGCAGCAGGACCGCGGAAAGGGGGAGCAGACAGAAACGAGTCATTCGATGCATAAGTCTTGACACTACCTTTCACAAAGCCAGGCAGGCCACCCTAGGATGGCCTGCCTCTCAGGTCAGAGTTTTACCAGCAAAGAGAACAACAAGCGGTTCTCATGTTTACGGAGGTCCGGTGTAAAGCCCGGAATGATCTGAGTGGGGTCGCCCGTGTTGTAATAGACTCCCGGAGCTACCTGCGGAGTTATACCTCCGGGTCCCGTAAAGTAAGGGACGTTAGCGCCGCGCTGCGTGAATTCAACACGCCACGTCACCCATTGGCTGGGCATGTAGTCGAAGGTGAGCTGAAAGTCATAGGCCTTGAACTGATCGCCCGGATTCTGCGTGAAATAAGGAGTGCCTGTGGTAGCGCTAGCGCCGTTGATCGGTGGCAAGAGAACCAGATAGCGGCCCGGGTTGTTCATGACACCGCCGCCGATCGTCGCGCCGAACCGGTCTTTGTCGAACCACCAGCGGTGGTAGGCCATGATACCTAGGAAGTTTTGCGCGGGGGTGTTCGCATTTCCGCCATGGCAAACTACACCGCCACCAGTTTCGCAACCGAAGTCCTCAGTGACAGTGAACGCCATCCGGTGCATGAGCTTGTTGGGATTTTCCCAGTATTTCCACTCCTGGCTCCAGTCCGCGTGATAACGGGAACGCAACATGGCACCCGGCGTATCTCGGCCCAAAGCGTACGTGTTCCACACGAAGTCCAGGTTTCCTGTTGGCCGCCACAGGATCTGACCGCCAATTCCATGCCTGCCGTTGTACTTGGCATAGGTCTGCCACCCGTTGATGAACCAAGGCTCAATCTTCAGCTTGTTGGTCGGAAAGTACTGCATCCGCGCACCGCTGAAGAACCATGGGGTGTTAGACGAGACATACGACGGCTGATAGGCCCAGTTATCAAACGTATAGTAACTGAACAGCCCGATATAGGACAGGAAGATGCCAGCTTGAAAGTTCAGGCCATGGCTTACGTTCGTGTGATATCCGGCGTACGCGTCGGTAAGGTACCGGTAGGCGTCTTGAAGCTGCCATTGGCCGCGGCTGTAACTGGCGTCATTGCGCGGCACCGCTGTGGAAACGGCGCCAAACTGTGTCAGGAGGCGGCCCTGCATGTTGCCCGCGTGAAAGTCGCCGCCAACGTTGATCGCCTGGATCACCAACTCACCTGTCCGCTCACCTTCCGTAGTTCCGATGAGAGTGTGGTCGATAGGGCGTTGCCAGTCATAAATGTAGTTGGTGTCAACGCGGAATTCGCCCGAAAAGTACTTCCCGTCCAGAACCTCGTCATGGTTGCGGGGAACGGCGTTCATCCAGGTGTAGTCCGCGTACGCGAAGGGCGTTACCAAGTCAACCGGGGCCGGCGCGGGTTCGGCTGCAGGTGCTGCTGGCGCTGGTGTTTGCGCCGCCTGAGCATCCAGCGGCACGGGCGAAAGCGGCCGCAAATCTGCTATCGGCTCCGATTTCGCGTCGGCCGAGCCAATTTTATCGGCCGGCGGTACCGTTCGTTCGGCACTTGGTTCTGCCGCCGGTTTTGCTGTTTCGTCCGTCGATGGCTGCTCCTGCGGCGCCTTCGACTTCAGTTCGCTTTCCAATTGCTCGACGCGCTGCTTTAACGCGTCCAACTCTTTGATAACATCTGCTGGCGGCCGTTGTTGCGGCGCCTGCGATGGCGAGGCCGTTTGCGCGCCCATATATGGCGCGGCTAAACCGGCCAATACGACGGCAAGTACGACACTTCGAGTAGTCGCATAGATTGTCCTGTGACTCTGCATGCTTCCTTCCTTTAGACGTAGAGATGGTTAGAGCTTAGAGCGCTTGGTTCTAACTTTGGCTTTGATGCTCGGCGCGGAGGCGACAACAGAGTTCAACCGCGGACCAACCTGACTTGGGTGTGGTTTTACTCCACTGCTTTCAGTGGCAATTCAGTTAACACAGTATGGCTGCAAAGATATGAAAAAGTCATGAATAAGCATGAAAAACTCCAAAAAAATTAGGTGGCACCGGTAGCCTGTCATCGGGATATGAGAGCTTCGGCAGGAACCTGGAGCCGATAGCCAACTGTAGGATCCGTAACCAGATACTGAGGGTGCGTCGGGTCCGGTTCCAGTTTTTGCCGTAATTTGCGGATGAACAGCCGGAGGGAATGCACGCCTTTTTGGGGGTCGGATCCCCACAGTGTCTTTACCAGTTCATCGCAGGGGACCGTCTGGTTAGCGTGCGAGGCCAGGTATTCGAGAATGCCGCACTCTGTAGGGGTCAAGCGAACGGTTTGATCAACCACTCTGACGATGCGCGCGTCGAGATCGATGGTACCTGCTCCGAACGAGAGGAGCCGCGGACGGCTGCCTTGTGACCGAATGCGCCGCAGTACCGCCCGGACGCGTGCGCGCAGTTCGGCCACCACAACCGGCTTCGTCAAATACGCATCCACGCCCGTCTCCAGTACGGCGATTCGATTGGCTTGTGCGGTTCGGCTGCCGACCACGATCAAGGTCGTGTCTGGCACTAAGTCGCGCCAAGTGCGTAGCAAATCTAGAAAACGAACAGTGGGGCGTTGTATGTCGAATAATACGAGACAGTAGCCTTCGAGGGGAGCCGTGGTTTGCGTTTCGAAAGCGGCCTCATCTACCTCGCAGCCCTCCCCCAGGATCAGCGCCCGGAACAACTCGCAGTTGTCGTCCTCTTCAAACAGCAGAAGGACCCGCGGAGGTTTCATGGGGTTTTTCTAGTTAGCCGGCAGCGACGGGCTGGCTTAACTCTTTCCGGACCTCACCGTCCATTGGACGCGGCAGCCGCGTGCACCAGGGGTTCGGACAAAATAGCTGCAGTCAGGACTGGTAGAGGTGTCTCGAGACTCACTTGGTCCACAGCAGCCGGCGCTTCCGAAAGGGAAGCAGCGGTCGGAATCGCTTGCAGGTAGCCCAGCACGATTGCTCGCTGCACCCACTGCGAGATCAGTTGGCGCGCTCGCTCCATGGTCACGCCGTAACGCTCGCCCAGTTCGGGGCACGACCAGTTTCGAACAAAGTAGAGTTCCACCAGTCGCCATTGGATATCCGGCCTGGATTGACACTCAAATATCGGAACCTGCGCCGGAAAGGACACCTCGTGACTTTGAATCGCAGCCCGTAACCGGCGGAGACTGATCTGGGCGATATTCACTATAACCTCAAGGCGCAGAGTGCCTGCAGGTCAATTGTCGAAGACATCCTGTGAAAAAGGCATGAAAGCCCTAAGCCCCGATAACTCCAGCGCTTTCTGCGACTTTCATTCGACGGCCGCTATGGCCGGCGATTCCGCCCGAAGCGATGCCGTCCGCTCCGCGGGATTGCAGAAACGATACCCCATCCATGGCACGGTCAAAAGGTATTCCGGGTGCATTGCATCGTTTTCGATCTTCTTGCGAAGGCGCTTGATGTAAGTTCGCAAGTACTCCAGCTCGCAGCCGTATTCGGGCCCCCAAACGGTGCGCAGCAGCTTCCCGTGTTCGATAGGAATATCGGCATGCTGCATCAAGTAAGCCAGGAGCGAGAATTCGATCGGGGACAGATGGATCGGCACTCCTGCTCTTCGCAAACTACGGCGTTCCAGGTTCAGCTGCAGCTCCCCGATTTGCAGGAAGGTTCCCTGAGCAGGGTGGATAGCCAGCCTCCTGGCAACCGCGCGCAGGCGCGCCAGCAACTCGCGAAGACTGAAAGGCTTGGTAATGTAGTCGTCGGCCCCTGCCTCGAGTGCCTGAATCTTATGCTTCTCGCTGTCGCAAACCGTGATCATGAGGATGCCCGATTTCGGATGGATGGAACGGATGCGCCGGCAGGTTTCCATTCCCCCGATTCCGGGCATTTCCACATCGAGGAGCACCAGGTCGGCTGGCCGTTGGGCAATCTCTTGAACCGCCTCCTCGCCCGACCGCGCTTCGCCTACCTCATACCCCTGGGCCACCATCGAGTTCCGCAACGCCCGCCGCATCGCAGGATCGTTATCGACCACCAACACCCTAACTGGCTTTGAGCTCATGTTTACGCTCCTCTTTCGCAACCGGTAATCTCAAGTAAAAGGTGGTGCCCTGTCCGTACACATGCTCAGTGTCGAGTTTCAGAGTTCCCCCGTGCGCCAACACAATTTTCTTGGCCACATACAAACCGAGTCCCGTCCCTGAGGCGTGGTGGCCCGCGCTGCCGCGATAGAAACGGTCGAATATCCGATTCTGTTCTTCCGGACTGATCTGGCTGCCCTCATTGGTCACGCGGACGATAGCAAAACCGTCCACGGAATCTACACTGACCGTGATCGTGGTGTCGGGCGGGGAGTATCGGAACGCGTTGTCTAACAACTGAACGATCGCGAGGCCCAGCATATCCGGGTCCGACAAGACTTCTACTGCCGTCCCGTTATTCAGGACTAAATTGTGACCGTTGGCAAGGTTTCGGAATGGATCAATCAATTGATTGATTACGGCTGACAGGTCGGTGACTTGCAGCCTCGGCTGGATCTCATCCCGGTCCAGGCGCGCCATGCGCAACAACCGTGTAGTGAGACGCCCCAACCCGGCAGCCTGGGCCTCGATGGTCTCCACCATCTCGTGCTGGCCGGGAACGAGAGGTCCGGTTTCGCGCAGGCTTCCCGCCGCAGTCATGATGGCCGCGAGCGGCGTCTTGAACTGGTGCGCAAACGCGTCCAGAATCGCTGAGCGCAGCACTTCCACCTGAGCCGCCGCGGCAGCTTCACTGGCTTCCACAAATGAGTGTGCCCGCTGAATCATAGCGGCGGCCAGGACGGCCAGCGGACCCGCGGTCGATTCCGCCCGCGGAAGACCCTCGAAGCCCACGGCGCCCAATGGTTTCTCGCTGATTCGCAGGCATCGTACGATGATGTTGGCCGGCTCGTCGTCGTAGTCATTGCCGGACGTATAAGCGTCTTTGGTCCGGTCGCTTAGCCGGTTTCCAGATTTGCCATCGCAGGCTACGGCCCCAGCCACGCCGTCCAAAAGGCACATCGCACGAAGATCGAAAATCTCCCGGAAGATACCCAGGTACTTTCGTTCAACGACTACCTGTGGGCTGACGGAAACCAGGCGAGACGCCAATGCATAGAGGCGCGCGAGATCCTTTCGGCGCGCTTCCGCATTCCGGGCCTCTTCTCGGGCTTTCGATGCCAGCCGCGTGATCACAAGCGTAGTGACCAGGAACGTGACCAGAGCGATTGCATCCAGCGGACTGCTGACTCTGAGCGTGAGTAGCGGGGGGATAAAGAAATAGTCGAGGCAACCGATCGCGAGCACCACAACTATAGCCGAAGCGGTAAAAGTCGCCACCGTCGATTGCAGCACCACCAGCAGCAGATAGAGGCAACCAGTGATTGCAACATCGGCTCGCAGCGGATAGCAAATAGCCGTAATCGCGGCTACCCCGATGCCGCCGAAGGCTGCGTGTTTCACCGTCCGCCGAATGTGCGAGGTCTGCGATAAATCCATCAAACGAGGCCTTCGATCCATCCACTTAGAGGCGAGGCATTTCGCGATCAAGCTCGGTCAGATGAATGGGAAGCCGGATTCAGGACGGGGAACCGGTATTCAGATGATTGTGGCGATAAGTCCGTGAAAAAGGCATGAATATAATAGTGATGAAAAAATAATGAAAATATACGTCGGCTTCCGCAAGGACTCCCCCGGACCGCCGCCTCTCTCCCCGGCGGACCGGGCGCTAAGATGAAAAGCGTGGTAACCGCACCCGGATCGCGATTTGCCCTCAATCGTTTGGGGGACTCGGCGAAGTGTGCCTTGCCCGGCGGCGTGGCCGTGGCACTGACCACCGGCCTGTGCGATCGCCTGCATTCGGGCTTCACCGTCGCCAGCTTCCTGTTCTTGCTGATCGTCCTCTTTCAATCCATCGCGGGTGACTTTCTCTCCTCGATCGCGGTTTCCCTCGCCGCCGTGGGGTGCCTGGATTACTTCTTTGTGGACCCGCTTTATTCTTTCGAAATAGCCCGACGCCTGGATGCCATCGCCTTGCTTGCCTTTCTCAGCACGGCGCTGGTGGTCACCAGACTGGTGCTACGAGTGGAGGCCAAAGCGGAATCCGCTGCCCGGCAGCGAGAAGAGCTGGACCAGCTTTATCGGCTTTCCCAACGGCTGTTAGCGCTCAAGCCTCTGCCGGTCGTGGATACGGAGTTTCTGGAGCCGTTCCATGGAGTGTTTGGAAGCACGGCTGTTAGCATGTTCGACGCCGACACCGCCGAGCTACATTCGATTGGCCACTCTCAGAGTGGGCTTGTCGAGAAAACCCGTGAGGCGTACGTTTCCGGTAGGGACACCGACGACCCTGCGTTGGGTATTACGGTGCGCCGCCTCCGGGTTTCCGGCAGGGTCACCGGTGCAATTGGATTTGAGGGCCTCGAACGTCCGGAAGCGACCAGCGGTCCTCTAGCCGCGCTCGCCGCCATGCTTTTGGAAAGAGCGCGCGCGTTGCGAGACGCCAGCCGAGCTGCCGCCGAGGTACAGACGGAGGTGTACCGCTCAGCAGTTTTGGACGCCCTGGCCCACGAGTTCAAGACCCCGCTGGCTACCATTCTGGCCGCGGCTGGGGGCATCCGCGAAGCGGGACCGCTGATGCCGATGCAGTCGCAAATGGCTGAGATGGTAGAAGCCGAAGCTGCGCGGCTGGGAGGCCTGACTTCGCGCTTACTGCGCATCGCTCGGTTAGACCGCGAAGAGGTCAAGCCGCGCATGGAGCCAGTCGACGTCGGCTCGGTTGTCACTCAATTAGTGCAACTGTATGCGCGGCGCTCGCCGGACCGCCGGATCTGTTACACTCCCATCGGTGCCCTTGAAGTGCTAGCCGACCCGGAGTTGCTTCGGCTTGCATTGAGTCAACTCCTCGAAAATGCCTGCAAATACTCCCAGCCCGGCTCCGCTGTGACGGTCGATCTGGAAAAACACACGGCAGACCTCGCCATACGCGTGTCCAACAACGGGAGCTCCATTTCTCCCGCGGATCAACGGCGAATTTTCGAGCGGTTTTACCGCGGCATGGAGGCTTCCCACCTGGCGGCTGGCTCGGGCCTGGGTTTGTATGTGGCGCGGAAGATCGCGGCTGCTCACGGGGGCCGGCTCGATCTCGAATCCGAAGTCGGCGCCGGCAACGAAGTCACCTTCCGTCTCACCCTACCGGATCTAAAAGCTGAAACCGAACATGTCGTCACAAACCACTAGCGTTCTCGTCGTCGATGATGAGTTTGCTTTGCGTAAGGCCCTACGAACCTCGCTCAGCGCGGCCGGATTCACGGTGGAAGAGGCTCGAAATGGCGAAGAAGCACTGGGGGCGGTCCGGCAGCGCGGGTTCGACCTGGTGCTGCTCGACATCAATATGCCTGGTGTCGGCGGTATCGAGGCATGCCGGGAAATTCGCGGCATCGCGCCGCAAACCGGAATCGTGATGATCACGGTGCGGGATGCCGAGAGCGATAAAGTGACGGCCCTGGAAGCCGGAGCGGACGACTACGTCACCAAACCGTTTCGGCTGCGCGAACTGGTAGCCAGGCTCCGCGCTGTCCTCCGGCGAATTCATCCCGAGGAAGCGCCCGACCTGTCTGTTCTAAAGGCGGGTAATCTGGAAATCGACTTGACCCGCCATCTCCTGCGGCGGAACGGAGAATTGATCCACCTTTCCCCCAGAGAGTTTGAACTGCTGGCGTTCATGATGCGCAATCAGGGAGTGCCTTTGACGCACGCCAAGCTGCTGCGCACCATTTGGGGTGTCGAGTATGGCAACGAACTGGAGTACTTGCGGTCTTACGTCAAGATGCTTCGCAAGAAAATTGAAGACGACCCCTCCAAACCCGAGTACATCCTCACGGAACCATGGGTCGGCTACCGCTTTCGTAATCCGTCGGATCCGGACTCTCCCTCGGTCCCGGATGACGAATAGCCCGGCGGCTAAACCCTGCGGTTCGCTATAATCATTCGTCCAAAGTATTTGCCGGGAGAAAAATGACACCTCCGCAGCAGGACCAAAACCGCCACCGGCCATATGTGCCGGAGAACGTCAAAATGCGGGAGTTCACGCTGCGGGCTGTGCTCCTGGGGTTGGTGATGACGGTGGTGCTGGGCGCTGCCAACGCCTATCTGGGCCTGCGCGCCGGCCAGACGATTGCCGCTACGTACCCGGCCGCGGTGATCGGAATGGCCGTGCTGCGGCTCGGTAAGGGATCGATTCTCGAGGAAAACATCGCTCGAACCGCGGGCTCAATTGGCGAATCCGTCGCGGCGGGCGCGGTGTTCACGCTGCCGGCTTTCGTGATCGCCAAGGCTTGGCCCTCCTTTGGCATCGCTGATGCCTATTGGAAGTCTACCGCGCTGATGTTGGTCGGATCGGTGTTGGGCGTCCTGTTTGTCTCGTTGATCCGCCGGGTGATGGTGGAGGACCCCGAGTTGCCGTTCCCCGAGTCGGTGGCCGCTTCTGAAATCCACAAGGCGGGACAGCATGGGGCTAAGGCCGCCAAATACCTGTTCTACAACATGGGCTTCGGCGCCTTTACGTTTCTGATGGGCGCCTTCAATGTATTCGCGCCCGACCGCGATTTCTTCTTTCGTGTCGGACAACTGGGCCGGAGCACCCTGCGTCTGGGGCCCCTCGGATCGACGCAGGTGTTGGGCGCCGGTGGCGTTTCCACTTGCGCCGCCCCTACCATCAGCCCGGCGTACCTCGGCGTGGGATACATCATCGGACCGGAATTGGCCGCCCTGAATTTTTCTGGAAGCGTGATCGCCTGGGGTCTGCTCATTCCGCTGTTGATCTTTTTCCTTGGCCCGCAATTGCAGAATTATCTTCCTCCCGGCTCCACTACGGACGACAGCTGGCTGGGTCTGGCCAACGGCGTGTGGCGCTTCATCGTGAGGCCGATTGCCGTGGGTGGCATGATGACGGGCACCTGCTACACGCTATTCCGCATGCGCAAGAATTTGATGGCGGGCTTGGCGAAGGCATTTTCGGAACTGCGCCCCGGCGCGGTTTTGCAGGAGTCAGCCATCCGCACCGAGCGCTACATGAGTTTCAAAACCGTGTTCGCGCTGATTGCCATGACCTTCGTGGTCATGTGCATTCTTTATATCTATTTGTCCGGGCTGATTTCGGGTGGGATCGCCGCAGCATTGGTGATGCTGGTCGTCGGCTTCTTCTTCGCCACGGTCTCGGGCTACCTTGTCGGCGTCATCGGTTCGTCCAATAATCCGATTTCCGGGCTTACCCTCTCTACCCTGGTGATCGCGGCGCTACTCATGGTTTCGATGGGAGTTTCCGGACCTGGAGGGGTGGCGGTAGTGCTGGGTGTGGCGGCGGTAGTGTGCGTCTCCTCGGCCGTGGCCGGCGAACTGCTGCAGGATTTTAAAGTCGGCTACATCCTGGGCGGCACTCCGCGCTCCATTCAGATCGTGGAGCTGATCGCCGTGGTAGTGGCCAGCCTGGTGATGTACTTTCCGTTGATGGTGCTGCACCAGGGAAACATAAATAGGGGCGGCATCGGCTTCGGAGACCGCGCGTTGTCGGCTCCGCAGGCAGGCTTGATGGCCTCGCTGGCACAAGGCATCGTGGGTGGCGATATGGCCTGGCCGTTGGTGATTACCGGAATTCTCTTCGGGATCGCGATGATCATGTTCAAGGTGAAGAGCCCCATGCTGGTGGCGATTGGAATGTACCTGCCGATCGGAACCACGGGCGCGATCTTTGTGGGCGGCATCATTCGCTGGGTTACGGACGTTCTTCGCAAGCGCGCGCGGTGCAACCAGGCGCAGAGTGCGCGGGTGGAGAATGTGGGCATTCTGATAGCCTCGGGCCTGATCGCCGGTGAAGCGCTGGCGGGACTGGTGACCGCTACCTTCAACTTCCAGAATTGGCCTTTGCCGGTGCTCTTCAAGGACCCGTCCTACTGGGTGGGGATGGTGTTCATGGCCTTGATCGCGTACTTCCTGGTGGCGATACCGCTTAAAAATGCGGGCGATCCCAATGAACCTGCGCCGCCGGTTGCGATGATGTAGTGATGAGACCAGCCGACACATCCCCGGAAGCGTGGCGAGCGTTGATCGAGTTGATCCGGAAGATGCCGGCTGAGGAGCGCTTGCAGAGGGCTATGGAGCTTTCCGAAACAGTCCGTTTGGCGGCCGAGGACGGTCTGCGCCGCGCGCATCCCGAAGCCAGTGAGCGGGAAATCTTCCTGCTTGTCGCACGTCAGAAGCTCGGCGATGAGTTGTGCCGCAGGGTCTATGGACCCGCTTAGCGAAACACTCGCACAAATCACAGCGGCCCTCGGGGCGCAGGAATTCGTTACGCGGTGGGCGGTTCGGTAGCTTCCTCAGCCCGGGGTGTTTGGCGTTCCACGTTCGCTATCGATCTCATCGCGGACATACGGCCGGATCAGGCGCATAGCCTTGCCGTCGCCCTCGGGACAGACTGGTATGTGGATGCCGAAATGATCCGAGATGCCATTCAAGCCGGCAGATCGTTCAACGTCATTCAGAAGCGCCTGGTCTAGGAAGGTGGATATTTTCCCGGCAACCGAAGAATTCCACTTCGCGCAACTGGAGCGCGCGGCCGTAGTCTTGTTGGGAATTGAGAAGATTCCCTGTCCCGTAACAACTACCGAGGACATTCTACTCGCGAAACTTCACTGGTACCGCGACGGCGGGGGAGTTCCGAGCGTCAATGGAACGATATTGTGGGCCTGATCGCGGCGAATGCTGCGTTGGATCAGGATTACCTTCAGCGATGGGCCGCGCGTCTGGGTGTGACCGCCATGCTCGAAAAGGCTCGAACGAAAGCGCAGATCGAGGAAGTCCTCATAGTGGCGAATCGCGCGAACGTGAGAGAACGCACTCGCATCAGTGATTCACTCGACGAGCTGCCGGGAGAGGGTTCCCCGTTTGCAAGGCAATTCCGGAGGGTCGGTTGCTCCTGAAGGCGGCGCAGACCTGCGCCGGCGTCTGGTCAATCGAAACGACTTAAGGGCCAGATGCCAACGCATGTTGAGCGGGCCAGTTTTCGAAAGGATCGTGGAATGGCGAATCTTCCGAATTACGTGCAAGCTTGGTTCTGGCCGCTAGCGGTTCTCGTGGGTGCTGTCGTACTGGCGCTGATCATCCATAAAGTAATTTTTGCGGTCGGCAAACGCCTGGCAAGCCGCACCGGTAATGTCATCAATAGTTCGCTGGTCCGGCATGCGGAACGCCCTACTCGCTGGATCTTCCCCCTGCTTGCGATCATGGTGGCGATGCCGGCCTTGCCGGTGCGGGAAGAGTGGGTCCAGGCGCTTCGCCGTGTAGTCGGGCTCGGGGTGATCGCAGCCTTCGCCTGGGCGTTTATTCTTCTGAGCGACGTGATGGGCGACATACTGTTCGACAGGTACCGCACAGACGTCGCCGACAACGTGGCAGCCCGCCGCATCCGCACGCAGATTGCGGTGCTTCAGCGGATCTTCATGATTGTCGTAATCGTCTTGGCCATTGCCTTCATGCTGATGACCTTCCCGGGTGTCCGTCAATTGGGCACCAGCATGCTCGCTTCCGCCGGTCTGGCAGGACTGGTCCTCGGTATGGCTATGAAGCCAACGCTCTCCAGTTTGATCGCCGGATTGCAAATTGCCCTGACCGTGCCCATCCGTATCGACGATGTGGTGATTGTCGAAGGAGAATTTGGCTGGATCGAAGAGATCCTGACCACTTATGTAGTCGTACGGACCTGGGATCTGCGGCGTCTCATCGTGCCGCTGTCCTATTTCATCGAGCACGTCTTCCAAAACTGGACTCGCCAGACGGCCAACCTGCTC
This sequence comes from Bryobacteraceae bacterium, assembly GCA_035948775.1. Lineage (GTDB taxonomy): Bacteria > Acidobacteriota > Terriglobia > Bryobacterales > Bryobacteraceae > PSRJ01. Next base: position 17,872 of record DASZIV010000110.1, read on the forward strand.
GCTTACGTGTATCTGTACTGTGATTACACAGTTCCGCTCGAAGAACTGCGGCGGGAATTTCGCCGCGTCGTGGAATCCTCTCCGCTTTGGGATCGCCAGGTTTGCGTACTCCAGGTCAGCGATGCTACCGAACAGACCATGCAAGTTCGGGCTCTGACCAGCGCGGCTGGCGCCTCGGAGGCCTGGGACTTGCGCTGCTATGTGCGCGAGAACCTGATCCGCTTCCTGCAGGAGAGGTATCCAGACAGCCTGCCAAAGACTCGCGCCGAAGTCAGCGGCCGTTGGAACAACGGACACTCCCGTGAGCAGCTTCCGCTATCAGACCCGTACGCCCACTCCAGCCAGGCGATACCCCAGATTTGACGCATCGGCACAACCGTCGGGCTCGCGCCCAAGCTGCCGCGAGTGGACCTGACTGCACATGTCGAGCTAGACGCTGGGAGATGCAGTTAAATAACTTTGGTAAAAAGTAGGCGAGTTATCACTCCGTGTCAAACAGGGATTTCGCTGGATAATTCAGCGTCTTCGCGCAGAATTTGGTCGCCGCGCTCACCTGTTCGCCGATCACACGTCCCAGATGGCGCTCTCGAAGGAACAGGATAAGTTGCGCAATCAGTAGATCTCGAATTGAATTGTGCACCGGCGTATGCCAGACACGTCTACCAGTTCTCCGTCCACCAGTTCGTGGTTCTTCGCCTGCTCCTGCGGCAAGCGTTCAAAATCGTCAATAGTGAGCCCGGTGACAGAGGCCATACAACCATCCTACCCGCTCATGGACGCCAGGAACTCGGCGTTGGTGCGCGTCTTGCCCACCTTATCGAGCAGCAGTTCCATGGTTTCGACCGGCGACAGCGGGTTGAGAACCCGGCGCAGGATGAACACCCGGTTGAGCTCTTCTTTAGGCAGTAGCAGCTCTTCCTTGCGGGTGCCGCTCTTGTTGATGTCAATGGCCGGGAACACGCGCTTGTCCACCAGTTTGCGTTCCAGGTGGATTTCCATGTTACCCGTGCCTTTGAATTCTTCGAAGATGACGTCGTCCATACGGCTGCCGGTGTCGATCAGCGCGGTGGCGATGATGGTCAGCGAGCCGCCTTCTTCGATGTTGCGCGCGGCGCCGAAGAAGCGCTTGGGGCGCTGCAGGGCGTTGGAGTCGACACCGCCGGAGAGCACCTTGCCAGACGGCGGCACGATCGTATTGTACGCACGTGCCAGACGCGTGATCGAGTCGAGCAGGATCACCACGTCACGCTTGTGCTCCACCAGACGCTTGGCCTTTTCGATCACCATCTCCGCCACTTGCACGTGGCGTGTGGCCGGCTCGTCGAAGGTCGAACTGATGACTTCGCCGCGCACACTGCGCTGCATGTCCGTGACTTCCTCGGGCCGCTCATCGATCAGCAGCACGATGAGCGTGACTTCCGCATGATTGGCCGTAATGGAGTTGGCGATGCTTTGCAGCAGCATCGTTTTACCGGTGCGCGGCGGCGAAACGATCAGACCGCGCTGCCCCTTGCCGATCGGTGTCAGGAGGTCCATCACCCGGCCGGAGTAGTTCTCGCGCGTGGTTTCGAGCTTCAGCCGTTCGTTGGGATAGAGCGGCGTCAGGTTGTCGAAGAAGATCTTATTGCGGGCTTCTTCCGGCGGCTCGAAGTTGATCGCATCCACCTTGATGAGCGCGAAGTAACGCTCGCCTTCCTTGGGTGGGCGGATCTGTCCGGAGATGGTATCGCCGGTTCGCAGATCGAAGCGGCGGATCTGCGAGGGCGAAACGTACACGTCGTCGGGGCCGGGCAGGTAGTTGTACTCGGGCGCGCGCAGGAAGCCGAAGCCGTCCGGCAGGCACTCGAGTACGCCCTCGGAGAAAATCAAACCGCTCTTCTCAGCCTGAGTCTGCAGGATTTTGAAGATCAACTCTTGTTTGCGCAAGCCGGCCGCTCCGGCAATGCCCATATCTTTGGCCACCTGGTTGAGCTTCTGAATGCTCATGTCCTTCAGTTCAACCAGGTCGAGAGTAGGCGTGCCATTTTTGACGCCTTGCGCTGCTGATTTGCGGCGCTGGCCTGGCCCTCCCAGCCCCGGGGGCGGTGGCGTCTGCGACGCGTCCGCTGGAGCCGGTGGCGCGGCGGCGGGATCGGCGGCTTTGGCGTCGCCTCCCTTGGCGGCGTCGTTGCCTTTCGGTTCGGCGACGGGCGCGGCAGCTTTGGCCTTCTCTGGTTTCTCGGTTTTTTCCGCTTCGGCGGAGGCGGGGACGGGCTGCTTTTCAGCCGTCTTTTCTTCTGGCGGGGTGTTTACCGCGGTTGGAGTGTTTTCGCTATTGCTTGCCAAATTTCCCTCACTCCCCGGCCCGTTAAGGCCGAGAACGGCAGCGGCGTTACGCCTTCCTGGCGGATGGCGTCTAGGCCGTGCTCTAACTCAGAACGATTCAGTTTGTCGGTCTTGGTTGCGATAACCAGGTATTGCCTGCCATGATACTCGAGCCACCGTTTCAGGTCCAGATCTTTTTCCATCCATCCCCGGCGGGCATCCAGTATTAGGCACGAGTACTTCAAATTCTCTCTCTCTTCCAAATAGTGCTCCACCAGCTTCTTCCATTCATGGGATATTGGCCGGGGCACCCGGGCGTAACCATACCCAGGTAGATCGACGAAATAATACGCGTCATCGATACGATAAAAATTGACCGTTTGTGTGCGCCCCGGTGTGTTGCTGGTGAACGCCAGCCCTTTATGTCCGACGAGGGTATTAATCAGGCTGGATTTCCCTACGTTACTTCTCCCCAAAAAAGCGATTTCCGGCAGCCGGTCGGCGGGGAACCTCTCCGGCTTGGCCGAGCTTACTACAAATTCCGCTTTCAGCACTCAGCTTTCCAGTCGTCAGTTCGAATGAGCTGGCAGGCTGAGCGCTAATGACTGACAGCTCATTTCAGTGCGGCCGGTTCTCTTCCACGGGCTGCAATTCTACAGCCGGCGTGGCGCCCGGCAGGGGCAGCGCTACGATCTCGCTCTCAAGCGCGATCTTCAAAACCTGATCCATCGATTCTACGAAGTTCAGCCGCATGGTCTGTTTGATGGCATCTGGAATGTCGGGGAGATCTTTTTCATTCTCCCTGGGTACGATTGCTTCCAGAATGCCATGGCGGTGAGCGGCCATCAACTTCTCTTTCAAGCCGCCGATGGGTAGAACCTTACCGCGCAGCGTGATCTCCCCGGTCATGGCCACATCGGCGCGCACCGGGATTTTCGTCAGGGCGCTGGCGATAGTGGTGGCCATGGTGATACCTGCGGACGGCCCATCTTTCGGAATGGCACCTTCGGGGATGTGCAGGTGTACGTCCAAATTGCGGTAGAAATCTCTCGGCAGGCCCAAAGTATGAGCGCGCGAGCGAAGGTAGCTCATGGCGGCCTGAGCGGATTCCTGCATCACTTCGCCCAGCTTACCCGTAATGGTCAGCTTGCCTTTACCTTCCATCAAAGTGCATTCGACCGTAAGAATCTGACCGCCGACTTCCGTCCAGGCCAGGCCCACCGCAGCGCCGACTTCGTTCTTCTTCTCGGCGTCGAGATCGCGGAACTTCCACGGTCCCAGCAGGTCGGGCAGTTTCTCGCCGGTGATCACATTCTTACCGAGCGTTTTCTTTTCCTTGCTGCTCTGGTTGTTGACCACCTGGCGCGCTACCTTGCGGCACACATTGCCGATCTCGCGCTCCAGGTTGCGGACGCCGGCTTCGCGGGAATAATACTGGATCAGCCCGCCGATGCCGCTCTCGGTGAATTCGATTTGTTCCGGGGTAAGGCCGGTCGCCACAGTCTGCTTGCGAACCAGGAACCGTTTCGCGATCTCCATTTTTTCGAGCTCGGTGTAGCCCGACAACCGGATCACTTCCATGCGGTCTTGCAGCGCCGGCGGAATGGTGTGGAGCACGTTGGCGGTGGCGATGAAGAAGACCTGGCTCAGGTCATATTCCACGTCCAGATAGTGGTCCACGAACATATAATTCTGCTCGGGGTCGAGTACTTCGAGCAGGGCTGCGGAAGGGTCGCCGCGGAAATCCATGGACATCTTGTCCACTTCATCCAACATGAAGACGGGGTTTCGGGTTCCGGCCTTCTTCATCATCTGGATGATCTGCCCGGGCAGCGCTCCGATGTAAGTGCGCCGGTGGCCGCGAATCTCGGCTTCGTCGCGCACGCCGCCCAGCGACATGCGGACAAACTTGCGGCCGGTGGCTTTGGCGATCGACATTCCCAGCGACGTCTTGCCCACGCCGGGAGGCCCGACGAAGCATAGAATCGATCCCTTAGGATCTTTCACCAGACGCCGTACCGCCAGAAATTCCAGGATGCGCTCTTTGATTTTTTCCAGTCCGTAGTGATCGGATTCCAGCACGCCCTCGGCGAAACGCAGGTCACGAATCTCTTTCGAGCGCTTCTTCCATGGCACGGCCAGCAGCCAGTCCAGGTAGTTGCGCGAAACGGTTGATTCGGCGGACATGGGCGGCATGTTTTCCAGCCGTTTCAGCTCGGCCATTGCCTTGTCCAAAGCGTCCTTGGTCATGCCGGCCGTCTCGATGCGCTTCTTCAGCTCATCGATCTCGCTCTTTTCGCCGCGCCCCAGTTCCTTCTGGATGGCTTTGATCTTTTCGTTGAGGTAATACTCTTTCTGCGCCTTCTCCATCTGGCGCTTCACGCGGCCTTGAATGGTGCGATCGACGTTGAGCTTTTCGATCTCAATGTCGAGCATCTCGGCTACGCGCGTAAGGCGATCGATGGGGTCGAAGATTTCCAGCAGTTCCTGCTTTTCTTCGATGGTGAGCTGCAGATTGGCGCCCACGGTATCGGACAACTTGCCCGGATCGTCCACCCGTATGGCGGCGATCATCGTCTCGTAGTTCAGATTCTGGCTCAGCTTGACATACTGCTCGAACAAGCCCGTGACGCGGCTGATGAGCACATCGAGCTGGGGCCCCGGTTCCACTTTATATGATGCCGTCTTGACTACTGCGCGGAAAAATCCTTCTTCATCGGAAACCGATACGACCTTGGCCCGCTCCACGCCTTCCACCAGAACCTTGATGTTGCCATCGGGCAGCTTGAGGCTTTGCACGATATTGACAATTGTCCCGACGCTGTAAATTTCATCGGGCTTGGGTTCGTCAATGGAAGCATCGTGCTGGGTGGCCAGGAAGATTTTCTTGTCGCCGGCCATGGCTTCTTCCAGCGCACGGACACTCGATTCCCGACCCACCACAAACGGGGTCATCATGTATGGAAAGATGACGACGTCCCGAATGGGCATCATCGGCAAACGTCTTGTATCGGATTTTTCCTTTGAAGTCAGCATTGTTCTCCGCCGGGAGGAATGTACCGGCTCCTGTCCCGGTGCAGCCGGAAGCCAAGGATCGACCGGCCCTGGCCTGTGCTAGCCAGCCTTTTCCAATATTGTAAGACTGATCTTTTGGGTCAGGACCATCTCTTTGGTTACCTGGAACTCCCGGACCTTTTTGTAGGACGGCAAATAGTACATCAGATCGAGCATTAGGTCTTCCAGGATCATGCGCAAGCCGCGGGCGCCAACCCGCCGCTCCATTGCCAAATCAGCGATCGCCTCCAGAGCGTCGTCAGTAAACTTCAGACGGACGTTTTCGAACTCAAACAGCTTCTGATACTGCTTAATGATCGCATTCTTCGGCTTAGTCAGGATCTGGATCAGTGCGGAGCGGTCCAGATCTTCCAGCACGGCGTTTACCGGCAGCCGCCCGATGAATTCCGGAATGAACCCGAACTTGATCAGATCAATCGGTTGCGCCTGCGAAAGCAGGTCGATATCGCGCCGTCCGCTGATACCCGCAACCTTGTTGGTTTTATCCTCCTCCTGGAGGAATCCCATCGACTTTTTGCCGGTGCGCCGCGCGATGACCTTCTCCAGGCCCACGAAAGCGCCCCCACAAATGAACAAAATGTTCGTGGTGTCGACAGGTGTAAATTCCTGATGGGGGTGCTTGCGTCCGCCTTGCGGCGGCACGTTCGCCACGGTACCTTCCAAGATCTTCAAAAGCGCCTGCTGCACGCCTTCACCGGAAACGTCGCGGGTGATGGAAGGATTCTCGTCCTTACGGCAGATCTTGTCGATCTCGTCGATGTAGATGATTCCCTGCTGGCATTTCTGCACGTCGCCATCGGCCGCCTGCAGAAGCTTGAGGATAATATTCTCTACGTCCTCGCCGACGTACCCCGCCTCGGTCAATGTAGTCGCATCCACGATGGCGAAGGGCACGTCCAGAATCTTCGCCAGTGTTTGAGCCATCAGGGTCTTACCTGTTCCCGTCGGGCCAATCAGCAGAATGTTCGATTTCTGTAGTTCTACTTCCGTGTTCCGCAGACGGTTCATGTGAATCCGCTTACAGTGGTTATACACCGCCACGGCCAGCTTCTTCTTGGTGGACTCCTGACCAATTACATACTGATCCAGGAATTCCTTAACCTCGAGCGGTTTAGGAATCTTATTCGGGGTGCCGGACGGCGGTTCCGCCTTGTCATCTTCGAGAATCGAGTTGCATACGGCGATGCATTCATCGCAAATATATGCCCGCGGGTAGTCGCTGGGGGAAGAGATGAGCTTGCCGACTACGTCCTGACTCTTATGACAAAACGAACATCGCAAAGCATCATCGGATCCGGGTCGCTTCACGCATTCCTCTCCTCTTCCGCCATTGGCTTAACAAGCCGGGGGCCGCCGGGGTGGGAAACCACATTGAACGTTCCCATTATCACCTGAAGTGGGTGTTAAGGCAATCTCGCCAAGCGGCTAGCTGCCTTTAGACCGTACTAGTTAACTTCCTAACCCATTGTATTACGCGGTCTTGCGCGCATGTTCGAACAAATAGTTCAATGTCTTTTCGGTCTGGATGTGGGAGGCAATCCGGTTCATTGTGCCATCCTTTTCAAACCGCATCTGGACGGCCGCCACCGGTTCGCGCTGCTGCCGGGCGATCTTTTCGACTTCCTTGTCGACTTCATCCCGCATGGCCGCGATGGATTCGCGCTCTGCGATCCGCGATAGCAGCATCGAAGCCTTCACTTCCCTGATCGCCTTATCCCGTTGCGACTCCTTCACTTTTTCCCAATCCAACTTGAGGGAGCGCGGGTCCATGCCATCCGCCGCCATGGTGCGCAGAGTCTGTTCCACACGGTTCTTGATCTGCCGATCGACGTAGGTCTCCGGCACCGGGAACTCGTGAGCGTCCACCAGTTTCTCGATGATCTTATTCTTGGCTTCCTGTTGAGCGTCGTGCTGCCGCTGGGCGAAGAGCGCTTTGCGGACCGCCTCCCGCAGTTCATCGATATTGCGATAGTCGCCTAGATCCTGCGCGAATTCATCGTTCAGCTCGGGCAGTTCCTTGCGGCGAATTCCTTTCACGGTAGCGTGGAAGCGAACGTTCTTACCGGCGAGGCGCGCCGACCCGTAGTCTTCCGGATATGTGACCTCAAATTCCTTCTCATCTCCCGGGGTAAGGCCGCGCAGGTTTTCCGTGAAGGCTTCGAAGGTGTCAGTGCCGCCGATCTCGAGCACCATCTCATCCTGTTTTACAGGCTCGCCTTCCACCCCTTCCACGCTTTCCAGCGCGACCACGGCGTGATCGCCATCGGCCAGCGGCCGCGGATCGATGTTGACGTATTGCGCCTTCTGCTCCTGGATTTCGGCGACGCGCTTGGCGATATCGTCGTCGGTAACCTCAGGATCGTGGTACGGCACCTCGACGCCCTGGTAGTCCTGCAACTCGATTTGCGGAACGACTTCAAACTCCGCTTTGAAGCGCAGCGGCTCGCCCTTGTGGAAGTGGACGTCGGTGATGTCGGGGGTGCCGACCACATTCAGGTTTTCGGCTTCGAACTGCTTCTGTAGATGTTTGGGAATCAGGCTCTCCAGCACCTGCTGCCGGATTTCGCCGGCGAACTGCTGGTTAATCAGGGAAGCCGGCGCTTTTCCGGGGCGAAACCCGGGAAGTTTAGCTCGTTTCTGCACATTGGCAACCGCTCGGCTCGTCTCTGTCTCCACTTCATCGACAGGGATGGAAACCTCCAGCGAATGCTTACAACCCTCAACCAACGCCAAAGGGAGTTTACCTCGGGAAAGAAATGTGGTGAAACCTAATCATAACATGCGGTGGGGCATGCTTTTGAGCTTGCCCCTAGAACCGGAACCGCGCCACCACGGTGCCCTGTCGCGAAGTGGGAATTTGAGTGTTCGTCACAATGCCGGTGTTGGCTGTCGCAATGAATCCGAAGCCTGCGGTCGGCACGCCATTCTTGGACACCTGCGTTGCCCCCGCATTGGCGGACGTGGGGTTGGGCATCTCAGCCCGATTGAAAACATTGTTAAATTCGATCCGAACATTCAGCTCGTAGCGTTCCTTGACACGGAAGAGGCGGCCAAAGCCGAGGTTCTCATTGGGGCGTCGCTGGAACCGGTAATCGTTATAATACGCCGCGCCCGTACCCCACTGTCCTGGCCCGGGCTGGGTCCACGCCAACGGGTTCAACACGAATACCTGGTTGGGATCGAAGCAGTGGCAGTTCATGTCATGCAAAAACAGCGGCTGCCCGGGGACTCGGTTGGCATAGCCGATTTGCGGCGAGAACCCGTTGGCGCTTCCGGCGGCGTTGAGTGAGTTGCGAAGCAGTACATTATTCAGATTGTTTTGAGCTATGGGAGACAGGATCGGCAGGCCGCTTCCGTAGCCGAGCAGTGTATTAATCTGCCAGTCCCGCGCCGCCCATGACAACAGCTTGTTGGTGTGGAGTGCCGGCACTGTGTAGCTGGCAGCAATCGTGAAAAGGAAGGGCTGATCGAAGGGTGAAAGGACCTTGTTCAAAGAACGGTTGAACACGTCGGTAACCGCCTGGGTGCCCGTACCCGGTATGGTTACATTGCTCGGCGCCGCTGTGGTGAGGCTCCTGGACCATGTGAATACACTGCTGAATTGCAGGCCATGAGAGAACCGTTTGGTCGCCTTGGCTTGCAGGGAATCGTACCAGGTATTGCCATCCGGCGCCCATAAAGCGCTGATGCTGTTGAACTGCGGGAACGGCCGCAGCGATTGCGCCACGGTGGCGGTTACGGGAAAACCGGTGAAGGGCGGCTTGCTGAAGCCCCGCGAAATCGCTAACGCGGAATTCAGCGGCGAAGAGAGCAACGTCACGTCGGCCGGATTGTTGAGGTTCAAGCCAGCCGCCGCGATCGCCTGGGGCGATAACGCATTCACATCGACCAGACCGGGCGCATTCCACCACACGCCGCGATTGGCAACGTAGTTGGCTTCCACGGCGAGGTCCTTGCCCAGTTCTCGCTGGAGCCCGAGGCTCCATTGCATTTGTCTTGCCGGCCGTCCGGCGTTCTGGTCATACCACACCGCCGGCGCCTGCGTAGTTGCGTAGCCCGCCTGGGGGAACTGTCCCACATCCCAGTTGGGAAACGGCAGCGGCGCAAAGGGTACGCCACCCGCCAAAGTCATGGCTGGCTGGCCGAACGAGGGCGCAGAAACCGCGTTAGGGATCGACAAACCGCCGGCAGTCGACCCGTTGGAATCCCCGGTTCCCGCGTACACGATTCCCCAGCCACCCCGAAAAACGGTTTTGGGTGTGATCTGATACGCCACACCCAGGCGCGGCCCAATGGCGTAGGGATAGTTGTTCGCGAAACTGCAGTTGCATCGCGGCGTGCCGGCGGGGGTCATGCCATAGCCTTCAAACTCAACCGCCCCAGGCTGGCCTCCGGCAGAGGGGTTGGGAATGTTAGGCGCGAACTGAGCAAACCGTCCCTGACCTTCCTTCAAATAAGTCTGAAAGTCGTATCGGATTCCATAATCGAGCGTGAGTCTTCGCGTTACCTTCCAGGTGTCCTGCACGAACGCGCCGAAGGCGTGTTTGCCCATTTTCATGTTGTCGATAGGCGCAATCTTCACCTGATCCACCAGTCCCAGCAGAAAGCTCGCGTACGCAAATCCCACGGTTCCACCCCCCAGAGTCGATGACTGCAGGTACGGAAGCCCCGTCTCGTTCGGGCTAAAGGTAAACTGGCCGTCGGTAGCGGCAAACAAGGTGGACGAGTTGCTTTCGACGCGCAGTTCTCCGCCCGCTTTGTAGGTGTGATTGCCGTGGACCCAGGTCACGCTGGTGTTGGCCGTGGGCTTTTCGTATTGCAGCGGGTGGCGATTGGTGGTGGGCCCCATCGTCTTCATCCCGCCCTGGCCGCCGCAGGTGGAGGTCACCGTCCCGTTGCTGGTGCCAGCCGGGCATAAGCCAGTGATGAAGGGGAACAATCGGTTGACCGGAATCCCATTCAATCCCAGCGCTTGCGACGGATTGAAATTGGTCACCACCGCGTCGTCGGTGAAGTGATTGGTTTGATAACCAACACCGAAATGGAACAGCAGAGTCGGGGTAACGGTGTACTCGAAATTTCCGCGCTGCGTGCGCGCCGTAATGAACGTGCCGATCTCTCCCGAAATCGGATCGGGCAAGCCGTCGGCGCCGCCCAGCGTGGGCGAATATTGGCTGGCAGTCTTGGTTTCCGACCAGTAGTAGGAGAATTTCATCCGCGGACCGAGAAGGTGATCGATCTTAAATGCCGGTATCGACGTGATGCGGGTGCTGGGAAACGGAAAGACCGCGTTGTTGATTACGCCCGTGCCTTGGTTAGGATTGGGTATCATCGATTGAATTTTCAGTGCGACCGGGTCCAGTTGTTCCATAGGGATTTGGTTGTTGTGGAACAAATCGCGAATCGTCTGGCCGGCGACCACCCTGGTGGTGGTGGGATCGTACACGCCCCCCTCGGGAATGGGCCGTCCCAGTGGATCGGTGCCCAGAATACGCTTGGTCAGCGCTTGCGAAAAATCGCCGATGCGATAGCCCGCGGTTGGAACGGTATCGAGAATGTTGTTGATAATTTCCGTTTCGCGGTATTGCTCCCAGTTGAAGAAGAAGAAAGTCTTGTCATGCCCGTTGTACACCTTGGGGATGAATACCGGTCCTCCCACGGTAAATCCATAGTCATTGCGGCGCGCTGTCGGCTTGGCATTGACCCAGGGGGTTTGGGCGTTGAAAACCTCGTTGACGAAGTAATCGTACGCGCTGCCATGTAGCTGGTTGGTGCCGGATCTCATCGTGTAGTTAAAGAAACCGCCACCCACCAACCCATACTCCGCGGCAAAATTACTGGTTTGAATCGTGACCTCCTGGATCGCGTCCACGCTCGGTTGGATCTGGGCCTGCGTTGCGGGTACCTGTCCGTTGCTGGCGTCCTGTCCTTCCAGGCGATAAGAGGCAGTGTTCCCCGGAGCGCCGTTCACGCGCATTTGCGCATTGGGGGCCACATAAGCTCCAGGCAGTAAGTAGGCCACCGCTTGTGGATTGCGGATGGCTGAACTGCCCGCCATCGATGAACCAATCCCGAGAATGGGAAGGTTGTCCACCGTATCTGTGGTTACGTTGTGACTCAACTCGCCGCTTTCGGTCTTTAGCAGAGTGGCATCCGCCTGCACGGTAACGGACTCAGAAGCGGCGCCCACCTCAAGGACAATGTCAATGCGCAAGGTTTCCGCGACCTGCACGGTGAGGCCCGACCGGACGTACTTCTTGAACCCCGCCACGGCGACCGAAACCTCATAGGACCCTGCCGGTAATTGGGGGATCGTGTAATTGCCGGTTGGCGTGCTCGCCGTCGGGTACACGCCACCGGTCTCCACGTTCCTGGCCTCGATCGAAGCATTCGCTACGACAGCGCCGGCCGGATCGGAGATGGTGCCGGTAATCGTTCCGCGGTCGCCTTGGGCAAACGCGGTCAGCGATAACACAAGTAGACTGAGTGCTCGGAAAAGTTGGCGCATCCACTAACCTCTGTTCTGAGGAGTCTATTTAAGCGAGTGACGGGTGTCAAGTGCCATGTAAGGGAGCGGAGACTGCTAGCATCGTGTTTGTGGATGAGCAGGAAATCTACTCGCTAATCGGCGAGGCCGGTTTCAATCGCCTGATTGCCGCCTTTTACCGCCGCATTCCGCAAGACGATATTTTAGGCCCGATGTATGGCGGCGAAGACCTCCAAGGTGCGGAACAGCGCCTACGCGATTTTCTCATCTTCCGTTTTGGCGGACCTCCGCGGTATATTCAGGAACGCGGACATCCCCGATTGCGGATGCGGCACGCCCGCTTCGCCGTCGGTCAGGCCGCCCGCAACCGCTGGATGGAACTGATGGACCAGGCCGTCGACGAGGCCGAGCTTCCGGGAGAAGTGGCCGAAGCGCTGCGTTCTTTCTTCGATTCCACCGCCACGTTCCTCATCAACGCAGGTGAATAGATGGCACAAACCTTGATACCGCTCGGACGAATCGGAATCTGGACGCGCCAGTTCGAGGATCACCCGGCCGCGAAAGCGCAGGAAGCTGCGGCGGAATTGGAATCGCTCGGATATGGCGCGATCTGGTTTGGCGAGGCCATCGGGCGGGAGGCGCTCACCCACGCGGGCCTGCTGCTGGCCGGCACCAGGCGCATCGCAATCGCAACCGGCATTGCCAACATCTACGCCCGCGACCCCGTCACCATGGCGGCGGGACACAATACGTTGAGTGAAGCGTACGCTGGCCGTTTCGTACTGGGGCTAGGAGTGAGCCACGTTCCGTTGGTGGAGCAGTTGCGCGGCCATCGGTACGAAAAGCCGGTCGCGACGATGCGCGCTTATCTCGATAGCATGGACCACGCTCAGTATCGATCGGTACCTCCACCGCAAAAGCCCGTCCGTATGCTGGCGGCGCTCGGACCGAAGATGCTGGAATTGGCCGCAGTGAGAACCGACGGCGCGCATCCGTACAACACAAACCCGGAGCATACAGCGCAGGCGCGCGCGATCCTGGGGCCGACACCGAGCCTGTGTCCCGAGCAGGCGGTGGTGCTCGAGACCAATGCGGCTAAAGCGCGGCAGATCGCCCGTGCGTTTCTGAGTATCTATTTGGGTCTTCCCAACTACACCAACAATTTTCTCCGCCTGGGTTTCGCCGACGCCGATTTTCAGGATGGCGGCAGCGACCGGTTAATCGACGCCATCGTTGCCTGGGGTGACTTGGACGCAATCCGGAAGCGCGTGGAAGCCCATCATGCGGCCGGCGCCGACCATGTTTGCATTCAAGTGCTCACCGCCGATCCGAAGGCGCTGCCACTGCCGGAATGGCGGGAATTGGCCCCGGCGCTATTGCGGGCGTAGGCCCCTACCGAAACAGATCCATTCCCGGGGGCCGCAAGAGCGCGCGGGCGGAACCATCACCAGCGCGCCAGTCAAACCCGCGGATCACCACTACCGGATTCCCGCTCGATTTGCGCATGGGCAGCCCCGCCGCCGCGGCCAGTTGATCGGCCACCGCGATGATGGTGGCGGAGAGTGGCCGCCCGCGCCGGTCCGTGGAGCCGCGAAGGTCGTCGACTGGCTCCAGGCCGGCCACACCGATGGCTACATCCACCAGCCCTTCGCGCCAGGGCCGCCCAAAGGTATCGGTCACCAGGACGGCGCCGCAGCCCAGGGCCCCACGCAAGCGTCGCGCCGAAGCGTCGGGGTCGCTCGGCAGCACTGTAGCGAGGTCCTCGCTCCCGGTATTGGACTGGTCCACGCCTGCGTTGGCGCACACCAGGCCGAGTGGTGTTTCAGTGATCAAGACCCCGCGATCCATTTTGACGATTCTGCGCGACTGCGAAAGGATCAGTTCAATGAGCCGTGGATCCTTGCCCCATTCGGCCGCCCAGGAGCGTGCCAGCGCGGATGGCTGTACCTGGCGCAGATCGACCACCGCGCCCTCAGCTTTCGAGACGACCTTCTGCGCGACCGCTAGAATCACGGACGGGTCGAGGAATTGTTGTTCGCGTTCTGCGGCCGCGCGGATTAGCGCCGCCAGATCATCGCCCGGGCGCACTTCGGGCATCGTGGACAGCGCGGCTATTTCGATGCGCATGCGGTTCGCAGGAACAACGCAACCGGGCTCTCAGGCGAGCGCTCCAGGAGTTCGGCCACATCTTCGGGCGTGTCGATATCGAACATCAATCCGGGCAAGCGCAAGACATCGGCCTCCACGCCATGGGAGCGCGCCTGTTCCAGATGCGCGCGGAAGCTGCCCGGACCGAAACGGCTTTGGATGACATCGGGGGGCGTGCGCACCAGCGCGTTGGTTCCGGTGCCGTCCGCCGATGGCACAATCACCAGGCCGGGCCGCGCAGTGGCCGCGAGCCGCTCGAAGTCTTCGGGCGTGACGAGGGGGACGTCGATCGGGACCAACAGCACGGTGGTGGCGCCTAGTTCGATCGCGCGCAAGCAAGCGGCGTCGGCAGAGGCGCTATGGCTCAACTGTTCGGTCTCTTCAAATACCAGCGCTCCCAGGCTGCTGGCGTGGCCGGCAATCCCGGTGTCGCTGGTAACCACCACCACGCGATCGATGCCGCGGGCCTGAAAAAGCGCGGCAATCGTTTGCTCATACATCAAACGGGCCAGGATCTGGCGATGCTCGGCGAGGAGGAATCCGCGGAGACGCTGCTTGGCGTTTTGCGGGCTCTTCACTGGCAGAAGCGCGAAGATCACAATTGGATCCCCAGTTCCTGAACCACCACCCGCGCCAGGGCTTTCCGCTCGCGCAGGCCGTGCATGATCGTGCCGGTCACCACCGGTTGCATTCCCAGTTCTTGCACCGCCGCGGCCTGCTTGCGGTCTACCTGGTCCAGCACGAACAAATTCACGAAGTCTGCGTACAGCTTCGCCACTTCAGCCGCTGCCGGCCGCATCTTCATGCTCTTCATCATGGCGGCGGCAGGACCTTTCAACGCGCGCCCGCCGACAATCGGCGAAATCGCCGCGACCCTTTCACGGCGCTGCGCGAGAGCCTCGCGGATGCCGGGAATAGCCAGGATTGGGCCGACGCTAATGAACGGATTCGAGGGACAGACGATGATCGCTTCCGCTTCCGCAATCGCCGCTAGAATGCCGGCTGCCGGGGCTGCTTCGCCAGCGCCTTCGAAACGAACTGCGGCGACCCTGTCGCGTGCCCGGCGCTTCACGAAATATGTTTGGAATTCGAGTTCACCCGCGGCGGTGCAGATGCGGGTGCGCACGCGATCATCGGACATCGGGACCAGTGTCGATCGAACGTCCAGTGCAGTAGTGATCTCCGCTGTAACTTGAGTGAGCGTGGCCCCCTGCCGCATTCGAGTGGTGCGATAGAGATGCGTGGCCAGATCGCGATCGCCCAGTTGAAACCAGGTCTCCCCGCCCAGCCGGCCGAGAGCCTCCAGGCAGTGGAAACGGTCGCCGCGAATGCCCCAGCCGCGTTGCGGATCGGCCAGACCGGCCAAGGTGTAGGTTACGGTATCGAGATCGGGGGAAATGTGCAGGTCGTGAATTTCGGCGTCATCGGCAGTGTTGCCGATAATGAACAGCCGCTCGGGCGGCAGAACGCGCACGAGGCCATCCAAGAAACGCGCCGCGCCCACGCCGCCTGCGAGCGCTACTATTGGACGGCTCTTCACGAGTGTGTGTCCCCGCCGGAGAGACCTGTGAAACGTATTCCCGAATGTTTCACTTTATGGCGCAGGTTCAGAGAGATCAGCAGCGCAGCGGCATTTTCCAGCAGGCGGGCGTTATCCAGGGTGCCGGCGTCGATGGCCTTCACACCTGGAATCAGAGCGGCGATCTCACGCACCACGGCTTTTGCTTCCGTACTGTCGCCGCAAATCAGCGTGTCGCAATCCACCGGCTGGTCGAGTCTGCCAAGCGCCTCGGCGCTCAATGAATGGAAAGCCGCGACTACCTGGACACCCGGAGGCGCCAGTCGGGCCGCTTGCTGGGCAGCCGATCCATCCCACAGCGTAACTGTCCGCGAGAGCCGACCGCCGATAGCGATCTCCAGCGGTACCGTCGAGTCCACCAGGATTGCGCCCGGTTGGAAACTGTTCCGAATCGATTTCAAAATTTCGATCTGTGCGGCGAGAGGTACTGTGAGGACCACAACCTCCGCCGTGGCCGCCGCATCCGGATTGGTATGCCCCGTCACATTGTTCGAGCCGGCCGCGGCGCCGATACGTTGCGCGGTCTCCTTCGCCCGTTCGACGTTGCGGGAACCAATCCGCACGGCCGCTCCTGCTTTGGCAAAACGCAGCGCCAAACCGCTGCCTTCCGCCCCGGTTCCACCCACCACCGCGATCGTTGTTGGTACGCGCACTCATCCTAAAATAACCCGTACCGATCATGCGGCGTATGGTGTACGCTCGAATTTAATCGAACAGGAGAAACCATGGCAGCGATTCCCGAAAAGTACCGCGACCTAATTGACAAGAAGGCTTTCCTCCAGTTGGCCACCCTGATGCCGGATGGTAGTCCTCACGTGGCGCCGGTTTGGTTTGAATTCGATGGCACGCATGTCGTGATCAATACCGCCAAGGGGCGCGTGAAAGACAAAAATATGCGGCGCGATCCGCGGGTGGGCATGGACATCCTCGATCCGGACAACGCCTATCGCCATCTCTCGATGCGCGGCAAGGTCGTGGATATCACCGAAAATGGTGCTGTCGAGCACATCAACAAGCTGTCGAAGAAATACATCGGACAGGATTACCCGTACCGCCAACCGGGCGAAGTGCGAGTGATCTACAAAATCGCGCTCGAGCAAACGCACGCGATGGGCTGATCCATGTATTCGAGCCGCACCGCAGCGGGTATTTCACGGGACGAGGCTTACCGGCTGATCCAGGCGACCGGCGCCGAGTTACTGGAGCTGTTCCACGAAGCGAGTCGCATTCGCGACGCGCGTACCGGCCCGGTGATCACCTACTCCCGCAAAGTTTTTATCCCGCTGACGAATCTCTGCCGCGACCGCTGCGGCTACTGCACCTTCGCGCGTGTGCCGGGCGACGGCCGGGCACACACCATGACGCCGGAGGAGGTGCTGGCTGTGGCGCGCGCCGGGCGTGCGGCTGGCTGCAAGGAGGCGCTGTTCAGTCTGGGCGACAAACCGGAATTGCGCTACCCCGAGTATCGCGCTTGGTTGGAGCGACAGGGACTCAGTTCCACCATCGAGTACTTGCACGCCATGTGCCGCCTGGTATTTGAAGAGACCTGCCTGCTGCCGCATGCCAACCCCGGCGTTCTCTCGCGCGACGAGATGCTGGCATTGCAGCCCGTGAACATCAGCCTGGGCATGATGCTCGAGACTACCAGCCGGCGGCTGCTCGCTCCCGGGCAGGCGCACTATCGGTGTCCCGACAAAGTCCCCGAAGTGCGTCTGGCAGCTCTCGATACAGCCGGAGACCTTCGCATTCCGTTCACCACCGGGATCCTGATCGGCATCGGCGAAACGCCGGAGGAGCGCGTGGACGCCCTGCTGGCCATTCGCGAGCGCCACGAGAAGTACGGGCACATCCAAGAAGTGATCGTGCAGAACTTCCGCGCCAAATCCGACACACTGTTCGCCGGCCGGGTGGAACCCACCTCGATGGATGTCGCGCGAACCACGGCCGTGGCCCGCCTGATCCTGGGCAGCCAGGTCAATCTGCAAGTGCCGCCCAACCTTAGTAGTGATGCCTACGGGTTCTACTTGCTGGCGGGCATTAATGACTGGGGAGGCATCTCGCCCATTACACGCGATTTCATCAATCCGGAAATGGCGTGGCCGGAGATCGTGTCGCTCCGCTCCACAACCGTCGCCGCCGGCTTCACACTACGGGAAAGGTTGGCGGCGTATCCGGAATATATCCGCGATTCCGAATGGACGCCCGCGCACCTACGCCAGGCGGCATTGGCTTGGGTAGATGAAGACGGGTGGGTGCGGCCGGAGCAGGAGGGTCGATGACGGGCGAGACCAACATCGCGGTGATTCTCCAGCGGGCCGCCGCAGGTCGCGAGCTTTCCATAGAAGACGCGGCGGCGCTGTTCGCTGCTGAAGGCGATGACCTTCAGCGCCTGGTGACTGCCGCCGACCAACTGCGCCGGCGGCGTGTGGGTGACCAGGTGGCTTATGTGGTGAACCGCAATATCAATTTCACCAATGTATGCGTCAAGCGGTGCGGCTTCTGCGCCTTCAGCCGCGGCCATCGCGCCGAAGAAGGCTACTTCCTGCCGCTTGAAGAGGTTCTGCGGCGTGTTCATGAAGCGAAGGAACTGGGCGCCACCGAAGTTTGCATCCAGGCGGGACTCCCGCCCCGAATTCCGGGCTCGTTCTATATCGATTTGTGCGCCGCCATCAAGCGCGAAGTGCCCGACATTCACGTGCACGCCTTCTCGCCTGAAGAAATCCTGTATGGGGCTACGCTCTCCGGCAGCACGGTGGAGGCTTACTTGGCGAAGTTGAAAGATGTGGGGCTCGGTTCGCTTCCCGGTACGTCGGCCGAGATTCTGGACGACCGCCTGCGCGAGGTGATCTCTCCCGGCCGCATTTCGACCCGCGAGTGGATGCGAGTGATACGGAGCGCTCACCAGCTGGGCATCCGCACCACCGTGACCATCATGTATGGCCACATGGAGACGGCGCTCGACCTTGCCCGGCATGTGGATCTCGTCCGCGGTATCCAGAAAGAGACCGGCGGCTTTACCGAATTCGTGCCCCTCAGTTTCATCGCCGCGGAAGCTCCTATGGTCCGGAAATCGCTGGTATCCGGCGTGCGCGCAAGCATCACGCGCGAGGACGTGCTCCGCATGTATGCCACCGCCCGGCTCATGCTCGATCCCTGGATCAGTAATATTCAAGCCACCTGGGTGAAGCAGGGGCCGCAGCTGGCACAGGAGTGTCTGCAGGCGGGAGCTAACGATTTTGGCGGCACGCTCATGAACGAGAGCATTTCCACATCGGCGGGCGCCGGCCATGGCCAGTTCCTGCGCCCGGCGGAGATCCGGCGATGGATCCGCGAAGCCGGCCGCATTCCAGTGCAGCGCTCCACCACCTATCAGACGCTGCGCGTTTTCGAAGAAGAGCCTGCCGAACCCGAAGCCGTCTGGAGCGACGATCGCTTCGGCTCGTATGGCAAATTGATCGCATCCGACCAGTTCCGTTTCCGCGCCAGGCAGTGATCGGCGCCGCACGGCGCGTGTTGACGCATCCACGGCGTCTGCGTGGTGACACGGCAGCTACCTCGTCTCACCCTCCAAAACGGGCCGTTTTCGAGTGGAACCTGACCTGCCTAACCGCGAGCGGAAGCGCCGCCCGCTTCCCAGAAGGAGAAACAGTATGCTTACCGTGAAGTACCTGTTCGAAGCTGTCGGATTCGCGCTTATCGCGGCAGCCGCGGCCATGGTGCTGTACGATGTCTACAAAATTGTCAAATCGCAGGGTCCGGCATCGACGCTGCGATGGCAACCCGCCGCTCGCCTCGCAGGTGTGGCGCTCATTCCACTACTGGCCGGCCTCAGCATCGCAGTGGTTCCGCCGGGCTCGGCCGGCGTGCGCGTCAGCCAGGTTTCCGGAACATTACCCGGGACGTTGTATCCCGGATTCCACCTGGTTGTCCCGCTCGTGCAGAACGTGACGCTGTTCGATATCCGCGATCAAATCTTCCAAACGGCCCTTGCCGGAAAATCCGCCGAGACACTAAACGTCCAGACCAAAGAAGGATTGTCGGTGGGGCTCGCCGTGGCCGTCCGCTACCGCATCGATCCGCAACGGCTCGCTTTCATACACGCCAACCTGCCCCAGCCGGTGGAGCGCGAGCTAGTGCCGCCTGTGGTGGCCAGTTCGTTTCGAGAAATTGCTCCGGGCTACCTGGTCCGTGACATGTTTGCCACGCGCCGCGAACAGATTCGACGCGACGCCGCGGCCGCCATCACACGCAAGCTCGC
This sequence comes from Bryobacteraceae bacterium, assembly GCA_035948775.1. Taxonomy (GTDB): domain Bacteria; phylum Acidobacteriota; class Terriglobia; order Bryobacterales; family Bryobacteraceae; genus PSRJ01. The sequence goes on from DASZIV010000110.1 coordinate 37,723, forward strand.
TCCCGATGCCATCGTAGTGAAAGAAGTGATGCTTCGCGACATCGAGCTGCCCGCCGAATACGCTAAAGGACTGGAAGGTGTGTTGCTCAAAGAACAGGAGAACGAACGGCTATCTGTCGAAGTCGAAGTCAAACAGAAGCAGGTGAAGACCGCCGAACTGGAGGCCGAGGCCCAGAAGGTGCGTGAAGTAAAGCAAGCCGAGGGACAGGCGCAGGTGACGGTACTTCAGGCCAAGGCGCAATCGGACGCTATGCAGTACACGCTTCCGCTGAAGCAGAAGCAGATTGAGCAGACCCGTCTGGAAGCGGAGGCGAAAGCGCAGGCCAAGGTAATCGACAGCAAGGCCGAACTGGAGCGCCGCAAACTCCTTAATCTGGCGGATGGCGACCACATAGAGGTCGTCGCCAGGGCCGACGCGCAAAAGATGCGCTTGGAAGCCGGCGTTCTGAAGGAGAACCCGCTATTGCTGCAAAAGATCATTGCCGACAAGCTTTCTGACAAGGTACAAGTCATGATGGTGCCGAGCGACGGACACTTCTTCGCCAGTGACCTTTTGCGGAGCGCTGTTCCGCCGAACATTATAGGGGTAAGCCCGAATCAGTAAAACGGGGGACCGCTCCCTTCGGCCACGCCAATCGAGCTGTGACCAATGGGAGCGGTTGCACGTTAAGTATAATCGGTCGATATGAAGTACGCCGCCATCGTCAAATACACTCCCGATGCATCCACCATCGCGAAAGCGCGTCCCGCTCACCGGCAGTATCTTACAGGCCTCCAAGAACAGGGGAAACTGGTGATCTCAGGGCCGTTTGCCGATGATGGCGGCGGGTTGCTGGTTTATGAAGCGGAGACTCCCCAACAAGTGGAAACGATGATCAGCCAAGATCCGTTCGCCATACACGGCGTCTTCGTATCCTGGGAGATCCGTCCCTGGAACGTGATCTTCGTCAGTCCAAGTCTACTGGCGAAGTAAGACCTAGGAAGCAGCCGGAGCGGCTTTGGCAGCCGACTTCCGCTTTGCGCCACCACCTTGCTTCGCACGCTGCAAAGCCCAGCGCTTTTTGGTAGCCTCGATAATCCGTTGTCTTCCGGCGGCGCTAAGTCTCCGTTTGCGCTTCGGCGCGGCTGCGGAGGAGCTCGGCACGGTTTGTTTCTTGGCCGCTGCCCAACGCTTCCGCTGTGCTGCAGCGATTCTCTTGCGCGCGGCGGCGCTCATCTTTCGCCGCTTCCGCGGGGGCGCGTCCTCTGTCGGAGCGACTACGGTGCGGCCGTCCAACAGTGCTCGAAGCTCGGCGATCTGAGAATCGATGTGGAGCTTCTGGGATTCAAATCCCTGGATGGCAGCAGTGATGAATTCGTGACTGAGTTTTGGCATGGATTATGGCTCTTTTGACCACATACATTCTACATTACAAAAGCTGTAACGGAAACGGGGTCAGATAACACCGAATTTAGTGAAATCGGGTCGTTCGCACTTAGATACCTTATCGGGCTGGACTTCGGGAGTGACAATTAATCCGTAGTAGCATAGGCTCTTTTCGTTATCACTCGCAAACTGACTTCATGGTAGATACCCAAAGAACTGCGACCGTCAGGGAGCGGAGTTAAATCTCCAACTTACCCGTGCTATCGCCATGTTTCTCCGCGGGGATGCCCAGCTTATCCAACATCGATACCAGCAGATTCGACATCGGAGTGTGGGACGCATATTGCATGTGACGCCCGCCCTTCAATTGTCCGGACGCCCCGCCTGCCAGCACGATGGGCAGCGGATCGTGATCGTGCTGGTTGCCATTGCTCATGCTGCTTCCGTACAAGACCATCGAATGATCCAGCAGATTGCCGTCGCCATCCGGTGTGGATTTCAGCTTGTTCAGAAAGTAAGCCAGCATCTCGACGTGGTACTTGTTGATGAGTGCAAACTTGTCCATGTTCGCCCGGTTATTGGCGTGGTGCGAGGCCACATGGAAACCGTCGCGAACGCCGCTCTGCGGGTAGACTGCCCCGCTCGTGTCGCGGGCGTACATCATGGTGGCGACGCGCGTGATCTCCGCGCGGAAGGCCAGCACCTGCAGGTCGAACATAATCTTGAAGTGCTCGTCGAATGACTCCGGCACACCCACCGGCGCCTCCGGCAGCTTCAGATCGGGCGGCACCTGCTGCTCCGCCTTTTGGATGCGCCGCTCGATTTCGCGAACGTCATCCAAATATTCGGTGAGCTTGGTGCGATCCGCCGCCGGCAGGTCGCGCTGCAAAGTAGCCACCTGTTCCAACACGGAATCCAGCAGGCTGCGGCTCTGCTGCTTGCGTGCGCGCCGGTCGGCATCGTTGCTGCCATCCCCGAACAGCTTTTCGAAAACCACCTGAGGATTGTTCTCCATGGGGAGCGGCGTGGTGGGCGTCTTCCAGGAAATCGTGTTTGAATATGCGCATGCATAACCCGACCCGCAGCTCAAAGCCACGTCTTCGATAGAGAGTTCGATCGAGGGCAGGGGAGTGTCCTGGCCAATGCGCTCGGCGGCGATCTGGTCGATCGTGGGCCCGACGCGGATGACATCTCGTTCCGGATGAATGCCGCTCAGAAACACAGCGGCAGAGCGCGCGTGATCGGCACCGGCGTCCGAACCGGCTCCGCCTGCGGCGGGATGCGCGAGATTAGACACGACGCAGATGCGATCGCGAAACTTTTCGAGGGGCGCCAGGGTCTCGGTAAACTCGAAAGCCGCGCCTTCCTTTTCGGGCGTCCACTTATACATGGTGGCGCCGTGCGGCACGTAAATACAGCTCAACCGGCTCTTGGAGGCCGCGGCTGTTTTGCCAAGGGGCGTTTGCGCCGGCAACATGGAATCCAGCAGCGGCAGCGCCACGGTCACGCCCATGCCACGCAAAAACGTGCGGCGGGGAAGATGTTTCTTAGTCAGGAACGTCATGCCTTGCCTCCAGCCTGCTTGGCTCTCATTTGAAACGGATCGCTTTTTACAATTCCCAAAATCAGCGACGAAAACCGATTGTCGTTCCGGCTCGCATCCCGGGCGACCGCGCGAACCACCGGCATGTCGTAATACCTCAGGGCCCGGCCGGTCGCATAAATCAGAAGTTTTTCGGTCATGGTCTGGACAAACACATCGGAGCGGGAAAGCAGCGCCTGCCTTAGGCTAGCGGGCCCGTCCAGTTTCGTCCCGTCTACTAGCTGGCCGGAAGCATCGATCTTGCTGCTTCCCTCCGTGGAGCGCCATCGCCCGATCAAATCGAAGTTCTCGAGCGAGAAGCCGATCGGGTCCATGATCTTGTGGCAAGCGGCGCACACCGGGTTTTGACGGTGCTCTTCCATCTTCTGCCGCAGCGACGTGGGTTGCTGGCCGCTGTCGCTTTCTTTCAAAGGCGGCACGTTCGGCGGCGGTAAAGGTGGCGCCGTGCCGAGCAGGTTTTCCAAAATCCATTTGCCACGTGCCACCGGCGAAGTACGGTTGGCAACCGAGGTCACCAATAGAAAGCTCGCCTGGCCTAACAACCCCCGGCGCGCGTCATCGGTCACTTCGACGCGCCGGAAGCGGCTGCCGTGAACGTTGGGAATGCCATAGTGCCGCGCCAGTGTCTCATCCACGAAGGTGTAGTTCGCGCTCAGAAGATCGGTCACAGTGCGGTCTTCGCGAACGATGCTGTCGAGGAACAATTCGGTCTCGCGTCGAAACGACTGCCGGAGATTGTCGTTGAACTCTCGCGCTTCCGGCCGCGCGTTCTTTAGCTCTCTCAAGTACAGCCACTGTCCGCCGAAGTTGGTCACCAGGGTTTCCGAGCGCGCATCTGCCAGCATGCGGCGCGTCTGTTGCTCCAACACCGCCGGGTTGTGGAGTTTGCCCTGAATAGCGACGTCGAGAAGCTCGTCGTCGGGAATGCTGCTCCACAGGAAAAACGAGAGGCGGGACGCCAGTTCCAAATCGCTAATGCGGTAGGGGCTGCCCTCCGGCACGCCGGCCGGGTTCGTCTCGAAGCGAAACACGAATCGCGGGTCGACCAGCAGTCTGGCCAACGCCTGCTCAATGCCGTTCTCAAAACCGCCGTCTTTCCGGCCGGAATGGTAAAAGCCGAGCAGCGTATCCAGGTCTGCGCCCTCGGGCGGCTGCCGGTAGGCGCGCCGCGCCAACGCGGTGAGGATTTTCTTAGCGCATGACGCCTCTTCGCTTTCCGACAAGGGCCGGCACCCGAAGATACGATGCCGGCTGGGCGTGTCGCCCGGGCCGGTGACATTTAGAGGGCCCGTGATCGCAACGCTGGTGACGCCGGAATTGTTGGGGAAAATCTGCCAGATTTCATCGGCGCCGGGGGGCGGCTTTCGGACAAAGGCGACTCCAACGCTGGCAGGCCCGGCCTTCACGGGAATCTTCAAATCCAGGGAGGCGGTCGCAGGCACCAACTTCAGGCGTTCGCCGTTCAACGTGACTTCGATTTCTTCTCCTTGAAGAGAGGTGGAGCCCAGACCGATGTTAGCGGCCTTAGCGCGGATCTTGAAGCTGTATTCGGCATCCACCGGAAAATTGTGGTGAATCAGAATCCCACCGCGAGTCCCCAACGGCAGCCCCTCCAGGTGTTCGCCCTGCGAGAGATCCGAGGATACCCGATAGGTGGCTGTCGTCGGTGTGATCAGCGGGTCGCCCACGGCCAGCCGGCTGATCTTCACCGCCGCGGCTGCGTAGCGCTCCACCAGGGCGGGGGAAACCGCCAGAGCGTCTGCGATGTTATCGAAACCCTCGCTCGAATCATCGGCTGGTAGCAAGGTCGCGGCATCAATATCCAGCGCAAGCAGATCGCGGATGGAGTTGGCGTATTCGATTCGATTGAGCCGGTGCAGCCCAGGGTTTCCCGGATTCGGTTTGAGCGCGGCGGCATGATCCAGCTCAATTTCCAGCTTTGCCGCGAACGCGTCTAGCTGCGCGCGATCCGGACGAGGCGCGCCGCTTGGCGGCATCATGCCCGCCCGCACCTTGCGCACCACTTTTTCCCAAGTCTCCGGATTCTCACCCGGGTGGGTCACATCCAACTTGTCGAGCATCAGGCCCGCGGTTTTGGCCTTCTCGTTATGGCAGCCTACGCAATACCGGTCGAGCAACGCGCGCTGCCCCGCCGCGGGTTGAGCGCTCAGCGCGACCACCCCGGCCAACAGCAATGTCAATGCGGCCAGTCTGGTCATTGCGCTCCGGTGCCCATCAGTTTCTGAAGCAGCGCCATGGTCGTGGGTTTCTCTTCGGGCGGCACCGTGGCCAGAAATACCCCTTTGGCCCAAACCATCGGCGTGCGGCCCTCGTTGTCTTTGACATCTAGCCTCGCACCCTTCTTCACCAGAAACTCCACGATATCGTCCGAGCCTCGATTCACAGCGCCGATCAACGCAGTGATTCCCATCGAATTCGCAGCATTGACATCCGCGCCTTTTTCGAGGCAAAGCTTCACCGCCTCCATCAACCCTTCTTTCGACTCGGTGTACGTCTGGCCCACCGACCAATTGACGCCGGCCGCCGCCATCAACGGTGTAGTCCCCGCTACGGCCGCAATATTCGGATCGGCGCCTTTGTCGAGCAGCAGGCGCATCACGGTCACGTCACCCGCCAGAGCCGCGCGCAGAAACGGTGTCTGGCCCGTGAGATCCACCCAGGAGATGTCGTTGATCGGCATAACCCAGCGGCGGATCGGCGGATACTCCTTGGTGCGGGCATCGGGATTGGCGCCGTGAGCCAGCAGCACCTGGAGGAACTCCAGCCAGGAAGCGCGGTCAATTCCCTGCTCATGATCCTTGCCGTAGACGTAGTCGCGGTTGCGAATGTCCTCCGCGGCCCACAGCGGTGTCCGGCCCCACCAGTCCGCGGCGTTCACGTCGGCGCCGCGCTCCAGCAGGAACCGGGCAACCTCCACGTGATCGTTGGTGATGGCCATCAGCAGCGGCGCAATCCCGTTGGCGTCCGCCAGGTTAACGTCAGCTTTGGCGCTCGCCAGTGTTCGTACGATGTCGGCGCGGCCGTCGCGAGCCGCATAAAGAAGGGCAGTCATGCCGCCAGGAATCGCTTCTTGAATCCCGCGCTCGGGCCAACCGCCACGATTGATCCCTGCGCCGTGCGAACCTCCGCCCGCGTTGGGCGCGCGGCGCGCCGGAGTCTTCCCCGTCCTGGTCCGCGCATTTACCTCAGCCCCGTACTCGATTAACAGCGGTGCGGTCTCCGGTTGGTTCATTCGCACCGCCAACATGAGAGGCGTCTGTTGCGACGAGGTGTCTTTGGCATTGACGGCAGCGCCGCTTTGCAATAGCGCCTTGATGCCATCCACGTTGGCCGCCCGGATGGCAGCCATGAGCATCGTCTCGCCGCCGGCACCGGGCGCATTCGGATCCGCTCCTGCTTTCAGCAGTTGCCGTATGATGGCGGCATTGCCGTTGGCGGCGGCGAAATAAAGCGGCGTGAGCCCGTAGCGGTCCTGCGCTTTGACGTTGGCGCCTGCCTGAATCAGCAGATTCACGGTGTCAAGATCATCTGTTTCGACGGCCCAGTGGAGAGCGGTTGTGCCATCGGACAGTGGCGCATTCACGTCCGCCTTTTGCGCCACCAACGAGCGGACAGCAGCCTTGTCTTGCAGTTTGGCGGCTTCCGCCAGCGTGAGGCTGGCAGCGAAGCTCGCTGCCAGCGCCACAACCATAACCGCCGACACAAACAGGAATCGAATCATATTCACGCCCCCGCCTTCAACTCCATTACCAGTCCGTTCGGATCCTTGAAACGCAGAAGCGCTTCGTCGTTGGACGGCGCAATCTCCGCTCCCAATTTCTTCAGCTTTTCGGTTACAGCTTTGCCGTCGAAACCCGCTACCCGGATGCAGACGTGATCCACGCCCGGCACTTTTCCAGCGGCCACCGCTTCCAGCCCCAGCCTGGTTTTGGCAACTTGGAACCATGCGCGCTCGGGCTTCTTCGACCGTGGCAATTCCATCCCGAAAAACTTGCGATAGTACGCGGCTGACTTCTCCACGTCAGACACGGCCAATACAATGTGATCAAAGCCAATCGCTTGCACCGCCGGCTCCTCCTGGGAAATCCGCGAGGACGGAATGATCGTGCGAGCCAGTCCGCCGGGCACGCCCAGCAATTGCAGCCGCAAGCCGTCGGGATCGGCGGCCATTCCCCCTGGTCCGCGGCCAACTATCGGCACACCGGCATCTTCCAGGCTTTTGCGCATCTCCTGCGGCTTGTAGTTTTCCACTAACGCGCAGAAGTGATCGATGCGCGGCGGCATGTCCGCGCCGCCGCCAAACGCAATATAGGATACGCCGGTGCGGACGTAGAATCGTGGCGGTGGATCGCGTTCCTGGAAAAGCTGCGGATCGAAAATTCGCCCGTAAAATTTTGCAGCGCCCTCCTGGTCGGGCACCGTCATGCCGATGTGCTCGAGTCCGCTGGTATCGAGCGGCAGATCGGCGGCATGCGCCATACGGCTGGCGATCCAAGGTGCCACACAGACTCCCAGCAGCATCTCGCGCCGGCTCCGGCCGGCTGGACCCTCGATCACGTTTGGCCCTCCCAGTTCAGCACAATTATCTTACTAAACGACACACGCCTGCATGCAACCATTCACCTACCGGCCGACCGTCCGGTTACGGTTGCGGGCGCGGCTTGGTATTCATATGATAGGCACCGGAGGTTTTTCGGGATGGCTCAGGTTAGCAGGCGGGTAGGCTTCGAGTGGATCGCTCTCTGCATGATCGTCGGCGCATGTTTGTGCATGGTGGGACCAGTGTTCGCTCAAGGCGGAGGTCAATCGCCGGCGGCCGCGCTTCCCAAAGCGCCAACGGACGTGAAGCCGGGCAGCATCACTTATGACGAGATCCCATATCCATATCCCGTGTCGTTCCTTCCGTTGACGCTCTACGGCCAGGACGTCCGCATGGCCTACATGGACGTGCCGCCTGCCGGGCAGCCCAACGGCCGAACCGTACTCCTGCTGCACGGAATGAATTTCGGAGGTTTCTATTTCGGCGGGCCCATCGAGGCGCTGCGCAAGGAAGGCTTCCGCATAGTGGTGCCCGACCAGATCGGTTTCGGCCGTTCGTCGAAGCCCATCATCCCCTACAACTTTCACGACATGGCTTTGAACACGCGGAAGCTCCTGCAATCCCTCGGCATCACGCGCGTTGCAGTGGTGGGTCACTCCATGGGCGGAATGCTGACCGCGCGGTTCGCTGCTTCGTATCCCGATATGACGGAGCGCGCGGTGATCTACAACCCCATTGGGTTGACCGACCCACGCTATCAAACGCCGTGGCGGAGCGCCGACGATGCGTACAAAGCCACCATGGCACAGAGCCATGACCAGCTCTACCAGGGTTTTTCCGCCACCATCCATCGCTACTTTCAGACGCCCGGTGGGTGGAAACCCGAATACGAGCAGTATGTGAGGATTCTATACGCCCCCACGCTCAGCGCCGACTGGCCGCGACTGGCGATGGTGAGCTCGCTGTATCGGCAGATGCCGTACCTCGACCCGGTGGTTTACGACTGGCCGAAAATCAAGTCGAAGACACTCGTTCTGGGCGGCGACAAGGATGGCGAGAACTTTCCGGCGCTGGCGAGGCATATTGCCGACACGATTCCCGGCGCGGAGCTTGTGCTCATTCCTAACTCCGGTCACGTGCCGCATCTGGAAATGCCCGAGATCTTCAATCGCGAACTATTGAAGTTCCTGAAATCCGATCCGCCAGCTCAGACCGACGTCCACAATACAGAGCCTAATCCCTATCGAACTGTGGAGGCCTGGTTCCATCTGCCCGAAGGCCGGACCATGGGTTCGACCAGTGCCGTGGATGTGGACCGCCAAGGCAACATCTGGGTCGCGGAGAGATGCGGCGCCAATACTTGTGCGGGCTCGAACCTGGCTCCCATCCTGGAGTACGATCGCTCGGGCAATCTCCTAAAGAACTTTGGCGCGGGCATGTTTGTCTTCCCACACGGAATTTGTATCGACAAAGACGGGAACATCTGGATCACCGATGGCCAGGGGAAAGACGGCAAAGGCCAACAGGTTTTCAAGTTCAGTCCCGAGGGTAAGGTTTTGATGACGCTTGGCAAAGCGGGTGTGGCGGGCGATGGCCCGGATACGTTCAATCAGCCGAATGACGTGGCCATCGCTCCCAACGGTGACATCTTTGTTTCCGACGGCCACAGCCCCGGCATGGGCAATGCGCGAGTCGTCAAGTTCACGAAAGACGGGAAGTTTGTTAAGCAGTGGGGCAAGCATGGTTCCGGCCCCGGCGAATTCGAGGTTCCTCACGCGCTGGCCTTCGATTCCCGCGGACGACTCTTCGTCGGCGACCGGGCTAATAACCGGATCCAGATCTTCGACCAGGACGGAAACTTCATCGACCAGTGGAAGCAATTCGGCCGGCCCAGCGGCATCTACATCGACGCCAACGACGTGCTCTATGCGACCGATTCGGAATCGACGGATCGCACTGGGTACGGAAACAACCCGGGCTGGAAGAGAGGCATCCGGATCGGCAGCGCTAAAGACGGTAAGGTAACCGCGTACATTCCGGACCCGTCACCGGGGACCGGAGCCACCAGCGCGGCGGAGGGAGTAGCCGCCGATGCCCAGGGCAATGTCTATGGCGCCGAGGTCGGCCCCAAGGATCTGAAGAAATACGTCAGGAAATAGTGCGGCTGCCGACAGGTCAGTCGCTTCGATTAGTGTTCAACAACTAGCATTTCTACCAGTCTTGCCCAGAGGTAATGCGCTCGCCAGATGCGAGGATCGTCGGGACCCCTGCCCGCTGCGCCACGGCATGCCGAGAGCCGCTGGTTTTTGCCGTTTTTACCGCCTCCTCGACGCCCAGTTGGGATTCTACCTGTAAAGAACAGGTGAAATACAGGTCATGCGAGCTTCTCAGGTGCAATCTGTTGGCTGCGGAGCCATTCTTCTGCCCGGTTCCGTCCTTCCTGCTCCCGGCGAGCGATCTCTTCGTGCACCGCATCCAGCCGATGCCGAATGTGCGCTTGGCGTTCCAGACGCCGGATGCGCGGTTCCAATTTAAGCCCAGTCATGATCTACCTTTCTGGTTGAGCCCTTCCGATTCTGTCATTCGTTCCTCGACCATCCCTTGCATATAGCACCCCGTGACTCGCGAGGACGTGACGGGGCCTTCGGTGGCGGGCGCTCCGACATGCCTTCGCAGCGACACCAGCGCTATCGATAATTCTTGAGCACGGTAACCCGGTCTTGCTCCCGCGACTGGCCTTCCTCCAGTTTCTCCACGCGTTCCTTCAAATCCTGCGTGGCGATTAAGTTAGCTTGCCTATCCACGATTCGAGAGAGAATCTCGCCTTCCTGGGGCGTGATTTTTCCTTCGCTGATGGCACCAAGTATGTGCTTCAGTGCCGACGCGATGTCGTTTAGGTTGTCGGCTGGCGGGAGGTCGAAGTGCACCGGTCGATCCTTGCGTGGCGGCACAAGCCGTTCTAAACAAAGCCGCAATGCCTGGATATCTCCTCCCAGGCCCAGCTCGATCGCCTTCTGAGTCAGTTGTTCCGCCTGCCCTTCCAACAAGCCTTCCATCAGCAAAGTGACCTTGTTGCGGCTTCCCGGTGGACGCCCGGACGGATTGCCGCTGGTTCCCTTGACAAACTGGCCGTTACTCTCTTTTCCTTCTGTTGGCATCGATAGATTCCTTCCATGTTTTAGTTATCGTCCGTCGTGTAGAACTACATTCTTATTTATCGTCCGTCGTGTAGAACTATCTGTAGTTAAATTATCGAGAACCATGGAAATAGTTCTGTTTCCGACCTGCGGTCCGACTGGTTGACGTCGGGGCGGACGATACTGTGGGGGCTTCTCCGGCGAATGCTGGGGGCCGGAGCGACCCGAATGATATTTAATGTGCTGGCTAAGCAGACTCCTGCTGCTCCATGTCGATAAGAGATGTAGAGAGGATGCAGCAGAATGAGCTCAATACCTGAATACCATTCTCCTTTGGCTAAGATGTCAAAGGAGATTCGTTTCGAGGCATTGGTAGAGCACTGGTTCGGTTTGCAAGATGCGAGATCTATTCGGGGTTCGCAGTGGGCCGACGATCCGCTCGGCAGCACGGGGTACTTTATCCACAACTTCAAGATGGGAAGTCCCGAGAGTCCAGTAGTTGTGGAGGAGTACTCGCTTGATATTCAGTTGCTGCGCGACCTCCGCGTGATCGAACAGGAGATCATGGGGGAATGGAACAGCGGCGTCCGCGCCTTACAGATTCCGTCAGGAGAGTGGCAAGGTTTTTGGCTGACGCTAACCAAACTACTTTCGCCCGCACAGCTGCAAGAGTATGAGGCTCTAAAAGCAGAGGCTGCTGTGAACAGAGAGTTAAAGACCACACCGGAAGACCGGAATCTTCTTCTTGAGGCCATGATGGATCGTCGGAACGCTCTCCAAGCTATGATCCGGGTCCGTGGCAGAGAATTCGCCGATGACTCGGTTGCCAGGACAGGATACTATTCCCGCAAAGTGAAGGTCCGCGGAAGCCGCGGGCGTCCTGTCCTCGTGCATGAATATTCGCTCGATACTCAGCTCCTAAGGGAGATCGACGCTATCGAGAAGCAGATCGGCATCGCGCGCGAGACTCCGATCCCGCTCCAGATACCGGGGGAAAAGGACCCAAATTGGAATGATCTACGCTGGTCACTTCTGACACCTAGGGAAGTTGAGATTTCCCGCTATATGCTGAGCCTGATGATAAGTTCCCACGACGCCGGGTTCAAAGTGATGGCGGCCTACGTGCGTAAATTGCTCGATTTGCTGGGCATTCTGGCTAAGGCTGACGGCAAGCCTGACGGTGTTCCGGGATGAACCCGAACGCCATCGGGACGTAGCGATGCTGGCAACTCGATTTTGCAACAAGGTCCGGCTTCGTCAGGAGTGTCAGATAGGATCGGCGACGTGCCCGAGATCGGCGATCACCGTCGAGATGCGTCCCGAATTGCCGCGAGATCCTCGCTAGCCTCCTGCTTCGCCTTATCGATGAGGCCCTGCAGTTCCCGCGGGTCGGTATCGGCATTGCGCGCCTTGATGTCCTTCAAGGTGAGATCAAAAACACGCAAGCGGACGGCCCCTTCGATGAATTTCGACAGGTCGCCTTTTTTCATCCCCTTTGAGCCCAGAAAGGTGGGGAGGGTCAGATCAGTTTTCTTCGAGACTTTGATGTTCCAGCGGACTACTTCTGCCATATACACCTATGGGCATAGGCAGATAGTCACCTATACACTTGTATCCCAAGTACACGCCAGCATCGAACCTCGCTTCTGCCAACCACGTTGCCTTCCGGGCGCACGCTGACATCTCTGTGCGCATAAGCAGATAGACGCCTATACACTTGTACACTAAGGATACGCCGATATCGAACCTTACGTCCCCCAACCTCGCTGCCTTCCGGGGCGAGATGGTGCGGAGGTGCAGATTGGTGGCGGCGACTTCATCCCAGCGTTACACAACCATGCTGGAGTTCCCGCCTGAGTTCATTCATTCGCCGGGTCGCCCGTGTCAGCCCGGTTCCCGATTTCCCAAACAGTCAACGAAGGTGCCCGACTCCACGCGAACCCGGGGAGCACATCTAAGCGTCCTCGCGGGAGAGAAGCCCCACCCCTGCGGCGGCCGCTGCTTTTTGAAGATCGGCATCAAGTGTTGCAAGAGGTATGCCCTCCCGCTGCGCCAGCTCCAGATACGCGGCATCGTACACAGATAATCGGTGGTTCCGGGCCAGCCCCATTACCGCGCCTTCGACCGGATCGCGATCTACCCGAATTCGAAGCCTGGAGGCAGAAAAGCAGCGGTGTCGGATTCCGCGATTCGTCGCCTGCGTTCGTTCACCATTAGAATGTTTCTCACCTCGAACCACCACAGACACGGTACGACAGCCTCTTCGGAACGCATTTGATGCTATCACTCTCCGTTTTTCGCGGCGGACACGTCGGGATGGAGATAAAGCGGGGCGATGTCGTTATTTGTGCGGGGCCGGGAGACTACGGCAAGCCGAGACCCGCTGTGGTTGTAAAATCCGACCTATTTAACCGGACTCACTCGAGCGTGGTGGGTGTGCTTAATAACGAGCCATCTGGAGGACGCACCTCTGTTTCGCGGGCCTACTGAAAGAAATAGTTCAGGCTGTGCGATTGTGGCTGGAACTGGCCGCAAGGTTCCTGCTGCTAGCTAATCTGATGCCGGATCCATCAAGCGCTTTATCAAGTCTTCTGCTTCTTTTTCGAAGGTCGACCACCCGGGCGAGTGCCTTTCCGAGCCTCGCGTTCCAGCTTAGCCTCGAGCTTTTCGGGGTGAGCTGCGTAGTAGGCTGCCCAACGCGCCTTGCTTCCAGCTTTGCCACCCTCACGGGCGAATTGTTCGCGTTCCACGGGGCTCATTGAGTCCATGCGGCTTCGACCGCCCTTTTTGCCGCCTTGCCTGCCGTGCGCAACTGCAGCCGGGTTCTTCCTGGCCATGCAGCGACGAGGCGCGGCCCGACCTGACTGGCAATTACAACCCCAGCCGACAGGCCTATGAAACCTCTGCTACTTCCGATGATACGGAGCTGGAAGAATAACAAACAGCGCACACACCTTCGGGGTTTGTGCCGGGTGCCGGATAATAGTAGAGAGTAATCGCAAGGAGATGAGAGGCGCCATGAATATCCGTTTGAATCCCCACAGCGAAGAGTTGCTGAGAGAGCAGTTGTCCCATGGAGGTTTTCGATCGCCCGAGGAGGTCATTGAGCGCGCCCTGGAGACCCTTGCACGCAGCGAAGGGGGCCGCACCGGTCAGCCCGTCGAACACAAGACTGCCGCAGAAGCGGTGGCTGATATTCTGGAACTCCGCAAAGGCGTTACGCTGGGTGGTTTCAAAATCAAGGATCTCATTCATGAAGGGCACAGAATTTGATGGCGGTCTTTGTGCCTGATGCTTCTGTGACCCTCGCGTGGTGCTTTGAAGACGAGGTGACGCCTTGGACCGATTCGTTTCTCCAGCGCCTCAAGCAGGGCGACGAAGCCGTTGTTCCGGCCCATTGGTCCGGTGGAAGTCACGAATGCATTGCTTATGGCCGTGCGCCGAAGGCGCATCACTGAAGACAAGGCCCTCCGTTTTGTGAATGACCTCGGTTCGCTACCCATCTGGATTGATCCGGAGAGCACGGCTCGCTGTTTCGACAAGGTATTCGCTCTCGGCCGGCGCTACGCCCTGACGGCCTACGACGCGGGTTATCTGGAGGTGGCCATACGCGCCGGAGTGCCGCTCGCCACACTGGATCAAGACCTACGAAAAGCTGCTTTGACTGCGGGAGCCTCGGTCCCAGAGCCACACTAATCTCCTAACTCACTGGGTGAGTCCGGACGCAGACGGGCAGCTTAAAGCAGTCACGATTCCTTCTTCCTTCCCCTACCGCCTGCTTTACCCGCTTTACGTGCGATTTCGCTGCGTTGCTCGGGCGTGAGCTTCTTCAGCCGAGCCTTTCCGCCCTTCCGCCCCAGAGCTACAGCAGCCGGATTCTTCTTTGCCATCTTCGGAAATCAGCTTAACGCTTCACAAAGGCCGTCGCAAATCTGCTTTACAATAGCTAAGCGGTTAGCTATAATAGATGAGAGGAGCAGGAGCTGGAACAGTCCCGCCTCATCCGGTCACGGAGATCGAGCAGGCCGCGACTGGGGTTGGTACTGCGGGGCCGTGGTCAGTGGCGGCAGGCAACCGCAGGTGTGCTGGCATCCTTAGGTTGACTGTGGGCAAGTGACCGTGCCGAGGATTTCTCATTGAGTTCCGCGGCGACAACTGAAGAACGTAAAACGGATTAGGAGACAAGAACAATGAACGAAATCGTGAAGTTTCCGAGCAATACAACTGTAGAAGTAACGCTGCAGTCCGAAGCGGGCGAACGGGTCCAGGGCCGCTATGGCGAGCAGGTGAAGTATTCACTTGCTGACGATCGCATCATGTACGTACCGCCGTACGTTGAGCAGCGAATCCGGGAATTAGCTATTGGGGCTGGGGAGCCCTTGTTGCTGTGCAAACAACAAGTGAAGAATGGGGACTGGAACAAAACCGAGTGGAGCGTCAAGAGAGCGCCGCAGCAACCGCCTGTTTGGGCAGACGAAATCTTTGAGGCGGATCCAGTCGCACCAGAGTGCACGCCTATTCCACAGGCGGTTGGAGTAGTAAGAAACGGGGCGGAAACACCGGAGGAACACCAGGCCGTGGCATCCGGCGCCGCCAAACAGAAAGAGCAGCCGAGCGGGAACTCGACTGCTCCGATGGCGCAGGAATCAGCTCTTCAGGCCAATAGCCAGCACCAACGACAGAATACCGCAGAAGCTCACGCGGCCGATATCGTGCTCGCTTCCACATCCACCACACGTCCGGTCGCCCTCACATCCAAGGACAGCGTGTTCCTGCCAGCGATGAGCATGGACGTCGCGATCGCGCGCCGTTCCGCCATTGTCGAGTTCACGCGGCGCATTATGGTCAAGGATCAGGATTTCGGCGAGATCCCCGGCACCCACAAGCCCACCCTCCTCAAACCGGGCGCCGAGAAGCTATGCAACTTCTTTGGGCTGGAGCCGGAATTCACCCCGATCGTGGAAGACGTCGACTGGACCGGCGCCCAGCACGTCGGAGAAGTCTTTTGCTACGCCCGTTATCGCTGCCGGCTGCTGCGGGAGGGGCGCATAGTAGGAGCAGGTGAAGGCTCCTGCAATTCCTGGGAAGCCAAATATCGCTACCGCTGGGTGGCTGAGGAGCAAGTTCCCGAACACCTCGATCGCACGCAGTTGCTCAGGCGCGAGGTGCGCCGCACTTTGTGCGAGTTCGATTTTGCGATCGAACGCGCCGAAGCCACAGGAACCTATGGAAAGCCGGCCGAGCACTGGCAGAGATTTCGAGAGGCCATTCGCGCCGGAACCGCGCGCTCGGTGGAGAAACCTACTCGGCGCGGCAAGTCGGTCGCGTGGGAGATCGATCTGGACTCAGCGCTCTACCGCGTTCTTAATCCCGATGTAGCGGATGTCGTGAACACCATCCAGAAGATGGCGCAGAAACGCGCACTCGTGGCCGCCACCCTCATCGCGACCAGCGCTTCCGAGTTCTTCACCCAGGACGTGGAGGATGCTGATCCCTATGGGCGGAACATCGATACCGGCGCACATTCACTTGGGACGCGTGAGGCACAAGGGTATGTCCGCGACCGCAAGCTGGGGGAACCCGCACCGAAACCCGCAAGCCGGGCGGAGGCTGATGGGGCTGTGAAGCCCTGGAAGAACATCGGGGAGATGCGGCGGCTTTTCGAGCATTTGCGGGAAGAGGTGGGAGAGACCCGGTACCTGGCGGAAATGGAACTGGCGGGTGTCCAGAATCCGGGTCAGTTCCAGTCAGCAAGTAAAGCCTTGATATGCTACGAACGTCTCGCACGCCTCGCTTCGCAACCGGAGGTGGCGTGATGGCGGCCCTTGGTGTTGTTCCCTCCCCGGCCGTTACGACTGCGCCGCTCTATATGATCGAGGATCACCTGGCGGCCCTGATCGAAACGGCGGAGCTGGTCTCTCCAGAGCAGGAGCAGGAGTTCCGCGCGGAGTTCCAAACCGCCTTGACAGCTGCCGTCGAGAAACGCGACCGGGTTGGCCAGTTTTTGGCGCATCTGGAGCAGCAGGTCGATTTTGCCAAGTTCGAAATTGACCGGTTGCGGCAACGCAAGGTGACCTGCGAACGAGCGATCGCACGGCTGGAAAGTTATGTGATCGAGACCATCGAGCACCTCGGGATCGATTGCAAAGGGAGGTATCGGACGCTCGAGGGGAAGACGACGACGTTCAGCTTGCGTGCTTGTCCGCCATCGGTGGAGGTGACGACCGAGTCAGCCATCCCCGCGGAATACAAAACGCTGACGCTGAAACTGCCGGCGATGACGTGGGAGCAGTTGCTGGACGGGCTAGGCATCGGCGAGCGTGCCGCGGTTCTCGGACAGGTAAAGAGTCCCGAGGTCACTGTGGACAAGCGCTCGATTAAGGCGGCCATCGATAGCGGCGCTGATGTCCCCGGAGCTGGCCTCGTCACCGGGCGGCACTCGCTGCGGAGGAGCTGAGGGTGAAACCAGTCCGCAATCCTGCATACCTGCAGTGGATTCGGACTCTTCCCTGCTCCGTCTGCCAGACAACACGCCAGATTGAGGCCGCGCATACCGGGCCGCACGGAATCAGTCAGAAGTCCTCGGATCTTTCTGCCATTCCTTTGTGCCGGAAGCACCATCGAACCGGTGACGATTTGTATCACAGGCTGGGGCCTCGGAGGTTCGCCGCGGTGCACCGTCTGAACATCCGGGCGATCGTAGCTGGCCTGAGTGCGAAACCATTAATTCGCGTGGAGTCGGGGACATTCGTTGGCTGGCTGGGAAATCGGGAGCACGTGCTCGGCTCGACTGAGGCCGGCCTGGCGCGGGCGATTCGGAGGATGAATGAACTGCGGCGGGAGATCCAAGCCGAACTGGCCTGAGGGTATAAGGCTGTAATTATCGCTGCAGTGCTTTAGCACTAAGGATTTGGCCCGTAAGACAGAGTCAATTATCTCTGGGGATGCTCGCCCCAGAGCCAATCTCCGGGAGCGGCGCGCACGCCGACCTCTAATTATCTGTGTTTCGGTAAGCCTGCGCAGCCGTGCGTGGGTGGCCACTTTCAAAACCTTTGCATCCAGAGTGCGTATCTCGGCGAATCCGCATTTCGAGGTTACATGGGTCTCGGTCTCATCCGCATCATCGCCGTATTCGTCAGTAAACTGGCCGTGTAGCCTACCGAAGCCCCGGGTTTAAGGCAGTTACGGTTTGATGGCAACTCTGCCAGTCTGGTCGAGCCGGGCAAGGAACATCGAGCCTTGAAAGAACTCGTCGACGGCCTTTCGCGCACCTAGCCAGTCGCCATAGTCGTCCACGATCAACACACCGCCCGGTTGCAGCAGCGGCCACAAATGTTTCAATTCGTGGGCGGTGGACTCGTACCAATCGGTGTCCAGCCGCAGCAGGGCGATGCGATCGGGCAGCGTGTGCGGAA
Organism: Bryobacteraceae bacterium; assembly: GCA_035948775.1. GTDB lineage: Bacteria > Acidobacteriota > Terriglobia > Bryobacterales > Bryobacteraceae > PSRJ01. The sequence continues at coordinate 55,805 of DASZIV010000110.1, forward strand.
TGGTATCTTCCACCTTGCCCTCCACAAAAAGGACCTGTTCGATCGGGTAGCTGGTCGCCATGTTCCGACGCACCTCTTCCAACGGCGAATTGCACCACTGATCCCCGAGCTCGCGCATATGCGCCGACGCGTGATTGCCGTGGGAGTCTTTGTCTTCCTGGGAGGGCTCGCTCATGCCGGAAAAGGTGTCGTACATAAAAATTCGCCGGCCGGTGTTGCCAGCCGACACCAACGTTTTCGCGATGGCCATGCTGCTGCCCCCACGCCAAACGCCGCACTCCACAACATCGCCGGGAATCCGGTTGGCAACGATATACCGAGTTGCCTCGATGGCCGCCAGGACTCGCTCAGGGCTGGTCATCGTGTACGGCTGGACCGCCAGATAGGTTTGCCAATCGTCCTCAGAAACATCTCCAGGCTTGGAAATTACGCGACTGATGTGATAGCCGAGCCTGAGAAGCAGTCGATTGGCAGTGACCTTCAGAAACGCGGGCATGGCAACTTCAGGATATCGTTGAGGTTCGAATGCGCGCAAGGGCGGCTCAGGGGATAACATACACGACGGTTTGAACAATAAGGAAAGAGCTTCGACAGGCTGTATCCGCTGGTGCGGGACCATCTGGAACTGGACGCATTTGTTGGGCATCTGGTGGTCTTTACTAGTCGCCGGCGCGATCGCGTCAAGATCTTCTATTGGGGCCGTGACGCTTTGCAGTGTGGAGCAAGCTCTTGGAGGGAGGAACGTACGCGGTGCCGGTCGCCGAGACCCCGCAGGAGCGGGGGGAGATCGTAGCCAGGCCAGACACCATCCAGGCTTGGTACCGAAGGCTGATTGCCACCAAATTCGACGGCTCCACCACACCGCAGCTATCCGCGCCGCCCACGAATCGGGCACGAGATTGAGGCGCTGATCGTGAAAATGGCTCGGGAAAACTCCGGCTGGGGATACGATCGACTCGGTGGTGCCCTGGCGAACCTGGGTCACCAGTTTACCGACCGGACCGGTCGGCAACGTCCTCCGGCTGCATGGTCTCAGTAGGGCCAAAGCCGCCATGAAGAAACTCGGAGGCTCAAGGCCACTAGTATGGCCGCACCGCGACGGCCGCAATCCCGTGGGACAAGCGGACGCCAGGAAGTCTCTGCGCGTGAAGCGCGACAGGGGTAACCGCAGGAACAAGGCATGCTAGGCCTTCCGGATAATCAGCGCACCTCCTGGAGCATGGAATGTTCCGCGCAAGACCAGCGCCGCTCTCGGGTCGCAAACGGTAGCCCCGCGATGCAGTTCCGAGCCAAAGGCGCTCCCACCGAATGTTAACGCACGGGCTCAAAAGCCAATTTGATTTTATGCAATCCTCTCAGGCTGCCCTTTATTTCTGTCTGAAATCACAACTCTCTCCATTCCATGGGGACTGACCAGCGGACCGACAGGTCGCGACCTTATTCGCTCTCGTCCAAAGGCGGCGTCGAGATTGTTTTTATGGCTGGGCTTTCAACACCGCCGCGACCCCATCCAATGTTGGGGTCGAAGCCGCGCTAGCATGGGCACTCCTGAAGGTCCACGACGGCCGAGTACAACGGCAAGAAAAGCGGCGCTGCCCTCACCCGAACACTTTTGACTTTTAAACTCTGTCGCCTCGCTGGGATATGATGTGATTCGGCTCCCGCATGAATCACTCCGAGAATCGTTTCTTCCCTCTGTTGCTGCTTCTGTTTGCAGCGAGCGGCTGTTCCGCGCTGATCTACGAAATCGTCTGGTACCAGTTGCTGCAATTGGCCATCGGTTCCACCGCAGTGTCCCTCGGTGTGCTGCTGGCCACGTTCATGGGCGGTCTGTGCCTGGGCAGTATCGGCCTGCCGCGTTTGCACCTAGAGGGCCGGCATCCCTTGCGGATCTACGCCGTCCTCGAATTGGGCATCGCCGTGTGCGGGCTTCTCGTGCTGGCCGGGTTTCCCCTGATCGACCGCGTGTACGTTGCCGGCGCCGCGCATGGCCTGCCGGGAATGCTGCTGCGCGGCCTTCTATGTGCCATCTGCCTGCTGCCGCCCACGATCTTAATGGGCGCCTCGCTGCCCGCCTTGGTCCGCTGGATCCGAGCTACGCCCGCGGGGGTGTCGTGGTGGGGCTTGCTCTACGGCGGCAATACCCTGGGCGCGGTTTTCGGCTGCCTGCTAGCGGGGTTCTACCTGCTCCGCATCCACAATATGGCGACCGGCACATATGTAGCTGCTGCCGTCAACCTGGCAGTGGCAGCCGTCTCTTATGTCCTGGCCGCCCGGACACCTGCCGTCTCGACTGCGGAGAGTATCGCCCTCCCCATCCCGGAAGCCGGCAGCGGGTGGCCCGTCTACCTTACCATCGCGTTGTCCGGCGCCTGCGCCCTGGGCGCGGAAGTAGTCTGGACGCGCTTAATGGGAATGATGCTGGGCGCCACCGTTTACGTGTTCTCCATCATCCTCGCTGTGTTTCTGATCGGCCTGGCCGTCGGCAGCGCCTTGGGGTCGTGGCTGTTGAGCGTGGTGCGGCCGGCCCTGGCGCTCGGCTGGTGCCAGATTCTGCTCACGCTGGGCGCCTTCTGGGGTGCCTGGATGATCGCCGATTCCCTACCGTATTGGCCCATCAACCCGCTGCTGTCCAAGAGCCCCTGGTTCATCTTCCAACTCGACCTTGTGCGCTGCTTGTGGGCCATTCTGCCGTCGGCCATTCTGTGGGGCGCGAGTTTCCCGCTGGCCTGCGCGGCGGTCGCAACTCCCGGTGAGGATTCGGGCCGGCTGGTCGGAGCGGTTTACGCCGCCAATACCTTGGGCGCCATCCTGGGCGCGCTCGCCGTCAGCCTGGTGCTGATCCCGTGGATCGGCACTCAGGAAACCCAGCGTGCACTGCTCCTCCTTTCCGCCGTAGCCGGTCTGGTGGTGCTCGGCCCGCACGCCTGGAAACATCGCTCGCGCTCCCTCGCCGCCGCGCTCGCCATCTCGCTCGCCGTCGCCGTTCTGCTCGCGCGGAAGGTCGACCAGGTCCCCGGCCAGCTCATCGCTTATGGCCGCCGTATGGCTATCTCTTCGGGCCGTGTGCTGTATACCGCGGAGGGCCGCAATTCCTCGGTGGCCATCACGCAAGTGAGCGACGGGGCCACTGAGATCGACGTCAACGGCCACGTGGAGGCCACCACCGAGCCTTACGATATGAAGCTCCAGCGTATGGTAGGGCACCTGCCCGGGATGCTTCATTCGAATCCCAAGTCCGTTCTGGGAATCGGTTTCGGTGCCGGCGTTTCTGCCGGTACCTTTACGCGCTATCCCACCATTCAGAAAATCACCGTTTGCGAGATCGAGCCCATCATCCCGCCCATCTCTACGCGCTTCTTCGCGCCGCAGAATTATGAGGTGCTCCACAATCCGCGCACCCACATGGTGTACGACGATGCCCGCCATTACCTGCTCACCACCACGGAGACCTTCGACATCATCGCCTCCGATCCGCTGGACGTCTTTGTGAAAGGCACGGCCGGTCTGTATTCCAAAGAGTATTTCGAGGCGGTGAAGCGCCACTTGAACCGCGGCGGCATGTTTACCCTTTATGTGCCACTCTACGAAAGCGACGAGCGCACCGTGAAGAGCGAGCTGGCCACGTTCTTCGATGTTTTTCCCTACGGAACGGTGTGGTCCAACACCGTGAGCGGCAGCGGTTACGACATGGTTTTCATGGGGCAGGCGGAGCCCTTGCAGATCGACCTGGACGAATTGCAGCAACGGCTGGACCGTCCGGACTATGCGTCAGTGGTAGAGTCGCTGCGTGATATCGGCGTCAACTTTCCGGCCGAATTACTGGCGACGTATACCGGCAGTAAGGCTGACCTCTCCCCCTGGCTCAAAGGCGCGCAACTCAATCGTGATATCGACCTGCGGCTCCAATACCTGGCCGGGTGGGGGATCAACTCGCAACTGGAGAACACGATCTACCTGCAGATGCTGAGCTACCGGCGGCGTCCCGCCAATCTGTTCACCGGCTCCGCGCAGCGGGTGCAGTCGCTGCTCGCCATGCTCTCCTACGGCTCAAGCACGGGGCAGTAAGTAACGCCGGCGTCCCGGTTCGGCGGATCAGCTCACGGGACAGTGGCGTTTAATTCTTCTGCTGATGGTGTCGCTCACGATCGTCTGCAAATGGCAGGCGTACTTGAAATGCCGTTCTCCCCGGTTGCGAGTCTACGCGAATTTCACCCCGGTGCTGCTGCACAATGCGGTAGACGGTGTCGAGGCCCAGGCCAGTGCCTTCCCCAACCGGCTTGGTCGTGAAGAATGGTTCGAAAATGCGATCTTGAATTTCCGGCGGAATTCCCGGTCCGCTGTCCCGAATCTCCACCAGCACGCGGCCAAACTCCGCCGCGGTTCGCACCACCAATTCGCCGTGACCATCCATGGCGTCGACTGCGTTGTCGATCAGGTTCGTCCAGACCTGGTTCAGCTCGCCGCCGCGGGCGCAGATCTGTGGGATCGACCGGTCATACTGCCGTACCACCGATATCCCGTATTTCAACCGATGGTGAAACATGATCAGCGTGTTTTCCAGGCCTTCGTGGATATCGATCTCTTGCTCGGAAGCCTGATCCATATACGAATACTGCTTGATGGCGCGAACCAGGTCGCCAATCCTCGAAGTTCCGCTGGCGATCTGCTCCACGAGGCGGTTGATCGTGAAAGATGCAGTCAAACGGGTCACCACCTCCGCCAACGTGTCGCCGTCAAATCGCTCCGCCAGCCCCCGAAGCGTCTTGAGATCGCAACCCGCGTCCACCAAGCCAGGCGCCAATAGCCGCGCGTTTTCGATTCGTCGCTCTTCCAGCCAGCCGCCGATCTCTTCTTCCCGATCGCTACGTTCCAGCGAATCAAGTGCTGCAGGCGGATGTTCGCTTGACCAGTCACACTCCAGCCGCGCCAGGAATACGCGTTGTTCCGCGGAGAGCCCGCGTTTGTCCAGGTGCAGGCTGGCAGTCCGAAGCGCGCCCACTGTCTGTTGAAGATTGACGGCCGCGTTCCGCACGGCTGAGGCGGGATTGTTCAGTTCGTGGGCCAAACCGGCGGAAAGCTTCCCCAAAGCCGTGAGTTTTTCGCGCTGCTGGCCGCTCCTGGTGGTCTCGCGAATGCGGTCGGCCAGCACGCCCACCAGTTTTTGTCCAAGTTCCGGAAAACGGTGCAACATCTCCTGGAAGTGCGATACGTGCAGAAATGCCAGGGTGGTGGGAGTCATCGCGCGCACCGTGAGCGGAATGCGGGTCAGACGCGAATAAGGAAGCATCCCCGTTACCTGGCCGGCGCGCGCCGAATAGGTGCGCCCGTCTCCCACCCCGCCGCGCTCGCGGCGGCTGGCGATCTCTCCCTCCAGGATGACAATCATGCGATCGGCGGGAGAATCTTCCTCAATCACCAAATCGCCAGCAGCGTAATGCACCACCTCCATGTGCGAGGCGAGCCAGCTCAACTCTTCACTGGCCAAGTCCGAAAACACTGGAACGGCCGTCAGTTGCTGCGTCAAATCTGTGGTGGGGTTTTCCATTTCACACCTTCGCGAGATAGTGGTGAACGAACTGAATGGCGATGGATCCCTCGCCCACGCCGGAAGCCACCCGCTTCACCGAGCCGTGCCGCACGTCGCCTACGGCAAAGACTCCAGGCACACTGGTTTCCAAAAGGAACGGATCCCGGTCCAGGGTCCAACCGGCCGGTCGCTTGCCCTCTGCCATCACGTCCGGTCCGGTCAAAACAAATCCCCGCGCATCCCGCTGGACAAAACCGTCGAGCCAATCCGTGCGCGGCTCTGCGCCGATAAAGACGAAAACAGAACTGGCAGGTACCTTGTCAACCGTTCCCGAGTGACCGCACGCAATCGAGATCGCTTCCAACTTGCTCTCGCCGTGTACCGCCACCAACTGCGACCCACACTCGACACGAATATTTGGTGTTTGCGCAATATCGTCGATCAGATATTGCGACATGCTCGCCCCCAGCGTCTCCCCGCGCACCAGCATCACGACGTTTTTGGCGTACCGCGCGAAGTTCATGGCTGCCTGCCCGGCGGAATTAGCGCCGCCTACCACGTACACGTCTTCATCGCGGCATGAGAGCGCTTCCGTGGAACCTGCTCCATAATAAGCTCCCGCGCCTTGCAGACGCTCCATACCCGGAATATCCAGCTTGCGCCACTGCACTCCGGTCGCAATCACCATGGTGTGGCAGGACAGCTCAGAACCATCCGCCAGAGTAACGATCCGATATGGACCGTCCGCTCTCACCTTGGTCACTTGTTGTGGCGCCAGGATCTCGGCCCCGAACCGACGGGCCTGCGCAACGGCGCGGCGTGCCAGATCTGCGCCGCTCAGGCCTGATGGAAAACCAAGATAGTTCTCGATCCGGGAACTCAGGCCGGCCTGGCCCCCCGGGGCTTCCTGTTCCACAATCACTGTTTTGAGGCCCTCCGAAGCCCCGTAAACCGCGGCCGCCAGCCCGGCCGGCCCGCCTCCCACGATGACCAGATCGAAGAAATCGGACTGGGAGTGAGTTCGCAAGCCCAGACGGTCCGCCAGTTCAGCCAAGCTTGGATCCGGCAGCGGCGTGCCTTCCGGAAGAAGCACAACCGGAAGCACAGTATGCCCGTTGGCGCTCCCGGCCAGCACCGTTTTGGCCTCGGCGCATTCCGCGTCGAGCCATTGGTAAGGGATATGATTTCGTGCCAGGAACTCGCGCAATTCATAGCAGCGTGAGGACCATCGCGTCCCGATTACCCGGATGCCTTCGAAGGGCGGCCGATACGATTCCGACCATTGATCCAGCAGATCGTCCAAAACGGGATAGAGATTGCGGTCAGGCGGGTCCCAGGGCTTGAGCAGGTAGTGGTCCAGCTTCACCACGTTGATCGCGCCGATGGCCGCTTCCGTATCGGCGTAGGCGGTCAGCAGAACGCGGCGGACATCCGGAAACTTGCGAATTGCTTCCGTAAGGAATTCGATGCCATTCATTCGTGGCATGCGGTGATCCGCCAGCAGAAGCGCAACCGGTTCCGAGCGTTGCGCGAGCCGCGTCAAAATGTCGAGCGCGCCCGGGCCCGAATCGGAGCTCATCACTCGATAGCGATCGCTGTATTGTTTTCGTAGATCGCGTTCCACCGCCCGCAGCACGTCCGGATCGTCGTCCACAGCTAACAAAACTGGTCTGGGCATAATATTTCTGTCAGGGCCGTATAAATGTGTTCACTTCCTAACAGTTTCAGCGTCAAATACACCTATACATCGATTTGATGAGGATAACGCAAGATAGTCGCAGCGAGTTCACGCCTTCTCGCTAAGGCGCGCCGCCTGTGTCAGTAGGTAATTGCGTTCCGGTGTGCTCGTCGTCCGAGAGGCGGCAATCCGATAGTGTGTAATTGCGCCTTGGTAGTCACAGGCCATTTCCAGAAGATGGGCGCGAACCGCATCCAGGCGATGGTGCCTACTCATTCGCGGATCGGAGTCGAGTGCTTTCAGCTGCTCCAGCCCTTTGGAGGGTCCGTGCACCATGGCGCAAGCAACCGCGTGATTGAGCGCGACCATGGGATTATCGGACATGCGTGTAAGCAGTTCGTAGAGGGCCAGGATCTGCGGCCAGTCGGTGTCTTCGACTGTCGCCGCTTCGTCGTGAACGGCGGCAATCGCCGCTTGCAGCTGGTACGCGCCAATCGATCCTTTCGCCAGGGCTGCGGTCAGGAGCCCAACGCCTTCCGAGATCTCCGCTTGATCCCACCGAGTCCGATCCTGTTTCGTCAGCGGAATCAACTCCCCGTCGGGACCGGTTCGCGCAGCGCGTCGCGCATCGGTTAAGAGCATGAGCGCCAGCAGCCCGGCGCTCTCCGCGTCGTTCGGGGCCAAGGCATGAAGGGATCGCGCCAGCCGTATAGCCTCGCGGGACATCTCGAGTCGCTGCAGTTGCGGCCCACCGCTGCTCGTGTAGCCTTCGTTGAAGATCAGGTACAAAACGTGCAGAACTGCGCGCAGACGCTGTTCCCGCTCCTCGGCGGTCGGCAATTGGAAGGGAATGCCGGAGTTCTTGATCACCTGCTTGGCCCGGCTGATACGCTGAGCCAGCGTTGCCTCGGGAACCAGGAACGCGCGAGAGATTTCGGCCGTCCTCAGGCCGCCCACCGCCCGTAATGTGAGCGCGATGGCGGACGACGGCGTCAGGGAGGGATGACAGCACATAAAGAACAGGGTCAGTGTGTCGTCCTGATCGGTTTCCGTGTCAGCGTCCACTGCAGGCGTCAGACGGTCGGCCTCAAGCGACGCCTCGGTTTCCCTACGACGCCGCGCCTGCTCGCTACGCACCGTATCGATCATGCGCCGGGCGGCGACTTGAATCAGCCATCCCCGGGGATTCTCCGGCACGCCCTCGCGAGGCCATCGCAACGATGCCGCGAGCAACGATTCCTGGACTGCGTCCTCGGCGGCCGGGAAATCATGAAAACGGCGGACCACCGCACCGAGTACCTGCGGCGCGAGTTCGCGGAACAGACCCTCGGACCTCTCGTCCAGCAACTCCGGCATGCGGCAGATCCCTTTATATGAATTCGGCTGGCGGCGCGCTCATGACGGGCCGCACTTCGATCGGCATGTTCAATGGCGCCCCGCTCGGCCCTGGCGCCGCCGAGACGCGTGCGGCGATAGCGTACGCCCGCTCGGCCGCGTCCACATCCACGATCCAATAGCCGGCGAGAAACTCTTTCGACTCCGGAAACACCCCGTCGGTGACGGGCTCGCCATCCTTTCCCGCGCGCACGAGCTTGGCTTGATCGGGGAAGGCCAAGCCTTCGGCCGAAACCAGTTCACCCGATTCCCGGAGTTCGTGATTGACGCGCATCATGAACGCGATGTGCGCCTCGATATCCTTCCTGGACCATCCGGGAAACGTGGCCCCGCCCAACTTCATGGTGTTCATCATCAAAATGTACTTCATACGTTGTGCTCCTCGGCGGCCGCGCTAATGGCTGGTCATGATCGCCCGCACTTCGATCGGCATGTTGGTCGGCATTCCGTCCGGGCCCGGTGCTGCTGAAATGCGGCCGGCGATGGCGTACGCCCGCTCCGGCGTTTTGACGTCAACAATCCAATAGCCCAGTAGAAACTCCTTGGACTCAGGAAAAATGCCGTCAGTGATCGGCACGCCGTCTTTCTCGCCGCGCACCACCTTGGCCTCAACTGGGCCTGCCAGGCCGTTAGTGGCCACAAACTCTCCGCGCTCGCGCAGGTCCTGGTTAATCTGTGTGAGGATCGCCATATGTGCCTGCCGGTGCTGCTCGGACCATGCCCGATATCCTTCCACGCCGGTCTTGGTGCCAGTCATCATTAGGATGTATTTCATTTTCTTGCTCCTCATCTCTTAGTCGGAGCCCTCTCGGCATTCTCGACATCACCGGCAAGAATTCTTTGGGGCGGTAGGCCACAAGTTTAGTCCCCGCAATTCTCCACAAACAACCCACGCTTTTGCAACAAAATCCAGATCCGAACGCCCGTACAGGCTCCGGCTCATTGTTACTGTGAGCTTGTACTGTGTTGTGTGGGGCAGGCTTCAGCCTGCGGCGGACTTTAGTCCGCCATCCGAACCAGCGGGATTGATGAAGTCCCGCGCAGGCTAAAAAAGCCCGCCCACACGAACCTTTCACCCAGTCTGCCCACTAGGAGAAAATCCATGTCTACCCAACGCCAGATAGAAGCCAACCGACTCAACGCCCAAAAATCCACCGGCCCCGCACTCCCGAGGGCAAGGCCGTTTCTTCCCAAAATGCCCTAAAATCCGGGCTCGACGCCGACTCTCAATTCGTCATCGGCGAGAGCGCCGACGAATTTGCCGCGCTCCAGCACGAGTACATCGACCGGTTCCAACCCCTCACTCCCGAGGAGCGTTTCCAGGTCGACACGCTCCTCCGCAACGAGTGGATGCTGCGCCGCCTCTTCCGCGCCGAAGCCCACCTATGGGAATACCACGTCATCCGCGCCGACCGCTCCGAGGGAACGCCTCTTGGCGCAGCCCTCATGGCCGCCGACCAGGTCTTCCGTCGCCTGCAACGCCGCATTACCCTGGCCGAGCGTTCCTATAAGGACGCCTTCGCCGAATTAGAGCGCCTGCAGCGTGCCCGAACCCCACTCGCTGCCCCGCAATCCCAACCGGACACACCAGATACGCCAGAATTGGCTTCGTTCCTCCACGCCCCCAGTGGGGCCGGGCCTTCCGGCCCACCGCCGCCCTTCCGGGCGGCGTCCCCGGCCCCCGATTCAGGCGACCGATCGCATTTGACTCCCGCCGCAGTGCATGCCATAATTCGACATTCGTAATCGAATGTCAACAACGAACTCCGATTCCGTCGGTCTTGGCGACGACAAGGATCTGTACTCCGGCTTGATCCGGCTCCACGTTTTACATCACGCCGCCGAGGAGCCCATCTTCGGCCTCGGCATGATCGAAGAGCTCACCCGCCACGGTTACCGCATCAGTCCGGGCACGCTCTACCCGCTCCTGCATGGCCTGGAAAAAAAGGGCTACCTGCGCTCCACCGAACAGCGTAACGGCAAGTCGCTCCGCAAGGTCTACCGCGCCACTCCGCTCGGCCGCAAAGCTTTGAAAGCGGCCAAGAAGAAAGTCCATGAGCTATTCCACGAACTCATGGAGGGCGATTGAGCCTATGCGCCTCCTCGTGTCCGTAGCGATGTTCTTCTGGCTGGTCTCGAAGCCCGTGCCTGCCGCCGAACAGGCGCCCGCAGCGTCGCTCACGTTAGCCGAAGTCGTCGCGAGCGCCGCCAGGAACTATCCGTCGGTCCGCGTGTCTCAGGAGCAAATCAATGCCGCCGCCGCGGGAATCCGCCTGGCCCGCACCGCCTATCTGCCGCGGGTGGACACCTTGGCCCTGGTGAACCGCGCCACCCGCAACAACGTCTTTGGGCTGCTGCTGCCGCAATCCGTGATTCCCTCGATGTCGGGACCCGTCATCGGCTCGAACAATTTCGGCACGGCCTGGGGCAGCGCCATAGGAGGCCTGGTCAGTTGGGAGCCTTTTGATTTCGGTCTTCGACGAGCCAATGTTTCCGTAGCAGAGGCGGCCCGAGCGCAATCGGCAGCAACCCTCAAGCGCACGGAATTTGAAATCTCCACCGCCGCCATCGACGCCTATCTGACGCTCGCGGCCGGCCAGGAGACAGTGCGGGCCGCGCAGGCCGGCGTCGATCGCGCCGAGACCGTCGCGCGCACCACCAACGCACTCGTCGGAGCGCAGTTGCGCCCGGGCGCCGATCAATCGCGGGCGGAAGCCGAGGTAGCGGCCGCGCGAACCCAGTTGATCCAGGCCCGGCAGGCGGTCGACGTTGCGCGAGCCACGCTGGCGCAATTCATATCGCTCGATCCCTCAGAGATTTCCATCTCCTCCCAAGGCCTGCTGCGCCTGCCGGCGGACGAATCTCCCGCGTCAGTAGACTTCCACTCCAATCCGCTGGTCGGCGAACAGAATGCCACGGTGGAGCAGGCCAGAGCCGAGTTGAAGTCGCTGGAACGCAGCTATTTCCCAGAGTTCTCGTTGCAAGGCGCGGTTTACGCGCGCGGCACCGGCGCCGAAGTGAATGGCGATCGGCTGGGAGGGGTGAATGGCTTGGCGCCCAATGTGCAAAACTATGCCCTCGGCTTCAGCGTCACCTTCCCTGTTATGGATTTGGCCTCGATTCATGCTCGCCAGGAAGCCCAGTCCGCGACCATTCGAGCGCAGACGGCGCGCGCCGAGTTGATCGTGACGGAGTTGCGGGCACGTTGGAATATTGCGCTGGCGCAGCTTCGCGGCGCCCGGGATATCGCCGGAAATACGCCTGTCCAAATCGCGGCTGCGCGCGCCGCTTCGGAACAGGCGACGGCTCGCTATCAATCTGGTCTCAGCAAAATCGATCAGGTAGCGGAAGCCCAGCGGCTGCTCACCCAGGCGGAGATCGACGACGCGCTGTCACATCTCGGGGTGTGGCGCGCTCTGCTGGGTCTCGCGACCGCAGCCGGTGATCTTCAGCCGTTTGTGATGGAGGCGAGCAAATGAGGTCCTCATGCGTTTCGTCCTAGCCGCGCTCAGCCGCCCCATCACGGTATTGGTCGCGCTGGTCGCCATCGCCCTTTGCGCCGTGCTCGCGCTCAAGCACATGCCGGTCGATATTTTTCCGCAGGTGGGCGACCCCGCCATCTATGTCGCGCAGCCGTATGGCGGCATGGATCCCGCGCAGATGGAAGGCTACATCACGTATTACTACGAGTATCACTTCCTCTACATCACCGGCATCGATCGCGTCGAAAGCAAAAGCATTCAGGGCGCGGCTTTGATGAAGCTGACGTTTCACCAGGGCACCGACATGAATCAGGCGATGTCCGAGACGGTCGGCTATGTGAACCGCGCCCGCGCCTTCATGCCTCCCGGCACCGTGCCGCCCTTTGTCACCCGCTTCGACGCCGGCAGCGTCGCGGTTGGCCTGCTGATCTTTGACAGCTCCACTCATACCCAAGGCGAGCTCCAGGACTACGCGCTGAACCGCGTGCGCCCTCTGTTTGCGACACTCCCGGGCGTCTCCGCCCCGCCGCCATTCGGAGGCAACCAGCGCACCATCGTGATCACGCTCGATCCCGATAAGCTTCACCAATATCAGATCTCGCCCGACACGGCCATCGAGGCGGTGAGCAAGTCGAGCCTGGTGATGCCATCGGGCAACATGTGGACCGGCAATATCAATCGCATCGCGCGAACCAATGCCGCCCTGGGCGGCAACCTCACCGAGTTGCTCAGCACCCCGATCGTTCCCAAGGCCGGCACCACGGTGTACCTGCGCGATATCGGAACCATCGAGAATGGCACGGATCTGATCACTGCCTACGCCCACGTGAACGGCAAGCGCACCGTGTACATCCCGGTCACCAAGCGTTCCGACGCATCCACGGTGTCGGTCATCAACGCAGTCAAAGCCGCGATTCCAAGCTTCCAGAAAGTGGTGCCCGAAGACGTGAAGGTGCGCCTGGAATTCGATCAATCCACTTACGTCGCCACCTCGGTACGCAGCCTCGCCAGCGAAGGATTGCTGGGCGCGCTCCTCACCGGCTTGATTGTCCTGCTCTTGCTGCGCGATTGGCGGGGCGCATTGATCGTAATCTTGAACATCCCGTTTGCATTGCTTGGCGCGGTAATCCTCTTATGGGCCGCCGGCCAGACCATCAACATCATGACGCTCGGCGGGCTGGCGCTAGCAGTCGGCGTGCTGGTCGACGAGGCCACCGTTGAGATCGAAAACATCCACACCCAGTTGCAATCGGGCGTCGCCCGCGCGCGGGCCGTGGTGAACGCCACCAGCCAGACCGCCATCGCACGCCTCCTTTCCATGTTGTGCATCCTGGCTGTCTTTGTCCCCTCCTTCTTCATGTCTGGAGTCAGCCGCCAGCTCTTCGTTCCTCTTTCGCTTGCAGTCGGGTTCGCCATGATCGCCTCCTACCTGCTTTCCAGCTCCCTGGTACCCGTATTCTCCACTTGGCTGATGAAGCAGGATCCAAACGCTGAGCGCCACGGGCTCTTCAACAGGCTGCGTTCCGCCTATGAGGGCTATCTCGACTTGGTGTTACGTTTGCGCTGGCCCCTCGTCTTCGTGTATCTGGTCGCGTCCATCGCACTCATTGCCGTGCTGGCCCCGCGGATCGGCACGGAGATTTTCCCGAATACGGGCTCTGGTCTTTTGCGGATTCGTCTGCGCGCACCCACCGGGACGCGGGTGGAAGAGACCGAGCGCATCGTGCTCCGCGCGCTCGATGTAATCCAGCGGGAAGCGGGCCCGGGCAACCTTGCCATCACCGGCGATTTCGTGGGGGTGGTTCCCTCCAGCTACCCCGTCGATCTCATACATCTCTTCACCAGCGGCCCGCAGGAAGCCATCCTGCAGTTCGCGCTCAAGCCCGATGCTCCCCAGGGAGAAGATCTACGCGAGCGGCTGCGAGCCAGCCTGGGCAAGGAGTTGCCCGGGACACAGGTTTCGTTTGAGGAGGGAGACATCGTTGGCCAGGTCATGAGTTTCGGCTCCCCCACGCCCATTGAGGTGGCCGTGGAAGGGGGCAATCTCCAGAACGACTACGCGTTCGCCCAGCGAATCCAGACTCAAATGGCAGCGCTCCCGTTTATGCGCGATCTTCAAATCGCGCAAGAGGTGAACTACCCGACCATGGACATCAACATCGATCGCGAGCGTGCCGGCCAGTTCGGACTCACCATGGCCGATGTTACGCGATCGGTAGTACCGGCGACCTCTTCCTCCCGATTCACCCAGCCCAATTACTGGCGCGATCCCACCAGCGGGAACGCGTTCCAGATCCAAGTGGAGCTGCCCCAGAACCGTATGCAGAGTGCGGACGCACTGGGGACGCTTCCGGTCATGCCGGAAGGTCATGCCGATCTTCGCTTGACGGACATCGCGGCGCTTAGTCCGGGCACCATGCCGGGGCTCATCGAGCGGGATAACGGGCAGCGCGTCGTCAGTCTCACAGCAAACTTGCACGGAATCACATTAGGCGAGGCGGCGCCGAAAATCACGGAGGCAGTGGATCGTGCGGGAACGCCGCCCAGGGGCGTCACGGTGAACCTTCGCGGAGAGTTGCCGGCTTTGGAGCAAACCATCGCGGGGCTCCGCACCGGTTTGCTGCTGGCGATTCTTGTGATCTTCCTGTTGCTCGCCGCCAACTTCCAGTCAATCCGCCTGGCGCTCGCCATCCTGCTGACGGTTCCCGCGGTTCTTTGCGGCGTCCTGCTCATGCTGCGTCTGACGTCAACCACATTGAACCTGCAGTCCTTCATGGGTGCGATCATGGCGGTGGGGATTGCGGTTGCGAATTCGATCTTGCTGGTCAGCTTTGCGGAGCGTGCGCGCAAACAGGGCGCGCGCGCGGTCGATGCCGCGAAGGAAGGCGCCAGCGGACGTCTGCGCGCGATTTTGATGACTGCGGGAGCAATGATCTTTGGAATGGTGCCCATGGCCATGCGTTATTCGGAAGGCGGCTCGCCGTCTACACCGCTCGGCCGGGCTGTGATCGGCGGCTTAGTGCTGTCGACGTTCGCCACCCTGACGATCCTGCCTTCCATTTATGCCATTCTCCAATCCAAGGCTTCTCTTACTTCGCCTTCCCTCAATCCCATGGACCCATCGAGCCGATATTATGAAGCACCGTAATTCTGTCCTCATCCTCTGCTGCGCATTCGCCCTTGCCCCGGCCTCCAGCGGGCGAACGGACGATTTGCTGGTCGCGGTGGTCGCCAAGCCGGTTTCCCGAATGGCCGATCTGCCTGGCGAAATCCTGCCATTCCTCAGTGTTTCCCTGCACGCCAAGGTTTCCGGCTATGTCGAGAGGATCCTGGTGGATCGCGGGAGCATGGTGAAGCAGGGCCAACTACTGGCCGAGTTGAGCGCCCCCGAAATGGCCGCTCAAATCGCCGAGATCGAGCCCAAGATTCAGTCTGTGGAGGCGGACCGGCTGCAAGCGGAAGCGCAACTGGCCTCGCTCGAGAGCACCTACGCAAGTCTGAAAAAGGCGGCGGAAACGCCTGGAGCCATCGCAGGCATCGAACTGGTGCAAATGGAGAAGCAGATCGAGGCGGCGCGGGCCCTCATCGAATCCCGCCAGGCGAATGGGCGTGCGTTAGAAGCCAACCGCAAAGCGCTTCAGGAGGTTCAGGCGTACCTGCGAATTACCGCGCCGTTTGACGGGGTGATCACCGACCGCTACGTTCACCCGGGCGCCCTGCTCGGAACGGGAGCGGACTCGCCCCTGGTCATGCTGCAGCAGATTTCCCGGCTGCGCCTGGTGGTCGCGGTTCCCGAAGAAGATGCGGGCTCCGTCGCCCAAGGCGCGCGGGTTGAGTTCCACGTCCCGGCTTTTCCGGAGCGCGGCTACTCCGGAACCATCGCTCGCAGCGCCCACGAGCTCGATCCGAAGACGCGCACCATGGCCGTCGAATTGGATGTCATGAACGGCGACGGCTCCTTATCGCCCGGAATGTACCCCACCGTGAAATGGCCCATCCGGCGGCCCCGCGCGGCGCTCATGGTTCCTCCATCGAGCGTAGTCACCACCACAGAGCGCACCTTTGTCATTCGGAATCACGACGGACGAGCAGAGTGGGTAGATGTTCGGAAAGGCTCGGTCGAGGGCGGACTCATCGAAGTCAGCGGAGACTTACATGCGGGTGACCAAGTCATCCGTCGCGCCACCGACGAAATCCGCAACGGATCTTCAATCCAGGAAAAGTAGACACCGCGTATGAACTGGCTGGCAACCTGGGGCGTGGCGATGGGAGCCGCGTGGCTCTCCGGGCTCAAGTTATACGCCAGCGTCCTCACCTTGGGCCTTCTCCAACACTTTGGACTTGCTCATCTACCGGGCGAGCTGAGCATTCTGGGCGAATGGTGGGTGATTGCGATAGCCGGTCTCCTGTTTCTGGTTGAATTCGTCGCTGACAAGATTCCCGCCGTCGATTCCATCTGGGACGCGGTTCACACCTTCATCCGTGTCCCCGCGGGAGCCGTACTCGCCGCCGCGGCTTTCGGGCACTTTGACAACCGCGTTCGCTTCCTGGCATTCCTGTTGGGCGGTGGCATCGCGTTGACCTCTCATGGAACGAAGGCGGCTGCGCGACTTACCGTGAATGCATCACCAGAGCCCTTCAGCAACATAGCGCTCAGTGTTTTGGAAGACGCCGGTAGCGTCGGACTGTCGCTGCTTACTGCGTTCCACCCGGTAGTGACACTGGTGATCGTGGTGCTGCTCATTGTGTCCGGCCTTCTGTTTATTCGCAAACTTACGCGCGGAGTTCGAGCTCTGTTTGGCGGTTCGAGGGTGTAAGTGTCCACCGCGCGCTATGATGAAGACGTAGGCTGAGCCCATCGAGAGACAACCACAAAAACCAGCACCGCCCGCGTGGCTGATCGGGATGGGCACCCTGCCTTTCGGGTTGGTAGCCGGTTTCATCATCACGGCGCTTCCGTTTATTCTGGCGAGGGCCGGCATCAGCGTCGACCGCATTGCCACGATCAGCGCGACCGCTATGTCGCCCACCTTTTGGGCTTTCCTGGTGACGCCCTTGATCGACGTGGGCTTCACCCGGCGCTTTTATGGATTCGGGTTCGCCATCGTCGCGGCCGTCTTCCTGTCGGCGGCACTTTGGCTGTTTTCGCCAGAGCGGCTCACGCTGTTCACAGGCCTGCTCCTCCTGGCTGAACTTGCGGTAGTACTGCAGGCCAACGCCATCGGGGGCTGGACTTCGGAATTCGTTCCGGATACGGCGCGGGGGAAGGTCGGTGGTTGGACCAATGCCGCCAATCTGGGCGGCGGCGCTTTGGGAGCCATGCTGATCATGTGGTCAGCAACCTACTTCACGTTCCGCACGCTGGGTCTGGTGATCGCGTTGGTAGTTCTGGCATCGACTTTATTCCTGCTGCGTTTTCCGCAGCCGGCCAAACCGGTGCTCGGCCTGCGGCAGATTTTCGGCGGCACCTTCCGGAGCGTTTTGCAAACGTCCCGCCGGCCGCAGGTCCTCACCGGCTTTCTTCTCTTCCTCGCGCCGGCAAGCTGTGTGGCGGCGATTAATCTGTTCGCCGGTCTCGGGCACGATTTCCACGCCAGTTCCGGCCGGGTGGTTTGGGTTACCGGCGCCGGTGCTGCGGCTACCAGCGCGATCGGTTCCGTAATCGGCGGTTACATTGCCGATCGCATAGACCGGGCCGTACTGTATATGATTGGCGGGGCTCTCGCAGGCGTATGCGCTCTGGCCATGGCCGGGACAGTCCATACGCAAACAGTGTTCACCGTAGGAGTGCTGGTCTATAACGGCGTGGCGGGAATCTGTTACGCCGCCTTCACCGCCCTCGGCCTGCAACTGGTAGGAATCCGCAATCCGACTGCCGCCACCCAGCTTGGATTGTTCGCAGCCGCCACCAACGCTGCCATCGTATATATGACTTGGGCCGACGGTCGCGGCTATGCGTCATACGGCGTGCGCGGTTTGTTCCTGCATCGACGGGCTTGCCAGCATCGGCGCCGCCATCCCCCTGCTTCTGTTCCTGCGATGGCGTGCGCGGAGAACCATCACGGTGCTAGACGCCGCCGCTCCTGGCCAAGTGTTACCGGAAGAAGCCTGATTCTTTCTTTCCCGGCCGTAGTATGCGACAATCGCGCGATGGATTTCTAATGTTGGGGTACAGTGGAATGCCTGAGGAAACTGACGAGCGCCGCCTGCTGTTGGACGTGAGCCGTTCCGGCGACCATATTGTTGTGCGATGCCACGGTAGGTTGGTGGCGGGTGTACACGATTCTCTCTACGCTGAGGTCAAGCAGCTAATTCCCGGCGCCAAACAAATCGTGCTCGACCTGACGGATGTGACCAACATGGACAGCATGGGGCTCGGCACCATCGTTCGTCTCTACGTGTCCGCCAGGTCCGCGGGCTGCGACTTGCAACTCATCAACCTCGGTCCACGAGTGCAAAAGCTTCTCGGTGTCACTCATCTGCTGCCGATATTAGCGAGCCTCGGCAAAAGTGGCATCCCTTATATGTAGCCACGCTCGAAAGTAGATGTGCCGGTCACCAACAGCGATGACCGGCGGCACGAACCTGCCCTACTGCAAAATCATCGACCGCCCGCCGCCGCCGCGGAGCCTTTTCGGCTCAAGAAGCATTCTCGGCAAAAGACGGGCCGGCCCTGAGTAGGCTTGAACGGAACCGTGGTTTCCCGGCCGCATTGCGAACAACTCGTCATGGTTTCGGTCTTGGCGTAACCACCCGAGGAGCCTTGGCGTTTGGTCTTGCAGTTCTTACAACGCTTGGGCTCGTTCTTGAAATTCTTGTCGTGGAAGAAGTGTTGTTCTCCCGCTGTGAATACAAACTCTGCGCCGCAGTCTACACACGTGAGGACGCGGTCTTGAAACTCCGCCATAGCAACGTTGCCCCGTAATCAACCTGAACTGGTGTCGGATAAGGGCGGCGCCGCGGACCCCAAATACATCCGGCCTCGCAACTCGCCACCGCGTTTACTCAATCTCCCGGCGTGATTTCTTCCGGTTTCGTTTGCGGGCCAGCGCCTGCTTGGCCCGGCGCTTCTCTCCTGGCTTCTCAGCCAAACCGAGAACACCTCCCAACAACTCCGAGACTCCACCGTGCTTCCACTCTGGCTATCCTGAGGTTTGCGTCACCCAATCGTGCGGATGGACCCCGAAAAACCTTCGCTAGGCACAGAAGGTACTGATATCATAGGTGGTTGCCGAATAAAGTCAAGCCCAAAATTTCAGATGCAATACAACCGGACTGCCCCGGGTGGGGCATGCGCTTTATTTTCAGGAATTTAGGCTGAAGTGGAAAATGTACTCGCCATTTTGCTGGCAGGGGGCGCGGGCGAGCGCCTCTTTCCCCTCACCAAGGACACCGCCAAACCGGCCGTCCCTTTCGGAGGCGCGTATCGGATTATCGATTTCACCCTGTCCAATTGCATTAACTCGGGCATTCGTAGAATTTTCGTTCTGACCCAATACAAGTCTCTGGAACTCACCCGGCATGTCCGCGACGGCTGGAACGTTCTGTCCGGGGAGTTGGGCGAATTCATCGAAGTGATTCCACCTATGAAACGCGTCTCCGAAGACTGGTACCAGGGGACGGCCGACGCCGTGTTCCAGAATTTCCAGAGTATCGAGGTGGAGGCGCCGGAGTATACGATCATTCTCTCCGGCGACCACATCTACAAGATGAACTACTGGGACATGCTCGATTGGCACCGGGATCACGATGCGGATGCGACCATCGCCACCATCCAGGTGCCGCCCCACGAAGCGCCGCGTTTCGGAGTGACGGACATCGATGAGGATTACCGGATCGTGGGCTTTGAAGAGAAGCCTCAGCACGATAACCCCAAGCGGTCGCGTTTCGATCCGAACATGTTGAGCGCATCCATGGGGATCTATGTTTTCAAGACCGACGTGCTCTTGGAGGCGCTGCATGAGGACGCGCAGAACCCCAACTCGGCTCACGATTTCGGCAAGGATTTGATCCCCTGCATCCTCGGTCGAAGACGCGTGATCGCCTACGACTTTCGCGACATGAACCGGAAGGAGGTGCGCTATTGGCGCGATGTGGGGACGCTCGACGCATACTACGAAGCCAACATGGATCTGGTGGACGTGGTGCCCGTCTTCAATCTGTACGACCATCGCTGGCCCATCCGGACCAAAGTCACGCAGCAGCCGCCGGCCAAATTCGTTTTCGCGCAAGAGGGGCGGCGCATGGGTGTGGCCGTGGATTCGGTGGTGAGTGCGGGCTGCATCGTGTCGGGCGGACGCGTCATGCACAGCGTTCTGTCGCCAGGCGTGCGCGTGAATAGCTATTGCGAAGTCGAATACTCCATTCTCATGCCCAACGCGGAGATTGGCCGGTACAGCCGGATTCGCCGGGCCATCATTAATACAGGGGTCAAGATCCCCGAATCGAGCATTATTGGATTCGACCCGGAGGCGGATCGGGCGCAGGGGTACACCATCACCGACACCGGAATCGTGGTGGTGGCGTAACGCCGCGCGCGCCCCCCCGCACCCCGGAAACAACTTGGCGTTTTTGCGGAAGGAGCTACTCCATTGATAGGCATTGCAAAAGTCGTAGGGCGCGAAATCCTGGACTCCCGCGGGAATCCCACCGTGGAAGCGGATGTCTACCTTGCGGACGGAAGCATGGGGCGAGCGGCTGTGCCGTCCGGCGCTTCGACCGGTGAGCATGAAGCAGTAGAACTGAGGGACGGCGACAAGGCGCGCTACTTGGGCAAAGGGACCTTGAAAGCCGTCAGCCATATCAACGGCGAAATCGCCGGCGCGCTGCATGGAAAGGACGCCGCGCAGCAGGGCATGATCGACGGTCTTCTGGTCGCCCTCGATGGGACGCCCAACAAGGGGCGCCTGGGCGCCAATGCGATTCTGGCGGTTTCCATGGCGGTCGCTCGCGCTGCCGCGCACGCGCAGCGAACGCCGCTCTACCGCTACCTGGGTGGCGTGGGCGCCTGTATTCTGCCAGTCCCCATGATGAACATCATCAATGGTGGTGCTCACGCGGACAATTCCGTGGACGTGCAGGAATTCATGATTGCGCCGTTCGGCGCCAGCAAGTTTTCCGAGGCCCTGCGCATGGGCGTGGAAGTTTTTCATACCCTCAAGAAGGTCTTGGCGAAGAAGGGTTACTCGACTGCCGTGGGCGATGAGGGCGGCTTCGCTCCCAATCTCAAGTCGAACGAAGAGGCCATCGAGAGCGTGCTGGAAGCCATCGCTCAGGCGGGCTACAAGCCAGGAGAGCAGATCGGCATATGCCTCGACCCCGCGGCCAGCGAGTTCTTCCAGGATGGCAAGTACGTTTTCAAGAAATCCGACAAGAGCCAGCGCACATCCGAGCAGATGGTGGAATTCTGGTCGAACTGGGTGCGCCAGTATCCCGCGCTTATCTCCATCGAGGACGGCATGTCGGAAGAGGATTGGAAAGGTTGGAAGCTGCTCACGGACACTGTGGGCAACAAGATCCAACTCGTGGGTGACGATATTTTCGTGACCAACCCCGAGATTTTCAAGCGAGGCATCGAACAGGGGATCGCCAATTCGATTCTCATCAAGGTCAATCAGATCGGGACTTTGACGGAGACGCTGGAAGCGATGGAAATGGCGGGTCGCGCCGGGTATACCTCGGTGGTCTCTCACCGCTCGGGCGAGACCGAAGACGCGTTCATCGCGGACCTGGTGGTGGCCACCGGAGCGGGACAAATTAAGACCGGGTCCGCCAGCCGTACGGATCGCATCGCCAAGTACAACGAGTTGCTGCGCGTAGAAGAATTACTCGGGTCGACCGCGCAGTTCCTGGGCAGAAAGGCGTTTCGGCGATGACCAGTCTCGTGCTGTTGAGGCACGGCGAGAGCGCCTGGAACAAAGAGAACCGCTTCACCGGCTGGACCGATGTCGATCTTTCCGAGAAGGGTAGGGAAGAGGCCAGGGAAGCAGGCGTGGTCCTCAAATCGCAGGGCTACGCGTTCGATGTGGCTTACACGTCGGTTCTGAAGCGGGCTATCCGCACATTGTGGATGGTGCTCGATGAGATGGACCTGATGTGGATTCCGGTGCATCGCTCGTGGCGGCTCAACGAGCGTCACTACGGCGCGCTGCAAGGTTTAAACAAAGCGGAGACCGCCGAGAAATTCGGCGAGGCGCAGGTGAAGATCTGGCGGCGCAGTTACGATATCCCGCCGCCCGAATTAAAACCCGACGACCTTCGATATCCCGGCCGCGATCCCCGCTACCGCGGCCTGAGCAAAGAAGAGTTGCCGCTCACCGAATGCCTGAAAGATACCGTGGCTCGGTTCTTGCCGCTATGGCATGAAACCATCGCACCGGCGATCCAGCAGGGAAAGAGAGTCCTGATCGCCGCGCACGGCAACAGTCTGCGCGCGTTGGTCAAGTATCTCGACAACGTCTCGGAAGCGGACATCGTCGAGCTCAACATCCCCACCGGCATGCCGCTGGTTTACGAGCTGGACGACCAACTCAAGCCCTTAAACCGCTACTATCTCGGCGATCCGGAAAAGGTGAAGGCGGCTATGGACGCCGTCGCCGCGCAGGGGAAGAAGAAGTAGCGTTTAAGTGAGCGCCACCACTGCCGCGCTCACCGGCTTTTGCCCCACCGGAATCAGGTTGAACAGCGGCGCGGATTTGTAGCGGCGCGCGGCCAAAGCGGCGATGCGAATCACCGCGAGATCGCCGGACTTCTGGTTGAGCACCAGGGCGTACTGATTGTCCGGCGTGATGAGAATTTCGCGAGGCTCTTGACCCACTTGCACCACGGCGGCCAGCTTGCGGTAGTTGATGTCGAGCACTGTGACCGTGTTGGTGTCGGGGTTAGCCACCAGCAGGTACGGCTGCGCGGCAGGGCCGGCGATGGCCATTCCCGCGGGGGCGCGGCCGGCCAGGATGGTTTCGCCGATCTCGGTCTGATAGGGGTACGCGATCACCACCGCATCCTTGCCCTCGCCGGTGACAAAGAGCTGGCCTTCGTCCGAGCTGAAGCAGAAATGCCGCGGCTGAATGGGAACCGGCAAGCGGACGATCACGCGGCCGCCGGCCACATCGACCATGATCAGGCTGCGGTCCGAGGGGCAGCCGGCAACAATTTGCGCGCCTTTCTGTTGGAAGCGGACGATGGCCGGTTGCGCTTCCAGGGCCACGGCGCGCTCGATGGCCGCGCGATCCAGGGAAGCGATGACTACGGCTCCGAGCGCGCTCGATGCGACCGCCGCGCGGTGGTCGGGGCTCAGGTCAAAGTCGTCCGGAGCGCCGGGCAACGGTATGTGCCGGCGGGGTTCGAGGGTGTCCAGCGTTAGCTCCACAAGGGAGGCGGGGTCGCGATACAAAACCCACAGCGCGTCACCCTCGGTTGAGAGCCGCATGGATACCGCGTGAGTGCCTGCGCGCGCGCGCCGCACCACCGCCAGCGATGCCACGTCGATTCGATAAACTACGCCCTCTTGCGCTGCGAGCGCGAAGACCTGGGGCAGCCGCGGATGGGGAAGCAGTTGGGACGGTGCCGCGTCCAGAGGGACGGGCCGCCAACGCCGAAAGGTGGTTAGATCGACGACTGAGAGCGAATGCCCGTCCTGGTCGGCGACAAAACAATAGCCCGAGTAGCCGGTAGCTTTAGGTTTGCGGCAGCCGATCAGAGCAGCGGATGAAAGAAGGAGAGAACGGCGCGAAAGCACTCTGTTCAGTTTACCGCCGCTCCCTGATGGGTCGCGGTTCTTAACGCCGCACATAAGCGCTCGCCGATGTTTCCGTTGCATCCCTCATTACCGACGATCTCCTCGATTCGCATGCACCTCGACACCAACCCCGCCGGATCTGCCTCACGTTAAGATAACGCGAAAATAGCGCCGCCACCCTGGACCTTTGTCACGCAGGGCCTTTTCTGAAAACCGGAGCTGTGCCGATGGATTCCCGTGTAAGCTTATGTTTTTTTTGAGCTAAGGATCGGGATCGAAATAGGTCGTCAGCAAACCGGCATCAAATTTTTTCAGCCGATCAGGCTAGGCGGTCGCGTTATTCCCGGGTTATTTCTTGCGTTAACATTTGCTGTCCCACGTCTTTTTGTGTTATTCGTCTGGCGATCAGCTTTACAACCTCACCACACGTCACGAGCCAGGATCCGCGGACCGTCAGCAGTATTCGGCTCTGTAATTTCGACTCAGTCCAGACTTGCAAATCGGTTATCGAAAGCTCGAGAATTGTTGTGGGCGCCGCGAAGGTCTAGGCAGTGGCGACCCCAGACGGCCAAGGGATTACGCTTCTGTATTCGGCCGTCTTCCTTCGATAACGAACTGCTTCGCAACTCAGGTGCCGTTTCTACCTGTCTCGGATTCGCCGAGGCACGGATTCGAAATAACTGCGAAGTTATGATTGCGAGGGCCCATCAGATGAATCACTCCAATTGGCGCGATGAAATCATTGCTGACGCTAAGAAATGGCCGCGGGCGTTCCGAGCACGTCTTAATAATGGGCGTTGGACCCTCCTGGGCGCCAATGATAGCGTGCAGCAGGAGTTTAGGGCCTGTGGAGAACGCATACACCGGGAGCTCCGACTTCCCCAGGGTGACGTTGATCCCGTTGATTCACTACTCTATCGCATAAAGGAAAAAGCGCATCACACCAGATTTTCGCAGGCGCTCAAGACACATCGGATCGGTTCGTCGAAAGTGGTTTCCAACGGCCTTCGCGCCAGTACATATCCGCTTCGCGGCGCGCTCATCAAATTTGTTAGAGAAGAACAGGGCACAGTATTAAACGCCAAGTCGATGTTACGGGCGCAGGCAGGGAGATCGGGGCAGGCCGCGGCCGCCAGAAAGAACCAAGAACGAAAAGCGCGCGAGGGGATTGTTCGGGCGCTCCAGCGCTTGGGTGCTGCTTATACAAACTGGCCTGATTTGGTCCGGGAATTCTATACGAATACAAGTGAAACAGCGTATCGGCAGCCCATATCACCACCTGCGTTCCAGCCTCCAGTTTTTGACCGGCTGAATCAATCTCCAACGGATTGGATAAAGAGCGCCACAGCAGCCTGGGAGGAACATCGTGACCGTTTTCTGCGAGGGTGCGACTTCTGGGCTACCGTAGGCGTGGATGACGAGATTCCGGTGGGGAAACCCACTCGGGGTGGGGGAACGTGCGGTCCAAACGGCAAGCGTGGCTATAACACCGCCATTGACCAGCGAAACGAATGGGCTGCGAAATACTTGGTTCGCGTCCCCCTTAAGGAAATTGCTGCTCAAGACTGCGCCGACCCGTCCACGGTGGGGAGAATTGCCCGCGGAATTCTGCGGCAAGCCAATTGGCAGGAACCGGCGAAAGCAAAAACCTCCGGCACCCCTAACTGTATAACTCATCAAAAATACTCGAAATAATACCATGCCGGCCTGGGCACCGATCTGGCGTCAACGAACTGCATTCGTCTGGGACGCTGGGCAGGAAGAGGCTCTAGGCGGGGGATGGTACGATACTCCGGCGGCGCCTAGCGAAACGCGCCCATAGGTTACGCCAGATCCCCTGATGGATATATTGGGCGGTTGATCGACGACTCAGAATCCCGCACCCTCCCAAAACGGCAATAAGGGCTTGGGCTTATTGCCGTTTATTATCAGTAACTTACCAATATCTAAAGCGTCAAATCTGGTGTGGCGAAATGACTATGATTTCGCCCTGCTGGCAGACTCTCGTACTTATCTGTAAGAGGAGCGATCCATGAGACACCAACCGGTTTTACGAAACCATTCAATCAACTTAAGAAATCTACAGGTCCGCCGCCTGGCTGTAGAGAAAATCAAAATCGATCCGCGGAACGCCCGCACCCATAGCGACGCGCAACTTGCGGCCGTCGCCGAAAGCATACGCGAGTTCAATTGGACGAACCCGGTCCTAATCCGGCCCGATGGGGTCTTGATCGCTGGCCACGCGCGGCTCATCGCTGCCAAAAGGTTAGGCCTGAGCGAAGTCCCGGTGATAGATATCGCGGGACTGACTGATGCGCAATGCGGCGCCTTAGCCATCGCGGACAACCAATTGGGTTTGCGCGCTGAGTGGGACGAGGCCCTGCTGCGCGCGGAGCTCGCCACTCTTCAGCAGCAGTGCTTCAATCTCGATTCGATTGGGTTTGACCAGAAGGAAGTGGCACGACTATTGGCCAAGCAGGCTGGCGATCAGGAACTTGCAGACCCCAATGCAGTGCCCGAGACGTCCGCAGTGCCAGTGACGGAGCCGGGCGATCTGTGGATTTTGGGGGAACATCGCTTGCTGTGTGGCGATACCACCCTACAAGGATCGCTTTCGGCAGTTCTCAAAGGCCGCACGGCCGACCTAGTATTCACCGACCCGGCCGATGTCGCCGGATATCGGGCCGTGGCGGCCCGCAGAATGAAGATCGAAAGCGAGGACATAGACCAGGAGTTCGAAGATTACCTTCGGGCTGCCTGCACGAATCTGATCGCAGCATCCACGGGAGCCATCTACATCTGTAGCGAGCCCTCGAAGCTCTTTATGCTTCACCGAGCATTCGTTGCGGCGGGCGGTCACTGGTCCACATTTGTGATTTGGGCTAAGCATCAGTCGATGGTTGGTCCTGGCGAAGGCGACTATCAGCGTGAATACGAGCCGATCCTCTACGGCTGGCCGGCGGGGCGTAACCACTATTGGTGCGGTAATCGAAAGCAAGGAGATGTTTGGCAGATTCCGTGCTCGGAGGCAGACCGCGACGTCCCCAACAGGAAACCGGTCGAATTGGTGGAACGTGCCCTCCAAAACAGCAGCCGCCCCGGCGATACGGTTCTAGACCCCTTCGCGGGCTTAGGTACCACGTTGATTGCACGCCATCGCCAGAAACGACGTGCGTGTTTGACCGAAATCGATCCCAAACAAGTGGATATCATCTGCCGGCGGTGGGAGCAGTACTCTGGGGAAACGGCAATCCTCGAGAGGAACCGGCAGACGTTTCTCGAGGTTGCCGGTCAGCGGCACCCTGCCGCCTGACGCTCTTAGCCAACGGGTCAATACCATGCGCAAGCTTCGCAGAAGAATTGAAATACTGGAAAAGAATAGCCAGACTGTTCAGGATCAGCGCAAGGGGATCACTGAGCGAGTCCTGCGCCGGCTTGGCCCAATTGATGCGGAATCACTCCTCAGCGCATTCGGTGCCGAGCAGGCAGGCCGAAACTTGAGTGAAACAGAGGAGACCGCCAAACAAGCATATCTGAAAGCATTTCTGGAAGAGTGCCCGGCGAGCGGTCCTTACGCGGGCACGGACCTTGCCAACACTCTCGATCCTCATCACCTCGTGATTATGGTGTTGTCCCGCATGTCGTTATCAGAGGTTTATCTGGTCAGATCGGCGTTGCCCCCCGCTCGAGCCGGTCGAAGCGCGACCGAAGAGGAATCCGCCGCCCTCCAGGCGTGCAACAACGAATACCTCCGCCTTCGGAGGCTCGCCGGCGGTAGGCCGTGCCCACCGGAAGCGCAGGAGTAAGGATACAAAAATGAGTGGCCGACCTTTTCAATCAGGAAATAAATTTGGCCGCGGACGTCCCAAGGGCAGCCGAAACAAGCGGACCATGCTTGCCAAGGAGCTGCTCGATGAGTATAGCGAAGCGATTATCCGCAAGGCGGTGGTCGTCGGTTTTCAAGGGGACTCAGCCATACTACTAGCGCTGCTGGGCTATGTTCTGCCGCGGCCCAAGGATCTACCGCTGAAGCCCGGCCCGTTGCCCATGAACACGATAGAGGACCTTGCGAAAACATTTGACCACACGCTTGAAAAGGTTTCCTCCGGCCTCCTCACCACCAGCCAGGCATCCGAGATCCTGGGTTGGCTCGACTGCCGCCGACGAATTATCGAAACGCAGGAACTGGCCGCTCGCGTGAGTGCTTTAGAGCAGGTCGCGAGGATAGAGGGCGGGAGGGGCTCCGATCAGAATGGTGGAAAACCTGACCCACGACCGTGACCTACTACTGGGGAGTATTGTACGAATCGCGCGGTGTTTCTGCCCGCCCCTTTTCCTAGGTAGGCCCTTTTGCCTCCCTGTGCACCATGGCGTGTCGTCCGCGAGGCTGGTTCGGAACTGGATCGCGGGACCACCTGCGCGAGCCGCCGATGGGTCCTGGCGGATCAAGCCTGCGGTGTCGATGGACCGCTTTGGCGGAGCGGTTCTCCCATCATCGTGGGATGGCTGGAGTTTCGGTGCCATGTTTGAGGCAGGCGGCGGAGGGGTTGGTGAGGACGTTGGTTTGAGGGGTGAGCAGTTTCTTGAAACTGAGCACGACTAATCGGGCACAACCGGCCGGTGGCTCCTCAGCATTGGATCGGGAGTGTCCAGATGGGTGGACGCTACTTCTTCTTACCCCAACGTTTCGCCGCTGCCTTCTTTGCAACCTCCGCCCGCCGCGCCGGATCCATCATCGAGAAGCCCTTCGGCACCCTCTTCTGACCCCCCTTCCGACCGAGTTCGACGGCTGCGGCGCTCTTTTTCTTAGCCACCAAAAAAGAATACCACAAGCGCTTATTTCATCTTGACTAACATAAGCGCTTATGGCATACTGCTCTTACGGAATGCTTCTACGAAGAGGCGCAGGCAGAGATGCCAGTCAACGCACACGAACGCGAATTCGCGGCTCGTAGATGGCGACGTGCCAAGTTGACCTCGCCTAGAATCGTCCGATCGATAGGACTTCCTGGCTACAACTGAAGAATGAATGAAAAGAAGGAGAAGAGAGCGATGAATGAAATAGTGAAGTTTCCAATCAACACCCCGGTTGACGTGTCTCTACAGTCCGAGCGGGGCGAACGGGTCGCGGGCCGCTACGGCGAGCAGGTGATCTATTCATTCACTGACGGCCGCATCATGTACGTGCCACGGTACGTCGAGCAACGATTCCAGGAGTTGGCCATCGGGGCTGGAGAGCCTTTGTTGCTGTGCAAGCAGCAAGTAAAGAATGGGGATCGGAATCGAACCGAGTGGAGCGTCAAGAGGGCTTCTCAGCAACCCAATCTTCTTGTGGGCAGAGAATTTGAGGCAGATCCCATCGCACCGGAGGGCACACCGGCTCCACAGCCAGTTGAGGTAGCAAACGGCGCAGAGACACCAGGCGAACACCAAGCCACGGTAAACGGAGCCGCCAAAGAGGAAGAGCAGCCGAGCGCCAACTCGACTGCTCCGATGGCACAGGAATTAGCTCTTCAGACCAATAACCAGCACCAACGACAGAATACCGCAGAAGCTCACGCTGCCGATATCGTGCTTCGATCCGCGCCCCCGGCACGTCCGGTTGAACTCACGTCGAAGGACAGTGTGTTCCTGCCAGCGATGAGCATGGACGTCGCGATCGCGCGTCGTTCCGCTATCGTTGAGTTCACCCGGCGCATCATGGTAAAGGATCAGGACTTTGGCGAGATCCCCGGCACCCACAAGCCCACCCTGCTCAAACCCGGTGCTGAGAAGCTGTGCAACTTCTTTGGCCTCGAGCCGGAATTTACCCCGATCGTGGAAGATGTCGACTGGACCGGAGCACAGCACGTGGGCGAAGTCTTTTGCTATGCCCGTTACCGCTGCCGGCTGCTGCGGGAAGGACGAGTGGTGGGAGCGGGCGAGGGCTCCTCGAATTCCTGGGAATCCAAATACCGATATCGGTGGGTGACTGAGGACCAAGTCCCCCAAGACCTCGATCGCACGCGCTTACTCACGTGAAGTGCGCCGCACTTTGAGCGAATTCGATTTTGCGATCGAACGCGCCGAAACCACGGGAAACTACGGCAAGCCGGCCGAGCACTGGCAGAGGTTTCGAGAGGCCATTCGCGCCGGAACCGCACGCTCGGTGGAGAAACCTACCCGGCGCGGCAACGCAGTCGCCTGGGAGATCGACCTGGACTCGGCGCTCTACCGCATTCCGAATCCAGATGTAGCGGATGTGGTGAACACCATCCAGAAGATGGCGCAGAAGCGCGCACTCGTGGCCGCCACGCTAATCGCGACGAGCGCCTCGGAGTTCTTCACCCAGGACGTGGAGGATGCCGATCCCTATGGGCGGAACATCGACACCGGTACGCATCCACCTGGTACACGAGAGGCGCAAGAGTATGTACGTGACCGCAAGCTGGAGGAGCCTTCTCCGAAACCGGCGGCCAGAGCGGAGGCGGATGGGGTGGTGAAGCCCTGGAAGAACTTTGGGGAAATGCGCCGGCTGTTCGAGCAATTGCGGGAGCAGGTGGGCGAGACTCGGTATCTGGCAGAAATGGAAGCGGCCGGCGTCCAGAATCCGGGTCAGTTCCAGTCAGCCAGCAAGGCGTTAGTCTGTTACGGACGCCTGGCACACATTGCGTCACAACCGGAGGTGGCGTGATGGCGGCCCTGGCTGTCGTTGCTTCGCCGGCCGTGAAAACCGCGCCGCTCTATGTCATCGAGGATCACTTGGCGGCCCTGATTGAAACCGCCGAACTGGTCGCCCCCGAGCAGGAGCAGGAGTTCCGCGCGGAATTCCAAATCGCTCTCACCGCCGCCGTTGAGAAACGCGACCGGGTGGGCCAGTTTCTGGCGCATCTGGAACAGCAGGTCGAATTTGCCAAGTTCGAGCTGGACAGGTTGCGGCAACGCAAGGCAACCTGCGAACGCGCGATCGCACGGCTGGAGAGCTATGTAATCGAGACCATCGAGAACCTGGGGACCGATGGCAAAGGCGAGTATCGCACGCTGGAGGGGAAGACCACTACGTTCAGCTTGCGTGCATGTCCGCCATCGGTAGAGGTGACGACAGAGTCAGCCATCCCTTCGGAATACAAGACGCTTACGCTCAAGCTTCCGGCGGTGACGTGGGCGCGGTTGCTGGACGGGCTGGACATCGAAGAGCGTACCGCGGTTTTGGGACAGGTGAAGAGCCCCGAAGTCACCGTGGACAAGCGCTCAATCAAGGCGTCAATCGATAGTGGCGCCGACGTCCCCGGAGCCGGTCTGGTGACCGGGCGGCACTCGTTGCGGAGGGTTTGAGAGTGAAACCAGTCCGCTGCCCTGGATACCTGCAATGGATCCGAACCTTTCCCTGTTCCGTGTGCCGCACTACCCGCCAGATTGAGGTCGCGCACACTGGGCCGCACGGGATCAGCCAGAAGTCGTCGGACCTGTCCACCATACCTCTGTGCCGAAGGCACCATCGGACCGGTGACAACTCCTATCACAGGCTGGGGCCTCGGAGGTTCGCCGCGGTGCACGGTCTGAACATCCAAGCGATCGTGGCTCGCCTGAGTGCGAAACCATTGATTCGGGTGGAGTCCGGGACCTTCGTTGGCTGGATGGGAAATCGGGAGTACGTGCTCGGCTCGACGGAGGTCGGGCTGGCACGGGCGATTCGGAGGATGAATGAACTCCGGCGGGAGATCGAGGCCGACGACTATATTCGGATTTTCGGAGTCCTGGATGCTGCTCTGTGACCCCTGTTAATAGGGTCTTAGGGATAAAAACAAAACGTGGGTATTCTCTAGTTTGCAACGCATCCGGAGTCACTGCCAAAGTCGAAGATTTGACTGGCCCACCACGCGCAGCTCTGAAAGTCCCACTACTGAGCCTGTGAAACCAGGAAACCGTATTCGCCTGGCTCCATCGGGCTGTCAGGCACCACTTTACACGCCCGACTTCACGCACATGACCGAGTTGGGAATCACGATCGAGGGAGTGGCGCTGGTATCCGGATTGGTAGCTAAGAGTTGAGCGTCGACCGATCGGGAATTAGTGCGTTTCCACTAATTCACACAACGATGAGTCCACGAACAGTAGAGAAGGATTTCCAGGTAATCATCCCGCGCGGTTGTCGCAGCTGGTCGCATGCGAAGGCGGGGGATTCGAATCTCCTGGAGTTACTTATTGCGGGATCGTCGAGACAGGAGCCGGTCATCAGACGTAACCAGATCGTCATGGTAATGGGTGCGGTCCGCGGTCGAGAGAATCGCGGTGACTGCAAGGACGGCGCCGACCAAGGCACCGACGAAACCAGAGATCAGAACAATCAGAACTATCGGCATATCCGCTCCACGGTTATTGCTCCATTTCAGCGTCGCGCCGCTTTTGCAATTAGTCATTCTGTACCGGGGCCGCTTCAGTGAGCAGCTCCTCGCGCGCTTCTTATCCCGCTGGCGCCTTTCTTTGTCCTCAGCGTTGATGATGGCTTCGTTCGGAACCGTGAGAATCTTGCGAAAGACCATGTCCAGGCGTCCGGCGGGTGTGCCTCCTGTGGGGAGATCTGCGTGCGGTGGGAAAGCTTCATACTGGCTCCATCATAACGCCGAAATAAATCGAGCCGGGCTTGGCGCAACCCTTATGGCCGCCGACCAGGTCTTTCGCCGCCTGCAGCGCCGCCGCATCACCCTGGCAGAGCGTTCCTATAAGGACGCCTTCGCGAAATTAGAGCGCCCACAGCGCGCCCGTGCCCCACTCGCCGCTTGCAATCCCAACCGGAGACAGGGGATAGTGCCAAATTGGGTTTGCTCCTCCATCCGCCGAGTGGGGTCGGGCCTTCCGGCCTGCTGCCGCCCTTCAGGGTGGTGTCGTCCCTTGGTGACAGCTCTCAATCCACGGAACCAATCTGAGATTGTTTGTTGCAAGCCGGTCCATCCTCCAGGCCACATGTGGCAGCAAAGTGAGAATGTCGTGTTTGAGCAAAGTAGAAATGTCGTCTTGACAGCCACAAACTCTGGGGATGCAGAAAGGACAACTACTAATGGACCAGGCCGATAAGGACCGGCTGGTGGCGCTAAAGGAAATCAAGAAGAACCGATTACGCAAGAGGAGGCAGCCGAGGAGCTGGGATCGAGTTTCGGCAGGAGCAGCGGCTATGCACTGAAAGCGTGCGGGGACAAGGCCGTAATCCATGGGCTACGTGGGAAGGCATCGAACCGCAGGATTTGGGCAAAAGCGAATCCGTATTTCGAAGATAAATGAGTCTCGGCGCTCGATGCGACCGGGGCGCGGTGGTCGGGGCTCACATCGAAGTCGTCCGGGGCGCCGGGCAACCGGATGTGCCGGGCGGGGTTCGAGGGTACCCAGGGTCAGCTCCACAAGCGCGGTGGGGTCGCGATGCAAAACCCAGAGCGCGTCACCCCCGGGTGAGAGCCGCGTGGATACCGCGTGAAGGCGCCACGTCCAGAGGCACGGGCCGCCAACGCCGAAAGGTGGTTAGATCGACGACTGAGAGAGAATTCCCGTCCTGGTCGGCGACAAAACAATAGCCCGAGTAGCCGGTAGCTTTAGGTTTGCGGCAGCCGATAAGAGCAGCGGATGAAAGAAGGAGAGAACGGCGCGAAAGCACTCTGTTCAGTTTACCGCCGCTCCCTTATGGGTCGCGGTTCTTAACGCCACCGAGCGGATGTTGGTACTTACAATCTGGCGGTCAAGTGACGGTCGGGAGTCTGGCCCATGGTGGTTGTCTCGGCTTCCATCTGGGTAACGATCTGGGTATCGAACCTCTCCAGATTGGTCGTCATGACCGTTTGCAAGATTCGGGCGAAGCCGGCCAAAGCGGTGGGATCGACATCGGTTTGGAAGCTGCGATAGAGGTTCACGTATTGAGACTCCCGCAGAGGAATACGGATCTGGCAATGATCGGCGGCGTCATCCGGCGTTTGTTCAAAGATGCGCCCTTGCGCCTGCATGCGTACGCCCGAGAATCCAAAATCGCTGTAACCCGTCTGGATCCCCTGCCAGCACTGGTCCAGCGTTCTTGCCTCTGCGATCGACCGCTCGAATTGTTGCAGCCGAAACTGGACATCAATGGTCTGGCGGAACGATCCTTTGAACAACAGGCGAGTGGCCAGACCGAATTCGCTATATCCGAGATGTTGCACGCCGATCCACGCCGCCGCGCAGAACACGATCACAATCACGCCGCCAAACTGGTTGCGAGCCGCGGCCTGCAGCAACGAAAAGGCCGCTGCGATGGCGCAAATGCCATAGAGCAGCAGCGCCGCCCGCCGGGGAGTGAGGCCGCGGTCCAGCAGGAGATGGTGGATGTGACGCCGGTCAGCGCCGAAAATCGGCTGATTCCGCAGAAACCGGCGGAAGATGGATACGCAAACGTCAAGCAGTGGGATGGCCATGGCCATCAGTGGCGCTGCCATACCCAACAAGGTGGCCGATTTCTGCCCCCACAGAACGCCGCAGCATCCCAGGAAGAAACCGATCGACAGGCTGCCGCAGTCGCCGAGGAAAATCGAAGCCGGGTTGAAATTGTAGCGCAAGAAGCCCAACAGGCAGCCGGCCAAGGGAATGGTCATGATGCACAATCCCAGATCCTGTTGTGTCAAGGCCGCGATGATCGTCGTGACGGTGGCGAACAGACCCACACCCGCAGCCAGCCCGTCCAACCCGTCGATCAGATTAAATGCGTTGGTGCAGCCGATTAGCCAGATGATGGTGAACGGCAGGCTGAACCAGATCTCCAGCGGATGTCCGCGAAACAGGTGAATCTGAACTCCCGAGAAATAGGCTGTTAACGCCGCCAGGACTTGGCCGCCCAGTTTCTGCCAGGGCCTCAGGTTGACGAGGTCATCCAAAAGTCCAGTGGCAAACACGATCACCAGCGAAGCAAAGAATCCCGCTGCCATCGACCCTTGCGGCAAAACCGTGTGAACATCCAGAAAGCCGAAGGCCGTGGCCGCGAACGCGAGCAGATAGGAAACGAAGATGGCGATGCCGCCCACTCGGGGAATGGGTCGGTGATGCAACTTACGCCGGTTATCAGGGTGATCCACGATTCCAAACCGCACAGCCAGATCACGGACCACAGGGGTTACGTTTAGGGCGGCGAGGAAACCGAAGAGGCCTAAGGATAAGAGGACGTAAAGCACTATAGCTCCACTAACGTGTCTACAGGCTTGAGCATATCTCACTAACCATAGAAAACAAGGTATGGGACACCCAGCGATATTAGGGAATAATACTAGTACTTTAGTTAGGGGTCCAGCAAAACCGCCACGAAGCTCGGGGAAGTGCTCTTCAAGTTAATGAAAACAAGCCATCCTTGTCTCCAGACGGTACCTGCCGCCCCATCGCCCAGGCTGTAGTACTCTGAAGGGGTGAGGCGAGTCTCCATTGCGATGGTCCTAATGGTTAGGGCCTGCTTCGCACAGTCGGAACAGCGTCCCGAAGAACGGAACCTGAGTAGTTGTCTGGTGGGCTTACCGCGTTGTGATCTTTCGCGATTGTCGCCAGCGGAACTTACCCAGGTGGGGCAGGCGTTCTCGCGGCGCAACCTGGCAGATTGCAATGCTGGACGAGTGACGTGCGATCCGGTGGCTCTCACCGAATCGGAACTGCTTGCTGTGACGTCCGCTTATTCACAACGCAACTTGGACCGGTGTCTGCACGGGGCGGCCAATTGTGATCCCACGTTGCTGGATACCAAGCAGGCTGCTACCGTCACCGATGCCGCAAAACAGCGTAATCTCGACAAATGTCTGAACGGGTCCCCTTCCTGCGATGCGTCTCTCCTAAATGCGAAGCAAGCCGCGGCCATGGTAGCGGCCAATCACCGGCGCAACATGGACAATTGTATGGCGGGTCTGCTGAATTGCGACCCGACGGTTCTCGACACCAAGGAAGCATTCTTAGTTTCCGGGGCCAATCGACGCCGTAATCTGGATCGGTGCATGTCCGGCTCGAGCAATTGCGACCCCACTATCCTGGACCCTAAGGAGGCGGCGACGGTCTCGGCAGCCTCCCACCATCGCATCCTGAATCGCTGTTTGAATGGATCGCCCGGCTGCGATCTGTTGCAACTCACGCCTACGGAGAGGCGCAGCGTGGCGGCTTCCGCCCGACAGCGCAATCTCAGCAATTGCATAGGTGGTCTCCCGGGTTGCAACCCCACGCTGTTGACGGCCCCTGAGATGGCATCCGTAGTGGAGGCGTATCGCCACCGAAGCCCCGCAACTGCTCGCAAGTAAAGCGAGAGATTTTCCTGTTTTAGTACTAGAACCCGCGGCCCTGGCGTAGGACTGTATAGCATTGACATTTGTCTCAGCTTTCGTCATATTGGATTTGCTTTTTGGGCCCATACGCAAGGCGGGTAAATGGGATACAAGGGGCGGTAGCCCGTCTGAAACGCCGCATTGAAGTCACTAAGTCGTTTAAACAAATGGTTTACGAAACTCAGGTCGGACCGGTCCAATTCCCCCTTCCATGGTATGCCGTACGCGTCAAGTCGAATTGCGAACGGACGGTTGCCACGCTGCTCGAGCAACGAGGGTACGAGCGATTCTTACCAACCTGTAAAGTGCGAGCTCGCTGGTCGGACCGCGCAAAGACGGCCGATCGAATTCTGTTTCCTGGTTACGTGTTTTGCAGTTTCAACACCAACGATCGGCTACCGATCTTATCGACTCCTGGTGTGCTTCATGTAGTGGGAGTGGGGAAAGAGCCGGCTCCCGTCCCCGAAATGGAAATGCGTGCGTTGTGGACGACGCTTCAATCCGGAGTGCCGCTGGGACCCTGGCCTTATCTGCAATCGGGGGATTGGGTGGTGGTCGAGCGCGGCGTGTTGGCAGGAGTAGAAGGAATCGTGACTCAAATCAAGGGAGGCTATCGGCTGGTAGTTTCCATTGGGCTCTTGCAACGATCGATCGCCGCGGAGATTGATAGAGATTGGGTGCGGCCGTTACGAAAGACTGCATCTCGTAGAGTACGCGAGTGGACAGCGGCCGCAACTTCGAGCCAGCTCGCATAACGTTATTAATGCCGTACGCTTAACATAGGGTGGTAGAATCATGTCGGTGTTGAAGCCTCGAAACCGGCTAGTTTATTTCCGGGTTTCCGAAGACGAGTTTCAGCAATTCAACCAAATGTGCGAGTCGGTTGGCGCGCGCAGTATTTCCGACCTGGCACGGTCCGCGATTCAGCGCATGATTCAGCAGGATGGCAATCATCAAGCGCAGGCTGCCGACCCGGTGGCCGCAAAATTGACGATTCTGGAAGCAATAGTTTGTGACCTTGACCGTAAAGTGCAACACCTTACCGCGTTATTAGGTTGGCATGATCCTTCCGACGCGGGACTGGAACGGCTGCCGGATCGGGTTGATTCGATCGACAGGAAGGCGTGAACTAGATGAAACAGGCATTTGGGGCAGTCCTACTCTGCATTTGTATCGCGGTCCCGATGTTGGCTCAACCGGCTCCCATTGCCGGGCAGCAGCCGGCTCCCGCCCCCGGGCAACAAATCTCGCCACTCAACGGGCAGCAACCAACAGTCGGCGGACTTGAAAATATCCGTCCCACCTACGTACTCGGGCCTGGAGACCAGATCAGCATCAGCGCGTTCGAGGTCGAAGAGATCAGCGACAAGCCCTTTCGCATTAGTAGTGAAGGCGATGTGAACCTGCCCATCCTCGGGAAGATGCATGTAGATGGCATGACCGTGGAGCAGTTCGAAGCGGAGCTGATGAACCGCCTGAAGACGATCGTCCGCCAACCGCAGGTGGTGGTCAAGATTATCGAATACCGTCACGACTTCGTGTTCTTTGAGGGCATGTTCAAAGTGACCGGAATTGTTCCCTTGCAGGGGCGCCGAAACTTGATCGAGATGCTGGCTTCGATTGGCGGCACACTGCCCAACGCCGCTCACCGAATCAAGGTGACCAGACGAGCGGAATTCGGCAAGATTCCGCTTCCCAATGCCGTGGATGATCCCGAAAAGAAAGTGAGCACAGTGGAAATCAGCCTGGGCAGCCTTCGAGACAATGTAAACCCGGCCGAGGATATCGCTTTGCAACCGTTTGACATCATCCGCGTGGAGCGCGCCGAGATGGTGTATGTGACTGGCGAAGTGGGGAAGGTGGGCGGAGTCGAATTGGGTGAGCGCGAGTCCATTTCTGCGGCCCAGTTGATCACCATGGTGGGAGGACTCGGCAGAGATGCCGACGCCAACAAGACTCACGTGCTCCGCCCCATTCTCAGCACGGCCAGACGCTCTGAGATTCCACTCAACATGAAGAAAATTCTGGCGGGACAGGAGAACGACTTTCCTCTGCTGCCGAACGACATACTTGTGGTACCTCGTAATACGAGGAAATCCACGGTTCGGAATATTGCCATAATTGCCGCGCCGACGGCGTTGAGCCTGATTGTTACTTTACTTGTTTATCGTTGACGTACCGAGGGCTGATTAAATCTTATGCAGGAACCTAATTATCATCCGTATCGAGGTAACCCAAATAGCCGGTTACCTGCGTTACCAGCGGCCTACTTACCGGCCCCGGCCACGGAGATCATCGTCGACAACGGACCGCGCGCCCCGAAGCCTGAGTATGGCCGTCTGGTCCGCAAGTATATTGTGCTCGGCATTTTTCTGTTATTACTGGGCGGCGCGGCAGGATTTGTGTCGGTGGCGTTCTTTGCGCCCATGTACAAAGCCAAAGCGGTTCTCGAAGTCCAAAGTGGCAACAACAACTTCCTCAAGACGCAACAAGGTGGCGGAGAAGAGTCGATTCAAGTCAACATTCAGACGCAGATCCAATTGCTGAAGAGCGTCAGCTTCCTGCGGAAGGTCGTCGAACGCCTGCAGTTGGAGACGGTTCCTCCGGCGCCGGCCCAGTCCGACATTTTTGGCAAGATGCGTAATCGGCTGAAAACCGTTTCACAGGATCCCATGTCGGTGATGAAGGATGGTCTAACAACGGCGGCAGCTACGCTCCAGGCGCGCTCGCTCACGGGCACCCGCATCATCGAAGTTACGTGCGAGTCCACCAGTCCGGAAATCGCCTCGGATTTCGTGAATGCGGTGGCCGATGAATACAGAGACACAAACCTCCAAGACCGCATGGAAACGGGGCAGAAGACGAGCCAATGGCTCTCTGGCGAACTGGAAGAAACGAAGACGAGGTTGCAGGACGCCCAGCAGCGCTTACAGGATTTTGTGAGGACTTCGGGCAATCTCTTCGTGCTGCAGGACAACACCCTGGCGGATACCAAGCTGCGCGAATTGCAGGGCCAGGTTGCCGCTATCCAGAATGAACGGATCGCGAAACAGGCCAAATTTGAACAAGTGGATCGAACTCCGGCGGCATCTTTACCGGATGTGCTGGACGATCCTGTGTTGCGCGGCTATCAGGGCCAGATCGCGACGCTTCGGCAGCAACTGGCGGCGTTAGAAACCACCCTGACTCCGGCCAATCCCAAAGTGCAAAAGGTACAAGCCCAGCTGACCGAGATCGAGAACACGCTGAACAAAGAGATCGCCGCATCCCGCGACCGGGTAACCACCGACTACCAGGCGGCTCTTCGCAGGGAGAAGCTATTAAAGGCGGCTTATGACGCCCAAGCCGGTCAAGTTTCGGGGCAGGCGTCGAAGGCAACGCAGTATTTGGGCATGAAACACGAAGTAGACAGTTTGCAGCAGACGTACGGCACCATGCTGATGCAAGCCAACGAATCCACCATCGCCAGCCAGCTGCCCTTCAACCAGATCAGAGTGGTCGACCGCAGTTCGCCCGAATCGACGCCCTATAGCCCGAGGCCCGCGGTGAATATCCTGCTGGGTATGATTGGCGGATTCATGTTTGCGGTGGCGATCGCTTACCTGTGGGAGAAGAAGGACAATAGCTTGCGGCTGCCGGGGCATGCTCGCAGCCTCTTGAATGTGCCGGAATTGGGGGTCATCCCAACCGTGAAGGTAGACGGCGCCAAGAGGTGGGGATTTGGAAGCTTGACCAAGAACGGGGCCGAGGACGCCAACCGCGATTTCGTACAGGTATTCAAAACGGCCCAGAGCGGACAGGCGGCGGCGTTTCGTCCCGCGGAATCCTTCCGCGTCACGCTGGCGTCACTGCTGCGCGAGAGTATTACAGGGGGACGCCCGCAAGCGATTTTGGTAACGAGCCCCCGGCCCGCCGAAGGGAAGACTACAGTCGCCAGCAATCTGGGGATGGCGCTGGCCGAAACGGGTCGGACAGTCCTGCTGGTGGATGGCGACTTCCGGCGCCCTCGCCTGCACCACGTTTTCGACCTACCCAATAATTGGGGGCTCACCAGCCTGCTGGCCGACGGGGCTAACATGCAAGACGTTTTGGGGATGAGTACGGCGTTTCCCGGGCTTTCGGTATTGCCCAGCGGTCCGGCGCCCGAGAACATCTCGAAGGTTTTATATTCCCCGGCCTTGCGTCAATTTTTCAATCTCGTGCGGACGCGGTTCGATATCATATTGATCGACGCACCGCCAATCCTGGAAGTCGCGGACGCCCGTGTCATGGGTGAGTTTGCGGATGGGGCGGTGCTGGTTTTGCGTGCCGGGAGCACCGAACGGGCCGATGCATTGGAAGCCTGCCAGCATTTGCAAGAGGATGGCACCCTGTTGTTAGGCACCGTTTTGAATGACTGGAAACCACCGCGTAGAAGTAAGAATTATTATGAGTATTACGCCGGACGCCGCGAAGACTGAAACATCAACACGCGGCACTTGAAACCAGCGCCACGAAGCGAGAAGTGTGCATGCCCGAGAAGACAGCGATTCTAGCGGAAGAATCCCCGAGAGATGCGGTTCGTTTGCACGGTGTGTGGATCGTGGGGGCTTGGATGGCCTTGCTTTTGGCCGCGGCCTATTTCCAAACGCTCTCGGGCATGGCCGGGACTTGGTTCAACGATGCGATGAACATGGAGCACGGGATCTTCGTGCCCTTCGCCGCAGCGTATATGGTGTGGATGAAGCAGGATGAGCTGCGACAGGCAAAGATTTTGCCGAGTTGGTTGGGTGTGGCCGCGGTTTTGGCGGCGACCTTACTGTACTTCTTGAGCACTCTGGCGCAATGGATATGGATCAGCCGGGTCACGTTTCTCGCCGGTCTGATCGGCTGCGTTTGGGCGGTCTGTGGTTTTCGGTTCGTGCGACGGTTGACCTACCCTTTGTGCACGCTGGTGCTGATGATCGCGCCGCCCAGCTTCATCAATGACCGAGTTACCCTGCAATTGCAGTTGGTGGCCAGCCGGTTGGGCGAGCTCTCGCTGGAGGCCCTGGGTTTCTCCGTATTGCGGGAAGGCAATATTCTGGAAATGGTGGGAGAGAAGTTGGCCGTAGCCGAAGCCTGCAGCGGTATCCGCTCGCTCATGGCCTTGATATTTCTGGCCGTCGTTTATAACTTCTTTTTTGTTCCGCAAAAACGATTTCGCATCATCCTCCTGGCAAGCGTCATTCCCATAGCGATACTGTGCAATGCTGGCAGGATTGTGGCCACTGGCGTAGTCGGCCAGTTCAATCGGGAATTAGCGCACGGGATGCTGCACGCCACGTTCGGTTATTTTGGGCTGGCCCTGGGAGCGTTGCTACTCTTTGGGCTTCATCTCCTGCTGGTAAAACTGTCATCGGCGAGACGAGAACGCTATGTTTAACAAGATATTCCGAAAGCGCCCGACGGTCACCGCAGTAGTCTTCATTCTGACTGTTATCTTTTGCGTACAGATTGCGGGCTCGTACACCCTTAGCATTCAGGAGCGAGCGCTGGGCGTGCCGGGATTACAGGAAGTGCCGGATCGCATCGGGACCTGGGGGCTGACCGAAGAGCAGCCGCTGGATCCGGACGTGGCGAATTACCTGCGACCCGATGACTATATCCAGCGAGCCTATGTCAGCACGCAGCCGGAGAGTTCGATCAGTTTGTTCGTAGCCTATTTCAAGTCGCTCCAGAACAGTTTCGGCCCCCATTCCCCACAGGCCTGTCTGCCAGGTTCGGGCTGGTTGGTGCACCTTTGGCAAGTGATCGACATGCCGGTCCCCGGCAGCGCCGGAACGGTGCCGATAAACGAATACGTGCTGGAGAAAAGCGGCCAACGGATTCTGGTTTTGTATTGGTATCAGAATGGCCGGCGCGTTTGGGCCGAGGAATTCCAGGTCAAGCTCCATCTCCTGCCTGACCTCTTGCGCTACCACCGATCGGATGTCAGCCTCGTTCGCATCGTCGCCACGCTGGGTCCGGAGACCACCGTGGACCAGGCGTTGCGACAGACCATGACCTTCGCCCGAAGTCTATATCCGGTGCTCGTCCAGCGCTTCACGCTCGCGGGCTAGCGCATGCGGGTTCTTTATCTGAACCCCTGCGGCCAAATGGGCGGCGCAGAAACCAGTTTGCTCGAAATACTGCGCAGCATGCGGGCGGCCGTACCGGATTGGGATCTCCGGCTGGTGCTGGGGGAAGATGGCCCCCTGGCCGGGAGAGCCCGGGAGCAGGGTGTTCGGGTCAGCGTGGTGCAGTTTCCCCGGGCATTAGCACGTGCGGGGGATGTCTCGCCGCGGGGCTTACGCGCGCTGATGTCCCTGGCGGCGTCCGCGGGCGGCGCCGTGCTCTACGGGTCTAAACTGGCCGCGGCGATTGGTCGCATCGCGCCGGATGTGATCCACACCAATGGCCTCAAAATGCACGTATTGGGGGCATGGAGCGGCCCGAAGGGCACGCCCGTGGTATGGCATATCCATGACTACGTCGGTTCGCGAAGGTTGATGGGGCGCCTCCTGCGGCGCTTTTCGAAACGCTGTGCGGCTGCCATCGTCAATTCCCACAGCGTCGAAGCCGATTTGAACGCCCTCATGCCGGGCATCAAGAAAACGGTGATCTACAACGCCATCGATGTGGAAAAGTTCAGCCCTGCCGGAGAGCGAATGGATTTGGACCGAGCCTGCGGACTACCGACACCTCCCGCCGGTACGATTCGAGTGGGATTGGTTGGCACCTTCGCCCGATGGAAAGGCCACAAAGTCTTCTTGCAAGCGCTCGCCCAATTGCGGTGTCGTGTGCCGGTTCGAGGCTATGTTGTGGGAGGTCCGATTTATCAGACTTCCGGCAGTCAGTGGACACTAGAGGAGTTGAAAAGGGAAGTAGAGCAGTTGGGACTGACGGGCAGGGTAGGGTTCACCGGGATCCTGGACAATCCGGCCGCGGCCATCCGATCACTCGACATCGTGGTACACGCCAGCACGCAACCGGAACCATTCGGGATGGTGATTGTAGAAGCCATGGGCTGCGGGAAGCCCGTAATTGTCAGCCAGGCCGGTGGCGCTCTGGAACTTATCGAGGACGGGCGAACCGCTTTAGGACACCCTCCGGGCGACGCGCCAGCCCTGGCTTTTGCCATCGAGCGTCTGGCCGTGGATGAACCGTTGCGGGCGAGGTTAGGAGCGGCTGGGCGAGCTGAGGCTGTCAAGCGCTTTGATGGAAGCCGCCTGGCGCGAGAGTTGACCGGCCTGTACCTTGCGTGCCGCGATGTGAGCGGTGACGGCGCGGCGCTGCTGGCCTCGCATCTCTCACGATGAGATCGGTTGTGCGTGTTCTTCACGTCACCGGCGGCAATCTTTACGGAGGCGTGGAAACAGCTCTCGTGGCGCTGGCTCGCTACCGGAGCCTCTGTCCCGCCCTGGAGCCGCAATTCGCGCTCAGTTTTCCGGGGCGCTTCAGCCAGGAACTTGGCGAAACCGGCGTCGCTGTTCATCAGCTAGGAGAGGTTCGGACCCGGAAGCCGTGGACTATCTGGGCCGCGCGCCGGCGTCTACGTGAGTTGTTGCGGCGGGAGCGGTTCGATGTCGTCATTTGTCATGCAATGTGGCCAATGGCGATATTTGGCAAGGCGGCCCGCTCTTCGAGCGCGGGATTGGCCTTTTGGGCGCATGACGCCGCTGCCATAAATGGACGGCACTGGCTGGAACGGTGGGCGGGCCGCGTGCGCCCAGACCTGGTGATCGGGAACAGCTTATATACGCTGGAGACCGTGCCCGCGGTTTTCCCAGGAGTGCCGAGTTGCCTGGTTCACTATCCGGTAAAGCTACAGCAGCCCCCGAATCCGAGCGAATGCCGGGCGGCCGTCCGCCGAGAAATGGGGATTTCCGGCGATACCGTGGTGGTCATCCAGGTTAGCCGAATGGAGGCCTGGAAGGGTCATCAACTGCAGCTCGAGGGGCTTTCTCGTCTTAAGAGCGACCCCCGATGGATCTGTTGGATGGTCGGCGGCGCGCAGCGGCCCATCGAGCAAGAGTATATGCGGTCGCTGCAGCAGGCCGCCAATGAGCTGGGGATCGGCGAGCGAATCCGTTTCCTGGGGCAGCGCTCGGATGTGGGCAAGCTTCTCATCGCAGCCGATATTTTCAGCCAGCCGAATAAGGGGGCAGAGCCCTTTGGAATCGTTTTCATCGAAGCGTTATCCGCCGGACTTCCCGTGGTCACAACCGCTATGGGCGGACCGAAGGAGATCATCGACGATTCCTGCGGGATGGTGGTGCCGCCGGAGAGGGCCGATCAGTTGTCGGCCGCGTTACGGAGCCTCATCGATTC
This sequence comes from Bryobacteraceae bacterium, assembly GCA_035948775.1. GTDB lineage: Bacteria > Acidobacteriota > Terriglobia > Bryobacterales > Bryobacteraceae > PSRJ01. The sequence continues at coordinate 100,242 of DASZIV010000110.1, forward strand.
TCGGGAGCTACGCATGCGGTTGGGCGGAAACGGTCCCGAGCGTGCACGCCAACTCTGCGATCCTGCCGGGCGCATCGCGGACCTGCGCGCGGCGCTGGGGCGAGTCGCACGGAGCTGACCTACGGACGTACGAGAGCACGCATATGACCGCTCATGACTCATCGGCTCCCTGGGTTCTAGTGGCGGGCGGGTTCCATCGAAGAGGTGGAATGGACCGGGCCAATCTTGCCTTGGCTGAATATCTGCTCGAGCAGAGAATTCCGGTGCACGTCGTCGCTCATGAAGTGGATGCGTGCCTGGAAGAACATCCGCTCGCGCACGTGCGGCTGGTTCCTCGGCCGGCAGGATCGTTCATGCTGGGAGAATTTCCGCTGGCTTTCTACGGGCGCAGGGCCGCTCGAAGAGTTCAGAAGAAATGGCCGCGGGCCCAAGTGGTGGTAAATGGAGGCAACTGCATATGGCCCGGAATCAATTGGGCTCACTACGTTCATCACGCTATGCCTGCTCCGCCTCAAGCCAGCGCACCTTGGCTTTTTCGGATCAAAGACGCTCTGTCTGGCAGCCGCGCAAGAAGAACTGAACGTGCTGCTTTTCAGTGCGCGCGACTTGTGATTACGAATTCAGAGCGCACCAGCCGCGAGGTTATCCAATACTTCGGGGTAGAAAAAAGCCGTGTTCATACCGTCTACTTAGGTACTGATCCTGATTGGGGACTCGTAACGCACGCGGAACGCGCCGCGAGCAGGCAGGCACTCGAAATCCCCGAGACCCGTGCCGTGGCGGTGTTCGTGGGGGCTTTGGGCTATGATCACCGAAAGGGCTTTGATGTACTCTTTCGCGCTTGGGAAGAGCTCTGTGTTAAACGGGATTGGAATGTTGATCTGCTGGTCGCGGGCGCCGGGCCGGCGCTTCCCATGTGGCGGACCAGTGTGCAGCAGGCCGGCTTAGCCGATCGCATTCGTTTTCTCGGATTTTCCGAACAGGTTAAGAGCGTTCTAGCGACGGCTGACGTGCTTGTCAGTCCGGTTCGCTACGAATCCTACGGGCTGAACGTGCAAGAGGCGATTTGCCGGGGAATTCCGGCCATGGTCTCGGCGTCGGCGGGAGTGGCCGAACGTTATGAGTCTGACTGCGCGCCCATGCTGATTCCGAATCCGGAGGACGCCAACGACCTGGTTCAGCGTCTGCTCGCATGGCGACCGAAGAAGGACGAATGGAAATCTCGATTTCAACCTTTCGGCGACCGCCTGCGGAGTCGCAGCTGGCGGGATACCGCGGTCGATATCGTGTCGATTGCGTGTTCCGGCGAGGTGAAATCTATCGTGCCGATGATCTGAATAGCCGTCGAAGAGAGGCAGGGCTGGCGCTCGCTATCATGTCTGAGGATATTCACATCGTCAACAGGAGGGATGGAGATCAATGAGCTCCAGGGAGCACGCGGAATGCAAATCCTCAAAGACCGGAGCGAGCGTAAGGATGTGGTTGACAAACTTCATCAAGAAACATGCCCCGTGGCCGATTCGGAATATGTACCGCCGAGTGAACAGCGTGTTTTCTCAGGCTAGAGACAGCCGACTCAGCTCAAGAGAAGTTTTCACAGAGATCTATTCGAAAAATATGTGGGGAAAGCACCAGTCGCATCCCCATAGGGATTTTCCGTTTTACTCCGGACCAGGCTCAGATGACGCGGCGGCGAGTCCCTATGTAGACTGCATCAATAGATTTATTGAGAGCGAAAAAGTTCGATCGATAGTAGATCTGGGTTGTGGCGACTTTCGAGTCGGCAGCCGAATAGTAAGTTCGTCATTTCACTACGTTGGAATCGACATAGTGGAACCTTTAATTGAGGCAAACAGGGCACGCTTTGCGAACAATCACGTACAGTTTCGTACTCTGGATATCATAACCGATGAACTCCCTGTAGCGGACCTTTGCCTGATCCGGGAGGTGCTGCAGCATCTATCGAACGCACAGATAATAAGGGTCCTGGCAAAGTTGAAACAGTTCAAATGGGTGATAGTGACCGAAGATCACCCCGGACCAGTGGGGTCATTTATGGCGAATCGTGACAAACCTCACGGCAAAGAAGCGCGCGTCGTGTGGGGCTCGGGCATTGTTCTGAGTGCGCCGCCGTTCAATGTCCCTGATGTGGAGTTAATGCTCGAAGTTCCGGCAATGCGGCCCGAACATCCGGAAGGAGAATGTATTCGCAGCTTCCTCGTTCGGAATTGACAACTGCAATAGGGACGTACCGAGGTCCATATTGAAGTGGCCTTAGATGAAGTGGCCTTAGATATTGTGCATGCTTAGTCTAAATATTCTTGCTTCCGAGTGGTCGTCGTGACCTGCCCCGATTTTCTCTACCAAACGTAACTGAGACGCTCCGTCTACTGTAACCCTTCTTTTCCCATCCCGTCGGAGCCGCCCGTCGCACCATACTCCGCTGCAGAACGGCACGGAGCGGTCAAGGGCGCGCCGGCTTTTGGCGCGGCGTCAGCGAACCCTTGACCGTGAGTACCGTTCTGCGACCGCTCACCTGCGACGGGCGGCTCTGGCGGGATGGGTGTTGGTAACCCCATCCTGTTGGTGGGCTCAGAGCAGTCTTTGGCAAATTCCTCGGGCGTTCGATACGCCAAGCTGCTGTGTGGCCGCGCTCCGTTGTATTCCATACGCCAACGCTCGATCTTTTCCTTTGCGTCCGCCAGCGTCGCGAACCAGTTGTGATTCAGACACTGGTCACGGAATCGCCCATTGAAGCTCTCGACATGGCTGTTCTGCATGGGTCGGCCAGGCTGAATGTGCAGAAGCGTGATCTGCCTTTCCTCGCACCAAACGATAAAGTGCCGGCTCGTGAATTCCGGCCCGTTATCGCATCGAATCACTTCCGGCCTTCCACGCTGGCTGATGATCCAGTCCAGCACGCGCGTCACTCGGCCGCTCGACAGACCCGTGTCGACTTCGATGGCAGGACACTCACGCGTGAAACTGTCTACCACGGTTAGCATGCGCAATCCTCGTCCCGTGGCCAACCCATCGGACACGAAATCGATGGCCCATTCCTGGTTGGGCCGATGCAACAACGTGCCTTCCGGCGCCGGTCGCACCAGCCGCTTCCGTTTCAGCCTTCGTACCGCCAGATGCTCTTCGCTGTATATGCGGTACACCCGTTGCGGGCTGGCTTGGCATCCGCCGCGCTCCAGCAGCACGCACAAACGCCGGTAGCCGTAGCGCGGTTTCTGCCGCGCCAGCGCGAGTAACTTGCTACGCAACTCGGCGTTGTGGTCCGGCCGCGGTTTATAGCGGTAGGTGGTCCGATCCATGGACATGAGCTTGCAGGCTTCCCGTTCCGAGTACTGAAACTCGCTCATCACGAGCGCCACATCCTGCCTTAGACCTACAGGATGGATGAGAAGGCCGGCGGCGGTCTACGCTGGTCTCCAAAGGAGAAGCACGTGAAGAAACAAAACAGTACGCAGCCGCATTTTGCGGCCATCGGAATCGACCTCGGAGATGTTTGGGGGCACTACTGCTCGATAGATGAGGATGGCAACATCGTTGAAGAGGGGCGTGTGAAAATGACGCGACGAGCCATGTCGGATCACTTCGCGGATCTGCCTCCAAAGCGCATCGCGATCGAGGCTGGTACGCACTCGCTTTGGGTCAGCGAGCATCTATCGGAAATGGGTCATGAAGTTTTCGTAGCGAACGTGCGGGAGCTCCGGGCCATTACAGATAGCGACCGGAAACACGATCGTGCGGACGCCGAAAAACTTGCGCGCTATGCTCGTGTCGATCCGCGGATACTTCGTCCCATCAAACACCGAAGCAGCCTCACCCATGCGGACCTGGTCTTTGTTCGCTCGCGGGCTGTGCTAGTGGAAGCTCGTACTAGACTTTCAAACACTGCGCGAAGCCTTGTGAAACCATTCGGACTTCGGCTACCGCCGCTCTCGGTTTCCGGATATGCAAAGAAGGCTTTAGACCGATTGCCGGAGAACTTGAAAAATGCCGTGGGGCCGTTGCCCTCACTGATCGATGCTCTGACTGCCCAGATTGTCAACTTCGACAACCAGGTCGAGAAGCTCGCCGAAACAAAGTATCCGGAAACGATTGCTCTTCAACAGATTCATGGTGTGGGCGCGCTGACGGCGTTGACCTTCGTACTCACCCTCGAAGATAAGAACCGATTTCGAAAGAGCCGCGACGCAGGATGTTTTCTGGGCCTCCGGCCTCGGCGCAGCCAATCTGGCCGAAGTGATCCACAGCTCGGGATTACGAAGGCCGGTGACCGATATCTTCGAACCTTGCTCGTCCAGTGCGCCCATCACATCCTTGGTCCTTTCGGCCCACCGACGGCCCTTCAAATCTGGGGTCGCAAGCTTGCAGAGCGCGGCGGCAAAAATGGGCGAAAACGCGCAATCGTCGCGGTCGCGCGGAAACTGGCCGTGCTGCTGCACCGCCTCTGGGTCACGCAATCTTCATACGAGCCGATGCGCGGAAGTAGTACAGCAGCGGCATAAACAAAGGCTCCGGTGAGCAAAGCTTCATCTTGTGAATACCGAAGGTCTGGTGACTGCGGGCTATGGAGCTTGGCGCCTTCTGGACGCCGTCCTACAGGAAGCAGCACCACTCACAATTATGGACCCCATGCATGCACCTGGCTTAAGCAACGCGGCCAATCAGAGTGCGAATGGAAGGCGGGTATGTGAGCACAAGATGTGAGAAAAGCAGAGCACTGAAACCGCTCTGAGCCCACCAGCAGGATCACTGTCGAACCGCCGGAACCGCCCGTCTCTGGTGCGGAATAGCAGAACGGTGCTCGCCGGCAAGGATTCGCTTCGCCGCGCCCTACGGGCGCGTCCTTGCCCGCTGCGCGCCGTTCTGCGGAGCAATGGTCACGACGGGCGGCTCCGGCGGGATCACATTTCTGACCAGTCTCGGTTGACAGGGGTGGCCTTCTCATGGAAGCTCCAGCCGTTTTTTCGGATCACCGCCTTCAGCGCCTCTTTGTCGAGGCTCAGGTCAGCAACCATGTGTTTCAGTCGGCGGTTCTCATCTTCCAGTTCCTTCAGCCGCCGCGCTTCGCTGACTTCCATGCCGCCATACTTGCTCTTCCAGGTGTAGATCGTCGCCTCGCTGACGCCCAGTTCCCGCGCGACTTCCTCCACCGTCCGGCCTGCCTCCACCTGCTTCAGCACGCCGATAATCTGCTCTTCCGTGTGCTTGCCCTTCTTCATTTCGAAGCTCCTTTTTCCTGGGGAGCTTCTCAATTATGACTGGAGGAGATTATCGAGGGCAGGTCAGTCGCCTCCCTGAGAAGTATCAACAGACCAGATCGGCGGTGGAAAATTGAACGGAGGAAGATAAAGCCTCACGGGCCGGTCTGAACCGGTGAAATTGATTTCTTCGTTCCGCGCCATCTGCGGTTGATTCGTGATCATCAAAATACCGCGGCCGCTGCTTATGAAATTTCCAGCACACGTAAGCCGCCCTTAAACCGCAAGTGAACCTAGAGTGCACGACAAAAGCATCAAGTCAGAACACGGCGGCACTCGCTTGACCAGGTCAGTTATGTCAAATGAAATCTTCCGCCGTCCACAGCTGTTTATTTCGGCTGGTCACTTCCGGGACGATGTCGAACCCGATATACCAATCGAGATGCTGAACGAGATCGGTCTTCGACAGCCAGTAACAATCTCCGCAGGGCGCATCGATCATGGCATGGATATCCAGGCTTTAATGGCGCCAAGAAGTCCTTTTTCTGATGTGCGCAGTGGCAGCCAAACCGGAGCCTGAACCTGAGCGTGATTCCGCATCACCCCAGACGCTCGCAGGGTGGATTTCTTCGAAGACCGCTCGCCTGCGAAGTCGGCGAAAGCGCTCGCGCGGACCTATACACCGCCTTTGACCACTGGGGAAGTTGTTCCTTCATTATTTGCCGTTTCGGGGTTTAGCCAAAATCGCACTCGCGGAGCTAACAGAAGCGTTCAAACGGTTTCGCAATACCGGAGGATTCCCCCTCTTAACCGACCGTCCAAATCCATCTGCTGCCGACCACAATAGTGTTAAGCTGTCGAGAGCTGGTATGGGCCGAAAGGGCCGAGGGCTCTGGGCTTACGTGTAGAACCACGTCCTAGTGGACCCGAAAATTCTGCTAACAAATGGTGCGGATTTTCACATTGTTAGCATGGTGCCAATAACGAATGCGACCATTGTCGTACTAGTACACCTAGAAGTAGACTCACTGTTGTGATACTGGCCTACTTACTGCTAACTATCGTTGCTGCCACTGGGCAACTCGCGCCGCTCCGGGGAACACCATCAGAGTTCGGTGCACAGGACCGAAAAGTTGTTCTGTTAGCTGCGGGCAAAAACACGGACGGCGCCCGGCCTTTTGGTCGTCCGGTAGCGGCGATCACTATTTCGATCGCTCCGGCTCCCGTGTCCCTGATGGGATCGCAGACTCAGCAGTTTACTCCTACCCTGACCGGCACCATTAATACGGCTGTGAACTGGAGCTTAAATCCGCCGGTGGGTAACATCAACAGCACCGGGTTGTACACGGCTCCAGCAGTAGTTAATTCGGCTCAGACGGTTATCATCACGGGCACAAGCGCCGCGGACACCACCAAATTTGCCACGGCGACGGTCAATCTCGTACCCGTTAACGTGTCGCTAACGCCGACCGTCACCACCCTGAGCGCATCGCAGACGCAGCAATTCTCTCCGTCCGTTTCGGGAGCGGTGAACCCCGCAGTGACGTGGAATTTGAATCCGGCCATCGGCTCGATCACCAATGGTCTATACACGGCACCCGCAGTGATATCCTCTTCCCAGACGGTCACCATCACCGCCATCAGCGTGGCGGACACCACAAAGTTTGCCAGTGCTCTGGTCAATCTCCAACCGGCGGCGGCTTCAGTAGCTGTTTCCGTGAATCCTGGCACCACTAGCCTCAAGGCATCCGGAACGCAGCAGTTCGCTGCATCCGTAGCGGGCACCAGCAACCAGACCGTTACGTGGAGCTTGAATCCGAACGTGGGCACCATCAGCGGTGGTCTCTACACCGCGCCGGCGTTGATTGCGGCTTCGCAAATCATCATTGTCACAGCCACCAGCGCGGCCGATCCCACCAAATCCGGCACTGCCCAAGTCACCCTCCAGCCCACAGTGATTGTGTCGCTCAGCCCCGGCAGCGCCAGTTTGCAGGCATTGCAGACCCAGCAGTTCACGGCAACTATAGCGGGGACCGGCAATACGGGTGTGACCTGGAGTTTGAACCCCAACGTAGGCACTATCTCCTCCACGGGACTATACACCGCGCCGGCCACCATCGCCGCGCAGCAGCAGGTGGCCGTAGTGGCGACATCCACGGCGGATACCACTAAGTCGGGCCAGGCGACTGTGACTTTGAATCCCGCGGCTGGTCCTTCTGCGATTACTCTGCCTGTCGAAGTAATGGGTCCCAATGGCACCGTTGTATCGGCTGTGGTGAATGCTCCAACCGTTCCCGCCGGCAGCAATACAATGCAAATGCGCATCCATGGTCTGCGCTACGAGACCGAGGCCAGCGTGCAGGTGAATAGTTCGGCCTGGGTGCCCCTGAATACCGCCACGGTTACACTCCTGGGGAACGCCGCGGCATATGGCGGCATCGGAGGTGGATTCGGCACGTTGGACATAACCGTGCCGCTGCCGGCAGGCGCCATCGCCGCCGGCAACAACACCATCAATTTCCGTTTCAACGCCACCGACGGCAGAACCAGCGGCTTCCGCGTTTTGTCGTTCAACTTCTTGGACCCGAACGGGAATGCTCTAATGCCGTCGCAAGCATTCGTGCAAGACGACCCCAGCACCTGGCAGCCGCCTTCTTCCAACCCTAGCGATATCGCGGCGGGCCAAGCCTTGTGGCACGGTGCGGCTCTGACGGTGCCGCAGGCAACGGGGCCGGTTCCGATCCAGGCCGCCTGCGCGAGCTGTCATGCGCAGGATGGCAGAGATCTGAAATATTTCAACTACTCCAACTTTTCAATCGTTGCGCGCTCCATGTTTCACGGGCTGACGGCGCAACAGGGCCAGCAGATCGCCAGTTACATCCGTACGCTGCCGGTCAACAATCCCGGCCGGCCGTGGAATCCCCCGTACCAGCCGGGTCCCGGCCTGGACTCCCTGCCAGTCAACGAATGGGCCGCCGGCGCGGGTCTGGGCGCAGTGGCCAACAGCGATCAGGATCAGCTCAACGATATCTTCCCTGCCGGCATTCAGGACTCTGTTTTCTCGGCACAAGGCACCTTGAACCCGCGCCAGATTCGGGTCACGTTTCAGCTGATGGATTGGAACGAGTGGCTGCCTGCGATCCACCCGATGGACGCATTTGGCGCTGCCTTTGTGACTAGCGGGTACAATACCAGCTATCAGGCTCTCCGGGCGGCCCTCAAGGTGGGAGATCCGGCCACGTACACTTCCTATACGGTAGGAACCCTTTTCGGAGGATTCATCAACGGGCGCCAGGACTTCTGGAATTTGGTTGATACAGGGAAAAACGTCCCTAGTTTCTGGACCGCATACAATACCGCCGCACTCTATTCGGTGCCGCTCTGGGGATTGGTGAAGAGCTGGGAGATCAATAACGAGTTCCAA